>CAZNNO010000060.1:0-21077 GCA_964574435.1 uncultured Opitutaceae bacterium
GTGATGGGAAAGAGCGCGTGGCGAGCGCCCACCCCCAAATTTGGCCCCGGAACCGGAAGGTTCCGGGGCCTTATTTTTGTATGGATTTCGCTGGGGTTGAGGCGCGGGCGGCGCCGCGTACCCGATAGCCCTTGCGTTCAGCGCGGGCAGGTGGCAGGATTGCGCTCTTTTTCAAAATTGCAGACCTGCAGCGAAATGAACCAGAACATACGTAACATCGCCATCATAGCACACGTCGACCACGGCAAGACGACCCTTGTCGACAAGCTGCTAAAGGAGGGCGGGGTTTACCGCGCCAACCAGCAGGTCGAGGAGCGCGCCATGGACTCCATGGACCTCGAGAAGGAGAAGGGGATCACGATCAAGGCGAAGAACACCTCGGTCCACTGGAAGGACAAGACGATCAACATCGTGGACACCCCCGGGCACGCCGACTTTGGCGGCGAGGTGGAGCGCGCGCTGAGGATGGTCGACGGCGTCCTCCTTCTCGTCGACGCGTACGACGGGCCCCAGGCCCAGACGCGCTTCGTGCTGCGCAAGGCCCTGGCGCACGGCCTCAAGGTGGTCATCGTCATCAACAAGATCGACCGAGAGAACTCTGAGCCGAGGAAGATGTACGACAAGGTCCAGGAGCTCCTCCTCGAGCTGAACGCGACCGAGGAGCAGTTCGATGCGCCGGTCGTCTACGGCTCCGGCCGCGACGGGTACATGATGTACCACCTTGGCGAGGAGAGGAAGGACATGTCCCCGCTCTTCCAGACGATCCTCGACCATGTCCCTCCCCCGTTCGCCAAGCCGGACGAGCCCTTCCACATGCTTGTCTCGAACATCGACTGGAGCGACTACGTTGGGAGGATCGCCGTCGGCAAGATCCTGGGAGGAACGGCAAGGCTCGGCGACACGGTCTATGTCATACGCCATTCCGACGGCAAGAAGACCCGGGCCAAGATCACCAAGGTGAGCGAGTTCACGGGCCTCGGCACCGTCGAGACCGAGACCGGCTCCGCGGGAAACATCGTCGGCCTGTCGGGTTTCGAGGACATCGACATCGGCGACACGATCGCGGCGAGCGAGGAGCAGCATGCCCTGCCCTTCAGCCAGATCGACCCGCCGACGCTCGAGATGCAGTTCTGCGTTAACGACGGGCCGCTTGTGGGGCGCGAGGGCAAGCTCGTCACGTCCCGCCAGCTGCGCGACAGGCTCTTCCGGGAGCTGAAGACGAATGTCTCCATCAAGGTCGAGGACACCGATTCCGCGGGCGTCTACAACGTGAAGGCGCGCGGCGCGATGCAGATCGCCGTCCTCGTGGAAACGATGCGCCGCGAGGGCTTCGAGCTCCTCGTATCCCGTCCGACCGTGATCGAGAGGAATGAGAACGGCCAGCGCCTCGAGCCGTTCGAGACGCTCTGGATAGAGGTCCCCGACGAGTGCGTCGGCTCCATCGTCCAGAATCTGGCGAATCGCAAGGGCCTGATGACCAACATGGAGAAGCTCTCCCACTCCACGATGATCGAGGCCACCATCACGACCCGGGGCCTGATTGGCTTCGAGATCGACGTCGTCAACGCGACGAGCGGGCGCGGTGTCATGAGCCATCTCTTCAAGGAGTATGCCCCCTACGCCGGCGAGGTCCTCACCCGCCTGACGGGGACAATCCTTGCGACCGAGCCCGGCACGACGACGGCCTACGCGCTTGAGGGCGTGCAGGAGCGCGGCAAGCTCTTCGTCGGCCCCGGCGAGGAGGTCTACGAGGGGATGATCGTCGGGGAGAACCCCCGCAACGAGGACATCTCTGTCAATGCCGTGCGGGCGAAGCAGCTCACGAACTTTCGCTCCCAGGGCGAGGGCAAGGGCATCCAGCTGACGCCCCCGACGAAGCTTTCGCTCGAGCGCGCGATAGAGTACATCGCCGCCGACGAATTCGTCGAGGTGACGCCCAAGAACCTCAGGCTTCGCAAGCGCGTCCTGAGCGCCACCGAGCGGCGCAAGCAGGAGCGCAGGGGCTAGCTACTGCTGCGCCGGCGCTTCGGCGGGGGCCTTGTAACGCAGGACGAGCCTGAATCCGACTTGGTTTGAGGGGGGCGCCTCCGCGCTGATCTGTGTCCGCCACGCCGCGCGGCAGCTCGCGGCGTTGGACTGCCAGGAGCCGCCGCGCTGGTAGCGGTCCTTGCACCATTCGCCGACGTTGCCGTGCATGTCGTAGAGTCCCCACTGGTTGGGCGCGTAGGAGCCCACCGGGCTCGGCGAGCCGTTGGTGTCCCGGTTGTAGTTGGCCAGGGGGTCGAGCCCCGGGTCGCTGTCCAGATCGGTGATGTTCTTGCCGTTGTTGAAGGACGAGGTCGTGCCGGCCCGGCACGCGTACTCCCATTCATCCTCTGTCGGGAGGTCGGCCACTAGCGCCCCTCCGTACAGGCCCACGAGGATGACATTGAGCCTTGCGAGGAACCCGTCTGTGCCGGCGATGGACTGCCAGTCCACCTGGTCGATCGGCCAGTTCGGGTGGCCCCGCCAGAAGCTCGGGTTGCGCGGCATCAGGCTCATGTAGTCCGCCTGGGTCACCTCGTAGATGCCGATGTAGAAGGGGCTCGTGATCGCGACCTCCGCGGGAAGCTGCTCGTTGGGCCGGCGCCCGATCTCCTCCTTGGGCGAGCCGCTCAGGAACATTCCCTTGTCGATCCGCAGCAGGCGCATCGTGACCGTCGGGCTCATCGGGAGGTCTATGGCGGCCGGAAGGTGCTCGGGGTCGATGGGCGCGCCGGCCTTCAGGGAATAGGAGAAATGGGTCCTGGCGCGCCACTGCCCCGGCGTCACCACCTTCTGGTCGACCAGAAGCGCCGCCAGGGACTTCTCGGCGTTATCCTTCTCGCCGGCCAGCGCCGCGCGCAGCCACTGGCCCTCCGCCGGCGAAAGGGTCGCCGCCGCGATCAGCGGCTTGATCTTCTCCATCAGCGGATCGAGCCTCGCCTGCGGGTAGAGCTCGGTCTGCTTGCGCCACTGATCCGCGGGCAGGGTCTTCTCCTCGACCACCTGGCGCGCGAGCAGCTTTTCCATGTCGCCCTTCTGGCCCGCCAGGGCGTCGTGCAGCCAGCCGAATTCCGGCTCGCGGATGATTCCGGTCGCGAGGAGCGGCCGAAGCTTCGCCGTGATCTCGTCGGCAGGAGGCACCAGCGTCGAGAAGCTGCGCCACAGGGCCGGGGTCAGGCTGTGCTCGATGGCGACACGGGTGGCCAATCCCCTCTCATAGGCGTCGACCCCGCGCATCGCATTGTTGAGAGCGGTGCCCTCGTCCCGGGTGATCTTGCCCGAATCGAGCAGGTCCTCGACCGGCGTCCGCGCCGGGACCTCCTGGGCGGCCGCGACCTCCGCGGGCTTCGCCCCCGCATCCGGGGCCGGAGCCCTGGCCTGAGGTGCGGCAGGAGCCGCCTGGGACGCGGCGGGAGCGGCGGTTCCCTGCGCCACGGGCCTCCGGTACCCGTACCAGACGGCCAGCAAGGCCGCGCAAAGCAGCGCGGCGGCCGAGGCCGCCAGTTTCGGGCCGCGCGAGGACGCGCCGCTCCTCGGACCCGCGGCGCCGCCGAGCTCGAGCATTTCCTTAAGCGCCAGCGCCGTTGCCGGCCTTTGGGCGGGTTCCTTCGAGAGGCAGGCTGCAACCGCCGCTTCCCACTTCGCCGGTATCGGCTTGCCCGAGCGCCCCAACTCCTTGCGCCTCAATGTCATGCTCGGCGGCACCTTCGCAAGTGCCTGCTCCCGTATCGCGCCCCTGAAAAAGGGCGGATCGCCGGTCAGCAGGTCATATATCGTCGCCCCGATGCTGTAGATGTCGTCGAGCTGCGAGGCCTTCTCGCCCATCGTCTGCTGGGGGCTCATGAACGGGGGGGTCCCACCGGTGTAATTCTTGGTCACCCGGTTCACCGTGTCGGCAACCGTCCGGCCGATCCCGAAGTCCCCGACCTTCAGCTCGCCGCGTTCGTTGATCATCAGGTTGGCCGGCTTGATGTCCCTGTGAACCACCTTCTGCTGATGGGCGTAGTGCATCGCGTCGCACAGCATGACCATCCACCTGCTGATGTCCTCGACGTCGAAGAACTTGTCCGGCCGCTGCGCCTTCAGCTTGTGGAGGTTGGTGCCGCTCACGTACTCCATCGAAATGGCGGCCGCGCGGCCATTCGTCACGAAGTCGAACGTCTTGATGATGTTCGCGTGCGAAAGGTCCCGGTTGATGATCACCTCGCCCTTCAGCTCCTTCAGCGCGTCCGCCTCGCTCGTCATCTCCTCCCGCAGGAACTTGAGCGCCACCTTCGTGTTGAGCTCCTGGTCTCGGGCGAGCCACACGACGCCCATCCCGCCCTTGCCCAGCTCGCCCACCAGCTCGTACCGGCCGAAAATCACCTCCGGCTTAGGGCCTGCGCCCCGGACGTTGTCGTCCGAAGACACCCTCTGCGTTGGTTTGTCATCATCCATCGCCTGGAAACGGTTAGTGAAGCTGCGTAGCCAGTGCCGATTTCGACCATAATCGCCTTCGGCGCAAGGCGTGATTTTACCCATTGGGCGCCCGGGCGGCTTTTTCCATTGCGAAACGCGGTCGCATGCGATCATCCTCTCGGCCGCTTGTTGCCCCAATGAAAGCCTGGATTGAGACCTCTGGCGGGGACCGGATAGAGATCACCTCCAATTGCTACCTGGGCAGGGCGGGCTCCAACTCGATACGGCTGCAGTCGATCGCCGCCTCCCGGCGCCACGCGCACATCCACGCCCAGGAGGACGAGCGCGGCGTCGAATACTGGATAGCGGACCTCGGCAGCACCAACGGGACTCTGCGCAACGGCAAGCGCATCACGATCCCCTGCCGCCTCAAGGACGGGGACAGGATCGAGATACTCGAGGACAGCTTCGTCTTTCGCATGGACTCGGACCAGGCGTTCCCGACCTATGACGGCGATTCACCGGCGACGCTGGCCGTGCGGGCGCAGCAGCTCTGCTGGCTGCTCATGGTCGACATAAAGCGCTACACCATCCTCAGCCGGCAGCTCGACACGGACACGCTCAGCCTCAAGGTCGGAACCTGGCTGAGGCAGTGCCGGGACGCGGTCGAGTCGGCCGGGGGGGTCGTCGACAAGTTCCTGGGCGACGCCCTCTTCGCCTACTGGAAGCAGGATCAGGCGGCGCCCGAGCGCGTCGCCGAGGCGGTGCTCCAGCTCGGCCGCATCCAGCGCACCCGCGACCCGGACTTCAGGATTGTCCTGCACCTGGGTCTCGCAACCATGGCCGGCCGGGCGGGAGGGGCGGACAACCTCTCCGGCGCCGAGGTGATCTACGTGTTCCGCATGGAGAAGGTGTGCTCCGGCCTGAGATCCGACTCGATCGTCAGCGATCCGGCACGCGCTGCCCTTCCAAAATCGTGCCTAACGGAGCCGCTCGGGGACTACGCCCTTGACGGATTCCCCGCCTCGCACGCTATGCACCGGCTGGTGGAGACTTCCTGACCAGCTGGATCGCCTCGATGGCCGTGGTGACAACGGTCTGCGTTTGGCCGTTGAAGAGAACCTCCAGGCCGCCGCCGCAGAAGAGGTGGTTCGGCTTGATGACCTTCGATCGCCCGAATACGCAGCCCTGGATCCGCACCGGGCCGCTCGGCCTGTCGGCACGGTCCGACGTGAGTTGCGCCTCGTGGTTCCCGGTGATCACCAGGAGGTACCGGGTGTTGCGCGTCCGCACGAGCAGCCGGTCGCCCGCCTGCAGCTCGCTTATGTCAAGCTCGTCGCCGACCCATTTCTCGGCTGACTGGAGAAACGCGACGAAATCGGGATTTTCGGTTGCTCGATCCATCTTACGGCTATCGACTGCAGATCCGCGAACATGTTCGCCCCAATCTCCAGCGGACACGGGCTGTCGGCCTGCGCAGGCGCATCAGGCCAGGGCCGGTGCGGGAAGGGATCCTGCTGGGGGGCACGCGCCGCTTCGGGTGGCAGTCGTCAATGAGCCTTGCTGCCGGTGGTTATCTTCATCCGCCAGATATTGTAGGCGCCCCCCCTGTTCGAGAGGAAGAACACGACGCCCTCCTCGGAGGGGGACCACGCCGGCATGATGTCGTCGGAGCCATTCTGGGTCAGCCGCTTCAGCCCGCTGCCGTCGAAGTTGATCATGTAGATGTCGTTGTTTTGCCTTCCCTGCTCGTCCGTCCCGGCGTCGGAGGCGAAGAGGATCCGGCTGCCGTCCGGGCTCACCGCCGGATTGAAGCAGTTGCTCCTCCTGAACTCCTCCTGGTTCATCAATGCGGTCTCGAGCTTCCCGTCGGCGGTAATCGAAAATATCTGCTTCTTCCTCGTCTCGGGATCCATCCTGACGAACACGACCTTGTCGGCAAAGGCGTTGCTGAGTTCGCTGGCGCTGATGGACATCTGCGTCGGAAGGGAGCCGTCCATCCGTATGCTGCTGATCGTGGTCTCGGCCGTTGGGAAATTCGGCTCCGTCGATACGTAAAAGAGCTGCCGGTTGCTGTCCCCGTACGAGGGGCCGAAGTTGAAGCGCGCGTCGTTTGTGAGTCTGGAGATTCCGCCGTTCAACCGGTTGTTCACCAGGTTCACACGGTAGATGTCTGTCTTGGTCCGATCGCTTCGGTTCGAGACAAACACGAGGTAATTGCTCCCGTCATTGGCGATATAGGGGAGCGTGTCCAGGTACCGCGAGCCCTGCGTCAGGCGCGAAATGCCGCCCTCGGAGTCGTCGGCCCGCTTCAGGAAGAGGTTTGAGAAGTAATTCCCGTGTTCGTCGTGCTCCGTCAGCCCGAAGATCACGTTCTGCCCGTCCGGCGAGACGCAGAACGAGTTGATAGAGTCCTCGCGGCCCTCCTCGGTCTCCTTCAGGTCCTGGCGCGCGAAGTTGGTGACCGGCTTCAGGTTGCTGATGATTTCCGCCGTGTCGCGGGTGCTAAGCACGGAGAGCGCATCAGTCTTGACCATGCGCATCGCGACTCCCGTCGGCTCCATCACCAGCGACGGGCTGTAGAGCTTGGTCGTGATCTCAATGATGGGCTCAAGTTTCAGCGCGATCGTCGTCCCGCCGGAGTAAACGAGCGAGATCGCCGAGGGCCTGTACTCCGCCGGGATGTCAACGGAAAGCTTGAACACCGGCCACGGCAGCGACTTGTCGCGGCGCTCAAAGGTGATCGGAAGCTTCATCGGCGTGGTTCCGTCGACGGTCCGGCCGTCCACCGAGACGTTTGCGTTGAGCACCGCGCCATCTGCGTTTGTCGCGGTGATCGAGTAGACGCGATCCTCCTTGAGGAGAGTCAGCCCGACAACCGGCACGGAATCCAGCGACGGGCTCAGCTCCAGGGTCTCGGTCTGGTAGTCCTGCTTTGAGATCTCGAGGGTCTGGCTCCTCCAGGGGCTGCTCTTTGAATCCCTCGTGTACACCACCTTAAGCCCCGAAATCGGCGTAGTGCCGATGCTGCGACCGTCAATCGCGGCCGCGGCCCTGTCGGGAGCTGAGTTGATGTTGACCGTCTTGGTGAGCGTCGTCGGCTCGAGGGTCGCGGCGACCTGCGTCTGGTTCCCTCCCGGCGTATACGTGACCGATTCCGGGAAGTAGCCATCGAGGCGGAATTCGACCGCCGTGGGATTCTTTGTATCCTCGGGTTCAAACTGGGCCGGCGTCGAGCCGATCAGCTTGCCGGCGACGTAGGCCTGGGCCCCTGGCGGATTCGAGGTCACCGAGACCGTGGTTGCACACCCCGCCAGCACGAGGGCCCCAGCGATGCTGAAGCCGAGAGACGGGATGCCACCCCTGAAGCGACGCCGGATCACGCAATTGGCAAACATCATATGCGAAGTTGGTTGTGGACTTATTTGTTCCCGGATGAGGCCCCGACGCAAGGCCGATATGGCGGGAGCCGCGGGTTTCCGGCAATCCGGCTTGGATTGACTGCGGGAGCGTCTACCCTAAAACCTCCACCGCCGGCCGCCTGGCGCCAGCTACCTCCCGCCCAGCTCTTGGATCAAGACGATGGCAATCAATATCTCGCTCTGCGTCGACGGAACGACCGATGTCGGCAGTAGGCGCCCTAACAACGAGGATGCTTGGTGGGCGGGCCAGCCGAACGCCGCTCATTTCTTCATGACCGCCGGGCCGAAGCCCCTGACGCTCTTCTCCGCTACCGAGCCCGTCTTGCTCATTGTGAGCGACGGCGTCGGCGGCGCCAACGCCGGCGAGGTCGCGAGCCGGGTGGCCGTGCAGACGATCAGCAGCGCGTTCGGCGGCGGTCCGGCAGAGGAGCCTGGCGAAACGGCCCCTCGCGACCCGGTTCTCGACGCGATCAACGCCGCGGACAGGGCCATCAAGGCGAAGGCCGCGGAGGCCGGCCTCGAGGGCATGGGGGCCACGGTGTCGCTGCTCTGCTTCTCCTGCTCCGAGCACGCCCTGTGGGGACAGGCGGGCGACAGCCGGATCTATGTCTGCCGTGCCGGCAGGCTCCGGCAGATCAGCCGCGACCATTCGCCCGTGGGCCGCATGCGCCAGAGCGGGGAAATCACCGAGGCCGAGGCTCGGCGCCATCCCCTGCGCAACCAGATCGACCAGAGCCTCGGCAACCCCGAGGAGCCATTCCAGCCGGAGTCCGGATCCGTCGACGTCATGGCCGGTGACGTCTTTCTTCTCTGCTCGGACGGCTTGGTGGACGGACTCTGGGACCACGAGATCGAGGCCCTTCTCGCAGGCGTCCGCTCACCGGAGGACGTCAGGCCCGCGGTCCTGCGCCTCGTCGAGTCCGCGAACAAGGCCTCGGGGCGCGACAACATCACCGCCATCGTCGCCCTTGTCGTTGACTCGGCGCCGGGTGGTGACGGGCCGCCGTCACGCACGTTCTGGCGCCGGCTGTTCCAGCGCAGGAGCGCGCTCGCCTAGCCCGGGATTCCGGCAACGCTCCCGTCCATGCCGCCCCCCAATCCGATGAACCAGGCTGAACTCCTCACATCCGCCCGCTTCACGCTGAGCGGGACGGCGCGCCGGGGCACGCCGCGGCACGACCGCGTCCTCATGCGCAGCGCCGGGGGAAGGCGCCGGCTGGTGCTGACGCCTGAGCAGGCGGCAATCCTCTCCGACTGCTTCTCCGAGCCAAGCACGGTACCCGGGGCCCTGGTGCGCCTGCTCGGCGAGCACGCCTGCCCCCCTTTGGGAGAGTTCTACGAGCTGATTCTCCAGGCGCACGCGGCCGGCCTGCTCGTCCCGAACGGCGAGAGGGAGGACAGGAGTCTGGCGCGCCGCTGGAGGGTCCGGGTTCCGCTTCGAACCGCCGGATGGCTCGGGCAGGCGCTCATCATCACCGGCGCGGTGGCGCTGCTCATCCCAAGGTGGGTCGCCCCGGGCGGGTGGTCGGATTGGGTCGCCGGGTGGCTGGCGGGATGCGTCCTCCTGAGCCTAGGCGAGGCGGCGGCGGCGTGCGCCCTGGCCGGGGAGCGGTCCGAATTGCGGGCCCCAGGGGTCCGCTGGCCCACCCTGCTGCCCCATTTCTCCGTGGACTCGGAGGAGGCGTCCATGGACGGGCCCGACCGGCAGGCCGTGGTCGCAGCGCTCCGCGCGGCGCCGGTCTTTGCCGGCGCCGCTCTCGTCGCCTGGAGGTGGCAGGAAATGCTCGCGCCCGTCCTCTGCGCCGTGCTCTACGTCCTTGCGCCCTGGGGCGGAAGCGCGGCGCTGCAGTGGGTGGCCGCCCGGCGGGCGACGGCGATCTTCTCCGTCCGCGCGGGCTTCATCTTCGAGCAGCGCCGGGACGATGCGTGGGAGAAGTTCCGAGAATGGAAACGGGGCCTGACCAGGGGCTTCGTCTTGCATTGGGCGGCGTGGACGCTGCTGGTCGCCCTGGTGGGCGTCCGCCTCTTTCCGGGCGCCACGCAGAGAATCCAGGCGCTGCTGGGGCAGGCCGGGCCGCTCCATCCCCTTGGGGACGCCATCCTCTACACGCTCGTCGCGGGCTTCGTCGTCGGATGCATCTGCCTCGCAAAGGCCTTCGTTGCCCACCTGTGGATCCGCCGGAAGCTGGCGCAGCCCCTCAGGAAGGACTCGGCCCGCGGACCCAGGGCGTTGGCCCCGCTGACGGGTGACCCCCTTTCCATCCTTCGGCAGGTCGTGCTTTTCAGGGAAATGGCCGAGGCGGACCTTGCCGAGCTGGTTGCGTCGATGCGGGTCGTGCAAATCGGAAGGAACCAGGACGTGTTCCGCGAGGACGATCCCGCGGACGCCTTCTACGTGGTGATGGAGGGCGAGGTCGAGGTAGCGAAGCGCAGGCCCTCGCCCTCCCGCCGGGTCGAGACGATCGGCTGGCTCGGCCCCGGCAGCGGCTTCGGGGAGATCGCCCTTTTGGACGGCACCGTCCGCACGGCGACGGTGCGGGCCACCCGGGACAGCAGGCTGCTGAGGCTCGAGAAGGCCGAATTCGACAGCCTCGTGGTCAAGCGGGTGGGCGCCGCCCGCGTCCGAGAGCTGCTGCAGCACGTCGCGTTCCTGGGCCGGCTCGTGTTTCTCGCGGGCTGGCCCTTTGACGAGCTGCTCCGCTACGCCCAGCAGTGCAGCACCGTGCGCTTCGACGCGGGCGCCGCCGCGCTGACAAAGGGCGCGCCCAACAACTGGTTCTTCCTGATCTTTGACGGGGCCTTCGAGGCGCGCAACGGCGGGCGGGTACTCAGGCGCATGCAGCCCGGCGACTATTTCGGGGAGATAAGCCTGCTCGAGGGCGGCGAAGCGACAGCCGATGTCGTCGCGATCGAGGAGAGCCGCTGCCTGACCATGGCCCGCTCGGACTTCCTGAGGCTTTTCGCGAGCGACTCGCGCATAGGGATGCGGATGGAGAGCCTCGCCGCGCGCAGGCTCGGAACGGAGTCATTTTTCAGACACTAGGGCGGACCACCCGCCAGGCGCCGCTCCCCCGCGCCGCCCCTTTATGCCGTTACCTTGGAATAGGCCGGGGCATCCAGGAGCGCGGCGGCCTCGGCCGGGTTGGACGCCTTGAGTTTGAGGATCCATCCATCCCCATAGGGGTCCCTGTTGAGCGCCTCCGGCGCGCTTTCGAGCGCCGTGTTGACCGCGACGACCGTCCCGTTGACCGGGCAATAGACATCGGAGGCGGCCTTGACCGACTCGACGACACCGAAGGGTGCCCCCTGCTTCTGCACCGCGCCCACCTTGGGCAGCTGCACGTAGGTGATGTCGCCCAGCGAAGCCTGGGCGTAATCGGTGATGCCCACGGTGGCGGTTCCGTCGGCCTCTAGCCTGAGCCATTCGTGGGATTTGGCGTAACGAAGGTCGCTGGGTATGTTGCTCATGGTGTCTTCCTTAGCTCGATGAAAGGGGGTTTGACGAGTTGCAATTCCACGGGGCTGCCCCTCACGTCCGCAACCAGCGCGACCGAAGCGGCCCCGGAGTCGACAAGCGCGGAGCCGATGGCGACGCAAAGCATGGGAGAAAGCGTGCCCGAGAGAACGCGCCCGGCGGCGGCCCCACCAGACCTTGCAACAGGGGTCTCGGGTCGGATGATCCTTCTGTCCCCGGTCCTGAAGTACACAACCCTGCGTGCCGGGCCGCTCTGCTTCTCGGATGCGAGCGCGGCTCGGCCCGAGAAATCGCCCGGCTTGTCAAACTTGACAGTCCAGGCGAGACCCGCGGCAAGCGGCGAGATATCCCGGCTGAGCTCGTGGCCGTAGAGCGGGAACCCCGCCTCGAGCCTCAGGCTGTCGCGCGCGCCAAGCCCGCAGAGCTCCAGGCCGTGGGGCAGGCCCGCCTCCAGGAGGGCCTCCGCAAGGGCCGGCGCGTCGCCCGCCGCGTGGTAGAGCTCAAAGCCGTCCTCCCCGGTGTAGCCCGTGCGGCTGATGACGCACGCCACGCCGGCGACCCGGCCCTCCGTGAAATGGTAGTATTTGACTCCCTCGAGCCTCACATCCGCGAGCGGCTGGACAATGTCGAAGGCCCGGGGCCCCTGCACGGCCACCAGGGCGCATCCATCGGACCGGTCGGTCACCGTGACGTCGCGGCCGGCCGCCCTTTCCCGGATCCACGCTAGGTCCGTCGCAATGTTGCCTGCGTTGATGCACAGGAAGTAGTCCCCAGGGCCCCTCATATAGACCAGCAGGTCGTCTATCACCCCGCCGGCGGGGTGGCACATCGGGGAGTAGAGGACCTTCCCCGGATGCATCCTGCCCACATTGTTCGTCACAAGGCCATCGAGGAATGCGCAGGCTCCGGGGCCCAGAACGTCGACCTCGCCCATGTGGCTCACGTCAAAGAGGCCCGCGGCGCGCCGGACGGCCTTGTGCTCCTCGAGGATGCTCCGGTACTGAACGGGCATCTCCCACCCGGCGAAGTCGACGAGCCTCGCCCCGTGCGCCGCGTGAAAATCCCTGAGTGGTGTCCGTTTCAAGTCGCCCATCCCCTCTACGTAGCCGCGCAAAGGCGCGCGGCTGCAAGGCTCTTTTGTGGTCGGAATAAGCGGGCGGCGCCCTAAGCTCCGGGAATGCTCAGGCTCGTCCTGCCCCTCGCCGTCATCTTCACGATCGGGACCTCGTTCATGTGCTCCCTTTTCGAGTCGATTGTCCTGTCGACGACCATCGCCGAAATCGAGGCCCTGAAGCGCACGCGGCCCCGGCGGGGGGCCCTCCTCGAGAGCCTGAAGCGCGAAATCGACGCCACAATCTCGGCGATCCTCACCCTCAACACCGTCGCCAACAGCCTGGGCTCGGTCATCGTCGGCGCCCTGGCCGTGCACTTCTACGGCGGCCCGACCGTCGTCGTGATATCGATAGCGTTCGGGGCGGCCCTGCTCCTCTTCTCGGAGGTGCTTCCCAAGAACATCGGCGTCGCCCACCGCCGCGAGCTCCAGCCTTACGTCGTCTACCCCATCGGCTGGCTGAGGCGCGTGCTTTTCCCCGTCACCTGGTTCTGCGCGCTTGTCGTGCGGCCCTTCGTGGGCCCCCCGGCGAAGCTCCACGGCTCCGGAGAGGAGATCATCCTGCTTGCCGAGCGGGGGGCGAAGGAGGGCACGCTCTCGAACAGCGAGTCGAGCATCATCGCGAACGCCCTCACCCTCGGCAACGTCCGGGTGAGCGGGATCATGACTCCGCGCACGGTCGTGGCGGCGCTCAACCGCTCCGCCTCGGTCGCGGAGGTCTTCAAGGAGCACCCCACCCTGCAGTTCGGGCGGATGCCCGTCTTCGGCAGGAACCTCGACGACATCGTCGGTGTCGTGCGCAGCCGTGACCTCCTTAAGGCCAAGGCCCACGACCAGGACGCCGGGCTTGTCGAGCAGTTCATGCAGGAGGCCAACTTCATCCCGGAGACGGCGACCGTGGGGCACGCCCTCCAGCTCTCCCTGAAGACCCACAGCAAGCTCCTCGTGGTGGTCGACGAGTTCGGGGCCACGGCGGGCGTCGTTACGATGGAGGACGTGATCGAGCACCTGCTCGGCCGGGAGATCTTCGACAAGGACGACGTCGCCGTGGACATGCGCGAGCTGGCGCGAATGCGGATACAGAAGCAGGACCGGGGCCGGCGCCTATGACGGCCTCCCTGGCGTACTGGGTCGATAACCTTGACCCGTTCCTCGTGCACTTCACGGAGCGCTTCGGCATCCGCTACTACGGGCTCGCCTACGCTGCCGGCTTCCTCGTCGCGGCCTGGCTCCTCGACGCCTACGCTCGGGCCGGACGCTCCCTGCTGCCCCCGCGCAGGATAGCCGACTTCATGGTGGCCGCCGTTCTCGGCGTCGTCCTCGGGGGACGGATCGGTTCGTATTTCTTCTACGACACGTGGCGGAGCTTCGGCTCGGATCCCTTCGCGATCCTTCGCGTGTGGGACGGCGGCATGTCGTTCCACGGGGGCCTGATCGGCGTCATCGTGGCCGTCTCCTGGTTTGCACGCTCGGAGCGGATACCCCTGCTGCACCTCTGGGATCTGGTGGCCTCGACGGCGCCGGCGGGAATCCTCCTCGGGCGCGTGGCCAACTTCGTGAACGGGGAGCTCTGGGGAAAGCCGACGGGTGTGCCCTGGGCGGTCATATTCCCGCGAAGCATGCCCGAGGGCACGCCGCTCCACCTCATCCTGCCGCGCCATCCCTCGCAGCTCTACGAGGCCGCGATGGAGGGGGCGCTCCTGCTGCTCTTCATGCAGTGGCGCTTCTGGAGAAGCGACGTGGTCCTCAGGAGGCCCGGCCGGCTGGCCGGGGAGTTCCTGATCGGTTACGCCTGCTTCAGAATAGCCGGCGAGACATTCCGCGAGCCCGATGCGTCGCTGATCCTTGGGCTGAGCCGGGGAACGTTCTACTCATTGTTCATGATAGTCTTCGGCGCCTACCTGAGGCAGCGCGGGGCCGCGACGCTGCCCACCCCGGCCCCGGAGAAATGACCGGCCGCTAGCCATGCCCGAGAACCACCAGCAGGAGCCCCAGGGACCCCGTAGGCTGGCTCCCGTTTGGAGGGCCGTTGTCGAGGTCGGCTTCATCGTCTTCCTCTACTACTCGAACCTGCTTATGGGAGAGTACGAGGGCTCGGGGATGGCACAGCACATGGGTCTGGCGTGGGCCCTGCGGGACATCCTCACAAGGTCCAACCTCGCGATCGCCCTCGCCACGGCCCTCGTCGGCTACCTGGTCTTCGAATTCCTGCGGAAGCGGGTCTAGAAGTCCCCGGATGCGACGGCCCTGCTCCGGTCCCGCTTCCCTAGACCACCGTGCCCGGCGGAATGTGCGCGCCCTTCGGCACCACAAGGACGCCGTCCCTGATAACGACCGCGCCCCCAACGTAAGTGCCATCTGCCTTGCCGAGCGCCGTCAGCCTCGTCCCCTCGCCTATCCGCGTGTTCTTGTCGATGATGGCCCTGCGGATGAAGCAGTTCCTGGCGACGCCGAGGTTCGGCTTGCCGCGGGCCGCGTTGGCGCTGATCTGCTCCGGCGTCTCGTAGTAGTCGGCACCCATCATGATCACGTCCTCGAGGTCGGAGCCCTCGCCCACAAAGGACCGGATTCCAAACAGGCTGTGCTTGAGCGTCGAGTCGGTCAGGATGCAGCCGTCGGCCACAACGACATTGTCGATCTTGCACTTGTTGAGCTTCGACGCCGGCAGGTAGTCGTACATCGAATAGACGGGTGTTGAGGCGTCGAAGAAGTTGAACGGCGGCAGGGGCTGCGCAAGAGCGAGGTTCGCCTCGAAGAAGGCCTTCACGGTCCCGATGTCCTCCCAGTAGCCCTCGAAGACGTGCGCGAACATCTTCTTCCGGCCAAGCAGGCTCGGGATCACCTCGCGCCCGAAGTCCGTCATCGAGTTCTCGAGGGCCTCCGCGAGGACGCTCCGGTTGAAGACATAGATGCCCATCGAGGCCAGGCAGAGCTTCTCGGCCGACCGCTCCTTCAGCATGGTCTCGATCGTCGAGCTTAGGACCAGGCCGTTGATGACCGCGGCTTCCTTCGGCTTCTCCACAAACTGCTGGATCGACAGGTCGTCGGCCACCCGCATGAGCCCCAGTCCCTCCACCTTCGACACCGCAAAGGGCTTCGCGCAGATGGTGACGTCAGCCTTGGTCGCCAGGTGCTGCTCAATGATGTCCCTGAAGTCCATGCGGTAGAGCTGGTCGCCGGAGAGAATGAGGATCAGGTCGTGGGGGTACTTGCGGAAATGGATGATGTTCCTGCGCACCGCGTCCGCCGTCCCCTGGTACCAGTCGAGGCTCTTCTCGGTCTGCTCGGCCGAGAGGATGTCAATGAATCCCCCGCCAAAGGGGTCGAACTGGTACGCGCCCTGGACATGGCGGTGGAGCGAGGCCGTGTTGAACTGCGAGAGCAGGAATATCCGGTTTATCTCCGAGTTGATGCAGTTGCTGATCGGGATGTCCACGAGACGGTATTTCCCAGCGAGGGGCACCGCCGGTTTGCAGCGCTCGTTCGTCAATGGCGCCAGCCGCGTCCCTCGGCCGCCGCCCATAATGACTGCAAGCACGCGTTTTTGGGTGGTCATGGCGATCCCGTTTTCTATCGTGAACCGCTACTTCGCGAGCCAAAATCGTCGGGGTAACCCAATCCTAACCAAGAATACCCATGTGCGGCATCGTCGGCTACGTCGGAAACCGCAAGGCGGCGACCATCATCCTCGAGGGCCTGAAGCGCCTTGAATACCGCGGATACGACTCCGCGGGGATGGCGATTGTCCAGGATGGCGGGTTGACGCTCCTCAGGAAGGTGGGCCGGGTTGAGCAGCTCTCCAAGGAGGCGTCCCGCTTCCACCTGGACGGCTGCGTCGGCATCGGCCACACGCGCTGGGCTACCCATGGGGGCGTGACCGAGGCGAACGCCCATCCCCAGGTCAGCTCGGATGGCAAGTTCGCGCTGATCCACAACGGCGTCATCGAGAACTACAGCCAGATCAAGACGTTCCTGATCGGGAGGGACTACACCTTCAAGTCCGAGACCGACACCGAGGTACTCTGCAACCTGATCGCGTACCACTATGCCAAGGAGCCCCAGAACTCCGAGAGCGACGGCACCTTCCTCGAGAGCGTCCGCAAGGCGCTCCATCACGTCGAGGGCACCTACGGGATCGCGGTCCTCTGCACCGACTTCCCCACGGACATCGTCGCTGCCCGCAAGGCGTCGCCCCTCATCCTCGGCGTCGGCGAGGACGAGTACCTCCTGGCCAGCGACGCGTCCGCGCTCGTCAGCAGGACGAAGAACGTAGTCTACCTGAAGGACGGTGAGCTCGTTCACATCAGCGCCGGCGATTTCGCGATAAGCACGCTCGACCAGGCCGACGTCTCGCCCGTGGTCGACCGCATCGACTGGACGGTCGAGGAGTCGGGCATGGACGGCTACGCCCACTTCATGGAGAAGGAGATTTTCGAGCAGCCGCTCGCCCTCGAGAACACCATGCGCGGGCGTTTCTCGGAGGACGGGAGCACGGCCCTCTTCGGCGGGCTGAACCTGACGCCCGCCGAGCTGCGCCAGATCGACCGGTTCATGTTCTGCGCCTGCGGCACGGCGTGGCACGCCTGTCTCGTGTCCGAGCACCTGATCGAGCGGTTTGCACGCGTCCCGGTCGAGGTCGACTACGCGTCGGAGTTCCGCTACAGGAACGCCCCGCTTGACCCGCAGACGCTGTTCTTCGTGATCAGCCAGTCGGGAGAGACGATCGACACGCTGGCCGCGCTTCGCGAGGCCAAGCGCAAGGGGTTCCGGGTCCTGGCGATCAACAATGTCGTTGGCTCCTCGATCGCGCGGGAGGCTGACGGCGGCATCTTTCAGCACGTCGGCCCGGAGATAGGCGTCGCCTCGACAAAGGCGTTCACTTCGCAGCTGCTTCTGGGCGCGATGGTCGCGCTTTACGTGTCGAGGATGCGCGACATGAGCTTCAACGACGGGGTTGACTACGTGAACGCACTGCGGAGCGCGCCGGCTCTCGTGCGCAGGGCCCTGGCCCAGGCCCCGCATATCAGGGCCGTGGCGAAGCGCTATGCGCACCACACCGACTTCCTTTTCCTGGGCCGCCTTTCCCTCTTCCCGATCGCCCTTGAGGGAGCGCTCAAGCTCAAGGAGATCTCGTACATCCATTCCGAGGGCTATCCTGCCGCGGAAATGAAGCACGGCCCGATCGCCCTGATCAGCGAAAGGTGCCCGAGCGTCTTCTTCGCACCGAAGGGCGAGATCTTCAACAAAGTGGTCTCCAGCATGCAGGAGATCAAGGCGCGCAAGGGCCCCGTGATCGCTATCACGACCGAGGGCAGCGAGCTGCCGGCCGGCCTGGCCGACGAGGTCATCGCGATCCCCGACTGCCACGAGGCGGTGCTTCCGATCGTGGCGACAATCCCGGTGCAGCTCCTGAGCTACTACATCGCGGTCGAGCGGGGCTGCGACGTGGACAAGCCGCGCAATCTGGCGAAATCGGTGACCGTGGAGTGACCGTGGACATCCACCCCACACGGGAAGAGTTCCTCTCGCTTGCCCGGATGGGCAACCTGGTGCCCGTCTACACCGACCTGATGGCGGATTTTGAGACGCCCGTCTCCGCCTACGCCAAGCTGCGCGCGCACGGGCCGGCCTACCTGCTTGAATCGGTCGAGGGGGGCGAGCGACTGTCACGTTACAGCTTCATCGGCTGCCGCCCGCGCAAGACCTTCGCCTGCGGACCAGTCACGACCGAGATACGCGAGCCGGGCAAGCCCGCCCGGACGCTGCCCACGCCCGCCGACCCGCTCTCCCTGATCGAGGCCGAGCTCAGGCAGTTCCGGCCGGTCAAGATTCCCGGGCTGCCCCGCTTCACCGGCGGCGCCGTCGGCTTCCTGAGCTACGAGTACGTGACCCGCATCGAGCACACGGTGCCGGCCGCGGCCGTCGACGAGCTCGGGATCCCCCTCATCCACTTCATGCTGTCCGACAGCCTGCTGATCTTCGATCGCGCGAAGCAGACGCTGCGCCTCTGCGTCAACGCCCACGTCGCCGCCGAGGGGGCGGCGGGAGCCGAAGCGGCCTACGCCGCCGCACAGGCCGAGCTCCGCGAGCTGTTCGAGATGCTGAGGAGGCCCGGCTCCCTTGCGCCCGCCCCGCTGATCGCGCCTCCCAGTGTGGACGTGCCCCAGGGCAATTTCACGCGCCCCGAGTACGAGCGCCTGGTGGACAGCGTGAAGGAGTACATCCGGGCGGGCGACATCATCCAGGTCGTCCCCTCCCAGCGGTTCTCGCAGCCGTTCGCCAAGACCCCGCTGGACCTTTACCGGGCCCTGCGGACCGTGAACCCCTCCCCGTACACGTTCATCCTCGACTCGGGCGACTTCGCCCTGGTCGGGGCGTCCCCGGAGGTCCACGTGCGCCTGACGGACGGCCTGGTCGAGATCCGGCCGATAGCCGGCACGCGCAGGCGCGGCGCGACCCACGAGGAGGACCTGGCCCTCGAGAAGGAGCTCCTGGCCGACGAGAAGGAGCGCGCCGAGCACCTGATGCTCGTCGACCTGGCGCGCAACGACATCGGGCGCGTCTGCAAGTTTGGGTCGATTCACGTCCCCGAGTTCATGTTTGTCGAGCGGTACTCGCACGTGATGCACATCGTGTCGCAGGTCGAGGGGCAGATCGCCGAGGGCAAGACCGCGTTCGACCTGATGCGGGCGACCTTCCCCGCCGGCACGGTGAGCGGCGCCCCCAAGGTGCGCGCCATGCAGATCATCGCGGAGAAGGAGCCCGTGCAGAGGGGATTCTACGCGGGCGCCCTCGGGTATTTCGGCTACGACGGGAACCTGGACTCGTGCATCACGCTTAGGACCGCCCTCATTCGCGGTGGCAGGATACACATCCAGGCCGGCGGCGGCGTCGTTGCGGACTCCGACCCGGCGGCCGAGTACCAGGAGACCGTCAACAAGGCCGGCGCGCTCTTCAAGGCCGCCGAGATCGCGTCGCGGTTCTAGGTCGGGCCCCGGATTGGGGGGCGGGCGCCTGCGCGCGGGTCGCCGCCACCGGCGGAATCCAAGAATTGTTTCTAATGCCGCGAATGCGCAGGATTTGGAGCGCTAATTCCCTTCCCCCCTATTCGAGCGTCAAAACGCGCGCGGTGTTACACTTGGGTGCGCCAAAATTTCGCAAGAAACACATGACGCCCGCGCAACCTTAGAGGGGCCGGCTCGTCTCCCCAAGTCGGAACAGTTTACGCTCATATTGGGGAACAATCGATCGTTTCAATCCTCAAATAGTAAGATCCAATGCACACCAAAAACAGGGCAGACGGCCCAGCGGCTGAGGTGGAAGCTGAAGGAGGCAGCCGCCTAGCACTCGCTCCCGAGCGCCAGGCGCAGTTCGACAACCCTCCGTCGTTTCTCGAGAAGCCGGAGCCCGCCGAGGCGCCGTACGCGCCGACCGACCGGAGCAACCTTCAGATCTATCTCCAGGAGATCGGCAAGACGCCCCTGCTGACCATCGAGGAGGAGGTCTCGCTCGCCAGGCGGATCCGCCGCGGGGACAAGACGGCGCGGGACCACATGATCAAGGCGAACCTGCGCCTCGTCGTTAAGATCGCGATGGATTACAAGGATTTCGGCCTGCCGCTTCTCGACCTCATAAGCGAGGGGAACATCGGCCTCGTCAAGGCCGTGGAGCGCTTCGACCCGCGCAAGGGCGGCAAGCTCTCGACCTACGCCGCGTGGTGGATCAAGCAGTCGATAAAGAGGGCCCTAGCCAACCAGTCGAAGACCATACGACTTCCCGTCCACCTGGTCGACAAGATCTCCAAGATGCGCAAGATGGCCATGGTGATCTCCGAGCGGCTGGGCCGCGAGCCCACAGACGAGGAGCTCGCGATGGAGCTGCAGATTCCGACCTCGAAGGTCTCCCATCTAAAGTCCGTCAGCGTGAGGCCGGCCTCGCTCGATGCGCCCGTGGGCGAGGACGGCGATTCGGCCACCTTCGGCGAGATCGTCGGCGACGAGAGCGCGATCAATCCCTTCGACAACCTTCGCGAGAAGAACCTGAACACCGACCTGCGCTCGATGGTCGCCTCGCTCGACAAGCGCGAGGCCGAGATAATCCGGATGCGCTTCGGCCTCGACGGCCACGGCGAGCTGACCCTGGAGGAGGTGGGCCGGCGCTTCAACGTTACGCGCGAGCGCATCCGCCAGCTCGAATACATCGCGCTGGGCAAGATGCGCAGGGCCATGGCCAAGAACGAGGCCGTGCGCAGCGCCGACGAGGTCGAGCAGGAAGACCGCCACCGCAAGCGGATGACGGTCATCAGGGAGTTTATCGAGTCGAAGGCGAAAAGGGCCTGAGGCGCGGGCCTTGCGGCCCGCGCTCTACTCGCCCTTCTTGGAGGCCTCGTCGAGTATGTCGCCGAGGTTCATCATGTCGTTGCTCGCGCTGCGGTTGAGCGCCTCGTAGGACGCCGTCTCCGCCGCAAGCTGGTCGGCGTTGTAGTTGGCGGCCTTGATCGAGAGCCCGAGCCTGCGCTCCTCGCGGTCGATCTTGATGACGCGGGCCGAGACCTTCTGCTCGGCCTTGAGGACGTCCTTCACCTTGTCGATGCGCTCCTCGCTGATCTGCGAGATGTGGACCAGGCCGTCGATGCCGTCCTTCAGCT
>CAZNNO010000061.1:0-20953 GCA_964574435.1 uncultured Opitutaceae bacterium
AGTGTTACCCAATTATGAGCCTACCGCGTGTCTACGATCTGGTAGTTAGCACAACTGTGATTGCCACGCCAGCAGACGTCGTCGTCGCCCCCGTCTTGTCCTTCGCTATCGCCGTAAGCGTGTGGGAGCCCGCGGTTGCGGTCTTCCAATTGTATGTGTACGCAGGGCCGGACGACACAGTAGCGATCTTCGATTGACCGTCCATGTAGGTTACATTGGCAATCGTCGACCCGATCGATGTCGCCGTCGCTTGGAGCACAATCGTACCGGGAGAGATGAACGATGCTCCGTTGGCGGGAGACGTCATCGACACCATGGGCGGTTGATTGGCAGCCAAAGCAACGGCTCCTGAAAATAGCAATCCCGTGAAAATGCCGAGGGCTGGACGCAGCACGCAGCGGAGTCCAACGCCGCTCTCGGTGCAGTCGAGACTATAATGTCTTCAAATAATCATTCTGATATAGTGTGCCATGGTGTCTACGTATTTTTATGTAGTTTATTTATAATTTAATATTGCCAATTAATCCCGGGGAGCCGTCCGCGCCGGGCAAGCCACTGTGCGAGGTGCCAGCCGCGCGCCAATGAGCGTTTCATGATTGGAATCGAAAGACACTAATCGGCTAAGCGCCGGCAGCCATTGCGACATATGCCCCGCCGGAAGGCCGCCTCAGCAGAATGTTCGAGGGGCTCATCGTAAGTCACCGCGACCATTAGCGTCCTCTGGCGCTTCTTGAAATCGAGTAACGCAAAACGACGTAACGTAAAACAACGCCTTCTCACCGGCCGGCCGCGAGGCGTCATCGAATCCCGAGGGCTTTACCCAAGTCGGCGGGCCCGTCACGCCGCCTCGATCCGCTGATGAGCCAAGGGGGCGATTCTTAGGGGAACTGGCGATTTAGGACACTGGCGTGATCGCAGCTTGGTCGGCCACCGTTCTCCGATGTTCTCGTGAAGGGATTCTCATGGATGCGGTGTTTTCGTGCATTATGAGGCAGCAAGTCCCCCGCTATCGCACACGCCGCCGTGGCGCGGCCTTTGGAACGGGCGGACGTCGCGCCTCGCCCGCGGTTGGCGCGTCGATCCGCGCGGATTGGAACCATGGCTGACGAGGCACACCGTCGGTCTCCTTTCGGTTTTGGATCACTCCTATACGGGGCGGCTGGAATTGCGCTTGGTCTCGTCGGCTTCGCTTGGGGCGATTTTGCGACCAATTGGCAACGCGTAAAGGAGGCCATCCCGTTTCACGGGGCGCTGGCCTATGGGACCTCCGCCTTGGAACTCGTCGGCGGAGCCGCGTTGTTCTGGCGCACAACCGCTCGGTGGGGCGCCGGAATGCTTGCCCTCGTCTACCTGGCATTCACCCTGACCTGGGCATGCGGGGTTCTCGGCGCGCCTCAAACCTGGGATTCGTGGGGAAACCTATTCGAGGAGCTTTCGATCGCCATCGCCGGGGCCGCAATCTACGCCTCCGTGTCGCCTCCCGAATCGGCCTGGCATCGTAGGACCGCAGGCCTGTGCCGCCTGTATGGGATCTGCCCCATCTCATTCGGGCTGACGCATTTCATTTACCTCTCGGGGGCCGCCACCTGGGTGCCGAAATGGCTTCCCTTCGGCGGCGTCTTTTGGACGGCCGCCACCGGCGCCTGCTTCCTGCTCGCGGCGTTTTCCATCCTGACGGGGTTCCTTGCCGGATTGGCCTCTCGCTTGAACGCGATCATGATCGTCGGATTCGAGGTGCTCGTCTGGGTGCCCAAGCTCGCCGCCGCTCCTCACGATCATTTTTCGTGGTCCGGAAACGCGATCTGCATCGCCTTGGCGGGCGGCGCCTTGGCCGTAGCCGATTTAATCAACCAACGCCCGGCGCTACGGCACCTCGTAGACCTCGATGAGCGCGATGCCGGTGTCGTTGCTCGCCCCTGAAATCTGCGCCGTGTAGCCCCCTGGAGGCAGGGTCGCGAGTATGGCGGAGTCGCTGCTCGTGGGGTTCCATGAGAACGCCCCCACGTTCGCCGCGGCGTTGATGATCTCAGGGTTTCCTCCCCAACCGTTGTTGGTTCCAAGGAGCGTGCTTCCCGTGTAGAGCTCGAGCTTCGGGTCCGGAAGGGTCCCCGTTACGCCAAAGGGTATCAGGGCCGGGCCGGAGGCGCGTATGAGCACCGTTCTCGAGGTCGAGCCGCCAATAACAAAGCCGGCGATGAGGATATTGCCGCCCGTCCCCACCTGCACGCGCGCTGAGATGTTCACAAGGCGTGGCGTTGTTGGCGCATAGCTGCCCGCCGGCGTGGCGTCGTAGACCTCCACGAGCGCGACCCCCGTGTCGCCGCTCTGTCCGGCAACCTGGGCCGTATAAGGGCCCGCCGAAAGCGACTCGAGGAGCGCCGAGTCGTGGCTCGACGGGGCTCCCCAGGCGAAGGCGCCCACGGCAGCTGCCGCATTTGAGATCTGGGAGCTGCCCGCCCACCCGCTGTTGCTGTTCACCAGCGTGGAGCCCGAATAGATGCTGAGCTGCGGGTCGGGAAGCGTGCCCGTGACCCCGAAGGGCACGAGCGCCGGGCCCGAGGCGCGCACGAGGAGCGACTCCGAGCCCGAAGTCCCCGCCCCTCCCACGGCAAACCCCGCGATGAGAATATTCGCCCCTGTTCCCACCTGGGCCCGGCACGAGATGTTGATCAGGCGCCCGACGTCGGTCGTCGAGCTGACGGACAGCGAGGCTGCGTTGCTCGGAGTCGAGCCAAAGGAATTCGTGGCGGTGCAGCTGTAGGTCCCCGCGTTTGCCGTGCTGGCCCCGGTTATCACCAGGGTCGGGCCCGCTGATCCGGAGATAGCGCCGCCGTCTGAAAGCGGGCTTCCATTGAAGCTCCAGAGGTAGCTCGGCGAGCCGCTGGCGAAGGCGTCGAACGCGACCGTGCTTCCGCTGGCCACCGTCTGCGACGCCGGCTCAACCGTGAATGACGGGGGCGAGGAGGCCTCCGTTCCGATGGTTAGCGTGACGGTGTTGCTCTGGACAAACGGGCCGCTTCCATACGTGAGTATGGCGAAATAGCTCGCGGCGTCGGAGGTCTGGATGTTCGAGAGAGTGAAATTGGGGCCGTTGCCGTTGTTGCTGGTGTTGACCGGGACGCCGTTCTTGAACCATTGGATGATCGTGTTGTTGTTGCCGTTGAAATTCATGCTGAACGTCACGTTTGATCCGATGGGCGCCGTTTGGTCGGAGGGCTGCTGCGTGATGGTCGGGACATTCGAGGGCGTTCCCGAGGTCACGAGCATGAAGCTGGTCGTGACCGAATAGACCGTGACGGCCTCGTCACCAGAGACCGCCGTCGAGTTGTCGGCTGGGGCCGTGTCGTACTCGATCGAGGCATAATAGATCGCTCCTGGCGCCAGCGTGCCCGCCGGGATGGAGTAGCTCGTGAAGGGCGCGGAATTCGATGAGGTGATGTAGCTCTGGCTCAGGCTCACCGTCGAACCGTCTATCGACGAGATCTGAAGCTGCATGTGGCTGAGAGCGCCGGCCGTCCCGTACGTGGTGAAGGTATTGAAGCTGATCGTGTTGTTCTGCGCCGGATTAATGACGAGCTGCCCGGAGGCATTCCAGGTGCCCCCTCCCGTTACCTGCGGGACGTTGGGGTAGAGGTTGCCCGAAAGGCTCAGCGTGAAGCTCGGCACGCCTGTTACGGAAAAGGTGTAGTTCCCGTTGGGGAAGGCCGCGTCCATCGCGGCCTGTGATCCAAAGGACTCCGAAAATTTATATTTGCTGCTTCCCGAGTCGAAAGCTAGGGGGGTGCTTGCGCCGCCTGGCGGCGTGAAGCTCATGGCGAGGGGCCCGCTCGAGTTGAATGTGAAAGGAGCCGTCGGATCCGCGAAGGGGCCGCTTCCCGAGGTCTGGTCGTACTGTTCCGATTTCTGAACCAGGATGTAGTTGCTGTTGCCGCCGCCGGCCCCAAGGAGCCGGGATCCCGCGATTGCCAGAGCGATGGCCGACACAAGGGCTCCCTTAACAAATTCCGCTGATTTCATTTATGAGGTAGGTAAATTGGACGCCTTGGCTATAACGCCAATGGTTTGCAGTCAACTCGTAATCGTTTGCGTGCAAGGGATGATCCAATTCAGACAAGCGCGTCTGCGGCGAGCAAGCCGCCTGAAGGGTCTCCGGCCTGCCTACCGCGCTCCGGGTGTTCACCGCACGCCGCCGGACGCCTCGAAAGTGAACTTGATATCGGTCTGCGCGGGAATGGTCTCCGCACTCAGGTATTTGAGGTCGTTGTCCCCGACTTTCTGCCAGTAGACATTCCTCGCCGGCACGAATCGCCAGCTTCGAACGGCCCCTTCCACGGCCGCGAAGAACTGCCCGGAGCATTTGTTTGGCAAGGTGAGGCGTTGCCAGCTGCGGAGCACCTCGGTGACGTCGCCCTTCGCGTCGATGGTGATTGTCACGTAGACGACGCACTTTCCGGCGTGGGCCGCCAGCGCCTCCGGGGGATAGGCGGGCTTGGCCAGCTCCCCGATTGCGCAGGGTGGAATGGCGTTGACGACGATGTCCCTCGAGGCCGAGGCCTCCTTGCTGGTGGGGGCCCGCGGGGACGCCAGGGGCTCCAGCATCTCGACGGAGCTGCTGCCTCTGGCGACCGGGGTCTTGCAGCCGCAGCAGACCAGGGCGAGCGCTGCCGGCGCCGCCCAGAGGACGCTAAGGGGTTGCGCTCTCAGGCGGGTGCCCGTCCCCGAGAAGGAGCTTCTCGCAGCTAGCCATGACGCTCGAGGGGACAAGGACCTGCCAGCCGTCCGTCGTGCGCTGGAATTTGACCATGTTGTTCTTTGTCGCCCCGTCGGAGTGCTCAACGGCCACGGAGACCGAGGCCTCCCGCTCGAGGATTGTGCCGCCCTGGATCGTCATGGCTGACGCGTCCTTCGGGAAGCTTCCGGCCAGGAGCGTCGCCACGACCTTCTCGGGGCTCCCGTAATCCTGCTGCGACTCGGCTGGCAGCTGGGAAAAAAGGGTCTCGACCCTCGCCCGGACGTCGGGAGCGAAGGCCAGGAGCCCGGAAAGGCGGTCCACGTCGCCACGGGAGGCGGCCCAGAGCACGCTCTCGATCGTTGAATCCGGGCTCGCGCGCCCCGCGTAGATCCAGTCCTTCGCCGGCACCTTGGGCCCCGCGCCTATGGCGGAGGGGAGGCCCGCGGCCTCCTGCTCGAGGGCGCCCAGGCGCGCGCGCAGGCGCGCCGCCTCGGCGCTTCCCTGCTCCAGCCTAGCCTTTTCCTCGGCGGTCGGCTGGTCGTTCCTCAGCCTCAGGCCCTCGTCACGCAGGCGGACAAGCTCGACGTGCCTTTGGCGCTCGGCGTCAAGCGCCGACGAGGCTGCGGCGCCGTTCCTTTCGCCGCGCGCCAAAAGAAGAGCAACCGCCGCTGCCGCCGCTCCAAACACGATCCAGGCTGGTCGAGCGCCTTTCATGGCGTCAGAACCACGTCTCGGGCGCCGCCTGCGGCGGCGGGGAGTCCGAGAGCGTGAATACAATGGGCACCTGCATGTGGGTGAAAACGCTCTGCCCCGCCACCTGCCCCGGCTGGAAGGTCCAGCCGTTCACGGCCTGGACCGCCGGATCCTCCAGCTGGCGGTTTGTGGAGCTCAGGGCGTAGGCATTGTAGACGAGGCCGTCGCTGCCGACGACAAAGTCGACAAGGACCTGGCCGCTGCCGCCCGCGCCGCTGACCTCCCGGGGATACACCGGGCGGGTCTGCGTCGCGAGCTTCGGAAGCGTGTCCAGCCTCGAGACGTCGAACACGGGCCTGCCGGCGCCAAGCGCCGTGGTCCTCACCGGCCTGGCCTTAGCCGCAGCCACCTTCACCTCAAGCGCCGCCACCTGTGCGCCGAGCGCGCCGATAGCCGCTTCGTCGGCCTGGAGGGCGCCGGTGCGCGAGGACGCGGCCGCAAGGGCCGCGTTCTGCGATTTGAGCGGCGAGATCGCTTCGTCCTGGCGCGCAAGGTCCGCAAGTTCGCTAGCCATCCTGCGCTCCGAGATTGCCTGCACGGCTAGGGTCGCGGCCCCGCCGGCCAGGAGAGCGGCGGTCAGGGCCAGGGGCAGCTTCGTTGTGTTCATAAGGGCGATCCAGATGCCGGAGGAGCCGGCAGCGGCGGCCATGGCCGCCGAGGTGCTTGCCGTGGCAACGCCGGCCGGCGCCGCGACGACGGCCTGGCCCTCGAGGGCTGCGGCGAGCGCGGCCGACGAGGAGGTGATCCCGCGCCTCGCAAGCCTCCCGTGCAGCTTCCCCAGGGCGCGCTCGACCCGCATCCGCGCCGCGTTCTCGGAGAGCCTCAGGCGCTCTCCCACCTCGACGAAGGGCCGGTTGCCGAAATAGCGCAGGAGAACGGCCTGCCGGTCGGGCTCGTCGAGTTCGTTGATGGCCTCGTCGAGGACCGGCCGCACCGAGTCCCAGGTCACCGCGTCGCTCGACCCGCCGAGAGCCCCGGTGATTGACGCCTGCGCGCCGGCGGCGCGCTCGTACCGCAGCCGCCTGCCCTCCTTGCGCCGGAGCTCCAGGGCTGCCAGGCGGCTGCTGCGGTGGAGCCAGGCCGGCAGGACGGGGTGGCGCACCAGGTCCGAGGCCTTGCGGGCTAGATTGGTGAAGACCATCTGGGTCACTTCCCTCGCCCGGTGGTGGTCGCCGCCGGTCTGGCGCAGCGCCGCCGAGTAGACGAGGTCGACGTGCCTGCGCACAAGCTCCGCAAACGAGCCCTCGGAGCGCTCTTGGGAATACCGCCGGAGGAGTTCGGAGTCATCTGTCATTGTTCCTACCCCAATACTGCCGCCCGACGGGAAATCGCACAAGACTAGCGATTCGAGGCCCCGGTGCCGCCCGGCGCCCTCAGTGCCCCACCAGGGCGACCCAGCCGATCAGCCCCGCCACCGAGGCGACCGTGATGGGAATGCCGAATCGCGCAAAGGCGCCAAAGGAGATGACGACGCCCTGCTGGCGGGCCTGCTGGACAACGATGATGTTTGCGACGCTGGCCGTCAGAATCGCGTTGCCGGCAAAGCTGTTGGCCACGGCCATTACGTAGGCGCTTGTGACACTCGTGAACGGAACGAGCTTGATGAGCAGCATGACGGCCGGCGCGTTGCCTATCAGCGCGGAGAGGCCGGTCGTGAGAACGGCATCGTTCGCGGGGCGGCGCGGGTCAAAGCCCACGTTCCCCATCCACTGGACCAGGTGCTCGCAGTAGCCAGTGGCCTGGAAGGTCGCGCTGATGACAAAGAGGGACATGAAGAGCAGCAGGACATGCCAGTCGACCAGGCCCAGGAGCTGCTCGGTGCGGAACTTCGTGCTCAGCAGGTGGATGCCCGCGGCAACCAGGACGGTGATCTCACGGGGCACGGACGTGAAGAAGAGGGCGATCACGGCTGCGAGGATGACGATGCCCTTCGCCGCGTGGTAGCGGTCGAGCGGATGGCTGGTGGATGCGCCTGCGCCGGAGTCGTCCGGCGCGACCAGGACGGGAGGGCCGCCGCGGTGCAGGAGCCGCGCGAAAAGAAAGGTTGCACCGAGCCCGATCGCCACGGGAACGAGGCTCCAGAGCATGTACCTCGGGAAGCTCAGGGCGCCCACGGTGCCTATCGCCATGTTCTGCGCATTGCCGATGAGCGTCGCGGCCCCGCCGATGTTGCTGGCGGCGGCCAGGGCCATCAGGAACGGCACGGGATCGATGGCCTTCTTTACCAGGGCCGCCGCGACGACGGGCGTTAGCACGTAGCAGACGATGTCGTTGTTCAGGAACGCGGACAACGCGGCCGTGACCACGATCAGGTACAGCATGAAGTGCGTCGGAGCCTTCAGCTGCTGGGAGATGCCCCCTGCGATCCAGTCGTAGAACCCCGACAGGCGCAACTGCGCCGAGATTACGAAGAACCCGAAGAGCAGGAATATGGTCGACCAGCTCACGCTGGACGCCGTCTGGGCTGTCGAGCTTCCGGAGACGACCATCGTCGCAATCGCGCCCAGCAGCGCTATGCCGGTCCGGTTGAGCCTCAGGCCCGGAATGCGGCCGACAGCCAGGCCGACGTAGGTCAGCACGAAGATGGCGAGGACGACTGGCCGTTGGTCGGTCGGGACGTTCATGGGGCCGCGTGCGCGGGCGGATCGACCTTGATACCGCGAGCGGCCGGGCACAACCTCCTAACATGGGAACAGCGATAAAACTCCTCATCGGCTTCGTCGCCCTCGTCGTGATCGCGGGGCTGCTGGTCATGTCCAGCTACAACGGCCTCGTCAGCCTGCAGCAGGGGACCGACGCCCAATGGGCGCAGGTCCAGAACGTCTACCAGCGCCGGGCCGACCTCGTTCCAAACCTGGTCAGCACGGTCTCGGGCGCTGCGAACTTCGAGAAGTCGACGCTTTTGGCCGTGACCGAGGCGCGCGCTTCCGTGGGCCGTGTGCAGCTCCCCTCCGGGACGGCGCCGACCGATCCGGCGCAGCTCGCCGCGTTCCAGCAGGCCCAGGGACAGCTGGGGAGCGCGCTTTCGCGGCTTCTGGTGGTTTCGGAGCAGTACCCGGACCTCAAGGCGACCGCCGGCTTCAGGGACCTTCAGGCGCAGCTTGAGGGAACGGAGAACCGCATCGCGGTCGAGCGCGGGCGCTTCAATGACGTCGTCCAGGCCTACGACACCGCGATCCGACGTTTTCCGGCCGTCCTGCTCGCCGGCGCTTTGGGTTTCACCTCGCGGCCCTATTTCACGGCAACCGCCGGCTCGGAGAGCCCGCCCAAGGTCCAATTCGACTTCAACACGGCTGCTCCGGCCAAGCCGTGAGCCTGCGCTGCACAGGGCTGGCGCTCCTCGCGCTCCTCGCGGTCCGCGCCGGCGCCGGGGAGGTCATCCCGCCGTCGCCGCAGAGGCATTTTAACGACTACGCGTCGCTCGTCAGGCCCTCGACGGCCGAGGCGCTGAACGCGAAACTTGAGCAGTTCGAGCGCGATACCTCGAGCCAGATCCTGGTCGTCATCTACCCGACGATGCAGAGCGACTCGTCTATAGAGGACTACACCTTCAGGGTCGCCCAGTCCTGGCATGTGGGCCTCAAGGGCAGGGACAACGGGGCCGTGCTCTTCATCTTCGCGCAGGCGCACAAGCTTTTCATCCAGGTCGGCTACGGTCTCGAGGGCGCCCTCCCCGACGCCCTGGCCAAGAGGATCGTCGAGGACGAGATCGTCCCGCGCTTTCGCAGCGGCGACTATGACGGCGGCGTGACCGCGGGAGTGAACGCGATGCTGGCTGCCACGCGGGGCGAATACCACGGGACGGGAAGGCTGGTGTCCGGGCAGCAGAGCCACGGCCTGCCCGCCGCGGTGGTCCTGCTCTTCATCGTGGTGATCGTCCTGCTTTCCCTGTTCCAGCGCGCGGGGGCCGTGTATCACAGCGGGGGCCGGGGCCGGGTCGGAGGCTTTGTGCCGCTCATCTTCCCGGGAGGGGGCGGCGGCTTCGGAGGCGGGGGGGGCGGCGGGGGCTTTTCCGGCGGCGGAGGCAGCTTTGGCGGCGGCGGCGCAGGGGGGAGCTGGTGACGCCATGAACATTCCTTTCCTTCCGCCAAGGATCGAGCACAAGCGGGTGCTGGACGCCCTGCGCAGGGCGGAGGCGCGCACGTCGGGGGAGATCCGTGTCATCATTGCCCGCCACAAGGCGGCCGACCCGCTCGCTGCCGCCCAGGCGTACTTCAACAAGCTCGGCATGGACCGATCGGCGCACCGAAACGGCGTCCTCATCTTCGTGGCACCGCGGTCGCGCCGCTTCGCGGTCATCGGGGATTCGGGCGTCCATGAAAAATGCGGGGACGCTTTCTGGCAGGGGCTGGCCGCCGCGATGGGTGACCACTTCAGGCGCGGGGACTTCACCGAAGGGCTCGTCCATGGGATCGAGCGGGCAGGCGAGCTCCTGGCGGGGACCTTTCCCAGATCCAAGGACGATCCGCCGCCCAAGGCGCCGAAGGCCTCCGAGGTCGGCTGATTCGGGATGCGGACGCCTAGCGGCGGCCGCCGCCGGGATGGACGTAGGCCCCGCCCCCGTGGCCGCCGTACCAGCCGCCGCCGCCCACAACCACGGTGCCGTCGAACCATGGCCCGCCGCCGTAGTATCCGGGCCCGGGGCCACCGACACCCACGTAGCCGCCCACGCAACCCGTCATTGAGGCTAGTTGGAGCCCCGCAAGGACAACCGTGCCGGCGATGATTTTGGTATTGAGCTTCATGGTGATTTTGCGGGATTCGCGCTGTCGATATATTGGACCAGTCCGATGGTGCCGCCGGTGGGGTCGAGAATGATGGCAAAACGGCTGCCAAACTCGACCGAGTGGGGCTTGACCAGGATCTCGCCGCCGAGCCCGGCCACCTTTGCCAGGGTCTGGTCAAGGTCGGCGACGCGGATGATGCCGAGCCAGCTCGGCCTCGTATCCGCGCCATCGGGCAGCGGCGCAATCCCGCCCCGGGGGGTTCCGCCGCTTGACAGGACAAAGTCGCTCTTGCGGTCTGACTGGGTCTCGGGCGCCGCGTCGAAGCCGAGGTACTTGCTGTAGAAGTCTGATGTGGCGCGCGGGTCCTTCGAATAGATCTCGAACCAGTTCCAGTCGCCCGGCGCCGTGTCGGTGTCGGCCGGGTCGCCGGAGGTCGACTGAAGGAGGCCTATGACGACGCCCTCGTCGTCGCCGACGATGGCCTGGTAGCCGCGGTCGGGAAAATTCCTGACGGGGGCGTGGACCGCCCCCCCGTTCTTCACCACGCCCGCCACTGTCGCCGCGGCGTCCGCGACTGAGACGTAGCCGACCCACCGCGAGGAGTATTTCTCCTTCCCGTAGGAATGGGGCGCCAGCCCGGCGACCGGTGTGCCCGAGTTCGAGAAGATGGTGTAGGGCCTGCCCTTCTGGTCGACGACAGCCGCAGTCCAGCCCAGAAGGCCGCAGTAGAACTTGGTCGAGGCGTCCTGGTCCGACGTGAATAGGTCTGCCCAGACAAGTTTCCCCGGGCGGTGCTGCGCCGTGGCCGGGCTCGTGATCGGCGGGAACGGGGCTGCCTGGACGAGGGGGGGGAGTCCGAGGGCCATTAGCGCGGCGCTGGCAAAGAGGGCCGCCCTGTGGGATTTCAATAGTATGTGCATGATATTTTGGATCTGACCGTAGGCGCAGCTTATCTCCTGGGTGGCAGATCCGAAATGGGGTGTTGACCTCCCGCGGAGCCTGGACGCCTTCGTCCGGCGCCAGCCGAGGCGGGTTCGCTGGGCCGCGCGCGGCCCGCTGCGTTAGGGCGCCAGGAGGCGCCCGGCAAGCTGCGCTTCGAAGCCGTCCCGGTTCTTCCAGCGGATGGCGACCCTGGCCTTGTAAGGGCCGCCGGCGGAGCGCCGCGTGTAGCCGTCGTCCGTCACCTGAAAGGTGATCGTCTCGGTTTCGACGAGGTCCTCCGAGTACGCAAGGTAGACGGCCACGCAGTCGAAGAGGGTCGTCGAGCGTGTGGTGAAGAAATCGCACGTCATCCAGTTCTGCCGGGGCGCGAAGATGCAGTAGCTCTCGATCAGGGCGCGCAGTGTGGGGTCTCCCGTGGCGCTCCAGATGGCCCGGTAGCGCTCGCCCGACAGCGCGACAAGCCCGCACGTGTCGAGCGGGGTCAGGAGGATGTCGCGCCACGGCGCGGAAAGCACGCTGCGGAAGGCCGCAGGATCGACCCGCACGTTGGTCTCGGCCGACGGGGGCCCGCCGCCGTAACCGGTGTCGAAGCTCCCATACATTCCCTCAAAGCGGCACTTTGCGGCCAAGCCTGGCGCCCGCGCGAGCGCAAGGGCGAGGCTGTGGACGGGCCCTATGGCGACGATCGTCACCGGGACGGGGGAGCTTTCCACGGCGTCGATGAGGGCCCCCACCCCGTCCCGATAGACCTTTCCGGGATACTTCCCGATGTCGTAGCCCCCGACCCAGGGTGTCAGGGTCTTGAAGCTGTCCCCCATGGGCCCGCTGTTGTCGCCCATGGCGACAGGCACGTCGCCGCGGCCCGCCGCCTCGAGGAACTTGGCCGCCACGCTTGCTCGGTAGGGAGTGTCGGCGGGGTCCGTGACGACAAGCTTGAGGTCAAGCTCCGGGGAGCGAAGGGCGAGCGCAAGAGCCCAGCTGTCGTCGATATCCGTGCCGATGTCCGTTATGAGGATGACCGGCGAGCGGGAGGGGGCGCCGGGGGGCGCCGCGGGCGCGGCCGAGAGGGGCGCGAGGAGCGCGGCCACGAGGAGAGGAAGACCGAATCTGGTCACGGCCGGATTATGGAGGGGGTCGCAGCCGCTTGCGAGCCTGAGTGCGACGGATCGCGGCGCGGCTCATGCCGGCTCCAATCCCCTCTCACCCAATGAAGATCGGCTGTACCGGGCAGCCCGTCAGTCGGTGACGGTTGTGTGCATGGCGTCGACGGCAAGCTGCGAGCGCTTCCAGGAGTCCCCAACCTTGGCCTTCCTGTCGGCCCAGACGTCCGGGGTGGTCGCCTGAGCGATGTCGCTCAGGCATCCCGCGAGATAGGAACGCGAGTCATCGACCTCCTTCATCGCGAGGTCCCAGTCCTTCGTGTCGGTCGTCATCTTGGCGCGCTTGGCCCTCAGGATCCCGATCTGCACGTCGAGCCTGGCCGCCAGGCGCGCGGCCCCCGCAGCGAAATGACCGCGCTGGTCATAGGTGTCACTCTTGATGTCGGACCACTTGGGGATATCGGGCGAGGCGGCTGCCTGAGCCTCGGCGCTGGCCCTCGGGGCGAGTCCTGCGAGCGAAACTGCGAGGAGTCCGAGCGCAAGGCCCAGACGGAGGAGGTTGAGTGCGGCATTCATGCCGCCCAGTGTAGCCCCTAGGGGCCCGCGGCGCCATGGGTCATCCACCCCATGAGCCGCCCGCGCACGGTCGCGCGCCATTCGTCGTCCGTGATGCTGTACATCACCGTGTCGCGCAGCGTGCCGTCGCGCCTCTGGGACTGCCTTCGGATAACCCCGTCCTTCTTGGCCCCCAGGCGCTCGATCGCCGCCTGGGACCTCGTGTTCAGGTTGTCGGTGCGCAGCCCGACCACGGAGCATCCCAGGGTTTCGAATGCATGCTCGAGGAGCCTCAGCTTGCAGGCGGTGTTCACGTGCGTGCGCTGCCAGCTCCTCGAGTACCAGGTGTAGCCGATTTCGACCCTCCTGGCCGCCGGGATGATGTCGTGGTAGCTCGTTGAGCCGATGATGCGGCCGCTCGACAGCTCGCGGACGACCCAGGGCACGCGGACCCCCTTCGCGCAGTCGGCCAGCGCGGCCTCGATGTAGGCCAGCGTGCCGTCCGGCTCGGGCACCGAGGTGAAATGCAGCTTCCAGAGCTCACCGTCGGCTGCGGCCGCCCTGAGGTCGCCCTCGTGCTCGCGCCGGAGCGGCTCCAGCCTGACCCCGCGGCCTTCCAGCGTCACGCCGGGATCCACTCGGAGGACGGCGTCAGGCATCAGGACTTCGGGAACGGGGTCACGCGGCGCACAAGCTGGAGCGGTATCCCCCAGGGGTCGCGGACCATGATGAGGAAGGAGCCGTCGGGAAGGGTCTCCTCGTAGGCCGGCGTCGCTCCGGCGGCCACGAGCCTGGAGCGGACGGCGGTCGGGTCATCGGCCACGAAGGCGACGTGAAAACAGAGGGGGTGCGCCGCCCCGTAGTCGGGGAAAGGGGCAGCCGTGTTGCTGTAGACCTCGAAGATGACGCGGCCCGTATCGTCGGCCAGGAACGACGTGAACGGCGCGTCGTCGCGCGTGCGCGCCACGCGCAGGCCCAGGTGGGCCACGTACCATCTTGCTGTGGCCTTTGCATCGGGGACATTGAGTGCGAAGTGTTCGAATTTCATGGGTTTATGCTTTGATCAGGAAGTCGCGGATCGTCGCGCGGGCGCCGGCCCCGGCGTCCTCCAGGACATAGTGACCGGCGCGCTCGAGGCGTTCAAACCGCGCGCCGGGGTAGATTTCACGCCAGCGGGAAAGGAAGGCGTCGTCGAAGCAAAAATCGCGGCCCCCCCAGAGGACCAGCTTCTCGTTGTCCGCGAGGCGCGGGAGGGCCCCCGCGATCTCCCCGAGGAGCCCGCGGCTCGGGTGGCTCGGCTCGAGCGGGATGTCGCGGATGAAGCGGTGGATGCCTATCCGGCTGGCCCAGCTCGGGTACGGGTAGAGGTAACCCCGCCTCTCTTCCCAGGTCAGCCTCCGCGAGGCCATCGCCATCCAGGTGGCCGGCTCGGCGAATCCGTTCATCCCGCGCACCAGGAGCTCCCCGAGGAGCGGTACCCGGCAGAGCGCGATCCTCCCGGGGATTCGGTCGCAGGGGAATGCGGCGGTGTTGAGGATCACGATCCGCCCCACCCTCTCGGGCCTCCTCGCCGCCAATCCGAAGCCGATGGCCCCGCCCCAGTCGTGCAGCACCAGGTGGATCCTGCGCAGCCCGAGATGGTCTGCAAGCGCCTCGATGTCGGCAATCCGCGTCGCCAGCCGGTAGTCGTAGGCGCCCGGTTTTGCGGACAGCCCCATTCCCACGTGGTCGGGGGCGATGCAGCGGATTGCGCCCGAGAGATCCCTCACGAGGTCGCGGTAGAAGAAGGACCACGTGGGGTTTCCGTGGAGCATGAGGACCGCCTCGTCGCCCCGGGGGCCTTCGTCAACAAAGCTCATCCTCGCCCCCGCCGGCGTCTGGAAGGACCCGGGCGAGAACGGATAGAGGCGCCGAAGCCAGGCGGGGATCCCCTGTGGATCTGGGAGGGTCACCATTCGAGCGCGAGCATCAGGCAGTTTAGCCCGCTTCCTATTCCCATGAGCGCGACACGGTCGCCGTCGCGCACGGCGCCGGCGTTCACGGCCGCGGAAAGTGTCGCGGGGAGGGAGACCGATCCCATGTTTCCCAGCGTCTCGAAGGTCGAGTAGTCCTTGGCGATGTCGAGGCCCAGGGTTTCGAAGAGGCGCCGGCGGTGGGCGCTGCCCACCTGGTGGCAGATTGCGCGGTCCACGGTCTCGCGGGTCCAGCCGGTCGCCGACGTGAACTCGTCCCAGGTCTCCTTGGCGAGCGCCACCCCGGCCTCGAGCATCCGCTCGGAGTCGGTCTGCATCGCAAGGCCGCCCGCGTCGGCGGTGTCGCCCTGGCAGAGCTCGCTGTGCTCAGTCGCCGAGCGGCAGACGCCGCCGAGGATCCTGCGGGCCCTGCCCCTAGCCAGGTCCCTGTGGCAGACGACCGCGGCGACGGCCCCGCAGCCGATAGTCAGGTTGGCGAAATACGGCTTTATCGCATTGCGGTCGTGGGAGCCCGAAAGGAGCGTCCGCACCGTCTCCTCGACCAGCGGGCGGCCGTTCTCGCCGGCTGCGATGAGCGCCGAGCGGACCTGGCCGCTTTCGATCAGTCCCGCAGCGACCACGACGGAATTGAGGAACCCGAGGCAGGCGTTCGAGACGTCGAACACCTGGGCCGAAGCGGGAAGCCCGATCTTGCGGTGCGCGAACGAGGCCGATGCCGGCTCTAGCATATCCCGCGAAACCGCCGCATGAATGAAGAGCCCGATGTCCTCGCGGCGGACCGAGGAGAGCCCCAGCGCCGCCCGGCCTGCCGCCGCGCTCGCCTCCGAGGGCAGCGTCCCGTCGGGCCACATCCGGCGCTCGCGGATGCCCGTCATCAGCTCGAGCCGCCCGAAGGGAAGGCGCAGCCGCTCGTAGAGCGGCCTCAGGCGCTCCTCGATCTGCGCGGAGGTCCAGATCTCGGGCGGAAGGGCGACGGCGATCGACTCCAGGCAGACGTTGGTGAAGCGCATGGATCCGGGGAGCCCCGACTAACGCTCGGGCCTCATCGCCAGCCGGATGACGTCCTTGTCGAACTGGTTGCACCCGAGGCCCGCGTCGACCGTCAGGGTGGCGCCGTTGATCCCGCTGCTGCGCCCGCTCAGCAGGAAGAGCGCTGCGTTCGCAACCTCCTGGGTCTCCAGGTTTCGCTTCCGGAAGGTGAGCTTCTCGGCGTAGAGGTAGCTCTCCAGGTACCCGGGGATGCCCGCCGAGGCGCTCGTCCTGAGCGGGCCCGAGCCGACGACGTTGAAGCGGACCTCCGAGGCCGAGCTGAACGACTTGGCCAGGAAGCGCGCCGCCGACTCGAGCGCCGCCTTTATCGGGCCCATGTAGCCGTAGTTGTCGGGGGTCACAAGGAGCGAGGAGATGCCGATCGTCACGACGGAGGCGTCCCGGGCGAGGTGGGGCGCGAATGCGCGCGAAATCTCGACCAGCGAGAAGGCCGACACCGCGGACGCCTGCAGGAAGTCGGCGCGCTTCGTCGCTTGGAACGGCTGGAGCCCACCCGAGTAGTTCGCGTACGCGATCGAGTGGACGATCCCGTCCAAGGGGGCCTTCGCGGCCGCTGCCACCTCTGCCGCCAGGCGGTCCGCCGCGCCCTCCCTCTCGACGTCGCACACGTGGACCGGCCGGCCGGCCAGGAGGGTCTCGAGGGATTTTCGGCGCTCTTCGGAGCGCACGCTGTAGATGACGCGCGCGCCCTCCTCCTCGAGCGACCGGCCCACGGCCCAGGCCACGCTGCGCTTGTTCGCGACGCCGAACACGAGGAACACCTTCCGCTCCAGCCCGAGGAAGCTCATCTTGCGGCCTCCGGCGCCCTCCAGGCGACCGAGAACTCGACCGACAGGATGCGGCTCTCGCCCCGCTTCATGGACCCGGACATGATATAGAAGCCGCCCGCGGCGTCCTTCTTCGCGACCTCTATCGTGACCGTGTCCCCGGGGTAGACGGGGTTTCGGAACCTCACGTCGGATATCTTGACGAGGAGGGGAACTCCCTTCGGCAGCCCCTGCTCGGCGAGGGCCCGCGACAGGTAGAGGGCGCCCGCCTGGAAGACCGCCTCGCAGAGGAGGACTCCCGGGGTTATCGGGGACCCGGGATAGTGTCCGCTGTAGAAATCCTCGTCGGGGCGCCACGTGCGCCTCGCGACCAGGACGTCGGCGGTCTCGGAGACGATCTCGTCCACGAAGAGGAACGGGGGGCGGTGCGGGATCCGCCTGAGGACCTCCGGGGACACGGCGCTCATGCTGCCCTCCCCTGCTTCTGCGCGCAGACGTAGCGGTCCACCTTGTTCGCGATGATGACCCCGTAGTTGATCGTGCCGAGCCAGCCTGACATGATGATCCCGACCGACCCCGCATGGTAGAGGCCGGGGAGCTCCCCGGAAAGGTCCATGGACACCTTGAGGCCCTCAAATTTCGTCCCGAACGACGTTCCGGCGAAGTGCGTGGTGTAGCGCTCTATCGTGCGGGGGGTGGCGGCCTCCTTCCAGTCGATCATCCCCCTGACCCCGGGGATGAACTTCTCCAGCGAGGCGATCGACTCCTCGATGATGCGTTCCTTCTCCGCGCCGTATTCGGCGTCCGAGAGGGCGCTCCAGTCCGAATAGAGGCCGTTGATGGAGGCAACGACCGTGTACCGCCCCGACCCCGGGCGGGTGTCGGGATAGTAGACGGAGAAGGTCCGGCTCGTCGTGCGCAGGCCGGTGAGCTCCCCGCTGCTGAACGTGGGGCTGGCGGAGGTAAAGACCAGGTCGCCGATGTGCGGGATCGTCTCCCCCTTGCGGATCCCGAGGTAGACCTGGCAGGAGCTCGAGTTTATCCTGACGGCCTGGGCCGCCGCCGCATACCCGGCCGAGAAGTTCTGCGCGCCCGCGAGCCGGAAGATCGTGTTCTTGATGTTCGCGTTTGACAGGACGGCCTTCGCCCGGATGACCCGGCCCCCCCTTGCCACGATCCCGCACGCTGACTTCGAGCCCCCGCGCTCCTCGACGAGGATCCGCTCGACCAGGACCTTCTTGCGCAGCTCGACCCCGTTCCTCCTGAGCTCGGCCGTCATCTTACCGATCAGGAGGTCGGAGCCGCCTCGGAAGGTGTAGACGCCCGAGCCCATGAAGTTTGAGAAGACGATGCCGTAGGTGATGGCCGGGTCGTCAAGTGTCGAGCCGTTGGCGTAGGCGATGGGCTCCATCAGGAGGCGCTTGACGTCGCTCCTCCCCGGAAAGAAGCGCTCCAGCATCTCCCCGGTAGTCTCGGCGCTGCTGTCGTAGAAGTTCATTCCCCGCAGGTATTCGTAGAACGCCTCGACGCGCGGCCTCTCGAGGCCGAACTGGTCGACGAGGACACGGGTATAGTCGTCCCGCGTGAACGTAGTGCGGACGTCCATCTCGGGGTTGACGAAGCGGATGTCCTTGAGCTGGACAATCGAGTCGGCGATCTCGCGGGTCCAGTACTTGCGGCACGACTTGATCATGCCGACAGGGAAGCCGTGGAGCGAGATGTCGAAGATGTGCCCACCCTTGCGGGTGAACCAGGTGGCCAGGCCCCCGTACTGGTAGTGGTGCTCCAGGAGGAGCACGCGGTGGCCTGCCTTCGCGAGCACGTTGGCGCCCGTCAGGCCGCCCAAGCCGCTCCCTATGACTATCACGTCGTACTCGTCGTCGACCCCTTTTAGCCAGTCATATGCCATGGAGGTGCAATGCTTGTGCGGCCCCCGGGTGCTCGGCAACTGGTTTCGGGGCGTCCGCTAGGCGGGAGCGCGGGCCTGGAGGATGTGCTGGTTTGCCATTGAGATGCCGCTGAGCATCGAGCCGACGATCCCGAGCATCCCCTGGTCGGTGCCGCAGATATAGAGGTTGGACAGGGCCGTCCGCCCGTCCGCCCGCTTCACCGGCGATCCGTAGATCGCGCCGCGCAGGTGGCCCGTGTACTTCTCGACCGTTGCCGGCGTGAACATGTCCCGCGCCACCGTCGCACCCTCGAGCGAGTCCCCGGGCCTGAGCGCGGGAAGGTACCGCATCGCCGACGCCTGGATCTCGCCGAACCAGCGGGCCTTGTCGACCCGGTACCTCTCGTCGGGAAGCTTGGCCCAGAGGTCGTAGTTGGCGAGGCAGGTGACCCGGAGGAAGCCCTCCGCGAGGCCGCGCCCCGGGCCGTATTCGAAGTTGTTCGGGAAGCAGATTATTCCGCTGCGCAGGTCCACCTGATCCTCGGGATTTCGGTAGGTGAATCGCCCGGAGTCGTTGTAGAAGACGATCGTGTCGTCCCCCCAGCCGAGGGCCGCCGGGGGGCGGTCGAGCACCGAGATCGTCTCGACGTAGCCAAGCGTGCGCCCCTGCGCCCGCGGCTCGCCCATGAGGACGGCGGTCTCCGGCAGCCCGATTGACGAGAGGACATGGGTCGCCTCCACCTCCTCGCCCGAGTCGAGGATGAGGGCCGCGGCCCTGCCCCCCCGCCCGAGGATGCTTCGCACGCCGCACTTCATCCGGCGCTCGCCGCCGGCCTTGCGGTATTTCTCGAGGAGGACCCGCATCACGACCCGGACGCCCTCGAGCGGCCTCGCAAACCCCTCCAGGTAAAGAGCGCGAAACATGATGGCGAACTGGCTCAGGTCCATGTCGTCCTCTCGGGCGCTGCCGTAGAACATGAGCGGGCAGAGCAGCATGTCCTCGAGGAGCGGGTCGCCGATGGACTCCCGGACAAACGCGCGGGCGGAGAGCCCTGCGCCGCCCCCGGAAAGCGGGGAATCGCGGACGTGCCGCGCGAGCCCTCGGAATCCCTCGGCCTGGCGCGGGAACTTCGAGGCAACCTCCGAGTCGAGGACCGCAAGGTCATTGGTGAACCTGAGCTCGCTGCCCCCGCCCGGGCCGAAAACGACGCGCGAGCCCTTCTGCGGGCACAGCGCGAATTCCTCCCTTTCGATTCTCAGCTGGCGCAGGATCTTCCCGAGGGGCGTGCCCTTCACCCCGGCCGGCACGAAGTTCGTGACCGCGTGCAGGCCGACATCATATTTGCGCCCCTCAAGGCTGTAGAAGCCGTTCAGGCCGCCGACGGCGTTGTGGCGCTCGAAGATGCAGACCTTCTTGCCGAAGTGCGCCAGCCTTATCCCTGCGGCGAGGCCGGAAAGCCCGGCTCCGATGATGGCTACGTCGTACTTCGCGCCCGAATTCAACTCTTCGCCGCAAGCGCGTTGAACTTGGGCGTGAGGTACTCCGCGCAGCTGTCGAGCGACGCCAGGCGAATGTAGTCGGCCTCGGGAACCTCGATGCCGTGGCGCTTGCGCAGCTCCATCACGATGTCGAGGAAATCCATGCTGTCCAGCTGGAGCTGGTCGCGCAGGCGCACGTCGGGCTTCACGTTAGACAGATCCTCGTCGGGCGCGATGTCTGCGATGATGTCCAGCACTGCCTTTTTGCATTCTTCGTTGGTCATGTGTGAGTCAGCAGGCCCCTTTATGCCACGAATCGCCTCACAATCAACGTGGAATTTATCCCCAGCATTCCGAACGAGTTGTTGAGGATCGTGTCGACCCGGGCGACTTTGCGCGGGGCGTTGAGGACAAGGCCCGGGAGCGCGCATGCGGGGTCCAGGTCGTCGACGTTTATGGTGGGATGGACCGTCAGGTCGTCAAAGGATGGCAGGTTGCCCGCGAGCTCGAGCGCGCCCGCAGCGCCCATGCAGTGGCCGATGAAGCTCTTCGTGTTGTTTATGTGGGTGTCCGGGCAGCGCTCCCCAAAGACGGACCGGATGGCCTCGCATTCCTGGATGTCCCCCAGGGGGGTCGCCGTCGCGTGGGTGTTGACAATATGGATGTCAGCCGGACGCAGCCCCGCATGGGCTATCGACTTGCGCACGCACTCGGCCTGGCGCACCGGGTTCGGCAGGACATAGTCGCTTGCGTCGCTGTTGACGCCGTAGCCCGCGATTTCACCGTAGATCCGGGCGCCCCGCGCCAGGGCGTCCTCGAGGCGCTCGAGAGTGTAGAGGCATCCGCCCTCTGAGACGACGATCCCGTTGCGGGCCCGGTCGAACGGACGCGAGGCCCTGGCGGGGACGTCGTTCGTTGCCAGGGCTCCCTGCGACTTGAAGCCGGCGAAGATTCCGAAGGTGTGGATGCTCTCGCTCACCCCGCCGC
>CAZNNO010000062.1:0-20582 GCA_964574435.1 uncultured Opitutaceae bacterium
TTGGCAAAACCATCCCAAGATTCCGCGCCGACGCTGCTCGTCACCGAATTATGGGGCCTGGGCGACCTCGCGCTAGCGGTTCCCTTTCTCCGTGCGGCCTCGGACAAGGCGGACGTGGTCCTGCTCGCAAAGCCCCACGCGGCCGCGATAGTCGCCCGCTTCGCGCCCAGGGTCGAGCTCGTGCCCGCTGTCGCACCGTGGACGGCGTTCCGCGGCAAGTACAGGCTTCATCGCTGGCCGTGGGCGAGGCTGCGCGGAACGCTCCGGGAGCTGCGTGCGCGGAAGTTCGACATGGCCGTCTCGGCGCGGCCCGATCCGCGGGACCACGTCCTCATGGTGTTCGCGGGTGCCCGTGAAAGGTACGGTTTTCCCCGGGGCGGTTCCGGGCTCCTCCTGAACAGGGCCCTCCCGCCTCCGGGCCTGCCCCACAGGGCCGAGCACTGGGCCGCGCTGGCCGCGGCCCTTGGCCTAAGGATGGAGGCCGCGCAGCCGCCGCGCCGCGCCGGCAGGAGGGTGTTGATTCACGCAGGTGCCGGCCAGCCGGCGCGCCTGTGGCCGCGGCGGCGCTACGACGGGCTCGCCGAGGCTCTCGACAAGGCGGGATGGCAGAGCGAGATCATCGACGATTCCTTCGAGGGGATCGAGGCGCTCCTAGAGAAGCTCGGGGCCGCGGACAGGTTCATCGGAAATGACTCGGGCCCAGGGCATCTCGCCGCGCTCCTCGGGGTGCCGACGTTCACCATCTTCGGGCCCCAGATTCCGGAGCTGTTTGCGCCGCGCCACCCAAAGGCGGCCTGGATCGAGGGAGCTGCCTGCCCCTTCAAGCCCTGCAGCGACTACTGCAGGTTCACGCAGCCGCGGTGCATTACGGCCATCGAGATGGAAGCCGTGCTGAGCAGGGTCATGCCCTGGCTCGAGTCATGAGCGCGCGCAGCCAGGGGCGCCCGGCCCACTTCGTCGCGTGGCTGATCGGCGAGCGGGTCGTCCGCGGGGCGGTGACCGTCGTCGCGCTGGCCGCGGTGGCTCGCCATCTCGCGCCCGCAAGGTTCGGGGTCCTCAATTTCGCGCTCGCCGTCGTCAGCCTCGCCACGCCGCTCGCCCAGCTGGGGCTCGACTCGATTCTCGTCCGGGACCTGGTGAGGTTGCCGTCGAGGACCGGGGTCCTCCTCGGCACTTCGTTCGCGCTCAGGCTCGCCGCGGGTGTCGTCGTCGGGGCGACGCTCATCCTGGCGTCGCACTTCTCTTCCGTGATCGGGGCTGCGCAGCCGGCGCTCGGACCGCTGAGCCTGATCCTCGCCGCGCAGGCGGGAGAGGTGGCCGACTGCTGGTTCCGCAGCCGGGTCCAGTCGCGCATCGTCGTCGTCATCCGCGGCAGCGTCATTGTGTGCGGCGCACTGACGAAGCTCGCCCTCGTGGCGCTCGGGGCCGGCCTGGTCGCCTTCGCCTGGGTCTACATGGTCGAGGCGGCGGCGTTTGTCACGGGACTGGTCATCTGCAGCCGGCGGGGCCGGGATCACACGCCGCCGTGGAGCTTCGAAGGCTCGGTCGCGCTCGGGCTGCTTCGCGAGGGCTGGGGATTCGCCTTGGCGGGCTTCCTCGGGGCCCTAGCGATTCGCGTGGACCAGATAGCCGTCGCGGGGATGCTCGGCGACTCCGCCGCGGGACTCTACTATGGCGCGCTCCGGCTGATGGAGGTCCCCATCTTCGTGGCTTCCGTCACCGCCGCGTCGCTTTTCCCTGGCCTGGCCATAGCGGACGAGGACCCCGTCATGCACGCGAGGCTGGAGACGGTCTTCGGCCTGATGTCGGCCATCGCGTGGCTGACGGCGATAGGCGCTTCGATCGCGGGCCCGTGGCTTATCCCCGTCCTTCTCGGCAACGCCTACCGGGGCGCGTGGCCCGTCCTCGTGATCCACGGTTGGGCCGCGCTCTTCTTCTTCTCGGGGATGATCCGGGCCAACTACCTGGCCCTTCGCAGCGCCCCGGGGACACAGGCCATCGCGGCGGCGATGGCGCTCGGTATCCAGGTGCTCCTCAACACGATGCTGGTCCGCCGCTTCGGGATCTCGGGCGCGGCGCTTTCATTCCTGTTCACGCAGCTCTTCGGCGCGTGGCTTCTGCCGCTCCTGCTTCCACCGCTGCGCCCGTGCCTGCTGCCCCAGCTGCGCGGCCTGCTCGCGCCGTGGCAGCCCAGGCGCTGGAGGGAATTCGTTGCGGCAGTCAATGGATGACGCTACACACAGCCTCCGGTCGATTCGGATGCGACGAAGAATGCGGGCGTGACCCATGAAGGTAGTCATCTTCAAGCTGAACGCCTTTGGCGACAACGTCGTCTTCGTGTCGGCAGTGCAGGCCTTGCGCTCGCGGTGCCCTGACTGGCACATAACCCTGATCACGACACCAAACGAGGCTGAACTTTACCAGGGCCGGCTTGCCCCCCAGGAGATCCTCACCAGCCCAAAGCACGACTTCAACAAATCCCACCACAGGCCGTGGGTGCTGGCCTCGTGGATCTGGAGGGTGAGGCGCAGGCGTCCGGACGGCTGCCTGCTGGCGTTCGACCAGGGCTCGGCGGCGCACCTCATCGCCAAACTGAGCGGAGCCCGGATGAGGATCGGGGGCAACGTTGCCCACATCAGGGTCCGCGACTCGCTCACGCTGGAGGTTCCGTACCCGGAGGACGCGCGTCCCGTCACCTGGAACTGGAGAATGGCGCGCGCCCTTGCCGGGGCGCTTGGCAGTGACGCGGGCTGGCCCGACGAACCTCCGCCGCCCGACCTGAGCCACCTCCCCCACGGAGTCCGGCCGGCGGACGGGCGTCGGCGGGTGGTCGTCCATTCGGGAGCCAGCCGTTCGCTAAACCGTTGGTCGGGAGAGCGTTTTGCTTCTGTTGCGGCGGCGCTTGCCCGCGACTACGAGGTGGTGTGGATCATTCACGGCGAGGCGACAGGGCCGGCACCCGCCGGGACCAAGGGCGTTGCGGTACGGTCGATTGGCGAGTTCGCGCACTGGGTGGGAGGGGCGGACCTGTTCCTGGGGAACAACTCCGGGCCCATGCACCTTGCAAACGCGATCGGGTGCCCGGGCGTCGCCGTGAGCGGGCCCTCCGCGGCCGGGTGGGATCCTTTCTGGTTTCGCGAGCGCTGGTCGGTTCTGCGCCACCCCGATCTCTACTGCGCGCCCTGCGGGAAGCCGAACGAGCAGGTGCCGGGATGCGCCAACCTAGCCAGTCCCATGGCCTGCCTCGAGTACTGGACGACGCAGAAGGTCGAGGCGGCGTGCCGCCTGCGCCTCGAGCGGATCAACGAAGGCGCGCGATGAGCCCCAGGCTGCGCCTCACCCTCTTCGCCGTCGCAGGGGCCGCGGTCGGCGTCACCGTCGGAGTGGACCTCGCCGACGAGAGCTACGGCTTCGCCGTGATCCTGGCCCTTTTTTCGGCCGCCATGATCGCCCAGCGTGCCAGCGATGCGCCTGCCGACGCGTGGCTCCTCGGAGCCACGCTGCTCGGCTACGTTGTCGGTAACCGCGGCTTCGCCCAGCTCCAGCCGTCCCCGCTCATTCCCCTGCTTCCGGCCGAGGCCGTGCTGCTGGTGGCTGTCCCGGCCCTCGCGCTGCGGATGGCCCTCAAGAAGGCGGCCGGCGTCCGGCGGGACGCCCTCAACTACGCCATACTGGCGTGGATGATCGTCGGAACGCTGCGCCTGCCGGTCGACCTGGAGAGGTTCGGCGTCGTGGCCCTGCGCGACTATGCGACGATCTACTACGGCGCGTTCTTCTTCATCGCACAGGAGTTCGGCGCCCACGCGGGCTCGGCGAAAGTCCTCACCCGGACGCTCACCTTCGCCTTCCTGCTCCTGCTTCCCGTCGTCGTGAGCATCCAGATCTCCCCGGATTTCCTCGTCGACAACCTCACGTGGCGGGGCATTCCGATCATCTACCAGAAGAGCGACCTGATCGCCACGTCGCTGGCGGCCGGCTTCTTCTGGCTATGGACGAGGATGGGCAGGTCCCGCGGCTGGCTGTGGTTCCTGTGCGCCGCGGCGAGCCTCCTGTTGATCAGCGCCATGGCGTCCCCCCGCGCAGCCATGGCGGCCGTGGCCCTGACCCTCGCCCTCTGGCTCCTGAGCGGGCGCTGGCGCATCGCGGCCGCCGTCGCGGGGATTGCCGTCGGGGGCGCCGCCCTGGCCCTCGCCGCCCTGAGCGTGACGGGAAGGGACCTGCGGACGTCGGCCCCCTACTCCGCATACGAGCACGCGGTGTCGATCTTCGACGTAGAGGGAACGGGCACCTACATTAACGGGGAGAGCGGGGACCCCGGGGACAACAATCGGTTCCGCGTCATCTGGTGGCGGGACGTGATCGACGAGACCGCCAGCTCAGCCCCCGTATTCGGTCTCGGCTTCGGGAGCGACCTGGCCTCGCGGTTTCTGGCGGACTACGACCTGTTGGGCGACGAGAGCTTCGCGGCCCGCAGCCCCCACAGCATAGTCGTCACCGTGTTCGGGCGGCTGGGATTCGTGGGGCTCCTGGCTTGGATCGGGGTCGTCGCGGGATTGGGAAGGATGGTCTGGCGCCTGTTCAGGCGGGGCGATGCCGACAGCCTCGGCCTCGCAAGCGTTGCCTGCGTCATCCTGATAAGCGCATGCGTAGGCGTTGTCCTCGAATCGCCGATGGGCGCCGTCATCTTCTGGACGGTCGCGGGCCTCGGCAATGCGCGAGCCCTCGCGACGAGGGCCACGGGTGCCTCGAGTGGCCGCGAAGCCGCGGACAACTGGCCGGTTGCAAAGTCGGTGCCTTTGCATTCTGAATCGAGTCCACGGTGAACCTCCGCCTGCCCGTCGACTCCTTCAGCGTCTTCAAGACGACAACCCGCGAGCGGTGGGACCCCTGGACTCCGATAGCGATGGCGGGACTGGGGGCCGTCGGCGTGGCTTTCATCTATTCGGCCCAGCTTCCGGTGCAGGGCCGCGGCTGGATCCTCCAGCTGCTCTGGCTGGTGATCGGGGCCGCCATCTATGTCACCGTGTCCCTCATCGACTACCAGTTCTGGCTGGGGGTCGCCCACTGGATTTATGCCATCTGCATTGTGCCGCTGGTCCTGGTCCTCGTTCCGGGAATAGGCACGGAAGTCTACGGGTCCCAGCGTTGGATCCGAATCGGCATGTTCCAATTCCAACCTTCCGACACGGCAAACGTAGCGGTGCTCCTGATAACGGCCAGTCTCCTGGTGCGCAGCGAGATAGGCACTGTCAGGCAGTCGCTGGGTGTTCTGGGGAAATTGGCCCTTGCGGTGGGTGCACCCGTCCTCTTGATTCTGCGCCAGCCGGACTTCAAGTCCGCGATCGTCCTACCACCGATGGTGTTTTCCATGCTCTACGTGTCGCGACTCTCCGGGCGATTCTTCGCCGGCGCGCTGGCGGCGTTTCTTCTGGTGACAGGCGTAGTGGCTTGGGATACATGGCGTTACATGGATTTCATGAAGGCGAACGGTTACTCGTTCCAGGCCGACCGAGGCCTGTACGAGAAGCACAGCGTGGTGCCCCTTCACGACTACCAGCGCAACCGCATCCTCTCGTTCGTCGATCCCGATCAGATCGACCCCATGGGCATCGGCTGGAATCAGCGGCAGTCGCTCATCTCGGTCGGCAGCGGCGGCCTCTACGGCAAGGGATGGACCGAGGGAACGCAGGCCCGACTCGGGTACCTGCCGAGGGCGGTGGCGCACAACGATTTCATATTCTCGGTGATCGCCGAGGAAAAAGGTTTTCTGGGAAGCATTACGGTTCTCAGCCTGTTTGGCCTAATGTTATTCAACGGCATTCGCATCGCAGGTCTCTCAAGGGACCGCTTCGGCACTCTGCTCGCCCTGGGCGTCTCCGTGCTCTTCATGGTGCATGTGTTCGTGAATATCGCCATGACCATCGGGCTCGTGCCCATCACGGGCATACCGCTTCCCTTTATAAGCTACGGTGGCTCCTTCGTGCTCAGTTGCTGCTTGTTGCAAGGACTGGTCCAGAGCGTCTATCGCTTCCGGAAGGACTTCGCATGACCATGCGTCCAACCCGCGATAACGACCGCCCTGCCGGAATTTCCTGCGCCGCAACCCGCGCCCGGAGGGACCCCGCATCCAACCAAGACAGAGCCCCCCATGAGCGAAACATCCCAGCCCAACCCCGACGTCTCGCAGGACGTCGCTCAGAAATATGATTCCGAACTCGCGAGCCCCCCGATCCAGCGCGAGGTTGCGTCAGTAAGCGCAAGCGAGCTTAAGGCAGGCGCCGTAGAGCGCGCACAGCAGCGACCCATACTCCAGAAGATAATTGCCGCCTTCAAGAAGGAGAAGGGAGCGTACCGCGAGCTTATCATCAATTCGGAGCCCCTGGAGAAGCGCGTCGCCCTCCTGGTCGACGGCAGGCTCGAGAAGTACGAGATAGAGCGCGAATCCGACGACCGGATGGTCGGCGGCATCTACAAGGGAAGGATCAAGAACCTCGATCCCGGCCTGAAGGCCGCCTTTGTCGACATCGGCTACGCCAAGAACGCCTTCCTGCACTACTGGGACATGCTCCCTGCGGCCGCCGACTCCTCGATCGAGGTCGTCCGCGTCAACAAGAAGCGCGACTCGGCGCCAAAGGGAGAGGTGACGGTGAAGGACATCCCGGGCCTCTACCCCCCGGGTTCCGACATCGTGATCCAGGTGACCAAGGGCCCCATCGGGACCAAGGGCCCGCGCACCACGACCAACCTTTCCGTGCCGGGGCGCTACCTCATCCTGACCCCCTTCAGCGACGGCTGCGGCATCTCGCGCAAGATCGAGGACCCCCAGGAGCGCAAGCGCCTGAAGCAGCTCATCAACGAGCTGACGATACCCGAGGGAATGGGTGTCATCGTCCGCACCGCGGGCGAGGGCAAGAAGCCCCGTTACTTCGTGCGCGACCTGCACCTCCTCCTGAAGAAGTGGGAGGAGATCAGCCGCAAGATGCAGTCCGACAGGTCGCCCTGCTGCCTGTACATGGAACCCGACCTTGTCGAGCGCACGGTTCGAGACTTCCTGACCGAGGATGTCGACCGCGTGCTGATCGACAACAAGGCGGACTACGACCGCACCCAGGACCTGGTGGGCCTCATCTCCAAGCGCTCGCGCTCAAAGATCGCGTTCTACACCGACAGCATCCCGATCTTCGAGCGCTTCAACATCGAGCGCCAGATCGAGCAGACGGGCCAGAGGAAGGTCCCGCTTCCGAGCGGAGGCGAGATCGTGATCGACGAGACCGAGGCCCTGATCGCAATCGACGTCAACACAGGCTCCCACAAGAACCGGTCAGGCGACGAGAAGAACACGCTCTACGCCGTCAATCTCGAGGCCGCGCAGGAGGCCGCGCGCCAGATCCGGCTGCGCAACCTCGGCGGCCTGATAATCCTAGACTTCATCGACATGAAGGAAAGGCGCCACCGTAACGCGGTGTATGAGAAGATGGTGGAGCTCATGTCGGGCGACAAGGCGAAGAACCACATACTGCCCATCTCGCAGCTCGGCATCATGCAGATGACGCGCCAGAGGCAGCAGGAGTCGCTGTCTTCAAACCTCTACACCGACTGCCCATACTGCCGCGGCCGCGGCATCGTGAAGTCGGACACGACCATGTCCGTCGAGCTTCAGCGCCGCCTGTCCTCCGTGGTGCGCAGGCTCCAGGCCAGGAAGGACGGGAAGGTCTATTCGCTGAGGGTTCTGGTGAATCCCGCGGTGCTCGAGCGCCTCCGCAGCGAGGATGCCGACCTCCTTGTGCGCATGGAGAAGAGCTTCGGGGTGCAGCTCGCCTTCAGGGCGGACCCCAACTACCACATCGAGAACTTCAAGATCATCAACGCGTCGACCGGCGAGGACTACCGCTGAGTGGTCAATGGGATTAATCCTGTTCGCCGGGATTAATCCTGTTTTTGACCCAGAAGAAGATAGTTAACTCCTCCTTCATCTAATGGGTAACTTCGTCTGAAGTTACCCTACGTTCATCATCATAAACGGTTCTCGGCCGACTCAATTGATCTCTCACGACGCCACGATCCAGCAATCTACTCTATCGTCTTTGATAACGTGAACTTCGATACCTCGAGTGGAGTCCAGTAATATTCCTTTGGCGTAAAAACCACCCAAACCAGTTCTGATCCGGCGACCCACTTCTCTGCCTTCTCCCGTGAGTCGGCATTCTTACCAAAGGGAATCACGGCCGTAAGCGACTGGCGCTCCAGGTGAACGCCTTGAACCGAGACAATCGCGAGGATGCTGTTCAGTGCATAAGCCGCCTCATTGAGCGACCGGTTCCAAAACACAAACGCTCCAAGTGCGGGCACGGCGGAGCCGCCATTACTCCACCCCGCGTACGATGGGCCGACGACATTGATCAACGACACCACCGTCCACGGCTGATTGTGAACCGAATCCGAGTCATCACTACCGGACACCCGCGTGCTCACCACCGCGACCGTTGAGCCCCAGATGCGCTTGCTCGAACCAGCGGTCGGAGTCAGGTTGTCGTCGACCGATGCAGTCATCCGCTTAAGATAGATTTTCCCGTGAAGAGAAGACGGTCCGGCAAGCACCAATGATGCGATCGATCGCCTGAGGGAAAGATGCGGGAAGAATTCTTGTGGTTTGGGCCTCAATCCAAGCACTGCACTTGGAAATTCACCAGGGGAATTACCCGATAGATACGACGACCATTGTTCATGAAACCCAGGCCGGCCTGAGACCTTTAATTCTCCGTCAAAGATCTCGTATCGGAACATCTCCCCTGGCGGCGTCCCCTCTACGCACAATCCGACCGTCAGCGGATACGGAATCGAATTTCGCGCATTACGGGACTTGGCGTCACCGGGGTCATTGAACATTCGCGCGTATTCTACGGTAACCCGGATTCCTTCTGGCAGAGGTTTGGCATCCGGAGGAATCGAGATAGCTACGTGCCCATACACTTGCTGGCTAAATTCACTAGGTATCTCAAAACGCCGAGAGACCAATGCGGCGAGGAGCACACCGATCACAGCAATCCCGCTCGCACGCCAAATTCTCTTGTAGGTGAATTGAACGAATGTCGCCGCCGCAAATGCAGCAAACAGGATCCAAACCAAGTCGGGCCTGAAGACCCGGGATGCCGGAAATCCTCCCACGTTGGCCCCGATAAACTCGATGAAGTTGAGGCCCGCGAACTCAGACAACAATACCAAGCCCCACACCCCCAACGTAATCACGGTGAAACGCACCCAATCCCTGCTGAGCGATGCAAAGAAGAAAGATGGCAGAGTAATCCCTCCGCATAAGGTTAGGGTAGCGAAGCCCATCGCGAGCATTTGCCCGGGCAACAACCCACTTCGGAGCCACCAAACAGCGTCCATGAAGAGAGGCGGGGCCCACATAAGCAGCACAATGCCCAAGGACTTTGCCGCAAAGAGTCTGAGACCCGAAATCGGGCGAGTCATCCACTCAGACTCCGAATCCATCGGACAATCCAACTGCACGAGCCAGGCCGTGAGAATATAGCCGAGAATCAGAAACAGCCCGTACGTCGCCCCGCGATACGCATCGGTTTCAAACTGGGTCGCACGAGTAACCTGGTCGCCCTGCAAGATACGAGCTCCCAAGATGATATCTGCGATAATCAGGGCCACCCAGATGAGCCAAAGGAACCAAATTCTCGCCAGATCCTTTCGAAAGATATTCCACGTAAGCTTCATAATGTTCCTTTCGAATCGAGCCGCGCAGACCTGATCGATGTGAGGACGATCTCGCGCAGAGTCATGGCTCGAGTGGTAATCTCGGCACCGGGATACAATTCCAGCCATGCCGCTTCGCTTTTCTCTCCCGCGTAGTCGGTCGCTACGAATCTTGAGAGCTCACCAGATACCTCCCAATCTAAGGCGCCGGATGGTGGAATAGCACCGGGAGCGCCTCGGGATATTTCCACACTTCTGAAACGAGCAGCAAGGATTTCCACAGACTCGCAGAGACGGATTCTTCCGGCATCTAGCAAGGCAACGTGGTCAACCATTCGTGCAATGTCGTCGATGTCGTGCGAGGACACGAAGATCGTACATTCTTCGAGCGACGACACCGCAAGGAGGCCCCGGGTGAACTCGTCCCGCACGAGAGGGTCAAGGCCGCTAAATGGTTCGTCTAAAACCAGCAGGCTCGGTCGGTAGGCTAGCGCGGAAATCAGCGCTGCCTTCATTCTCATCCCGCGGGAGAGTTCGCTCAGCCTACCATTATCCGGGAGGGAAAACCGGGTGAGAAGTTCCGACTCGAGTTTCCGGTCCCAGCTCGGATAAAACGGTCTATAGTAGTCCAAGACCTGGCGCACCGTCATCCAAGAAGGAAGGCGCTGGGATTCAGAAACGTAGCCGATCCTCTCGAATTGGCGTGGAGTGAGCTTTGTGGAATTAACCCCAAGCACTGACGCATTACCCGACGTCGGAAAGATCCGGTTCATCAGGAGCTTAATCGTGGTCGTCTTCCCTGCACCATTGGATCCCAGCAGGGCGAATACGCTCCCATTAGGGACCTGGATATCGAGGCTATGCAGTGCCTCATTCCGTCCAAAAGTCCTGCTTAGACCGCGGGTTTCGATGGCATTCATAGGATTCATTATTCGCCCAACCTTTTCCATTGTTCCGCGAAGCCCATCTGGATCTCGCTAAGCGATAAACCGAGCTTTTTAGCCTCGACGGCGAGGCGTTCCAGATCAGCAGACAAGAGCTTCACCCGCTCCCCGGATCCCCCAGTCTCAAGCTTTGCAATGATGCTGCCTACGGCTGGTGTGGTAATGAGAACGCCCTCTTGAACCAAATCGGCGATCACCCTGTGGGCGGTATTCCGATTGATCTTAAGCTCTTCGCTCAAGATCCGAACTGACGGGAAACTAGACCCAGGACGCAGTTGCCCCTTAATCACCGCCTTCTTCACAGCAAAAACGACCTGTTCCGAAATCGGAAGACCGGGCTTCAGATCGATTGAGAAGGGTAACACACTGTCATAGTCATCATATGACAGTTATGACGGCAAGCAGAAAACCTCTGATAGGACCGATGAGGCATGCTGTGGCGCCAAACCCTCTCAAATGCCGGCTTTGAGCAACGCTGTTACGCGGCCGCCCGTGTAGGTGACGGGTTCGTGATCACCTAAACTCAAAAGGCTCTCGTTCTCGGCGCTCAGCCACGAACCAATGTCATCAACTAGCAGTCTTAGTCGTCTCCCGAACCGCTCTGACTTGCAGATATCGACTGTAAACTGATGCCCGGCGATCAAGGCGCCCAGCCTGTCAGAAACTTTACCCGGTATCCTCGCTGCTTTCTCAGTGATATTCCTCCAGTCGCCTTCATATCCGTTTTCTGTCATCATCAACTCCGCGTCGCTTTCGGGTTCCAAGCAGTTCCGCGCACGAAACAGATCTGGAACGAGCAGCTTATCTTCGTCGGCTCGTTGAAACAGCTTTAGACGCAATGCTTCGGCGGGCAATGATAGCTAAAGAGATGTTCTTGAAAGAAGACCGTTTGCCTTCGTTTACCGCTTTCAGGGAGCGGTCCAGTGTTCCGAGTCAATGCTCGGATCAAGCGTCCAAACTTGTCCGTCAAGTTTTCGACGAGCTTTGCGCCGAGAGCCGCCCCTAGGCATCGCGAGTTACTGACGCGTCTTCCATAAGCTTGTAGCCGTCGCCAAGCGTCGCTGAAAACATCTTTAATCGTGTGGATGAATTTCGAAGCCAATGTCGTATGAACATCATTAATCCGGCCGAATCAATCGTTCCTGAACCAACCATCAACTACTTACACCTCTTTCAGAAACATGATTAATGCGGCTGACCACTGAGGCGAATTCATCCCGCAGCGGGGCGCCGGAGACCGCCGGTTCGGTCACCAATACATGATGTATGTGCCGCCTTTCCTGAACGCATGCCCCTGGAGCGTTATCCTTTCATCCGAATCGACGATCCCCTTGGTCCCGGCAATCCTGTGAAGGAAGAATCCGTTCTGCACCACTAGCTTGCCAACTTCGTAGGGAAATGTCTTCGGCCGGAAAAGCTGGGGATAATCCGCCGCCGATCCGATCTTCCCGTTGCTGAGGTCGCTCTGATACCGCTCGCGGTCTACGTTCCAGTAGTCGAGGCCGCCGCCGCATCTTGGCAGGGCGATCGGCAGGGTGAACGAAAGAGCAAACCGCGGGTCGGCGCCTACTGCCATCGGCAGATTGAGGTACTGGTTGTCAAAGTGCGGGGCAAGATTCTGCATTCTCATCAGCACCGCGCCGAAGAATATGTGAAAGCCTGGCACCGCCAGCTTTGTCGAATAGGAAAAACGCGCCCCAAAGTGCTCCTGGAGGGACAGACGCAGTGTCGCAAGAAGATCGGCAAAATGTCCATGCAGCAGCCGATTATGATGCTCAACTCTTCCGAAGTAGTCACGTGTGCGGCGCTTGTCGTCGACTGCGTCGATGTAGGAGGCGACTCCCAGCGTGAACGCCTCGCCGGGATGGGAAGGATCCCGGTCTATCCACTGGGGCCTGATCTCCTCGAGGCGGTCGCGCACGGCCCGGGATTCCTTGGCCGTGAGCAAGGGGACCTTTGAGATCATGGCCGGCGGTTTGCGTATCGCGCTAGCTTGCGATCTCGAGTCGCCTCGGTGCCAGCTGGCCAAGGACGCGAAGGCCATTCACTTTGCTGACAAGATTTGATTCCGATTTGTCACGGGGTCGTCGCGACCAGCTTAGGCTCCGACAAGTCTTGTGACAAAGGCGCGCTTGACGATCTTCATACCCGCCGTGACACAGGACCTGTAGCTCGCCAGGTTATTATTCGGCATCGACGCCAGCATGGTCTTCCCTTCCTTGGCAAGTTTCCTCCCGATGAGGGTACCAAATCGGGCCGTGAATCCCTTGCCCCGCGACGAGGGCTCCAATACCAGCGTCAGCGCGGCGTAGTTGCCCTGCTGGGGCTGCAATATCGCGGAACCCACATGTCTTCGGCGATACCAGAGCGTCGTAATCAATCCCTCCGAGATCTTGGCCAGCGCCTCCTCCCGTGTCAGGCCTCCCTTATCAGCCGGGAAGGATGTGAGCATTTGAATCGTCTTGCGGCCCTCTTTCTTGCCAAAGGGTGATATCGCCAGCCCATCAAGGTCCAGCTTGGTCCTTGCTGCCTTATCCCACGCGAACAGCGGGGCGAGCGGCCTAAGCAGGAGGTTCATGCGCCAGACCAGCTCCAAGGCATCGGCGTCTCCCGTATCGAGCCACATGGCCCCGCAAGAAACTTCCGTCAACTTGTGCATCAGCTCCTTCAGGACGTCCCGCGATTTGATCTTGGGGATCGCAAGCTCAATGATGAAGTTCGACGGCAAACATTCCTTGGGCGCGACGACGCAGTAGCCTCCGCCCTCGATTGAATAGGCACGCCCTTGGCCAACCCACCGTTCAATGAAGTCGTAGGCGGGAAGCACCTTCGTTCTCTTGATCGATCCCAATTCGACAGGCGTGAGATTAAAGCTCATGGTTTTCCTCGGGTGTAGAGCGCATAATTCCCGTTTCAGCTCGCCGGCGCTTCCAGCGTAACAAGGATCGCCGCAATTCGCGACGCGGCGAGTCTTTGCCATCGCACCGCTCGTCCGGTCTTAGGGTTGGTATTGGCAGGTGGCGCCCCGGTATTGGACATCGAACCAGGGACGGATTACCCAAAAAGGAGGAATGCTTGCTGTTTCGCCCAGAACGGGAACCGCACGATCCGCAGCGTCCAGCAGGCGTTACGACCCACGCAAAGCCATCTGTTTCTTGCGGGGGCGAATCATCATCCGTTGTCCCCTGAGGGCGGGGGCGGGGTGGACCCCCCGCCCTTGCTCGGTCCGCCCTTGCTTGGTCCGCCCTTGCTCGGGCCGCCCTTACTCGGGCCGCCCTTACTCGGGCCGCTTTGATCGTAGGCCTTAACGCCGCCTTTCGGGCTCTTCTTGGGAGCGAGATCCTTGAGCCTCGTCGGCGCCTTTTCTCCAGATTTCTTCTTTGGGATAGCCATATATTGCCTGCTTAATTGCACCGTTTCTCCGCGTCCCTTTTCGACAGGCAATTCTGCAGCCTCAGAAACACGGAACAGGGAACTTTGTTAGAACCGCTTATGTGGGTTATTGTTTGATGCAGGGTCAATTCCTTTATGCCAATGGCTTGTGATTGATTTCCCGAAATTCCCGATCACAGGACCGAGCGAGCCGGGTGCAACAGCCTAGGGAGCAAGCGGATAACGTGCCGCTCAGCCAAATTTGCCAAGAAATGTCCGCAAGCAGAATTAATGACCTCAGCAAAGGCGCACCCTTGTTTGGGGTGCGAACCTGGTGAACGTGCGCGCCAGCCGTGGCCCATGCCGCGCTTAACCCGCCCGCGGGATTGCGAAGGCGTCGAAGATCATTGCTGCTTCATCGGGTCCTGAATCCCCTCCGCCTGCTGCTCATGCCGGGTAACGGCATTGTCAGCCTGTTGCTGCGGGGAGAGCCCGACGCAGGATGAAAGCAGCAGCGCCGCGATTCCCAAGAGTATGAATCCACCGAGCTTCGCATAGTTGAGAGGTTGGAAATTCATTTGGCTTTGGCGGCAAAGTGACGCCGTTGCCTATTATGAGCGCTTCCACCGTCCAATCCTATGGGGTATTAGCCTAATTGGGATGGGGACTCCTCTCCCTCTGGACCCGCAGCGCCCCAGACAGTCAGACGCTGCGCCACTGGCCCATCAGCGAAAGCATACCCTGAGCTCGCCGCGCAGGCAGTTCGTCAAAAAGTCACCCGTGCCGAGAGCAGCCAGTTGTGGTTAAATGTCGGCGTGATCGGCCCCGGGCCATAAACGCGGGATACGGCCGTCTGATAGCCCAAGCCAACTATGAGCTTCGAGCGCCTAGTGAGCACTATCCGCCCGACAATCAGACCGGGAGTGATATAAGTCTGAGTGCGGGCGGATCTTTCGCCTCCGATCCAGTCTGTGCGATTCATTTCGACCTCAGGCCAAAGAAGCCGCGAGATGTGATATTGCGCGGTGATGTTAGTCGGAATCGACCTGCCGGCATCGGAATTGTCGTGGATAGGAATAGCCTCGCCGATGGTCGCCTGGATGTCGAAATCCCCAAATCCCTTCCCGGCTGCAAGCGTGGGAGTGAAGACATCGTTGTGGTTCGTTAAGACAAGCGCGCCGGTGGGAATGCCGTATTGCGCAAATACAGTTACGATATAGTCGCCCGATTTTGCGTTCCCGCTCAAAATCCTATACTTGACCAGTATCCCCGGCCAATCGTTCAACCCAGAGTAGGGTTCTGTGCCTGTGCGCACCTGGTAGGGCGGCATCGTTATTAGTACCTCCGTCCGCTCGGTCGGTATAAACTCAACGCCTTTGCCTCCGTCATACACGTCTATATTGCCCTTTCCCTTAATCAGTGTCTCGAAATCCTGATCATAGCGAAACTCCTGCTCGAGCCTAGGCGTCGTCGTGGCAAGCGGCGTGATCCAGCTCGGCTGCGAAGCCTGTGCCGCCTGGACCGTGGCAGTCCAGGCATCAACAAAGGTGGTGAATGGGTCGCCGGACGCCTCCGTCTGCGCGGAAGCCCTGGTGCTTGTTACCGTTGCGGCGACTAGGGCGCACAATGGCGGAATGCGGCGGCAAATCTCACGTAGGCACATGATCTTCATATTAAGGTGTCAGGCGGTTCGTTATCTTTTGATAAATATAACGCTATTGTCACGGCTATACCGCACTCCAAAGCAGCCTTCCGGATGGAATCGCTACGGCTCGACTCGCCCGCCTTCCCATTGGCGCACCCTAAGTGCTCCGAACCCAGCGTGGCTCAAGCAACCTCTCCACGGTCGCCCCGAAAGGCGATCTTCGCCTACGCCCTCCTATTCCTCCAGCTCAGCCTCGCAACTTCCTGCGCAAGGCATCCCAGTCCCCCCGGGTCGCCCTTTTGCAATTATTCTCCATCCGGGTGTAACGCTCCAGCACCTCCTTGCCCTCCAAGGTCAGCAACGCTCCGCCACCCGTCGCTCCGCCCCGTGTCGTCTCGACCAAGGGTTCGCGAAACTGCCGATTCATGTCGCGCACCAGCTTCCACGCCCGGTTGTAAGACATCCCCATAAGGGCCGCCGACCGGGTAATCGACCTGGTCTTGAAAATATGCCGAAGCAGCTCGGCCTTGCCTGGTCCAAACCCGAGGGCTATTCCCGATGGAATCCGCAAGCGGGGCTCGATCTGGGGCCGTCGGATTTGCATTGAGGGATGATGACGCAAAGTTGCACCCCCGTCAGTTCAAAACATCCGAGACGGCATCAGATTTGAATAGGCTCGGTACCGATTCGTGCCATGATTTGGGTACCCTCGAATCGAGTGAAAGCTGACTTAAAATCTGTGCCTTCCTAAATTGACGAATATGCCCGCAAGCCGGCCGACGCCGGATCCAGGGGGTTCCAAGGGTCACGGCGCCTCCCGTAGGTCAGCGAGCCGCTGGCTGCCCGTTGCGACCGCGATTGTCTTTGTCCTCGGCATGGTGGCTGCTCGATGGGATGCGCGCACAGGCTTCACGTCGCTGCTTTCCTTTGGCGGTCCGAAATTTGAACACCGCCTGCCCGTCCTGAGGGCTCTGCCGATCGCCAGGGACCCGGGGACAGGCTATGACGGCCAGTTCGGCGCGCAGCTGGCGGTCGCGCCCGACCCCCGAGGCCCCAAGATTCGAGACGCACTGGACAATCCGGCCTACCGCTCCCGCCGCATCCTTCTCTCCTGGACCGCCCATGTGTTCGGCGCCGGAAACCCTTGGCGTGTCCTGCAGGCCTATGCGCTTCAGAACGTGGCAGTCTGGCTGGCTCTTTCCTGGCTTGTATGGCGTGAACTGCGCCCGGCTTCGGGCGCCCGGTCCGCCGCCATCTGGTTTTCGTGCATGATGACCGTAGGCGCGCTGGACAGCATTCGCCTGTCATTGACCGACCTTCCAGCGATTCTCCTACTGGCCCTAGCGGTGGCGGCCTTGGCCAAGGGTAGACCCTGGCTGGCAACGGGCGCCTTTGCAGTCGCTGGGCTGACCCGCGAGACCTCGCTCCTTGGCGGGGCCGCGCTTTGGCCGGCTCGGACGCAGGGTAAGCGAGCTTGGATTCTAGGAGCAGCCCGCTGCTCCTGTGCGGTCCTGCCCCTCGTCCTGTGGACGGGATGGCTGGCCCGGAAGTTATCGCCGGACGGTTTGCTCGGATCGAACAACTTCGCCTGGCCGGCTGTGGCTTTTGTCCGGCATTGCGCGCAGTGCGCGGCGCACCTCGAGAGCGGCGACTTCAGCTCCCGGCAGATTTTTGGCCTGATCGGGGCTTTGGGTCTCGGCTTCCAATCCGTCCACGTCCTTTTGCGGCCGAGGTGGTCCGAGCCGTGGTGGCGCGTGGGCGCTGGTTTTGCGCTCCTGCTCTGGGTACTGGGTGACGGGGTCTGGGAGGGATACTGGGCAGCGTCCCGTGCCCTGCTGCCCATGACTTTCGCCTTCAGCATCCTTCTTCCAGATGACCGGCGTTTCTGGCCCCGACTTATTTTTGCCAATGCTGGCCTCGTGATTCACGGCATCTGGCGAATGATCCCATGAGCTGCCAGTGCGCGGGCACTGCATGCTACCGGCCAAGCTCGACCGTGTGGCTCCAGGGCCTTCTCTCCCGGCAGGTGGAAGCGGGATTGTCTGGCCCGGCACGCCGAAGCCTGTCCATTATTGCAGCGCAATGACTTCTTGGTTCGAGCCTTCTCCAGGCGTCTGTCCGGGCGCATCGGGTTTTGCATTTCGCTCACCCTCGGCAAAAGAACCCGCCAGGATAGCCTAAGTGGAGCCGCCAAGGTCCCAAGATTTTCCAGAACCGAAACCATGATCCCAACCTCCGACACCCCCACTGTGACCGACCTGGCCCGGATGATCGACCATTCGCTGCTGCATCCTACGATGGATGACGGGCAGCTTGCCTCGGGCCTCGCGATTGCACGCCGCTGCGGTTGCGCCACGGCCTGCGTCAAGCCCTACTCCGTGCCCCAGGCTGTCCGGGCGCTGACCGGCTCTGGAGTTGGCATTTGCGCTGTGGCGGGATTTCCCCATGGCAACAGCCACACCTCAGTGAAGGTTTCGGAATCGGAGCTGGCGATCTCCGAGGGCGCCACCGAGATCGACGTGGTCGTCAACATTGGCAAGGTGCTGGGTGGCGACTGGGCCTACGTCTCAACGGAGATCAGGGCGGTCAACGACGCCTGCGTGAAATTGGGCGCGATTCTCAAGGTCATCTTTGAAAACGACTACCTGCAGGACGATCAAATCGCGCGCCTGTGCGAGATTTGCACGGAAGCCGGAGTCGCCTTCGTGAAGACGTCGACCGGCTACGGCTTTGTGAAGCAGGCAAGCGGTGATTACAATTACAAGGGCGCCACAGACGACCATCTGCGCCTCATGCGCCGTCACAGCGGCGCGAAAGTGCAGATAAAGGCAGCCGGCGGGGTTCGCACGCTCGAAGACCTTCTGCGGGTGCGCGCGCTTGGCGTGACGCGCGTGGGTGCGACAGCGACCGAGTCCATATTGGCTGCGGCGATAAAGAAGGGAGTGCCCGGCCCGATTCCCCAAGGGCTAGCGACCTAGTCCAGGAGAGAACACACCGGCCTGGCGAGCTGTTTCTCCTGGCTCCCGCAGACGAATTCACACAGCTTAACGATCGACGGGTCGGCAATCGAATAGAACACCTGAAGACCCTCCTTCCGCCGTGCCAAGACGTTGGAGTGGGTCAAGACCTGCAGGTGGCGCGAGATGTTCGCCTGCGTGCCGCCAACCTCCTGCACGAGCGCGTTCACGTTCTTCTCTCCGTAAAAAAGCACGTGAATGAGCCGCAGTCGCACCGGTTCGGAGAGAACCGCGAAGCGCCGCGATATGAGCTCGATTGCCTCCTGAGAAAGATTCGCGCGCTTCGCCATAGACAACAGGAAAAAGGGTCTCGACTTCGGATCACGTATATACATATATGCTCATAGATGGAATCTTTAACCATGACGATCGACTCGTTGATACGCCTAATTGCCGGCACCCTCGTCCTCTTGGGCATCGCGCTGGCATGCCTTGTCAACCCCTGGTGGCTCCTGCTTCCCGCCTTCATCGGCGTCAACCTAATCCGGTCCGCCTTCACAACCTTCTGCCCACCAGGAATTATCCTGCGACGGCTTGGATGGCTGGATGACGCAGGAAGAATCCGCTGGGGTGGTCGGAAGTGACCCTTCAAACGGGAATTCGATCACAAGAAACCATTCACCGGCGCGGCCGCCCGCAAAGGAAAGCCGTGAGAGGCACAGCCCTTCGCCAATTCACCCTTAAATAACAATGAAACTGCTCCACCGCCCAATTGCCACCCTCAATCCAAACGAGCCCGGGGCACGCAATGTCACCGCGCGGGAGGCTGCCCAGCTCATTTCCGAGGACAAGGCCGTCCTGGTCGACGTGCGCGAACCGAGTGAGTGGGAGTACGGCGTCGCTGCGCCGGCCCATCTACTCCCGTTAAGCGACCTCAAGGGAAGACGAGAGAAGTGGGCCTCCTTCCTGCCACAGCATCGTGAACGGGAACTGATCCTTTATTGTCTCTCCGGCGGTCGCTCCGGATCCGCGGCAACCATTCTGTCCGGCGAGGGTTTCCGCGTCGCCAACCTCGGCGGCCTTGCGGCGTGGCGCGGCGCGAGGTTGCCCATCCGCCAGCCCTCTATGCCTGCGCAGACTAAGTCGATACCCACACCGTGAGGACAAATGTTGGAATCCTAGATCGCATTGCTCGCATCCTCCTCGGCTGCGCCATACTGTTCGCAGCCCATTATTTCAAGAACTGGTGGGGCGTTGCTGGAACAGTGCCGCTCCTCACCGGCCTATTTGGTTTCTACCCCGCTTATCTTCCATTCGGAGTGAGCACGTGCCGAAGGAAGACCAGCGGGCAATAGGTTCTCGTCGGCGATTGCCCTTGCGGAGCGTGGCGCGGCTGATGCGGCGCCGCACCCGCACGATCAAAGGTTGATTGTCGCCTGCACGTACAGGTAGTCGGCGTCCTTCGACCCGACAACGCGTAGCGACTCCTTGACGTAATCCCCCCTGAAGAAGTGCCCGAGCCCGGCTTCGAGGAGCAGTCCGCGGTGCACAGTCCATCCCCCGATGACGTCGACTTCCTGTCCCAGGTCAGAGCTGTAATTCGGATTGATTCCGAATCCCTTTCCACTTCCGGCGGCGGCCCCAGCCGAATTCCTGGGGACGCCGGCGACATTGTACCAGTAATCGTTCGTTGTCTCGAGGTACTGCTGATGGACGTCAAGGGCCAGACTGGTCGCGGAGCTCGGCTTTGCCGTTAAGTTGAGGCGGTAGTCCACGATGTTCTGGAGGCTCGAAAGATCCATCATGCCGTAGAGTCCATGGTTCGAGGGGAGCAGGTTCTGAAACGTCTCGCTGTCCTTGTCCTTGGCGTTCTGATCACCGGAGGCTGCGCTCACGATCAGCTGTGCTACCAACCTAATTATAGGCACACTTTAGCGGGTAATTGGGTAACACTTT
>CAZNNO010000063.1:0-20052 GCA_964574435.1 uncultured Opitutaceae bacterium
ACGAGTTCGAGCTGGAGCTCGCCGAGCACGGGGTCATCGTCCTCAAGTTCTGGCTCCACATCGCCAAGGACGAGCAGCTTAGCCGCTTCCGCGACCGCGAGGCCACGCTCTACAAGCGGCACAAGATGAACGCGGAGGACTGGCGCAACCGGCGCAAATGGGCGTCCTATGAGATCGCCGTCGGCGACATGCTCGCCCTGACGAGCACGCACCATGCCCCGTGGCACCTCGTCGCCGCGAACAACAAGCGGCACGCGCGCCTGGAGATCATCAAGACGTCCTGCAGGCAGATCGAGGCCGCGCTTGGCCTCTAGCCCCGGCTTCTGCCAATGAAAAACGCCGCGGAGGTCATCCGCGGCGTCAAATATGCTAAACGCTTCCCTCTTAGGAAACGTGGCCCGAGACGAGCTTGGTCATCTCGAACATGCTGACCTTGGACTTGCCGCCAAACACGACCTTGAGGGCCGCATCCGCGTTGATCGTCTTACGGTCCTTCTTGTCCTGGAGTCCGTTCTTCTTGATGTAATCCCAGAGTTTCTTGGTAAGCTCCGTGCGGGGGAGCGGCTTGGAGCCGACAACGGCGGAAAGTGCGCCATCGGGAGTAACCGGTTTCATGAACGCGGCGTTTGGTTTACGAGCTGATTTTTTGGCCATATGGATTTTTGTTTTAGGGTGCTTTGCTGTGAAAGCAATGCCTTTCTAGAGCGAAAACGGGCCTTTTTCCGAGAAAAATCTTTCAATTCCCGACGCCGTCCGCCCGGCGTCTGTCGTCGACCTGCACGAATTGCCGGTAGAGGGCCGCGTAATGGCCGCCCTTTTCCAGCAGGGCCGGATGCGTCCCGCGTTCGATGATGCGCCCCTGGTCGAGCACGAGCACGAGGTCGGCCGAGCGGATCGTGCTCAGGCGGTGCGCGACGACGAAGCTTGTCCGCTCGCGCAGCAGTGTCGCCAGCGCGCGCTGCAGGCGCTCCTCCGTCACGGCGTCGATCGAGCTCGTCGCCTCGTCGAGGATGACGATCCTCGGGTTGGCGAGCAGGGCGCGCATGAAGCAGACGAGCTGGCGCTGGCCGACCGAGAGGCCGGCCCCGCGCTCGCCCACCTGCGTCTCCAGGCCGTCCTGCAACTCGCCCAGCACGTCGGCGCAGCCGAGCCTCGCCGCGGCCTCGCGCACGTCCCCCTCGCTCGCGTCGGGCCGGCTCAGGCGGATGTTCTCAAGCACCGAGCCGCTGAAGAGGAAGTTCTGCTGGTGCACCATGCCCATCTGCCGGTGGAGCGAGCGCCCGGTGATCGAGCGGATCTCGGCGCCGTCGACAAGGATCTCGCCCGAGGTCGGGAGGTAGAACTTGGAGGCGAGGTTGACGATCGAGGTCTTCCCGCTGCCCGTGTGCCCGACAAGGGCGACCGTCTGGCCGGGCTCCGCCGTGAAGTTTATGTCGTGCAGCACAAGCCTTGACGGAACATAGCCGAATGAGACAGCGCGGAACTCAATCCGCGCTCCGGTCGTGCTTGCGCCCCCGCCTTCGCCCGCGCCCCTCGGGTCCGTGAGGGCCGTCGCACCGGGGGCGTCCTCCCAGTCGGGCGGGGTGTCGATCAGGCGAAAGATCCTCTCGGCCCCCGCCATGGCGAGAAGCCCCTGGTTGTACTGGTTGCCGATTATCGTGATCGGGGAGAAGAAGATGTTGGCCAGCAGGAAGAACATGATCAGGTCGTCGGCCTGCAGGCTGGAATGGAAGACGCGCCAGCCCCCGACGATCAGGAGCGTCGCCACGAAGAACTGGCTGTTCAGCTCCAGTATCGGCGCCAGCACCGCGGAGGTCCTCGCAATCGCGACGTTGTACCTGGAGTGGTCCGAGAGCAGGCTCCTGAAAAGCCCCGCGTTGGTGTCCTGCCTGACGAAGCCCTGGGTCACCCTTATCCCGTTGACGGATTCGGCGAGAGTCGCCGTGACGCGGCTGAAGCTCTCCTGGGAGGCCCGCGTGAGACGGCTGAACTTCATCCTGAAGTGCTTGTTAACGGACCAGAGGATCGGCGCCATGCAGACGATGACCATGAACATCTTCCAGTCGCTGTAGGCCAGCACCGAGCCGGTGAACACCATCTGGCCGAACTGGATCGCGCTCACGAACCCGACGTCCTGGATGCCGACCCTCACGGCCTCCACGTCGCTCGTCACCCTGCTGATGATCCGGCCGAGCTTCATCCGGTGGAAAAAGCTCATCGGCTGCCTCTGCGTCTTCGCGAAGATCTCCGTCCGCAGCCCGTTGACGACGGTCTCCCCGATCTCGAGCGCGTAGCGCTGCCTGAAATGGAACATGGCGTCCGTCACGACGGCCAGCGCCACGAACCCGACGGTTCCCCAGAAGATCCCGGAAAGGTCCCCGTGCGCGATCGGGCCCTTGATGACGAGCGCCGTCACAAGCACCAGCGCCGGAAGCTGGGCGGAGCGGATGACCGTGAGCGCCACCATGATCAGGAGCTTGCGCCGGACCGGCCTGGCATAGGTCAGCATCCTGCGGATGAGGCGCCAGTCGAGCGGCTTGAACTGCTCCTCGTCATCGTCCTCGTCGCGCACCCGGTGCACCAGGATGAGGTTGCGCGCGCGCTCCTGCTCGGTCATGGCCCGGCCCTCCCGATGGGTTCCTGGAGCTCCCGGCTGTCGACCAGCTGAAGGTTGGCCACGTGCAGGTACGGGCCGGGCACCCGGATGAGGTCGGCATGGGTTCCGCGCTGCACGATGCGGCCGTCCTCAAGGACGATGATCAGGTCCGCCCGCCGCAGCGTGCTCAGCCGGTGGGCGACGATTAACGTCGTCCTGCCCGCTATCGCCCGGTCAAGGGCCTCGAAGATCTCGTGCTCCGTCTCGCTGTCTATCGCCGCCGTCGGGTCGTCGAGCAGGAGGATCGCGGGCTCGAGCAGCACGGCCCGCGCGATGGCGAGGCGCTGCCTCTGGCCTCCCGAGAGGCTGTTGCCGCTCTCGCCGAGCACCGTCTCGTATCCCTTGGGGAGCCGGAGGATGAAGTCGTGGGCCGCCGCTATCCGCGCGGCCTTCTCGATCTGCGCCTGCGTAGCGTCGGGGTGGCCGAAGGCGATGTTGGCCGCAACCGTGTTTGAGAAGAGGAAGCTCTCCTGGAAGACCGTCCCGATGTTTCGGCGCAGGTCGTCGAGGTGCAGGCGGCGAACGTCGACGCCGTCGATCAATATCCGGCCCCGGGTCACGTCGTAGAACCTCGGGATCAGGCTCATGAGCACGCTCTTGCCCGATCCCGTTGCGCCGAGGATCGCCACGCACTCCCCCGGCTTGATCTCGAGGCTTATGTCCCGGAGCACCGGGTCCAGCCGGCCGTACTCAAAGGAGACGTCGTCGAAGCGCACGGCCCCGTCGAAGCGGGGCCGGCGAACCGCGTCAGCAGGCGAGCGCACCTCGATCGGGGCGTCGAGGATCTCAAAAACCCTCCTCGCCCCGATGAGCGACTGCTGGACCGAGTTGACGATCGTGGCGACGTTGTTGACCTGGCCTGCGAACTGGTCGAGCAGTCCAGCGAACACGACGAGGCCGGCGCCGAGCGGCAGGCGCCCCTGGGCGACGAGCCAGCCTCCGTAGCCGAGGAGCACCGTCGTGTTAATCCGCGTCAGGAAGCCCGCCGTCGGCGAGAAGAGGCTCACCCACCAGAATATGTCGTACTGCTGGGTGAGGACGGACCGGTTCAGCGCCTCGAACTTCGCGCGGTTCTCGTCCTCGCGGCCGAATCCCTTCACGACCGCGATCCCCTGGACGCTTTCGGCCAGGTACTGGACCATCTTCTCAACTAGCGAGCGGTTCTCGGCGTATTCCGGCTGGATCTTGCGGGAGAAGAGCGCCGAGAGAATCCAGAGGACCGGGGTCGTCCCCAGGCACGCGAACGTGAGCCCCGGGCTCAGGCTCGCCATGTAGACGGCGTAGACCGTGAGCGAGATCACCATGATGACGCTCTGGATGAGGACCTGGTCGACGAACATCCTGACCGACTGCACGTCGCCCGTCACCCGCGTGATGATGGAGCCGGTCGTGTTGGCGTCAAAGAACCGGAAGCTCAGCCTCTGGAGCTTGTCGTAGATCTCGGCGCGCAGGTCCACGACCAGGTGCTGCTGGACGAGGATGTTCACGCGGACGGCGTAGACGTAGTTGAGGACCGCACGGCAGCACGAGAGCAGCAGGATGAGCCCGCCCAGGATGACGAGGACCTCCATCGGGGACAGGCCCTGCGGGAGGCTTGCATGCAGGAAATGCACCGGCTTGACCGGCGCCGCGTGCGAGGCGACCTGGCGGATGTAGTCTATCCCGATCCCCGTGAAGCTCAGGCCGAAGAGGCCCATCGTGAGCAGGACCAGCTGGATCCCGAGCACCTGCAGGCAGCGCAGCCGGTAGCGCCAGGCCAGCCCGAAAAGCCGGCGAATCAGCTCCGCATTGGAGGGTCCGGTGCCGGCGGGTTTCTGCGGAGCTCCCATTTGGGTTCCACGTTACGTGGAGCCCGGACGGGTGCACAGTAATTTCCGCACCGAGGGCGCTCTGGCCTAGCGGTTGGGCGCGGAGGGCTGCACCCCGCCCGGGGTCTGGCCGTCCTGGGCCGCCCTCTCGCGCTCCTGCCTCCGGCGGCGGACCTCCTGCGCAACGGCATCCAGCCGCCTCTGCTCGTCCGCGGGCGTCGGGTTGACGAAGGCCGGGTTTCGGGCGTTCCCCCCGGCGGCGCCCGCCGGCGCGCCGGCGGCCCCAAGGGAGGCCACCTTCGCCGTCCTCAGGGTCAGGTGCAGGCTGCGCCCCTGGTAGTCGACGGTCACGCTGTCCGAGGCGGGGTCGGCCGACTTCACGACAAAGGCGTTCCCTTTCTCGTTCAGCCCGACCCAGATGTCCTTCTTCTTGGCCGTGTCATAGATGCAGTAGGAGGCGCCCTCCGCGGTGGCCATGACGCCCCGCAACTCGATCGGGCCCGACGGGCCGGCCGGGCCTCCGGACGCATCGGCGTCGGCAGGGAGGAACGGGGACGACGACGCAAGGTCCCCACGCAGGGTGCCGCTCCATGCGGCAAGCGCGATCGCCGATGCGCCAGCCCGGATCCAGGGATTCTTGTGAAACCGTCCCGTCATAGTGCCTCTAGTGCATAGCCTGACGCACGGCGGATCGTCAAGTGACGCCCAAGAGCCCGGTGGGAAAAACGGCGGGCCCAGCCGCGGGGACAGGGGCCCGCGCCCGGCCTGCAGGCCTGATGGTCTCTTCTGGACTGCCTTTAAATGTGATGATAGCCCTCCAGCGCATGTCTGCGTTTTTGTATACGAAGGGACCGGACGGAACTTGTCTCAAGCAATTTGGCGGCAAACCCTTGCGCATCGCGGAGGCCGCTCGGATCGCGGGCCCAAGGCACCTTTGGGCCCGATGAGCCCCAGGCACTACAGCCTCCCGCGGCTCGGCATTCTCTCAACCCTGGTTGCCCTCCTCGCGGCAGGCGGCTGCTCGCGGGGCAGCCCAAGGGTCTGGCAGGGCTACCTCGAGGGCGACTTCGTCTACGTGGCGTCCCCGCTCGCGGGGCAATTGGACAAGCTCCTGGTGGCAAAGGGCGATCGCGTGAATGCCGGCGCACCGCTTTTCGAGCTTGAGCGGGGCGCCGAGGCCGACGCGCTGCGCCAGGCGTCCCAGCAGCTGCAGGCCGCGCGGGACCAGCTCGAGGATCTGAGGAAGGGGTCGAGGCCCGAGGAGATCGCAGCCCTCGTTGCGCGCCTGGACCAGGCGCGGGCCGCGGCCGAGCTCTCGAGGCTCGACCTGGCCCGCCAGGAGGCGCTCTTCAAGGGGGGCGCGATAGCCGAGAGCGACTACGACCGCGCCCGCCTCACCCACGAGTCCGACAGCCAAGCGGTTGATGAGGCCTCGGCAAGGCTCGAAACGGCGCGCCTTGGGGGCCGCCCCGACGCCGTGGCCGCCGCCGAGGCGGCCGTCCGCGCCGCCGCCGATGCCGAGGCGCATGCCCGTTGGGGGGTGGACCAGAAGTCCCAGGCCGCGCCGTCCGCCGCTCTCGTCTACGACACCCTTTACCGCGCCGGCGAATTCGTGACCGCCGCAAGCCCGGTGGTCGCGCTCCTGCCGCCCGGCAACATCAAGGTGAGGTTCTTCGTCCCGGAGCCCGATTTCGCCCAGCTGAAGGCGGGCGACCCCGTCAGCGTGGGGATCCAGGGCCTTCCCGCGCCGCTTCAGGCCACCGTGAGCTACCTGTCGCCCCAGCCCGAGTACACGCCGCCGGTGCTGTACAACCAGGACAACCGCGCGAAGCTCGTCTTCATGGTGGAGGCCGTGTTTGCGCCTGGCGCCGCGGCCGACCTGCACCCAGGACAGCCCGTCGACGTTAGCCAGGTTGCCAGATGAGCGCGGCCGGCGAGCTCGTGATAGACGTCTCGGGCGTCACGAAGCGCTTCGGAGCGAAGACGGTTGTCAACGGGATCGACCTGCATGTCCGGCGCGGGGAGATCTACGGATTCCTCGGGCCCAACGGAAGCGGCAAGACGACGTTCATCCGGATGCTGTGCGGCCTGCTCACGCCGGACGGCGGGACCGGCACCTGCCTCGGCCACGACATCCTGAGGGAACAGGCCCTTATCAAGCGCGAGGTGGGCTACATGACCCAGCGCTTCAGCTACTACGAGGACCTGAGCATCCGGGAGAACCTCGACTTCATCGCGCGGATCTATGCGGTGCCCGACCGGGCGAACGTCGTGGAGGGGAGCCTGAGGCAGCTCGGGCTCCAGAACCGGGGCAGCCAGCTTGCCGGGGAGCTGTCGGGCGGGTGGAAGCAGAGGCTGGCGCTCGCGGCCTGCCTCATCCACAGGCCGCAGCTGCTCCTCCTCGACGAGCCGACGGCGGGCGTGGACCCCAAGGCAAGGCGCGGGTTCTGGGACGCGATCCACGGGCTGTCGTCCGAGGGAATCACGGTTCTCGTCACGACCCACTACATGGACGAGGCCGAGCGCTGCCACCGCATTGCCTGCCTGGCCTACGGCAACATCCTCGTCCGCGGCACGGTCGACGAGGTCGTCAGGTCCGCGAGCCTCGCCACCTGGTCCATCGCAGGCCCGCGCGTCGGCGCGCTTGCCGACGCGCTGCGCGGGCAGCCGGGGGTCGAGCAGGTCGTGCCCTTTGGAAGCACGATCCACGTGAGCGGGGGCGACGCGGCGTCGCTCGGGGCGACGCTTTCCAGACTGTGCGGTCCCGGCCAGGAGTTCACGCGCATAGAGTCGGGGTTGGAGGACGTGTTCATCAGCCTCATGGACCGGGCAAAGGACAACTACGGCTGAGGCGGCGCCATGCACCGATTCACATTCCACCGCCTCTGGGCCATCGTGATGAAGGAGTTCATCCAGATGAGGAGGGACCGCGTCACCTTCGTCATGATGGTGGGCATTCCCCTCCTCCAGCTGACGCTCTTCGGGTACGCGATCAACTCGGACCCGAAGCACCTGCCTACGGCGCTTCGCCTTGCGGACCAGGGGCCGTTCGCGCGCACGCTGATCGCGGAGATGCGCAACAGCGGGTACTTTGACGTTGTGCGGATTACCGACTCCGAGGCGGAGGTTGACCGGCTTCTCAGGCTCGGCGACGTGCAGTTCGTGATCAACATCCCGGACGACTTCACCCGCGAGGTCCTGCGGGGCGAGCGGCCGACCGTGCTCGTCGAGGCCGACGCCACGGACCCTGCCGCGACCGGGCCGGCCATCTCCGCCCTGCGCGCGCTCTCCGATTCCGCGGTCGACCGCGACCTCACGGGGCCCCTCGCCCGCCTGCGGGGCGTCCCGGGGCCCGTGAATTTCGAGGTGCACGCGCACTACAACCCGGAGAACATCACCCAGTTCAATGTCGTGCCCGGCCTCATGGGGGTCGTTCTCACGATGACGATGGTTATCATAACGGCCCTTGCGATCACGCGGGAGCGCGAGCGCGGCACCATGGAGAACCTGCTCGCCACGCCTGTGCGGCCCTTCGAGGTGATGGTCGGCAAGATCCTGCCCTACATCGCCGTGGGATACGTCCAGGTCTCCCTGATCCTCGTCGCCGCGAAGTTCCTTTTCGACGTCCCGATGGTCGGCAGCATCGCGCTCCTCTACCTCATCTCGCTGCTCTTCATAGCGGCGAACCTCGCGATGGGAATCACCTTCTCCACGCTGGCGAAGAACCAGCTGCAGGCGGTCCAGATGGCGTTCTTCTTCTTCCTTCCGTCCATCCTGCTCTCGGGGTTCATGTTCCCCTTTCGCGGGATGCCGCAGTGGGCCCAGTGGGTCGGCACCTGCCTGCCCCTCACCCACTTCCTGAGGATCGTGCGCGGCATCCTTCTCAAGGGAAACGGGCTTGGCGAGGTCTACCCCGAGATCTGGCCGCTCGCGCTCTTTGTCGCGGTCGCGATGGCGATCGGCGTGAAGCGCTACCGCCAGACGCTGGACTAGGCGCCGCGGCCGGGTCCGTGCGCGCTCACCTTTCCGGAGTGCGCCGGCGAGACGCCCCCGGCGCAGGACGCGCACGGGATCGCGGGATTGACTCGCTCGCGAACCGCCAGGAGCGACCCCCAGTCCGAGCCGACGGCGCAGCAAAGGGCGTGGATGCGCCGCAGCAGGCCCTTCGGGCCTGAGCGAACATCGGCAGCGACTGGCGCCGCCGTTGGTCTCCATTGCCAAACCCGCCGGGGCCATCTACGTCAAGCCGAGGCAAGGCCGCTCGAGAAAGATGTCCACCGACCCCCGACCCGCAGCCGAGCAGGGAAGCAGGGCGTTCCGCGCGCGTGACGCCGCGGTCGCCCTGCTTTGCGTGGGGCTTGGACTCGCGTTCGGCGCCCTTGTCTGGCTGCGCCGCGGCCCGGGGCCCGCGCAGCAGTATCTGTCGGGCTACCTGATCGAGCTCAGCCTGAGCGTGGACAACGTGTTTGTGTTCGCGCTCGTCTTCGAGCACTTCGGCCTGGACCCGCGCCGCGAGCGGCTGCTGCTCCTCTGGGGCGTCGCCGGCGCGTTCGCGCTCCGCTCGCTGCTCCTCGTCGCAGGACTCGGCGCAATCTCCCGCTATTCGTGGATAATCCCGCTGTTCGGAGCGCTGATCCTTGCGACCGGAGCCCGCGTCGCGTTCGCGCGGCCGGGCCACTCGGTGGTCGATCCCTCCGGGCCCCTGTTCCGGTTCGCGACCCGGCGCGCGCCGGCGGGCCTCGCGGCCTTTTTCGTCCTGGAGTCGGCGGACCTCGTCTTCGCCCTCGACTCGCTGCCGGCGGTCATCGCCGTCACCCACGACACGCTCATCGCGGTCTCATCCAACCTCTTCGCGATCCTTGGCCTTCGCGCCCTTTTCTTCGTGGTGAAGGGGGCCGTGGGCAGGCTCCGCTTCCTGCATGCCGGGCTTGCGGCCGTCCTCATTTTCGTCGGGCTCAAGATGCTCGCGGAGCCCTGGCACAAGGTCGCGCCTTCTGCGTCGCTCGCGGTAATTGGGTCCCTCCTGGCCCTCGCGGCCGGGGCCTCCCTCCTTCCGGGGAGGGCGGGGCCAGGGTGACCGCTGGGGCGGAAAAAAAGGCCCGAAGCCCAAATGGGCCCCCGGGCCTTTGCAATCGGGCCTGCCGGCGCGGATTCCCGCGCACGCGGGTCAGCTGATGGAGATCTTCCGCGGCTTGGCCGATTCGGCCTTCGCCAGCGTCAGGTGCAGAACGCCGTCCTTCAGCTCCGCCCCTATCTTGTCGGAGTCGACGGTGTTGTCGTGCGCCAGCACAAGCTCGTACGAAGTGTCCGAGGACTCGCGGTGCAGGACGACCGACCCTTCGGGCAGCTTGAGCGCCCGCTTGCCGGTGATCCTCAGCTCGCCGTTCTCGTCGGTGATCTCGAGGCCCTCCTTGGCGACTCCTGGCAGGTTGACCGTGAGGTTGTAGGCCGTGTCGGTCTCCCCCACCTGGTATTGCGGCCTGCGGGTCGGAACGGCGTCGGCCTCCGAGCGGCCGCCGTTGAATGTGGGAATGAGTGCGTTTAAAATAGACATGATGGTTTTTCCTTTCGTTGGTTTCGCGCAGGCCTCAGTTGACCGACACGCTGATCTTTTTCGGCTTGGCCTCCTCCTTGCGGGGAAGCGTCACGGTGAGGATGCCGTTCTCGTAGGCGGCTGTGACCTTTTCGGCCTGAACCTCGTCCGGGATGCTGACCAGCCGGCTGAATGAGACTGCACCCTCGCCCTCCCCTGACTTCTCCTTGCGGGAGGCCTGGATCGAGAGAGAACCGTCGACAATCTCGACGCTGATCGCGTCGCGGGTGACGCCGGGCAGCTCGGCCCTGACGTACGTGTTTTCCTTGTCCTCGTAGAGGTCGACCGGGAACTGCCCGCCCAGGGCCGAGCCGGCAAAGCCGGTCAGCGCCGTTCCGAACAGCCAATCGATCTCGTTTTCAATGCCCGCGGCGTCGAAGCGACCGCCGAAGTGGGCGGACGGCGCGACGCTCTGCGCATTGGGGTTTGTGTATTTGATAAAACGCATAGTGACCCCACAGATGCATTTCGGGTGCCGGGTCCGGTCGAAGTCCAAGAAGCCACCCATCAATGGGTTGTCTTTCGGGCTCCCCTGCCAAATGGGCGTTTTTTCCCACTGTGTGACACCGGATGCGCTGGATTAGCCCAGACCCAGCGGGAGTTCCGGAAATACCTTTGCCTGACCCGGGACGGGGGCGCTTGGCTTGCGGGCGTGAGACCGTGCCCCGGAGTCCTGATCGCGCTTCTTGCAGGAGTCTTCGCGGGCTGCTCTGGCGTGGATTCCCGCCCGGGGGCGGCGCCTCGTTTCAACAGGATAATGGTCCTTGGGGGCTTTGACCACGCCCTGCTCTCCCGGGCCATCTTCGAGCAAACGAACCGCGCCCGCCTGGCCCACGGTGTTCCACCGCTTGAAGCTGATCCGCACCTCGACGCGGCGGCGGACGAGCAGGCGACGTACATGGCCCTCCTGCTACACGCGGAGCACGACAACGCCATCCCGGGGGAGCACGATGTGACCGAGCGCGTTTCGCGCGAGGGTCTCCGCGGGTCGAGCGTCGCGGAGAACGTCCTCATGATGCCAGCGGTTCGCCCAGGCCCCGCGGCGGACCGCGGCTACACCTACGCGTCATACGCCGCCTTCCTCGTGGACGCCTGGATGAATTCACCGGGCCACCGCGCGAACCTGCTCAACCCGGATTTTGCGTACCTGGGATGCGCGGCCCGCCTGGCGCACGGCGTGTTTCCCGGCGACCAGCGCGTCTTCGCGGCGCAGGTGTTCTTTGCCCCGTATGGCAGGGATCCCGGCCCGCCAGGGCCGCTCAAGAGGTGACATCGGGAGCGGGCGCGGGACCGCAATCGGCTCGCCTCGCTCGTGGGCGCGGATTTATAGAATGGCACCGTCTCCGGCGGCTGACGGCCGGATGGCGCAGAAATCTCGCTAAAATGACCATCACCCGATTCTCCGTCCCGCCCCTCCACAAGGTAACACGCACGCTGGCCGCGGTCGCAATGGGCCGCGAGCTTCCGGACCTGGTGATCACGGGCGCCAGGATCCTCTCGACCTACACCGAGAGGATCCACGAGGGGCGCGAGGTCTGGGTCCGGTGCGGCCGAATAGCGGCCGTCAGGCCCGCCGGGGCGTGCAGGCCCCCGAGGGGCTCGCCGGTGCGCCGCTTTGACGCCCGGGGCGGGATCCTGGCCCCGGGGCTTGTGGATCCCCACATCCACATCGAGAGCTCGATGATGACCGCGTGCGCCTATGCCGAGCCCGCCCTGCTGAACGGGACGACGACGATCTTCTGCGACAGCCACGAGATCGGGAATGTCTGCGACGCAAGGGGCGTCGAGTGGATGCTCGAGGACGCGCGCCAGGCTCCGCTCTCGATCTTCCTCACCGTGCCCAGCACGGTCCCGGCGGCGGGGCCGCGGTTCGAGACGGCCGGGGGCGACCTGACGCCCGCCAAGATAGGGCGCATCTTCGACCGCTGGCCGGAGGCGGTGGCCCTCGGCGAGAAGATGGACTACGTGAAGGTGGCCCTCGGTGACCGCAGAAGCCATGCCGTCCTCGGCGAGGCGCTCAGGCGCGGCCTGCCCGTCTCCGGACACATCTACGGCCGGGAGTTCGTGGCCGCAGGCGCCGCCTCGGGCATCACGGACACCCACGAGGCTATCGACCGGGACATCGCGGATGACTTCCTGGAGTGCGGCGTCTGGGTCTTCCTGCGCGGCGGCCCTCCAACGACCCCGTGGAACTCCCTCCCCCAGGCCATCAGGGCCGTCACCGAGCTCGGCGCGGACCCGAAGAGGGTCTGCATCTGCACCGACGACCGCGATGCCGACGACCTGTTCATCTTCGGCCTCGACTGGGTGGCGCGCTCCGCGGTGAAGGCGGGATTGAAGCCGGCCGCCGCCTGGAGCATGGGCTCGCTCCACCCGGCCACGCGCTTTGGGATGGACGGGGAGATCGGGGGGCTGGCCCCGGCGCGGCGGGCGGACATCGTGCTGCTCGACGACTCGCTCAAGCCGCGGTGCACGTGGTACGGGGGCGAGCTCGTCGTCAAGGACCGCAGGATCACCCCGGTGCTCGAGAAGGCGCTCACCCGCAGGTACCGGTATCCGCGGGCCGCATACGCCACGGTGAAGCTCCCGGGGAGGCTCAGGCTCCTGCCGGCGCTGCCCAGGCGCCCGGTCGTCGCCAACGTGATCAGGACCACTCTTCCCGGGATCATCCTCTTTCACGACCGGGTGCCGCTGGCGCCGCGCGCCGGCGAGGGATGGGCGCGTCTGCTGTCGCGCAACCGGCTGTGCTTCGTGACGGTCGTCGAGCGCCACGGCCGCTCGGGCGCGGTGGCGCACGGGCTCCTGCGGGACTTTGGAATCCGCGGGGGCGCGGTCGCCAGCTCGGTCGGTCACGACGCGCACAACATCATCCTGGCGGGCAGGGAGGAATCCGACATGCGCAGGGCGCTCTCCGAGATCAAGCGCATGCGCGGCGGCGTGTGCGTCGTGAGGCGGGGCCGGGTGGTCGCCAGCGTCGCGCTGCCTGTCGCGGGACTCATGTCCGACAGGCGCGCAGCCGAGGTCGCGAGGTCGACGACGGCGCTGAAGCGCGCATGGAAGGCGGCCGGCTGCACCCTTCCCTACATGGGCTTCAACCTCATTCCACTCTCCGTGATCCCCGAGATCCGGATCACCGACAAAGGTCTCGTGACCGTGCCGGAAATGCGGATCGTGCCCCTGTTCGAACCCGCCTGACCGGGGGGCTCCGCGGGGCGCTGGCCTCAGAAAACGTTCGGAATCCGCCGGTCGATATGGTTCTCTCGGCGCCCCAATGACGTTCAACTTCGACACGCCGCCGGAACGCGGCGGCACGGACTCCCAGAAGTGGCAGAAGTACGCGGGGCGCGACGTGCTTCCCATGTGGGTTGCCGACATGGACTTCGAGGTGGCGCCGGCCATCGTCGAGGCGATCCGCCTCCGCGCGTCCCACGGGATATTCGGCTACGCGAGGCCCGTGCGGTCGACCGTGGACACAGTCGTCGGAGCGCTCGCGTCGCGGTACGGCTGGCGGGTCGACCCGTCGTGGATCGTCTGGCTCCCCGGGCTCGTCTGCGGCCTGAATGTCGCGACCCGCGCTTTCGCCGAGGCGGGGGACGAGGTCCTGAGCCTGTCCCCCATCTACCCCCCGTTCACGACTGCCCCGAGGAACTCCGGGAGGGTTCCGAGGAGCATTCCGCTCGCGCTCAATGCCGTCGCCCGCCGCTGGGAGATGGACTGGGACGCCCTGGAGCGCGCCGTGACGCCGCGCACGAAGATCTTCCTGCTCTGCCACCCTCACAACCCGGTCGCTCGCGCCTGGGCCCAGGACGAGCTCGCCAGGGTTGCCGAATTCTGCGCGCGCCACGGCCTCGTGCTCTGCTCGGACGAGATCCACTGCGACCTCCTCCTCGAGCCCGGCGCCAGGCACAGGCCCCTGGTGGTGGCGGCTCCCGGCGCGGCGGCGCGGACGGTGACCATGATGGCACCGAGCAAGACGTTCAACGTCCCGGGCCTCGGGGCGTCGTTCGCCATCATCCCGGACCCCTACCTCAGGTCCACGTTTGTCAGGGCGACGGCGGGAATTGTCGCGGAGGTGAATATCTTCGGGTTCGTCGCATGCGAGGCGGCATACCGCGACGGCGAGCCGTGGCGCCAGGAGCTCCTGGGCTACCTTCGCGGGAATCGCGATTTCCTCGAGGGCTACATCTCGAGCGACATTCCCGGTGTCAGGATCGAGGCGCCCATCGAGGCGACCTACCTCGCATGGCTGAACGTAAAGGAGCTCGGCCTGCCCAATCCCGTGAAGCATTTTGAGGAGGCCGGGGTCGGCCTGAGCGACGGCGTCGCGTTCGGCGCTGCCCCCGGCAGCCACGTGCGCATCAACTTCGGGTGCCCAAGGGCCACGCTGGCCAGGGGTCTCGAGCGGATGAGGGCCGCTGTGCGCTCGCGATGACCCGGACGGGGGCCAGGGAACGGACGCTCCTCGTCCGCAACGCCGACGTCCTCGTCACCATGGACGGGCGGCGCAGGGAGATCCGGGGGGGTGGCCTGTATGCGGAGGGCAACCGGATCACTGCGGTCGGCGCGACCTCCGAGCTCCCCGAGACGGCGGACCGGGTTCTCGAGCTCGCCGGCCACGCGGTCGTTCCCGGGCTCGTCAACACCCACCACCACATGTTCCAGAGCCTGACCCGGGCCATTCCCGCGGCGCAGGATTCCGAGCTGTTTGGCTGGCTTGGCGCGCTTTACCCGATCTGGTCCCGACTCACGCCCGAGATGCTGCGCGTCTCGTCGCTGACGGCCATGGCCGAGCTCGTCCTCTCCGGCTGCACGACATCCAGCGACCACCTGTACCTGTACCCCAACGGCTGCCGGCTTGAGGACAGCATTCAGGCGGCGGCGGAGATCGGCATCCGGTTCCACGCAACCCGCGGCAGCATGAGCGTCGGAAGGAGCCAGGGCGGATTGCCCCCGGACGGCCTTGTGGAGGACGAGGCCGCCATCCTCGCGGACACGCAGCGCGTGATCGAGGCGCACCATGATCCGAGGCGTTTCGCGATGCTGAGGATCGGTGTCGCGCCCTGCTCGCCGTTCTCGGTGAGCAGGGACCTCATGCGCGAGTCGGCCAGCCTCGCTCGCTCGCTCGGGGTGTTCCTTCACACCCACCTGGCCGAGAACGACAACGACGTCGCCTACACCCGCGAGATGTTCGGGGCGACACCGGCGCAGTACGCCGAGGGGCTCGGATGGGTGGGTCCCGATGTGTGGCACGCGCACTGCGTCAAGCTGGACGACGCGGGGATCGACCTCTTCGCGAGGACCGGCACGGGGGTCGCGCACTGCCCGTGCTCGAACATGCGCCTCGGCTCCGGGACGGCGCCGGTGTGCCGCATGGTCGCGAAGGGCGTCCCCGTGGGGCTCGGCGTCGACGGCTCCGCCTCAAACGACGCGGGCAGCATGATAGGCGAGGCCCGCCAGGCGATGCTGCTCCAGCGCGTGGGCCTGGGGCCTTCCGCCATGACCGCGCGCCAGGCGCTTGAGCTGGCGACGATCGGGGGAGCCCGGGTCCTGGGCCGCGACGACATCGGGGCGCTCGCCCCGGGGATGGCGGCGGATTTCGCGGCCTTCGACCTTCGCGGCGTCTCGACCGCGGGCGGGCTCCACGACCCTGTGGCGTCGCTCGTTTTCTGCGCGCCCCCGCAATCGTCCTGGGTCGTCATAGACGGCCGGGTTGTCGTCGAGCACGGCCGCCTGACCTCCATCGAGCTGCCGCCCCTGCTCGAGCGCCACAACCGCCTCTCGCGCAGGCTCGCCGGCGGCTGACAGGCCTCCCCCAGGCCAATTGCCGGTTGCGGACGCGCCGGGGCGGCGCATCGTGCGTGCACAGGCATGCGCATCCAAGAAATCGAGGTTGCATCCAATCTCTTCCTATCGCCGCTTGCGGGCTACACGAACCTCCCGATGCGGATGACCCTGCGCGAGCTGGGCGGACTCGGATGGGCGACGACGGACCTGGTGAACGCCCGGTCCCTGATCGAGCGCAACCCGACGGCGCTCAAGCTTGTCGAGTCGTGCGCAGGGGACCGGCCGCTCTCCATACAGCTCTTCGGGAGCAACCCCGACGAAATGCGCGACGCCGCCGTCATGTGCGAGGACCTGGGAGCGCAGGCGGTCGACATCAACATGGGCTGTCCCGTGAGGAAGGTGACGCAGATTGGCGGGGGCTCGGCGATGATGACCGAGCTCTCGAGGACCGCCGGCCTCGTGGGAAGGATGATCGGTGCGATCGGGATTCCGGTGACGGCCAAGATGCGCCTGGGCTGGGACTCCGCGAACATCACGGCCCCCGACCTGGCGCGGGCGCTCGAGGATGCCGGGGTCGCCGCGGTGTTCGTCCACGGGCGCACTCGCGCCCAGGGATTCACCGGGGCCGTCAGCCTCGGCGGGATACGCGCGGTCGTGGAGGCCGTCCGCTCGATCCCGGTCATCGGAAACGGGGACGTCACGACCCCGGAGGCCGCCCGGCACATGCTCGCTCAGACGGGCTGCGCCGGCGTGAGCATCGGGAGGGGGGCCTTCTACGACCCGTGGATATTCCGCAGGACCGAGCACTTCCTGCGGACCGGAGAGCTCACGCGCGAACCGGGCTTCGAGGAGCGCATCCGCGTCCTCAGGCGCCATTTCGGGAGGTACTGCGAATTCTACGGCGAGGAGCGCGGGTCGCGGCTCTTCCGGAAGGTGGCGCCTTGGTACGCGAAGCGCTTCGGCCCAGCGAAGCAATTCAAGAGGCGCATCCTCTCAATCGCATCGCGGGCCGACTTTGAGGCGGCGCTGGCGGAGTACGTCTCCTGGCGCTCCGCCTTCTGCGACCCTTCGGGCGAACTTCTCCCGAAATACCGCCCGGCCCCCATGCCCACCGTTCCGGAGGGAGCCGAGGCCGAGCCGGCGTCGCTGGCCCGCGAATCCATCCCCGTCCCGCGCGGGCCCGTCGAGACCTGGTGACGCGGGGCGTCAGTACTCCTTGGAGACCTCGGCGCCGGTTGAGTCCTTGAAAAAGATCACCTTCTTGTCGGCATCGATGCGCTCGAAGGCGATCCCGAGCGCGCCGCTAACGACCTGGCCCTCGCGAACGATGACTCCGTTGATCAGGGCCCTCGACGGGGTTCCCTGGAAGACGCCGCCTATGCTCGCGCTCGCGACAAACGTTCGGAACTCCGCGCTCGCGGCCGGCGCGGCCTCGATGCGGGTGCTGTTCACCTTGACGTCGGACGTCAGCTGGGACTGGGCCATGACCGACACGGCTGCGGGGGTCGGGGTCGGCGTGGGCACCTGCGCCGCGGCCGCGTCAATCTTCGCCTGCTCGTCGTCGGCATGGCTCGCGACCACGTTCTGGGCCTTTTCCGCGAGCTTCGCGGCCTCCGCCGCCTTCTTCGCCTCATCCTCCGCGGCAAGGTCCTTCGTGGGCGCGGGCTTCACAATCGGCGCCGCCTTGATCGACACGACCGGGCTCGGGCCAGGGAAAAATATGCGGTAGCTGTACACCCCGCCGATCGCGATCGCAACCACGACGACCGCGACACCCGCCTTCATCACCGGGCTGAGCGCCGCCCGCTTCCGGAGGACTGCTCCGGTCTTCGCGGGCTTGACGACCGGCTTGCCCCCGATCTTCGTCGGCGCGTCCGCGGCAACCTTGATATTGAGGCCGCTTTTGTGGGGAACGGGCGGCTTTTCGTGGCCCTTTCCCGGCGATTGGGGCTTGGCAAGCGAAAGGCGGGGGATCGCCCCCGGCGCCGCAGGCGGTTCCGGAGCCCCGCCCGGTGGAGGCGGCGGTGGCGCGGAGAGCACGGACATGGGGGGCAGGGTCCCCGGGCCGCGCGGCGGCGGCGGGGGCGGTGGAAGGTGAAGGTCGTCCGCGGGCGCCGGCGCAGGGGGCGGCGGCAGGTCGGTGAACGATGCCGGCTCGGGTGGCGCGAAATCGGGGGGGGGCGGTGCGGCAAACGACGGTGCCGGCGGCGGGGGCGGTGCGGCAAACGACGGGGGAGGCGGCGCGAATGAAGGGGGTCGCGCCGCGGGCGAAGCGGCGCCCTTGGGTCTGAGCTTGAACTTCGGGGCCTCCGCCGCCTCGGGGTCCTCGGGAAGCACCGGCACGGGATTGGAATACGCCGCGGAAGGCGGGGGAGGCGGCGGTATGAACGGCTCGGGCGGCGGCGCGGGCTGTTCGGCCCTGGCCTGCGGCTCCTCCGGCAGGTTCAGGCGGGGCTTCAGGCGAAGCCGTGCGGTCCCCTCGCCCTGCTCTGAACCCGGCGGGGGGGGAGGAGGCGGGGGGGGCGGCGGCTCTCCCCCGGGCGGAGGGCGAGGCTTCAGGCGGAGCGGTTGCGGCTCGTCGCTCATTGGTACGCACAAAAACTACTTACTGGACAAAACACGAAAACAAAAAGTTTCACTGGCGGTCGGAGCTTTCGGCACCCATTCTCACCCAAATCCCGATGAAACGCCTCGTTCCATTTGCCCTTTGTGCAGTGCTGCTCGCAAGCTCAGCCTGCCACATCTTTTCGTCCAAGAAGAACCCGGCGGCCCCAAAGGAGAGCAAGACACTGGCGGCGGACGATGAGAAAGACTTCATGCACCGCTGGATAGACAAGCGCGCGGCCGACCTGATGGCCCAGGGAACCCTGCCTTCGGCTGCTCATGATCAGGCTGTTGCCGATTTCAAGGCGACCTTCACCTACATGAAGGCAGCCCAGCAGGCCAGGTGATCAGTTCTCGCGTTTGATGCCCAGGATCTCGATTTCAAAGACAAGTGTGGTGTCGCCGGCAATCTTGGGCGGGGATCCGCGCCGTCCATAGCCGAGCTCCGGGGGTATGATCACGATCCATTTGTCGCCCAGTCTCATCAGCTGCAGGATCTGATCCCACCCTTCTATGACGAGCCCACGATCCACCCGGAATGTGAAGGGATGCTCCCGGTTGAGATACTGGTCGAACACCTTGCCATTGAGCAGGGAGCCCACGTAATTCACGCTCACCAGGTCGCCCGGCATCAGCACGGGCCCCTTCCCCTCCGTCTCGACCACGTAGCGGATCCCGGTGTTGGATTTCTTCGCGTCCGGCCACCTCTTTTCCACGTAGTCCAGGTCGTCGGGTGGAAGCTTCTCGCGCTGGGCGTGAAGAAGGACGGGCGCGGCGACCAGCGCGCACGCTATAACGATATACCGGGTGGGGGTCATGGCGGTCTAACGTGCAAAGGCAGGCGCCTTCGTCAAGGAACGAGCGACGACCTCCGGATGGGCGGCAACGAGCGCGAGGCCGCGGGCAAGCAGCGTCTTTCCTGGCTCCATCCTGTGCCACGGGGAGGCTCCGGATGGATGCGGCAGGGGGATGCAGTCGGCCTCGCGTCCCGCCAAGCTGACCCGAAATTTCCTTCCCACGACAGCCTGAAGGGGTGCGGGCCCCAGGAACCGGCCTATAGCGAGCTTGCCGACGGGTATCACGAGCGACGTGCGGAGAAGCTCAAATTCCCTTTCGAGCCAGCGGCCGCAGGCTTCGATCTCGCCGGGCGCAGGCACCCGGTCGCCGCCCTTGGGCAGCTTCCCGGGAAAGCAGCGGCACACGGCGGCAAAGTAGACCCGGTCGCGCACCTCGTCCTCATTCCAGCCAAGCCCCCCCAGGAACCACTTGAAGAGGGTCTTGCCGGCCGTCCATGCGAAGGGGCGGCCAAGGAGCGGCTCCTTGTCGCCCGGCGCCTGGCCGACGAGCATGATCGGGCTCATCACCGGCCGGCCGACGACCACCGGCTTGTGCATCCGCGCGCAGAGGTTGCACCGGCGCAGGGCGGCCAGGTGTCTGTCAATCGCCGTTGAAGCCATCGCAAAAAAAGGATGGAGGCCCGCGAGGGCTCTCCATCCTTTGCAAAATCTCGTGTGTGAGACGGTCTTAGTAACGGCGCTCGCCGCGGTCGCTGCGACCGCCGCCGCCACCGCCGCCGCCGAAGCCACGACCGCCGCCGCCGCCGCCGC
>CAZNNO010000064.1:0-20042 GCA_964574435.1 uncultured Opitutaceae bacterium
CACCGCGATGGGGTACCGACGGGAAGCGGGTCGCCAGGGCGAGAAAGACCAGTCCCACGACGAAGAAGAGGGTCACGGCCGCCGTGCGCGCATTGCGCCCGAGCACGGTCGAGCGCTGGCACGCGTTGCTCCAGAGGGCCTCCATGATGACGAATTTCTCCGCGGCGACCTGCCCTCCTGCCGCCGGTCCACCCGTCCCGGACGGCGGCGGCGACTGCGGGGATTCCGGCCACACGTTGTCGCCGGTCGTGGCTGCCGGCCAATGGTACTTTGCCGCGGCTTCCCGGTACGTGCACACATATTCGCCGGGGTCCTGCGGACCTTGGACAATGGCCGTCCAGAATCTCCGCGGGAATCTCGTCCGGTCCTTCGGCATCTTGTCGGGGGGCTTGATTCCGAACTCCGAAGCCAGCCGGATTCGGGACTTGCGCACGCTTGAGTGGCACGCAAGGAGGCTGCCGAGGCCGGTTGCAAACGCCACGAATCTCACGACCTCGGACGGCCAGATGCCCACGCCCTGGATCCATGTCGCCGGCTCAATGCCGTCGTAGTGACGGCAGAGCAACCCCAGCGCCGCCAGTGAGCCAACCGATGCCAGTGCGATTGACCAGGGCCGGGGGCGGCGCCAATTGATCGACGGGATGTGCCCGCTCAGCACGAACATGATCGTGACGCCGAGAAGGCCGAGGCAGATCGCGGCAAAGATTCCGGGCCAGAGGTAAAGCGCCCCAATCCGGGCAACACCGGGGAGGAAGTCCTCCTGCGGGGGATGCAGCAGCCCGTCGAACCGGTCCACGGTCCCCGTGAGGTCCGACTTGTCATCCTGCGGACGCGGCTCGCCGGGGATATTCAGGGAGACGGGATAGGTCCGCCCAATCTCAAAGCGCAGGGGCCTCAGCTGCGAGATGACGTTGTTCAGGCTGACGGCGCCCCCGGTCAGGGCCGCCTGGACGGCGAGGAACGCGCCCGTCTGCTCCGAGCTCCGGAACGGCGGAGCGCCAACCTGGAAGTTCCGGAATAGATCGAAGCCGAATGAGGTGGAAATCACCAGGTTCCGCGTGAACGGAATGGCCTTCACCGGGTCCATGAAGCGCGCATCCAGGGTGTCGGTGAAGAAGATCGCATCCTTGAAGAGGGGCCTCAGGGCCTGGATGAGGAGGAGCTTGTCGTAGACATCCGCCCCCAGCACCCCGATCGCGACCAATTTTCCATGATCGGCGGGCTGCACGTTTCGCTCGTCGATCCGCTGGGACAGGATGCGCCCGAGACGGGCGACATAGTCGATCTGGTGCTCGCCCTCCGCCCGCTGGAGGGCGACGGCGCTGGAGCTGCTGCCCGGGGCGGTCTTGGATTCGTCCGCCGGCTTTCGCTCCTTGCCGTCCCCGGCGTTCAGGGTGCCCTCGACCCCCGAAAGGTAGTAGGCGCGTAGGATCTGCAGCGGCCAGGTGTGCGCATCGTCCGATTTCAGCGTCCCGTAGAAGGCCGCATCGAGCTTCGCAGGGCTTCCGCGGTGCGCGGCCGCGTACCGCTGCTTGTATTTTGCGGCAAACGTGAGCGGCAATACCCTCCCGTAGTCGGTGTCCGAGTCCGAGATTATCGCTATCCGGTGGTCCGGGTCGCCGGGATCGATGCCGCGCAGCTCAAGCTCCTCCAACATCGATTCCGAAAGGTCCTCGTCCGTGCACGTCAGGTTCACCAGGACTGGTCCCGTCTTCGGATTTCGGAGGCGTTCCCTGCCGACCGGGCCGTTCACGTCCGCCCGGGGCGCCAGCAGATCGAGCAAACCGTCGGCCATGGTCGCAGACGACGAGTAAAAGGTAATCCCCAACCCCTGCGCCAGGTCCCCCCTCAGTATGTCGACCAGGGTGCCGGACCAGTAGGGGCCGATCACGTTAAAGGCCGGACATTTGTCCTTGAGGACACAGACGGCCCTCAGCTGGCATTCCAGCTGGCATCGTATCGCCTGCAGCTGCTCCAGGGGATTGGTGAAGAGGACGCTGTCGGGGACCCAAGCGACAAGGACCGCGCTATAGGGCGACTTGCGGCTGCGCGGCAAGCCACCCGGCAGGAACCATTCCACCGGGAACGTCTCCGGGATTCCCCCGCGGAGCTTGACCTGCACCCAGGTGAGGTGGTTCGGGTCGTCGGGGACGAAGCCGCTCACCCCCAGGCCGTGCGCGGCGGCGATCCTGAAGCGAATCCTCATCTCGTGCGCCTCCTCGGAAATGGAATCGCCGCGCACGATGACGGGCATCACGCAGACCTGGCCGGACCTGATCGATTCAAGGTCGCCATCGGTGACCTCCGGGCGACCCACGGCCGGAGCCGTCCGTGCGGCTCCGGAAGCCGCGCCCCCTGCCTCGGCACCTTCCTTCGGAATTGTGTCGTAGGGGTCAGCCCAGAGCCGGGAGTCGGTCAATGTCGGAAGCCCCTCGCCCGCCCGCCCGGCGCCCGGGCCCGCGCGGTTGCTTGCCGGAGAAAGCGGCAGGGTTCCCGGCTGGCTCATGACGATTCCCAGCATCGCCGCGATCAGGACAAGGAACTGCCACGAAAAGACGGGCGTAGGCGAATCGGAGCCCATGTGCCGTGTCAGAAGCGATCGACCAGCTTCGGGAACTTGAGGGCCGCGACATCCTTGTCGTAGGTGCGCAGGGAATCCAGCGCCCTGCTGAATCCCAGGGGCGTCAGGTTGGCGTCCGTCGGCTTCGGGACAAAGCCCGGGCCGAAACCGACGCCCGTCGAATCGAGGAGCGGGATCCGCGCGCTGAGCCCGTCCGGCGCCGGCAGCGCCGTGAGGACATCCGTGAGGCTATTCACCTTCCGACTGTCGACCTCCGGGGAATAGCCCTTCCCTCCTGAGAACTGGTCCGCGATGAACTTGAGTATGGAGGTGTGGTCAAGCAAACCGGAATAGACGGAGCCCGGGGCCACCAACGGCGAAATCACCAGGCCGGGCACCCGGGCTCCCAGCGTGCTGAACGGCTCATAGTCGAATCCGGCGGGCGGGGTGGTCGGGATGCCCGAAGGCGGCGAGACGTGGTCAAAGAATCCGCCGTGCTCGTCGTAGGTCACCACCAGGACCGTTCCCTTCCACCGGTCCTCGTTTGAGGTGAGGGCGGAATACACCTTCGCCAGGAAGGCCTGCCCCGGGCTTATCGCCGACGGGGCATGGTCATCCGTGGGCGTCTCGATGTGGGGAGCGTCGGTGAACCTCGGCTCCACGAAGATCACCTGCGGGAAGGTGTCGTCGCTTTCATTCTGGATGTCGGCAAACAGGCGCGAGAAGTCCCTGAAATCGTGATCCATGAGAATCCACGGGATCCATTCCTCCATCAGGGCGAAGAATGGCACGCCGTCGTGGTAGACGCGCCACCTGACATTGCGGTCCTCGAGCCAGTCGTACACCAGCTTCTGGGACGGGATGAGGTCCTTGTTGTTGTCGATCGTCGTCGCGCCGGCCATCGACATGAGCCGGTTCGGCTGGGTGCTCGCCGGGATCGAGGAGAACCACCGGTCGCAGACTGCAAAATTCTGCGCGAAGAAGTGCGTCGTCGGGAGGTCGTCGGCGTTGAAATACCCCATGACCATCGGCTGGCCAGTCGTCGGCTCGAGCGTCGGGCAGCTGTCCACGAAGCCGGTCATGGGATACCCATCCGCAGCCGGCGCGCCCAGCTGGGTCGCTATGTGGTAGCGGTCATGATTCGGATCGTCGGGCAGCTTCGCCCCGGGATTTGGCAGCCGAAACGGGCTGAAGCTCTCCCCGTTGTGGGGATTGGCGAACTTCGCCAGCCACGCCGCATCATTTTTCAGGCCGTCGACGTCCGGGCGGTTCCAGGGTGGCAGGCTCAGATAGCCGAGCATGTGGTCAAACGACCGGTTCTCCTGCATGAGAACAACGATGGTCTTTACGGCGTCGAGAGCCACGGGGATAAGCCTCGTCTAGGCATGGGCTGCAAAATCTCGGCTCGTCATTGCCGAAAACTTCCTCGTAGCGGCGTCGCCCCTAAGTTCCTTCCCCCCCTGGGCAAGGTTTGGGCACGCAAAGGTTCGGCAGGAGCGACGGATCCACGCCGCACACTCATCCCCGGCACGCGGTCCGCAGCAACGCCCAAAACCGCATAGAAACACGTAACGCCTTTGCCGCCGCAGGTGACCGAACCGCCCTCGGGCGAACCCTGCGTTCAATGGCGTCCGCGAGGCGAGACACCCCGGACCCCCGTGGCTGTTCGTGCCCGGACGGACGCACTGCGGGAAAGTTCTTTGCAAAACGCGGGGATCGGAGGAAGCTTCAGGGCCCAGTCCGAGGATTTTCAATCACGCTCAATCCCATGTGCGCCAAATCTCAAAATGCCGCGGGAAAACCCCGCGCCGGGCGAGGCGGCCTGATCGTCCTCGTGAGATCCGAAACCGAGAATTTCGCGATGAAGGCCCAGGGCCGGGCGGGCCCCGTCATGCTCCGCGATGCAAATTTCCTGTTTGGCCGGGCGAAGGACGGCGACCGCGTCGGGCTTCGTCAGGCGGCGCTCAAGTATGTCGAGATCCCGACGGATAAGTTGAACGACCAACTGCTGGGCTTCATGGACAAGGTGGGGGCGATGGTCGGCAGCCTTCCCGAAAACCTGGGAAAATTCACGCTGCAGGAGATCGAGCTCTCGCTGGAGATTACGGCGAAGGGGGAGATTGGCTTTCTCGGGACCGGAGGCGGCCTTGAGGGGACGGGCGGGATCAAGATGACCTTGAGACGGAAGGAGCCCCAGCCCGCCCCGGGGCCGACGCCCTGAAAATCCTCCCTTTTCCAGCGCGGCGTTGCCACGCCCTCGCACCCGCCTGGGCGGCACCTGCGCGCCAGGGCCGCACTCCCCGCCCGCGGCCCCGTCAAAACGTCTGCGAGAATGATCCGGGAACCCGCTGCCCCGCAGGATTGACCTGGCAATAGTCGATTTTCCCCGCGGAGCCGTTCAGCGTGATCAGCCCAAAGACATGGTTGTAGATGGTGCCGTCATTCTGGAGCACGGCCGCCGGGATGTACGGGGGGGGATTGGTCAGGGCCGGATTGACGCTGTAGGGGTTGTCCCCGACGAGGACCGGCAGCGCCCCGGCGCCGATGCAGGCGCTCATGTTCAGGCCCAGAAACGGCTGATAAACGATGAAGTTGTGCTCGTGGCCCCAAATCCAGCTGGCGATCTGCCCGTTGGCGATGGCCGGGCCGAAGGTCGCCTGGAGGCGGGGATTGACCGCAAGCGCCGCGCCGTTCAGCGAGCCGCAGGTCTCCGCAAAAGTGAAGAGCTGGTGGTGGGAAAGCAGCACCGTCTTCCTTCCGCCGGAGTTGGCGATCTTGTCCAGGTGCCAGGCCTCCTCCGACGGCTCAAGGTACGTGACGTTCGTGTTCACATCGTCGGGGTCGCTGTCGTGATAGCCCGTGTCCATCGCCAGGAATTGCCAGGAGTCGTTGCGCAGGCAGAAGTAGCTTGCCGGCTGGCCCAGCTGGTCGATCAGCCAGTAGTAGCCCGCGCCTCCGGAATACATGTCATGGTTGCCCGTGAGCGTGTAGACCGGGATGCTGACGCCGGCATTCCTGATGACCGCGAGGAAATTGCCGTTCACCTCGTCCTGGGTTCCCGCGTAGTAGATGTCCCCCAGGTGAATCAGGACGTGGGGCGAAAGCGCCATGACGGCAGCGAGGAGGTTGGTGGCGTCGGCGGTGCCCGTTCCCCAGTCGGCGATGACGGCGATGCGCAGGCCGCCCGCATCCGGGTCCGGCAGCGGCAGCACAAACTTGCCGAGGTCCCCGCCGTAGCCGCGGTAAGGGATGGGCTGCTTGCTCAGCTTGAAGGCGAGGTATTCGGCGACGACCTCGCTCCACAGCGGGTCGCACGCACCGAACGCAAGGTCGCCCTCGACCTGCGACGCCCGGGCGTCGTCGCCCGTGATCCTCGCCCAGGCAAGCTCGGCGCCGAGCTTGGCGCACGCGTCGAGGGTGCCGCCGGCGGCGTTCGTCTGCGGCACGGGCTGTCCGCTCGAAAGGGCGCCGAGAGCGACATTGAAATCCTCCGTCTGCGGGTGGGGCCCCCCGATGTGCGTGGCCCCGGTGCTCCCGGCGGCGGCCGCCATCCCGGAGGCCCCCGTCCTGGCGAGGACCGAGCGGAAGGCCGACTGCACCAGCGACAGGTCCGGCCCGCGGAAGGTTGTGGAGGAGGTGATGCTCACCGGCCTAGAGAGTCTTGAGGTACTCGATCAGGTCCCATTTGTCGCCGTCCGGGAGGGTCGTCCCGTACGTGTGGCCGGAGTTGGCGTTCCCGGCGACGGTGACGTCGTAGAGAAAGCCGCCCGTGCGCGCGGGGCCGTCGTGGACAAACCCGGCCTTCACGGGATCATACACATCATAGCCGGTATAGAACACGGTCGGCCGGCTGGCGGGGGGCTGCAGCAGGTCCCACAGGGTCGGCACCGCGCCGTGGTGCAGGTAGGGCGCGCGGTTCCAGCAGCCGTCGATGGGAACATCGCTGTAGCCGTTGGTCTTCCGGTACGCCGTGAACACGAAGGGCTCGGTCGTGAAGGTGTGGAAGCGCTCCACCAGCGCCTCGGTGAACGAGTCGAGACGGTGCCGGTCCGTGCCGATCTCGGCTATGTCCGTCACCTGGCCCACCTTTTTCTCGCCGAAGGCGTGGCATTGCGCGCAGTTCTGCTCGTAGACGGCGCGTCCCCTGTCGGCCTTCGCCCGGTCGATCGCAAACGGATACTTCGGGGGCGGCAGGTCCAGCACAAAGTCCGTCACCCTCTTGAAGCTCGCCGGCAGGACCGACTGCGGCGTGGCACCCACGGCCATCGCGGCGGCATAGTTGCGCTGGGTGATCTCGTCGTTGTTGCCGTCCCAGTGCAGCCAAAGGTGCTCCCGGGCGCGCTGGTTCCAGATGGCGGGAAGATTGGTCGTGCCGATCGTGCCGTCGTCGGGCAGATGAAACACGTTGATCTTGGTCGGGTTGAACGTGTCGGTGCGGCCCCACCCCTGGGGCGGGCGCGACTGCTGCCACGCGTAGGACGCCTTCTGCTGGAGAAGTCCCGAGCGGGCCGCGGGGATGATGACGGTCCGGTAGAGGAGCTTCTCAAACCAGCCCAGCTTCTCCTTGGCATCGATGGCGGCGAGGAGTGTGACCGAATTGAAGCGCGGGTCCGATGCGCAGCCGAAGAGAAACTGCTGGAACGACTGGAGGCCGAGCGCATGGGCGGGGCCGCCGACGACGATCGCCGGGTCCGCCTCGGCAGAGGTGCGGTAGCTGCCGGTGTGGCACATCGCGCAATTGGGCTCAACGCTCGGGAATCCGATGCGCCGCAGCGCGAATCCGACCGGCAGAAGGGGACCCTCGGTGGCCGTGATCCCGAGCGGGCCGTAGAGGTCGGCGGACACCGGCCTCTTCGGCTCCTGCAGCAGGCCGAACGCCGCCCAGCCCGGGGGGCGGCCCGCCGGCAGCTTGTCGGGGAACACCTCCGGCAGGACCTCCCAGAGGTAATAGGGGATCCTTGAGTCCTGGCCGAGGCCGATGGCCCCGTACTTGAAATGGTCCACATCCGAGGCATACGCCACCTCGGGATACTGCTTGAGCAGGTTGCGCCACGCCCCGTAGCCGAGGGCCCCGGCGGCCGCAAGCAGCGCCACGAGCGCGACCTTCGCGATGGGGCGCGCCCACCAGGCCCGGATGCCGGCGCCCACCGCGTGAAGCCCCCTTCCGACCCACGAAAACGAGGCCTTGTGCTCCGGGGGCAGCCCGCACTGCAGGCACAGGCCAAGGATCACCCCCAGCGAGCCGTCCATAGCCAGCATGGGCTTCAGGTCCGCCCCGAGGGGCGACGTCCGGATGAGCCAGAACCAGAACCCGGCGGAAAGCAGGCGCGAGCCGACGTTCAGCCAAGCAAACACGGGCCACCGCGCGGGGTGGAGTGTTCCCGGCACATAGAATGCGGAAAGGGCCACGAGGAGAGCCCCGGCGTTCTGCATCCAGATGTTCGAGAAGTCGGAGGAACTGAGCCCCAGCGCCGTGGCATACATATCCGGCATGGCGAGGGCGGGCACGATGAAGGTGAGATTGAGGGCGATGCCCAGAAATCCGATCCGGCGAAACCAGCGGAGGGAGGTGTTCATGGGTGAATGGGGCTGGCTCATGCCGCCTCAGGCCGACGCGGTCTTCTCAAGATGGGCGAGCATGTGGGGGTAGACGTCCCGGTGGGCATCCCGCCCGAATATGCAGTCGATGTGGCCGTACCCGGGTATCACGTGCCGGGAATAGCGGTCGTCGCCGTAGCGCGCCCGGAGCAGGTCGTACGTCTCGGCGGTGCTCTGCGGAAGGAAGCACACATTTTTCGACCCGTGGATGAAGCAGATGGGGAGGTTCAGGCGCTCCAGGTGCGGCATGTAGTCGTCCGCCCCGCAGGCCGAGACCACGTGCCCCTTCCTGCCCATGACCGCTATGTGCTCGAACGCCGAGATGTTGGCGGCGCCGAACATCTCGTGCAGCGCGTCATGGGTCGCCTGGTTCAGCTGGCTGTGTTCGTAGAGCGCCGCGTACATGAACGTGATGCGGTGGCAGACCGCGCTGGCGCAGAGGCCCTCGGCCGCCACCAGGGCGAATCCGGCGGCGGCCTGGTCGCCCAGGTACTCCCACCAGCGCTCCCCCTTCTCGGCGAGCGCCGTGAGCGACCTTATCCCCAGCCGGTCGAGCACGGACGGCAGGTGCAGGCCCGTCTTCAGGCTGACCAGCTTGCCGCCGACGACGTTGGCCGATATCTGGGAGATGACGATGGAGCGGACGCCTTCCAGGCCCGCGAGCATGGCCATCGTGAACGTGCTTGCGCCGTAGCAGTGGACGACGGCCTGGATCGTGGGCGCCCCACTGACCCGCCGGATCAGCGCGACGGCGGCGGGATAGTCGAGCCTTGCCACCTGGTCCCCGGTCGACTGGAGGGCGGAGGCCGGCAGCGCGATGCTGGCCCGATAATCCAGTAGCCAGACGTCGTAGCCGTTCGCGAAGAGGAACTCGAGGAGGTTCGTCTCTATGGTGTCGATCGAGAAGATGAGGCTCGAGACCCCCAGGCCGTGGGAGAGCATCACCGGGCCCTTCGGCCCCCCGCGGTACCGCGTGAGGAGCAGCTCGACGCCGTCCGCCGCCTTGAACGGGTAAACCTCGGGGGGGCCGACCGCCAGGGGACGCTTCTCCCGCGCCGGGGCCTTGGGATTGAACAGCGTGGGCCCTGCGAAGACCGTGCCATAGCTCGCCCAGAGCTGGCCCGCGAAGTACCTGCCGAAGCGGGCCACGGCCTCGAGCTCCTGGAGCTTCCCCGGGGCGCCGGTCACCCGCAGGGTCGTCATCATCTTCAGGAAATCCTCCGCCAGGATATGCAGGATGCCCTTGCCCAGCACGGAGCCGTCGGGATTGTAGACGGTCGTGTAGAGCGTGGTCGTCTCGGCCCAGAGCTTGTCGACCGGGGAATCGTGGATCGTCTTGTAGCCGTAGAGGAGGTAGCGCTTCCCGTCGACGGAGTCCATGGCCACCCGGTAGTTCATGAGCTTCAGGTCGGGCTGGCTCGGGTCCCGGACGAAGAGCTGGAATTCGCCGCCGTTCACCGTGAGCGGCTGGCCCGAAAGCTGGGGCGCGTTGACCAGCCCGATCAGCGACGCCTTGTGCCCCGGCGACTTAAGCATGTCGTCCAGGTCCTCGGACTTTATCGTGAGCGTGAAGGACAGGGAGGAGCCGACCTGGCGCCCGGCCGCCTCGCCGCGGGCGAAGTCGTCCTTCTCCCCGACGCTGAAGAAGCCGCGCATCGTCTCGGTGAATTCGATCCCGATTTTGGCCGCCGCGGCGCCCGCCCGAGGCGCGGACGGGAGGCGGTAGTCGATGCTCCAGCCGCGGTCGGCCGCGAGCAGGGCCACCGTTCGCTCGGCGAGCGCGGAGATCGTCAGCAGGGGATTGACCCCGAGCGAGGCGGGGATGACCGAGCCGTCAGCCACGTAGAGGCCCTCGTGAACCGCCGCGCCGTCGCCCGAGGAGAACACCTGCCCCCGCGCGTTCACGACGCCCGCGGCCGCCGACTCGGCCATGATGCAGCCGCCGAGCGGGTGCACGGTCACCAGGGAGCGATTGAACGCCTTGGACCAGGTCGGGTTCTCGACGTAGACCCCGCCCGTGGCCTGCGTCGCCCTGAAGAGGTTCTCGTTGGCTGCGATGAAATTGCGCCCGTTGCCGACTCCCGGCCAGACGACGCGAAGCTCGTCCTCCTCGAGGACCATCCTCCCATGGTCGTCGTCGTAGGACATGATGAGGTAGGTCTGCGTGTTCTTCACCGCGCCGGAATAGGCGCCCTCGACGGCGCTTGCCACCGCGCGCAGTCCCTGGCGCACCTTCGCGAGCTCGCCCGGCTCGGTCTGGCGGCCGATCAGCGCGGCCGCGTCCGAAAGCGTTCCGCCGACCGCGGGGTGGAGGCAGCCCGGGATCGACCCCTCCTCGATGACCATGCCCGTCTTCAGGACCTCCTGGCGCCTCAGGTCGATTATCCCCGTGATGCAGGGCCCGACGAAGGGTATGGCCCCGGCGGGCTTGTCGCCGAAGCCGATTCCGTTGATCGTGCGCTCGGTGTTGTAGCCGAAGCCGAGCACGTCGCCGTTGCCGGTGAACCGGTCACCGACCGCCGGGGAAAGCGCCAGGCCGTTCGCCCGCGAACGCAGCAGGATCTCGGTCGACCCCAGCGTCCCGGCGCTCACGACGACCACGTCGGCCGTGATGAACTGGGTGGGGGCCGACGTGGCGACCGGGCCCGAGCCGAGCCACTGGTAATGCACGACCCACCGGCCGTTGCGCCGCTCCAGGTAGCGCACGGAAACCTCGGTGAAGATCTGCGCGCCGTGATTCGACGCGTCGGGAAGGTAGTTCATGAGCGTCGTGTTCTTCGCCCCGACGTTGCAGCCGGAGACGCAGTCGCCGCAGCCGTTGCAGGCCTCCTGGTCCACGCCGACGTGATTCACGCCCTTCGAAAAGGTCACGTTGATGGGGGTCCGGTAGAAGTCGCCCTTCATCGCCCTCGCCGATGCCTCCAGGGCCTGGAGCTTGGCGGGCGTCGGGCAGCTGTCCGGCAGGGGATTCGGCCTGAGCATCTGCCGCGCGCGCTCGTAGGCCGCCGCGAGGCCGAAGGGGTCGCCCGGGGGAGCCTTCGCCGCGGCGCGAACCTCCGCCGGCCAGGACGGCTCCTCCCACACCCGCGGCTCGGCCTCAAGGGCGACATTGGCGTTGACCAGGGACGTGCCGCCGAGCCCGCACCCGACGAAGACGTTGATGTCCGGGTTGACATGGAAGTCGTAGAGCCCCGTGCGCGAGCCGATGCGCGCGCCCCCGGGCAGGCTCGCCTGCATCTCGTCCAGCGCCTTGCCGGGGGTGTTGGGGTATTCGCCGGGCTGAAACTCCCTCCCCCGCTCCAGCAGGCAGACATCGCGCCCGGCCCGGGCCAGCCGGGACGCCGCAATCCCGCCTCCATAGCCGGAACCGATGACAATGACTTCGTAGCTGGACTTCAGGTTCTCGATGGGCGTGGAAAGGCGGGTGCTCATGTCGGGGGGGAGATTGTCGTTTGCAGCCGATGGGGCTGGGAGTCCGTGTCTCAATGGGTTTGGCCGTGTTCCTGGCTAAGGTGAACGCCGGGATTCTACGGCTTTCCCGCATCCAGGGTCTTTCGGACGGACGTCGTCGAAAGCAGGTTGAAGAAATCCGTGGCCGCCGTGACCATCTGGTGGATCCCGTCGCTTCCCCCGGCGATGACGGCTCCCGTCACCAGGATGTCGACGAGCGTGAACGAGCCGCCGGACGGGGCTCCCTCAAGGAGCCCGTGCAATCCCCGGACTCCCACGAGGGCCATGGCGACGCCGAGCGTGAAGCTGATGCAGTAGGTGGTTTCCCTCGTGTCGATGCGGTAGTCGTCGAGGCCCTTCTGCTGCTGGGCCAGCAGGGCCGCGAGCCCGTCGATCGTCGCCTGCACCGGCTGGGCCCCGGCCTTCGCGCCCGCCAGGCTCGCATTGGTCTGGTTGATCGCGCTCATCAGCACCTGGGCGTCCGCGTCCCGCAGCACGGAGATGATCACCTCGACCGCGCGCTCGGTCATGAGCGCCACGACAAAAAGGCCTCCGAGCACGTCGAGCACGACATGGATGTTGAAGCTCGAGAAATGAACCGGGGGAGGGACCGAGCCGCTGCGGATGATGAGCCCGACAACGACCGTGACGGCGCCCAGCACGCAGGCCGAGGCGAGGACATTCCTGAACCCGGAAAGAATTTTTTTCATCGGTGCACCTCGGGAAAAGGGGACTGCAGATTCAAGACACCCTGCGACCAGCGATTCCGTGTATACGATCGGCGCCAATTAGCAGGTCATTTTTTCGCTTATTTTCAGGGCCCCCCCGGGCTTTGCCTGGTCCCTCGGGGCGGCGCCGCCGCGCCCGGTCCCCTCCCCTCGGCCAGGGCGGGTTGCCCCGGGGCAAGGGGCGCACTTTGCCCTTGCCGTCTCTTTCCATCCGGGCAATCCCACCCGAATGCCCACCCGTCGCCTCGTCCTGGAAGGAAGCCGGCGGCCGCGGCGCGTGCCGAGGTCCCTCCCCTTGCGCGCCCCCGGCGAGATGATCGAGGTGACCCTCAAGCTGAGGCCCCGCCCCCAGGGCCAGGCCACAAGGAGGCGCATCGCAGCCCTCCTCCGGGCCCCCCCGAACCGGAGAAACTACCTCTCGCGCGCGGAGCATGAGGACGCGTTTGGATCGAGGCCCCGAGACCGTGCGAAGGTCGAGGCCTTTGCCAGGCGCAACGGGCTGGCGGTCGTCGAGAGCCACGTGGCAAAGCGGACGGTGCGGCTGCGCGGAAGCGTGGCGCAAATCCAGCGCGCCTTCGGCGTCCGCCTGCGGCGCGTCCGGGTTGGAAAGGCCGTGCATCATGCGCACTGCGAGAATGTCTCGCTGCCAGGGGAGCTCTCCCGGGTTGTCCGCGCCGTCTTCGGACTGGATACCCGGCCGATGGCGAAGCCCCAGCGCCCGCCGCAGCCTTCCGGCGCCGCCCCAGGAGGAGGGGCCGGGGTCTCCCCCCGGGACATGTGCGCCGCCTATGGATTTCCGCCGGGCCTGGACGGGGCAGGACAATGCCTGGCAATGATCGAGGTCAATGCGCAGAACCCGTTCAAGGGGAGCCTCGGCACCGGGTTCCTCGACACGGACGTCGCACAATTCTTCGCGTCCCAGGGCCTGGCGCCGCCGGCCGTCACGCCCGTTTCCGGCGCGAACGGCGCCGGCAACTTTCCCGGGGTGGACGCCCAGGCCGACGCCGAAGCCGCACTCGACATCCAGGTGGGGGGTTCCGCCGCGCCCGGAGCCTCGATCGCCGTCTATTTCGGATTGAACTGCGAGCAGGGCTATCACGACGCCCTGGCGGCAGCCGTTCATGACTCGGTCCGCAATCCCAGGGTGATCTCCATGAGCTGGGGCCTTGCCGAGGACGAATACGGTGCCTCGTTCATGTCCGAGATGGACCTGCTGTTCCAGGAGGCCGCCACGCTGGGGGTGACGATCTGCGCATCGGCGGGCGACCTCGGCTCATCGGGCAAGGACCCGGGGGCGGCCGACGGGATTGCGCACGCGCATTTTCCTGCCTCGTCCCCCGCCGTCCTCGCCTGCGGGGGAACGGGCGCGACGGTTGCCTCCGGCGCGGTTGTGAGCGAGCGTGTCTGGAACGGCGGCTACGGCGGCGGCGCCGGCGGGGGCGGCGTGAGCGAGGTGTTTGCCCTCCCCTCCTGGCAGAAATCCTGCCGGGTGCCTCCGTCGCCCCAGAGGGGCTGGGCTGGCCGCGGCGTCCCGGATCTCGCGGCGCACGCCGACCAGGCCTGCGGCTACCGCATCGTCGTCGGCGGCGAGCAGCAGGTGCTGGGAGGAACGAGCGCAGTCGCCCCTCTCGTAGCCGGACTGCTGACCCGCATCAACCAGGCGCGGGCCGCGGCGGGCCGGGGGCCGGTTGGATTCATCAATCCGTCCCTCTACAGCCATCCCGGGGCCTTTCGGGACATAACGGACGGCAACAACGACATCGACGGCAGCTTTGGGGTTTACTCCGCGCAGATCGGCTGGGATGCTTGCTCCGGTCTCGGCGCCCCGGTCGCCTCGGCGCTTCTGGCGATTCTCTCGTAGGCGCGGCAAGACATCTCCCGGCAAAGCAACAACAAACTCCTTCCGTGAAACATCATCTCCCGAACCTCACCGCGGTGCTCGCGGCCCTCGTGCTTGCCGGTTGCACCTCGGTTGAATCGGGTGGCTCGTCGTCGGTTGAGCCGGCGAAGCAGGCGGAGACCCCAAAGCCGGCGGTCCGCGTCGCCGCGAGGCTTCTCACGTACCGGGAGATCCAGGATTTTGCGGAGAAGCATCCTGCGCTCAACGTGCGCTTGAAGACGCTGGCGCCCACCATGGCCTACAATGAGGGCCAGGCAAAGGCGGACCTGATCCCGCTCGTGGCAACCGCCGCGGGCCTCGTGACCGAGGAGCTCGTCAAATGGGTCGGCAACAGCCTGGAGGCCGAGGCAAAGAAGCACTCGGCCCAGTTTGGCGCCTTTGTCCAGCAGCCCGATTGGTGGACCGAAGGCCAGCCGGACGTGGCCGCGGTCGAGCTGACCCGGACCGAGGGCGCGGGTGCGGAGGGTGCGGTGCTATTCGACGCGATTGTCCTCATCCGGCCCATTTTCAGCACGCTGCCGCCGGGCCGCCCGAAGCTTGCCGCGTTCCAGCTCGTCCCGGTCTACCTCCTCGAGACAAAACCCGCCGCCGAGGATTTTGGGAAGACTATGGGGGCCGTCCTTTCGGTGAGCGTGGAGTGCAGCTGGACCACGGACGGCGGCGTGCCAAAGAGCGAGGTCATCGCCACGTACACCTACAAGCTCAAGGAGTACGAGGAGGGCCAGCCCGTGCTTGTCGCGGCAAAGGAGGATTCCGCAGCGGACACGTCCAAGGGCCCGCCCGAAATGAGCCTGTCGGACGCCTCGCACTATTTCGCCATGCCGGAGCGCGCAGCGACCATCGGCGCAACCTTCGGGGTCGCCGAGACCGATCCCTCCAAATGGGTCGGAGTCCTGGAAAAGCTGGGCGAGGCTATTGGTGGGCAGGCGAGCGGCGCCGGCACGGCTGTAAAGAACAAGCTCAGTCCGCCCAGTACCTGAAACGGCAGCAGGCTGGCACCGGATCCTCTGGCGGATTCCGGGAGCAGCGCAAGAGCCACCCACTCGACCGCCCGCGATGAACCGCGCCATCCCTTTGGCTCGGATTGGCTTGGATGAGCAGGATCCCATGCCCGGGCTGGAACGCGACACTGGCGAATCCCTCCACCTGCCCGCGCAAGTCACAAACGAGTTCCCTGCCCTTCGCTGATCCGATCAATCCCGGGAGGCTGCCCGTAGGTGACGCCGAACCGGAGCCTGCGCCAAGACGTTGATACCCCTCCCTCCGCACGTTGACTCCAGAATCGGACTCGATCTCAGCCTGGAATCAGCAGGTTCTTCCTGGCGACTGGGAGCCAACCGCCGTAACGGGGATAGGACCGGGAACGTGGCTTCCGCCCCAAAATCGATTGCTGAAGTCTTCGGAAGCGCTTCGATCACTATGAGCCCCGGTCCGAATCCATGTGGTACCTGGCCCTCAACGCCTCCAGGGCCGCCCGTGCATGGTGCGCCTCGATCGCCCAGGCGCGCAGCACCGCGATCTCGTCCGCCGAGAGGACCTCGGCTTCGCGCTTCAAGAGCTTCTCCTCCAGCCCGGTCAGTCCGGTCTTCGGATCAACCTTGTCGCCCGAGGGGACCGGGGCGGCCCTTGGATCGAAAATGGAGACTTCGTGGCGGATCAGGGCCAGCCTGACCAGCTGATCGCTGCTGATCTCGAAGCCCGCATCGCTCAGGGTCACGGCGTCCTGGGCCGCCGCGCCATCCGGGGCGTTGCCGAAAAGATAGACCGCACTGTTCCACTCTTTCAGGCTTTGGGCCGCCTCGCCTCCGACCAGCTTCTCGATCCTGGCATCGACGTCATCGGTCGCCTGGCCGACCTCCGCGATGGAAGCGGCCGAGCTCGCCTTCCCGCCGGCGTCCCGGATCTGGCGCGCGATCCGCCGGCTTGTGATTGCGCGCTCGACGAGCAGGTCCTCCAGGGTCGAACGCTTGTCCCGCGGGATCTTGAGGGCGGTCAGCAGGATGCCGTACCGGGAAACTATCCGCCGCCGCTCCAGTTTCCGGTAGAAGGGGCCCCAGACCGGGTCGCTGTCCAATGCGGCGCTAAACGTGTCGATTGTCGCGGGATCCGCGATGGTCCGGCCCCCGGGAAAGATCCTGCGGGGGTTCAGGTCGTGCTGGCCCTGCAGGCTGGCCTCGGCCGCATCGCGGGCCCTCTCGGCCGCCTTGAGCCTTGTCGACTGGTCAGCCAGGGCCTGCTGGGCGGCCGCCGCCTCCAGGCGGGCGTTCGCCAGCTCCCGGCGTTGCTGCACGCCCCAGAACAGCGAGGCGCTCAGGGAGACAGCCAGTGCTGAGAAAAGCCAGGGCCACGGTGTGCGCATGGGAATTGAATTTTCCTAATCAATATTCCGGACAAATTTCATCTGAGTAGGGGGCGTCATTGGCTTCACGGCACCAGCGACCAGACCCGCAGGTTGACCTCACGATCCCCTGCCGCGCCGGACAGCCTGAGGTCGAGGGAATTATGCGCATCGATCCAGCTCTGGATCTGGTCCCGGGTCCAGCTGAGCGCCGGCCTGCCCTCGATCTGCGTAACGAGGTCGCCCTTCACGATCGCAGCCTCCTCCGCGGGACTGTTCGGAATGATTGAGTACACCCGCCAGCCGGCCGAATCGGTGATCATGCTGAGGCCGACGGTTCGCTCACCCGGCGACGGCACAGGCCCGGACTTGGCGGAACAGATCCAGAGCCTGTCCCCCGGCTCATCAAAGACGAGGCAGAACGCGTGCAGCAGGCCGACGCCGATGCTCGGCGCCCCGTCGCTTATCTCGACCACCGGCTCAATCTGGCGCAGCTGGCCCAGTTCCAGCGTGCCGGAGAGCCGGCCGATCTGCTCCCGGCTGATCTCTCCCGCGGCGGCGAGCAGCATGCCGGGGCGCGGCGCCGTCTTCCAGCTGAGCGCGGCCACCGATGCCGGCGGGAGGTGAAGCCTGTCGGTCGCGCCGGTGTCGATCATCACCTCGAAGTCCTGTCCCTGGACCTTCACCGGGATGAACGGCACGTCGGAAACCTCCCTGATGGCCAGTTCCGCGCGAACCGGCGCCAGGTTCGCCGGCATGGCCTCGCTCAGGTCCAGCACCTGGTTCGGGAAGTCCAGGGCAAAGAACAGGTCGGAGAACAGAGTGTAGCCCAGGAGGCCGTCCAGCTCGCGGCTGTCGATCCTCGACTGCATCTCCAGGGGCACGACGCCCGCGAGGACCCCTTCGAACTGGACGCCCCCGAGCGTGACGGAGTCCAGAAGCACCCGCGGCAGCGACAGGGCATCGCCGAGGCCGTTGACCGCCTGGATGTCCCCCTCCTCCATGTCGGTGCCGCGCGCCTCGACCGCGGCGGCGACCTCCGGGGAGATCATGGTGCAGGTGCATCCCGTATCGACCAGCATGTGGAAAGGGCCCTGCCCGTTGATCATCACGCTGACAAAGATCCCGTGGCCGGTGACCTCCGCAGGTATGGACACGGGCTGGCTGATCCGGGTGAAGAGCGGAGCGGATTCATGCAATTCGGAGGCGCCAAACCCGGAGGCTCCAATGGTCGCAACCCACACCCAAAAAAATGGCCGTCCCATTCTCACCGAAAGTGGCTGCAATTCCCCTCTTGTGCCTCGAGCGCGGCGGACCGTCTGACCGAATGAGCCCTTGGGGAGAACATATGCCGATACCAACGATCCGCCGGCGGCGCCAATTAGCAAGCGGGTGGGCCCCCAATTGCCCAGCCTCGCCCCAGCGGACTGTCGGACCGATCGAACGCGATCGAGCCACCCAGGATGGGGCAACGCATTCCGCCCGAGGTCGTGTACCCGTCGAAACCTCCCCTCCCCGATTGCCTTCCAGAACCGCTGAGCCCCTCTGGCGTGCCCGCTTTCCAATGCAGCACCCTGCGGAACCCAATGAACCGGGTTAAGCCCTACTTAAGGCCCCTGGTTTTTCTCCAGTAGTATAGCGCGAGGCCACCCTGGTACAGCAGGGTGATGCCGCAGATCGCCGCGGCGATCATCACGCGCAGGCTGTTCGCCAAACCCAGCAATTCGGACGACTGGTCCCCGGATTCCCTGATCAGCTCGGTGATTTCCGGGGACAGGGGCTCCGGATGCGCCAGGGTCCACCCGGCGTAGCTCCAGGCCAGGGCGATCAGGAGAAGCTGGCTGCCCATCAGCCTGAGGCGGGCGCCCGGCAGCCGGCCCACGAAACGACGGTGACCGTCGAGCTCGCAGCAGCCGCAGGCGGCCACGATGGCGCCGATCACAAACCCGCTCACGCTGGATGAGAAGAGCGCGATGATGACGGAGGGAACCCCCATCACCACGAGGCCGTACCCGTCAAACTTCGCCATCTTCAAGACCGGAAGTGCATCAGCCGGCTTCGGGCCATGATAGTCCAATGGCGCCCCCTGGCCCGCCCGCACGGCGGTCAGCACAGCAGCCGCGGCCAATTCCGAAGCGAGAAGCCTGGCCTTCTCGTCAGGCACGCCGTGGCCGAGAAGCTCCGCATAGCGCTTCTTCCAGACTTCCTCATAATTTCCCGGGGTGTCCACAGGAGAGGTATGGCAGAAACAAGGACCTCGTCCAATCGCTTATCAAAACCCCCATGCTGCAAATATCCGCTACCGGGCGAATTGAGGCCCTATTAGGCTACGGTATATCACGACCTTCGTCCAACGAGTTTTCGGCAACCCAACATCGGCGCCGCATTGCCGACCTCTAAGCAGCTCGCCGCAAACGACGCACTATAGATTGCACGTGGCACCCGTCTGTCTCATTGCACCTCGGCATTCGGTTCATCTCGATCTTACCAATAACGAACGCCATCTCCTCTTCATTAAAAACTACAGGTTGCGGGCCACGGAAGTAATCGGCGACATCCTCTAACCGAAGGACATTCGCCCCAAAGGAGGATCGTAGTTTGGCGCCACCCGAGAATATGATCAGGCTGTGGAAACACCTGGAATCGAGTCTCAGGAGTTCCCTAAGCGCCTTAAAATGGCCATAGTTTTAGAAAATCAAGTTCCTTACAGGAAATTCTCTTCGACCAAAAGACTGTTTCCACGTTGCCATAGAAGTGTGCCGATGTCTACGCGGCAATACAGCACTATAGGGCCCGGAGTCGGCTCTGATGGCCTCCCGATGTGAGCAGTCCTAATCGCAATTTGCCACTACCTAAAAATAGGCACTAGAGCAAATTAAACAAAAGTGTAGCCTTTTTAGAGGCGGGCTTCCAGGGCCTGGCCATGAAGACCCTGTCATTGGATCTGCGTGAGAGGATCGTGGCTGCCTACGATTCGGAGCAGGGTATCGAACCAAATAGATGCGAAACCTTGATTAGAAGCGGCCGTTGTATGCAATTGAATCACGACGGCGTCCGGAATGAGAATCGAATGCTCATTCCGTAACGCCACAGGCCTTCGGCACCTGGTAGGGCATTTATACTCTTAAAGGCACAGGTCGACTAAAAGGCCTGTGCCCTTAAGCGTTTTTCGGGCATCCGAGGGGCATCCGAGTATAGGAGTCAGGCTCGCGTACAAGAATCGTAAGTTGATTTGAGATGCGCTATTAAGCTGCTTTCCAGAGCAAAATGCACATACGGCGGTGATACTGATTTTCCACGAAAATTGAATGTTTCGACGCTCCTAAGCATAGCTTCGAGTATAGACGCGAGTATAGGAGCCAGTATAGACGTGAGCTCTTGTCAAAAACGGAAATACGTAACTCGTTGATTATTATGGTGCCCGAGGCGAGACTCGAACTCGCATGCTGTTAAGGCACAGGCTTCTGA
>CAZNNO010000065.1:0-20026 GCA_964574435.1 uncultured Opitutaceae bacterium
AGGGCGGCAACGTGATCGAGTTCTGCGACCCCGCCAATCCCCAGTTCCTGCCGGTGGTGGCCGTCCGCTCGCCGGTGACCCTTGCGGTCTCCGCGTCCGGGCCCGCCCGGGCGGGGGGGGAGGTGGCGGCGACGCTCACCCTCACGACCTTCAGCGGCAAGCCGATCGCGCCCGAGGACCTGCTGGTCGTCCAGACAAGGCGGATCCATCTCCTCATCACCGACCCGTCGCTCGAGGACTACCAGCACGTGCACCCCGAGCCCGGCCCGAGGCCCGGCGAATGGGTGTTCCGCTTCCGTCCCCGCTACGGGGGCGCCTACCGGTTCTTTGCGGACTTCACCCCCGTGGCGACGAGCCGCGGCCTCTATTCGGAGGCTGAGATGCCTGTCGACGGGCCCGCGAGCCCCGTGCCCGCGGGCTCGCAGGCGCCCTCCTGGAGGGCCGAGGCGGGCGGCTACGCCTTCGACCTGTCGCCCGCATCCCTGCCGGTCCGGGCGGGGGTGCCGGCCAGCCTTGCGCTCACCGTCACCCGCGACGGCGGCGGGAGCGTGCCCCTGGAGCCCGTCATGGGTGCATTCGCGCACCTGGTCGCGTTTGACACGGCACGCAGCGGATTCGCGCACATCCACCCGAACGAGGCCGACGTGAGGAGGCGCCCCGATCCCGTCCGCCCGCGCTTCACGTTCCGCCTGGCGATACCGAGCCCCGGCCGCTACGTGATCTGGAGCGAGGTCTCCCTCGCCGGCAGGGAGACCTATGCCCCGTTCTGGTTCGACGTGGCCCGCTAGCTCAGAACTTGAGGTGTTTCACCGTGACCCCCTTGTTGATCAGCTGGTTCAGGGAATCGATGCCGATCTCCAGGTGGATCCCGACGAAAGAATCGTCGACCTTGCGGTCGCTCTCGAGCGTCTTCACTCCCTCGGGGACCATCGGCTGGTCCGACACGAGCAGCAGCGCCCCGGTCGGGATCGCATTGGCGAAGCCCACCATGAAGATCGTCGCCGTCTCCATGTCGACCGCCATGACCCGGATTCGCTTAAGGTACTTCTTGAACTCGTCGTGGTGCTCCCAGACGCGCCGGTTGGTCGTGTACACGGTGCCCGTCCAGTAGTCCCTGGCGTGCTCGCGGATCGTCGTCGAGATGGCCTTCTGCAGGGCGAAGGCCGGCAGCGCCGGCACCTCCGGCGGGAAATAGTCGTTGCTCGCGCCCTCGCCGCGGATCGCGGCTATCGGGAGAATCAGGTCGCCCACGCTGGCCCGGTGCTTGATGCCGCCGCATTTGCCGAGGAAGAGGGCCGCCTGCGGCCTGATCGCGGAAAGCAGGTCCATGACGGTCGCCGCGTTCGCGCTGCCCATTCCGAAGTTGATGATGGTGATCTTCCCGGCGGTCGCGGTCGGCATCGGCTTGTCGCGCCCGTGGACGGGCACCTTGTGGGCGCGCGCGAACATGTCGACGTAGCGCTGGAAGTTGGTGAGGAGTATGTACTCCCCGAACCTCTTGAGCGGGAGCCCCGTGTAGCGCGGCAGCCAGTTCTCGACGATCTCCCGCTTGGTGGCCAGGGCGCACATGGCGGCGTGCTCAGGCGCTCGCGAGCGCGTTTCGCGTGTTGAGGTGCTCCTCGCCCGTGTATTTGAGCGACTGCTCGTCGGCGTGGTAGCTCGAGCGCACGAGCGGCCCGCTCTCCACGACCCCGAAGCCCACCGAGAGCCCGAACTCCTTCCAGTGCCGGAACTCCTCCGGGGTGACCCAGCGGTCCACCGGGAGGTGCTGGCGCGTCGGCTGGAGGTACTGGCCGATCGTCAGGATGCTGGTCCCGTCGGAGGCCAGGTCGCGCAGCGTCCGCTCGACCTCCTGCGGGCGCTCGCCGAGACCGAGCATGATCCCTGTCTTCACCGTGAAGCCGCGGCCCCTCGCATGGCGCAGGACCCCGCGCGAGCGGTCGTAGCGGGCCTGGACCCTGACCGGCCGCTGCAGCCGCTCGACGGTCTCGACGTTGTGGTTGAAGATGTCCGGGCGGGCGTCGAGGACCGTGTCGACGTCGGCGAGCCGTCCCCTGAAGTCCGGGACCAGCACCTCGATCGCGGTGGCGGGGTTGCGGTTGCGCACGGCCCGGATCGTCGCCGCCCAGACCGAAGCGCCGCCGTCGGCAAGCTCGTCGCGCGCCACGCTCGTGATGACGCAGTGGCGCAGGCCCATCGCCGCGACCGCCTCCGCGACGCGGGCGGGCTCGCCCAGGTCGAGCTCGGTGGGGCGGCCTGTCTGCACCGCGCAGAAGTTGCACGAGCGCGTGCAGATGTTGCCGAGGATCATCACGGTCGCGGTTCCCCGCGACCAGCACTCCCCCAGGTTCGGGCACTGGGCGCTCTGGCAGACGGTGTGGAGCCGGCGCCCGTCGACGAGCCCGCGCACGGCGGCGTAGGCGGGTCCCGAGGGGAGCTTGGCCCTCAGCCAGGAGGGCTTGCGCGTGGTGTCCATGGTCGGATCGCTTTGCGGATCAAGGGCACAGGATGGATGGGAACGCCCTCGGACCACAAGCAAGGAACCTGCGGAAGTTTCCGTTTGCCCCTGGGGCGGCCCTGGGGCAGGTTGACCCGCTCACATGAGCGACATCCCGGCCGACATAACCCACGACCAGCATGCCGTTCGCCGGCAGAAGCTCGCCGAGCTGCGGTCGGGCGGGACGGACCCCTTCAGGGCCGAGTTTGAGCCCACCCATTTCTCGGGCGAGGCGATAGCGGCCCATGTCGACGGCCAGGACAACACGGTCCCCGTGGCCGTGGCCGGCCGCCTCGTGACCATCAGGGACATGGGCAAGAGCCAGTTCGTGAAGATCCTGGACCAGCAGGGGGAGCTGCAGCTCTACCTGAAGAAGGACGTGGTCGGCGACACCGCCTACGCGGCCCTCAGGAAGCTCGACCTGGGCGACATCGTCGGGGCGAGGGGCACCCTCTTCAAGACCAAGACCGGCGAGATCACCGTCCGGGTCGAGTCCCTTGCGCTCCTGGCCAAGGCCCTGAGGCCGCTTCCCGAGAAGTGGCACGGGCTCGCCGACCCGGAGCAGGTCTACCGGCAGCGCTACCTGGACCTCGTCGTCAACCGCGAGTCGCGCCGCAGGCTCCTCACCCGCTCCCGCGTCGTCTCGGTCATCCGCAGGTTCCTCGAGGGACGGAAGTTCATCGAGGTCGAGACGCCCGTCCTGCAGTCCGTGGCCGGCGGCGCCGCCGCGAAGCCCTTCACGACCCACCACAACGCGCTCGGCCTCGACTTCTACCTGCGGATCTCGCTCGAGCTCTACCTGAAGCGGATGCTGGTCGGCGGCATCGACCGGGTCTTCGAGATCGGCAGGATCTTCCGCAACGAGGGGATCTCCCGGAAGCACAACCCGGAATTCACGATGCTCGAGCTCTACCAGGCCTACAGCGACCACCGGGGCATGATGGTCCTCGTCAGGGACATGCTGACCACGGTGTGCCGCGAGGTGCTCGGCTCGGACAAGGTCGCCCATCCCGCGAGCGGCCAGACGATAGACTTCGGCGCCCCCTGGCGCGAGGTGACCTACAAGGACCTGATCCGCGCCGAGACGGGCGACCCGGGCTGGTTCAGCCGGGGCAGGGCCGAGCACGCGGCGGCGGCGGAGAAGCTGGGCCTCAAGGTCGAGGCCGGCTGGGAGGACTTCGAGGTCACCAACGAGGTCTTCTCGAAGCGCATCGAGCCCGCGCTCATCCAGCCGACCTTCGTCCTCAACCTCCCGCGCGAGCTCTGCCCGCTTGCCAAGATCAACCGGGACGACCCGGCGACGCTCGACGTCTTCGAGCTCTGCATCGGGGGCATGGAGATCGCCCCGGCCTATTCGGAGCAGAACGACCCCGACGTCCAGCGAGAGATGTTCGAGAGGCAGGCCGGGGGCGAGCCCCAGAGCATCGACCACGACTTCCTCTTCGCCCTCGAGCACGGGATGCCCCCGGCCGGCGGGATGGGCGTCGGGATCGACCGCCTGTGCATGCTCCTGACGGGAGCCGAGAGCATCCGGGACGTCATCCTCTTCCCCCAGCTTCGCCCGGCCGATGCGAAGCCGGCGGACGGCGCCTGAACCCGTGCCCTGGTACCTCTACCTTGCGCTGAGGCAGCTTTTCCCGAAGGGGCGCTGGTTCCCCTTCTTCACGCTGATCTCGGCGCTCGGCGTCGCGCTCGGCGTCATGCTCCTCGTCATCGTCATGAGCGTCATGGGCGGCTTCGCCTACGAGATCCGCCACATGATCGTGGACACCGAGGGCGAGGTGCAGGTCAAGGCGAGGGGGACCATCGCCGACTACGGGGAGGTCGTGAAGCGCGTCGAGTCGGTCCCCGGCGTGGCCGCGGCCACCCCCTATGCGAGCGACTGGGTGCTCGTCACCTTCGGTGACAAGCCCGCCTTCCCGATGCTGCGCGGCCTCGACCTGGGCAGCGTCGAGCGCGTCACGCGCCTCGACCGCTACGTCGTCGTTGGCTCCCTGGACGACCTGGACGACGACTCCGTCATCCTGAGCGACCAGATTGCGAGCAGCCTCGGCGCCAATGTTGGCGACACGATTGATCTCTACTCGCCGCTCATCGTCAGGAAGATGAACGCGGACGAGGTCTTCCTGCCGAGGCAGGTGAGGGTGGTCGGGATCTTCCACATCGGCCACCAGCAGCTCGACAGCAGCACGGTCTACGGGACGCTCCGGCTCGCGCAGGACCTCTACGGGCTCGGCTCGACGGTCCACGGCATCGAGGTCCGCCTGGACCCGGGCGTCAACGAGGACGATGCCGCGGCCAGGATAAACGCCGTCCTGCCCGAGGGGCTGCGCGCCTTTTCATGGGAGGACAGCTTCTCGGACTTCCTCTGGGTGCTCAACCTGGAGCGCAGCATGATCTTCTTCCTGCTCCTCTTCATCGTGATCGTGGCCGCGTTCTCGGTCACGAGCTCCCTCCTGATCTCGGTTGTGCGCAAGACGCGCGAGATCGGCCTGCTGGGCGCCCTCGGGGGCCGGCCGATCCAGGTCGCAGCCTGCTTCTGCGCGCAGGGACTGTTCATCGGCATCCTCGGCACCGCGGGCGGGCTCGTCGCGGGGTTCGCGATGCTCTCCGTCCGCAACGACCTCGTCCTCTGGGTCGCCAGGGTCACGCAGCGCGACGAGATCCTGAGGCGCTTCTACCAGTTCAGCGAGCTTCCGTCCCACACCTCGGGCCCGACGGTCGCCGTCATCGTCGTTCTCACCGTCGTCATCTCAACCCTTGCGGGCCTGATCCCCGCGTGGCGGGCCGCACGCCTGAAGCCCGTGGAGGCGCTCCGCAGTGAGTGATCCCGTCCTCAGCGCCCGGGGGCTCAGGAAGTGCTTCCCCAGCGGGGACAGCGTCCTCGAGGTGCTGCGCGGCGTCGACATCGACGTGGCCGCGGGCGAGAGCGTCAGCATCCGTGGGGAGTCGGGTTCGGGCAAGTCGACCCTCCTCAACCTGCTGGCCGGGCTCGACTCGCCGGACTCGGGCTCGGTCGCCTGGGAGGGCTCGCGCGACACCGGCGCCGCGCGCCGCGCGGCCTACCTCGGCATGGTGTTCCAGTCCTTCTACCTTGTCCCGGAGCTCGACGCCTGTGGCAACGTGCTATTGGCGCGCCGGATCCTCGGGAGGGCTGACCGCCCCGCGCGCGCCCGGGCGCGCGAGCTCCTGGCCCAGGTCGGGCTGGCCGACAGGGCCGCCCACCTCCCTTCGCAGCTCTCGGGGGGCGAGCGCCAGCGGGTGGCGCTCGCCCGCGCCCTCATGAACGGCCCGAGGCTCCTCCTCGCCGACGAGCCCACGGGGAACCTGGACGAGCGCACCGGCAACGGCGTTGTTGAGCTCCTCCTCGGCCTGTGCTCGTCCGCCGGAACGGCGCTGATCCTCGTCACCCACAATGCGGCCCACGCCGCCAAGACCCGGCGGAGCCTGCTCCTGACCGCCGGGCTCCTGGGAGGGTAGTGCCCCGGGGGGTTTGTGACTCGCCCCGGGGCCCCGCCCTCGCTACCGTTTCATGCCATGCCCGCCCCAAGAATTCGATGCGGCGTAGCCGGAGTAGGATCCCTCGGCCAGCACCACGCCCGGATCTACGCCTCGCTCCCCGGCGCCGAGCTCACGGGCGTCTATGACAAGTCCGACTCACGCGCAGCCGAGATCAGCGCGAGGTTCGGCTGCAGGAAGTTCGGGTCCCTCGACGAGCTCGCGTCGGCGTGCGACGCCGTCTCGGTCGTCGTGCCGACGGACCTCCACGAGAGGGTCGCCGTTCCCCTCCTTGCGCGCGGCTGCCACCTGCTGATCGAGAAGCCGCTCTGCGCCTCCCTGGAGGAGGCCGAGCGGGTGCTGGAGGCGGCCCGCGCCGGCAACTGCCTGGTGCAGGTCGGTCACGTCGAGCACTTCAACCCGGTCATGGCCTTCCTCGAAGAGGAGGCCGACCGCCCCCAGTACATCACGGCGGAGAGGCTCGCCCCATACCAGGTCCGCGGCACGGAGGTCGGGGTCGTCCTCGACCTCATGATCCATGACATCGGGATCGTCCTTGCGCTCGTCAAGTCGCCGATCGCCAGGATCGACAGCGTCGGGATCAGCGTCCTCTCCAAGACGGAGGACATCGCGAACGCCCGCATCCAGTTTGAGAACGGGTGCGTCGCGAACCTGAGCGCTAGCCGGATGAGCCTGAAGAAGGCGCGCGAGATACGCATCTTCCAGGACAACGCCTACCTGTCGCTCGACTTCATGAACCAGTCGGGCCACCTGGTGCGCAAGAGCGACATCATCGCGTTCGGGCTCAAGATGAAGATCGGCCTCGTCAAGGCGGGCGACGCGAGCTCCGTTCCGGTCCACCAGATCCCGATAGAGAAGGGCGAGCCGCTCGCACTCGAGCTGGCGAGCTTCGTCGACAGCGTGGCCCGATCGAGGCAGCCCAAAGTTGGGGCCGCCCTCGGCAAGAGCGCGCTCGAGGTCGCGATCGCGGTAACCGAGCAGATCCGCAGGAAATGACGGGCGAGCCCTCCCACCTGCTGCCTGCGCCGCGGGGCGGCGCGCCGGACCTGCTCGTGGTCGCCGGCGAGCACTCGGGGGACGAGCACGCCGCGCGGATGGTCGGCGGGCTCCTCGCCCGTCGGCCGGGCCTGCGGGTCGCGGCCCTTGGCGGACCCCGCCTCGCGGCCGCCGGCGCCCAGCTGCTCTATGACCGGACGGCTGTCTCGGTGGTCGGATTCGCAGAGGTGCTGAGGCACCGCTCCTATTTCCAGGCCGTCATCGCGGAGACGGTGGGCTGGATTGCCCGACACCGGCCGCGGGCGGTCTGCTTTGTCGACAACTCCGGCGTCAACCTGCGGATCGCGGAGGCGCTTCGGCTGCGCGGCGTCAGCGCCCGGGGTGGCGGGGACGTGCGCACACTCTATTACATCAGCCCCCAGATCTGGGCCTCGCGCGCCGGCCGGCGCTTTGAGATGGCCCGCAACCTGGACGCCCTGGCCGCGATATTCCCCTTCGAGGTCGACTGCTACGCGGACACGGGGCTGCCCGTGGACTTCGTCGGACACCCCTTTCTTGCGCCCGACTACGCACCGCCGGTGCGATTCGATCCGGCTGGCCCCGTGCTCCTTCTGCCGGGCAGCCGGCCAAAGGCGGTCGGGCTCATCATCCCGGCCCTCCTGGAGGGGTTCCGGCGGTTCGCGGGCGGCGGCAGCGGGCGCCCCGCCGTCATCCTCTACCCGAGCGAGGCGATCCGCTCGCAGCTCGCGGCCCTCGGGCTGCCGCCGGACGTGCGCCTTCAGCGGACCGGGGCCGCCGTCCCGGCGAGCGCCGCGCTGACCAGCAGCGGGACCATGTCGATGCACTGCGCCCTGGCCGGGATCCCCGGGGCCATCGCCTACCGGACGGACGCGCTCACCTACCTTGTGGGGCGCTGGCTGGTGAGGGTTCCCTACCTGGGAATTTCCAACATCCTGCTCGGCGAGCCCATTTACCCGGAATTCATCCAGGGCGGCTCGTCGCCAGGGGCGCTTGCGGCCGAGCTCTCGGCATGCGTCGGCGATCCCCTGCGCAGGGAGCGCACCGCCGCGCAGTCGGCCAAGCTCCGGGCGATGCTTGCAAATCCCCCCGGGGCCGGCGCCGGGGACTGGCTCAGCCGGAACCTTCCCTAGCGGCGCCTCAGGGGGCGGCGGCCTGGCCGGCCGCCCGGGGATTGCCGGCCTGCGCGCCCGCGCCCGGTCCGGAGGCCAAGGCAAGGTACCGCTGGACGTGCTCCCAGAGGCCGTCCGCACGCTCGGCAAGGATTGCCCTGCAACGCGCGATCTCGGCCTCCCTCGCGACCCGGTTCTTCTCCGCAATCCTCGCCAGGTCGTCCAGGTTGTAGAGGAAGACGTTCTGGAGGTCGGCCGCCGCCGCCTCGACGTCGCGCGGGACCGCGAGGTCGATGACGAGCAGGGGCCGGGCCGGGCGCCGCCTCATGGCCGACGCGATCGCCACCGCGCTCAGCACGGTGGTCGGCGCCGAAGTCGAGCAGACGACGATGTCGTGCCGGGCGATGCTCGCCTCGCGCTCCTCGAACGGGACCGTGCCGGCCCCGAGCCCCGCGGCGACCTCGGCGGCGCGCTCGGGGCGGCGCCCGGCGACCGCGAGCTGCTCCGCGCCCCGGCTCCTGAAGGCCCGCGCGGTCCCCTCGCCGATCTCCCCGGTCCCCAGGACGAGGACCTTGGCCACCGCCAGGCTTCCGAAGATGCTTGCCGCCAGGTCGACGGCGACATTGGCCACGCTCACCCGGCCCGCCGAGATGCCCGTGCTCGTGCGCACGTGTTTCGCCGCCTGGAAGGCCTTCTGGAACACCCGGTTCAGCACCGCGCCCGTGGAGCCGTGCGCCTGGGCAGCCGCGTAGGCCTCCTTGACCTGGCCGAAGATCTCGTTCTCGCCCAGAAGCTGCGAATCGAGCCCGCTCGCAACCTCGAAGAGGTGCAGCGCGGCGTCCCTTCCGGTGAGCTTGAATCGGATCCGCTCGAATTCCCCGACGTCGAATCGCTGCCGCGCGCAGAAGGCCGCCTGCACCGACTCCGCAGCGGCGCCGTCGGAGCCGACCCCGTAGAACTCGACGCGGTTGCATGTGCTGAGGACCGCGAGCTCCCGGAGCCCGGCCACCGCCGCCAGGTCGCCCCGGATGGCGCTCTCGGAGGCCAGGGCCAGCCGCTCCCGAACCTCCACTGAGGCGTTCTGGTGGGTCGCGCCGATCACAAAGAGGCAGGACCCGCTCATGGAGCGCCCTTCCCGGCGGGCGGCGGCGGCCCGGGGTGCCTGCTCGCGTTGACAGCCTCAAGGGAGAGGAGCGCCGCGGTGAAGAGCGCGAGGCACGTCCAGGCAAACCGCCTCGCGAGGAGGCGCCCCAGCGTCCTGAGGACGAGCGCCGCCGCCGCCGCCGCCCAGACCGCGACCGTAGCCGCCAGTTTCGCGTGGTCCACGGTGGCCGTGTCCCGGGACCAGTACACCGAGCCGAACCCGAGCGCGAGCGTGAGGAGCGCGAACCCGGCCCCAAGAAGGCGCAGCTCGATGTGGTCAAGGTCGAGGATCGACGGCAGGAACGAGAACCACCCCCCGAGGCGCTTCGACTTGAGCGAGAAGTGCCTCAGGAGGAACAGCGCGGAGGTGAGCGCGAGGAGCCCGAAGACGCCGTAGCTGAAGATCGCGAGCGCCGCGTGGAGCTCGATCCAGGGGTTTCCGCCAAAGATGTGGGTGCGCCGGACGGCGTCCCACGCGGGTATCGAGAGCGACACAACGGTCAGGGCAGCGCCGAGGCACGACGTGAAGAACCCGAGGACGCTCGAGCGGAACGTGACGCCGACAACGAGGTAGAGGGTGATCGCGGACCAGGCCGTGAACTGGAAGATCTCGAACTGGTTGCCGAGCGGGCAGCCCCCCGCGGCGCGCCCGCGCACGCCGAGGCCGATGAACTGGAGGACATACCCGGCCAGGATCGCGCAGTAGATGGGCACGCCGGAGGTCCGGTGGCCGCGCACGAGGGACGCTGCGCCCATCAGCAGCCCCGCGGTGTAGAATCCCGCGGCGCACCAGAGCCATTGCCGGTCGGACAGGTCGGGAAGCATGGGAGGGTGACGCTGCCGCATCCGGCGCGTCCCGGCAAGCCTAGGGGTTGCCCGGCGGGGCCCAGGCAGCCAGAAAGGCCGTGATCTTTGCCGGGCTGTGCCCGTCGCCCTCCTCGAGTTCCCCTGAGTCCTTGGTCGTCAATTGCTTGCCGTCCGAATCCAGCACCACGAGGACGGGGAGCCCGTGCCGGGTAGGGTTGCCGTACCTCGCGTCGATTGCCGCGTTGCGGTCCGTGCCGTTTCGGGTGTTGACGTCGATCATGACGACCACGAATCCCCGCCCGAGCGCCCGCGAAACGGACGCGTCGGATTCAAACGTGGCATGGAGCCGCCGGCACCAGATGCACCAGTTCGCCCCGAAGTCGACCAGGACCCGCTTGTGCTCCGCGGCGGCCCGGGTGAGCGCGGCCGCTATCTGCGTCCCCCCGTCGGCGCGCACGTCGTAGATGTCCGGTCCCTTCGCGGGGTACTCGGGCTCGGCGCGCAGGCCGCCGGCCTGGAAGGCCGCGAGCGCGGCGAGGACAAGGAGGGGCAGGGTGGTCCGGCGTTTAAGGGTCACGTGGCCCCAGAAGATTCCCCAATTGCGCCGCACCGCAAGCGCCAAGCCGGCCAGCGGCCCCTCCCCATGTCAGCGCACGCGCCGCCACGCCGCGATGAACATGCCGTTCGCATCGAGCTCCTGCGGCAGGAGCACGGCCCGCGATTCCGCCGAGGAGATCGCGAGGGCCGACGGCTCAAAATCAGGGTGGGCCCCGTCGAACCCGTCGGCCACTGCCGACGTCTCGCTGCGCGTGAGCGTGCACACGGAGTAGACCAGCCGGCCCCCGGGCCTGACGGACGCGGCGGCGCGGCTGAGGAGGCCCGCCTGGACGGCCGCCAGCTCGACGACATCCCCGAGCGTGGTGGTCCAGCGGGCATGGGGGTTGCGCTGCCAGGTGCCGACGCCGCTGCAGGGAGCGTCCACGAGCACGCCATCGCACTTCGTCCTGAAGGGCGCGGTGCCGGCCCCGGTCCAGAGTGCGGTGCGGTAGTTGAACATCCCCGCTCGCGCCGCCCGCCTCCTCAGGACGGCAAGCCTGCGCGCCGACCTGTCGGTGGCCCAGATGAGCCCCTTGTTTCGCATCAGGTCCGAGAGGTGGAGGGCCTTGCCGCCCTCGCCGGCGCACGCGTCCCACCAGGTCTCGCCGGGGCGCGCGGCGCAGGCGAAGCCGACAAACTGCGAGGAGAGGTCCTGGATCTCGAAGGCGCCCGCCTGGAAGCCGGGCGCCTTGTGGAGGTCCGCCGCCCCCTGGTAGCGCAGGGCCGAGAGGCCCTCGGGCGGCGCGAGCGACGCGGGAAGCACGGGCTTGGCGCAGTGCCCGAGGCCGGCGGCCGTCTCGCCGGCCAGTCCAGCCTTGGCCCGGATCCAGAGCGCGGGCTCGCGCTGGAGGCTTCTCAGGAACTCCGCGGACACGTCCATCTCCCCCGCGAGCCAGCCCGGCACGGCCCGCGCGGCCAGGGCCGCCGGCTTCACGCAGGCGGGGTCGCGCTCAAAGCGCGCCTGGAGGGCGAGCGCGCCCGTCACCTGCCTCTGCAGGGACAGCGCGGGCTCGAGCCAGTTGATCCAGCGGAAGTAGGTGAACACGGCCCGGCTCACGGAGCGCCTCCCGACGGCGCCCAGGCTTCGGTTTCCCGACAGGTAGTCCCGCAGGGCCGCGTCTGCAGGATAACCCGGCCGAAGCAGCCGCAGCACGCAGGCCGCGTGGTTCTCTAGCGTCTCGCCCATCGCGTGTCGGGCTTAAGCTCGAGCGGCCGGGTCTCGATCCTGATTCCGGCGACGGAAGGGTCGGAGCGAAGGTCCTGGAAGACCGGAGCGCTGACGCGCCAGGCGAGCGCCGCGCTGGCCTCAGCGACCGGGGCCACCCCTCCCTCGAGGAGCACGGCGAACTCCATCCTCGTGTCCCCGGGCTCGCGGACGACCGCCTCGCGCAGCCTGCGCAGGAACGCCGGGGTATCCGGGCCCTCCGGACGAAGCAGCCAGGTGACCTTGCGGATGGTCCGCGCCACGGCCAGCTCGAGCGGGTAGCACTCCTTGACGTTCACCCTCGGGCCGTCGGCCCCCCGTATGATGTTGCCCTGGACGAGGACGGGCGCGTTCTCCGCAAGGACGGAGCCGAAGGTCGCGAAGGCGTCCGCGAACATGTTGAGGGCTATCGTCGCGTGCCGGGTCGCGAGCGTGAACGCGACCCACGGGCGGTTGTCCTTCTTTGCATACTTCTTGACCAGGTTTCCCGCGATCCCGCACAGGCGGAACTCCCCCCTGTCGGGAAGGCCGGAAAGCTCCTCGGCCGGGGCCGTGTCGATCGCCTCCCAGAGCCCGTGGTAGGTGTTCATCGGGTGGCCCGACACGTAGAAGCCGAGGAGCTCCTTCTCGAACGAGAGCCGCTCGTGGGCGGAGAAGTCGGGGTCCGCGGCGGCGCCGGCCTGGCGCGCCCCGTTTCGCTCCCCCGGGCCCGCGAGGCTACCGAGGAAATTGTCCTGGCCGGCGGCCTTGTCGCGCGCCTGGGCGGAGCTCGCCGCCATCGCCGCGTCGATGCTCTCGAAGAGCCGCCTCCTGCCCGCCCGGCTGAACTCGAAGGCCCCCGTCTTCACCAGGTGCTCGAGCACCCGCTTGTTGATCGCCCTCCCGTCAACCCTGCCCACGAAGGCGTCGAAGTCCGCGAATGGCCCGTTTGCCTCCCGCTCCGCGATGATCCGCTGGGCCGCCAGCTCGCCCACGCCCTTGATGCCGGCGAGCCCGAACCGGATCTTGCCCCCGACCGGCGTGAACATCTCGCGCGACTCGTTGACGTCGGGGCCGAGCACGCCGAGCCCCATCGCCTCGCACTCGGCCACGAAGTGCGCGACCTTGTCGGAGTTGCCGAGCTCGGAACTGAGCATGGCGGCCATGAACTGCACGGGGTAGTTCGCCTTGAGGAAGGCCGTCTGGTAGCTGAGGAGCGCGTAGGCGGCCGAGTGTGACTTGTTGAAGCCGTACCCCGCGAACTTGTTCAGAATGTCGAATATCGCGTCCGAGGTCTTCTCGTCTATCCCGTGGAGCTTGCGCGCCCCGCTCACGAACTTCCCGCGCTCCTCGGCCATCGCCACCGGGTCCTTCTTGCCCATGGCCCGCCTCAGCATGTCGGCGCCGCCGAGCGAGTAGCCCGCGATGACCTTGGCGGCCTCCATGACCTGCTCCTGGTACACCATGACGCCGTAGGTCTCGCTGCAGACCTCCTCAAGGAGCTTGTGGGGGAAGCGCACCGTGCTCGGGTCCTTCTTTCCCCGGATGTAGTCGGGGATCCAGTCCATCGGGCCCGGCCGGTAAAGGGCGATGAGCGCGATGATCTCGTCAATCGAGGACACCTGGAGCTGCCTGCAGAGGTTCTGCATGCCCGCGGATTCCAGCTGGAACACCCCGGTCGTCCTCCCGGTGTTCAGGAGGGAGAAGGTCCTCGGGTCGTCGATCGGAATCCTCTCGATGTCGAACGCCGGGTCGGCGCCGCGCCGGATGTTGTCCACGGCGTCCGCGATCACGGTCAGCGTCTTGAGGCCGAGGAAGTCCATCTTGAGCAGGCCGAGCTTGCCGACGGCGTTCATGTCGAACTGCACGGTGACGTCCCCTTCCTGGAGGGTGAGGGGCACGAACTCCTCTAGCGGCCTGTCCGTGATGATGATCCCCGCGGCGTGCTTGCCTGTGTTCCTGACCATCCCCTCGAGGACCCTGGCCTGCTCGAATATCCTCTTCGCCGCGGGATTCTTGGCGACCTCCTCGCGGAGCTCCGCTGACTTGGCCACGGCCTGCTCGAGGGTGATATTGAGCTCGTCGGGGATCATCTTCGCCAGCCGGTCGGCCTCCGCATAGGGCAGGCTGTGAACGCGCGAGACGTCGCGGATAACCATCTTTGCGCCCATGGTCCCGTACGTAACGATGTTTGCGACGCAGGCATCGCCGTACTTTCGCCTCACATAGTCGATCACCTCGCCCCGTCGGCGCATGCAGAAGTCGATGTCAAAGTCGGGTGGCGAGACCCGCTCGGGGTTCAGGAACCGCTCGAAGAGCAGCTTGAACCTGAGCGGGTCGAGGTTGGTGATCCCCAGGAGGTAGGCGACGAGGCAGCCGGCCCCTGAGCCGCGGCCCGGGCCGACCGGGATGCCCTGCTTCCTGGCCCAGTCGATGAAGTCCCATACGACGAGGAAGTAGTCGATGAAGCCGGTCTTCGCTATGACCCCAAGCTCGAAGTCGAGCCTGTCGACGAGGACGCGCGCCTGCCCCGGGTCGGCGGCCCTCTCCGGCGCGGCGAAGTCAACCCCGTACCGGGCCCTGAGGCCGCTGATGCAGAGGTCCCTGAGGAACCCGATCCTGTCTGTCACCACCTCCGCAGGGAGGGGGTACTTCGGATACCGCTCGCTTCCCTTGGGGAAGGGGATCGTTACATCGCACATCTCCGCGACGGACTCCGTGTTGAACACCGACTCCGGCACCTCGGCGAAAAGGCGCTCCATCTCGGCGCGCGACTTGAGGTAGAATTGCTGCCCGTCGAAGCGCATCCGCTTTTCGTCCTCGATCTTCGCCCCCGTCTGGATGCAGAGCATCGCGTCATGCGAGCCCGCGTCCGACGCGTTGACGTAGTGGACGTCGTTTGAGCAGACCACCTTGAGCCCAAACTCGCGCGCGAGCCTGAGGAGCCCGGGGATGATCTTGCGCTGCTCGGCGATGCCGTGGTCCTGGATCTCGACCAAGTAGTTCTCCCGGCCGAAGATGTCGACGAATCGTGCCGTCGCCTTCCGGGCCTCCTCCCAGCGGTCGTGCAGCAGGTGCTGGGGGACGAGGGCCGCGAGGCAGCCCGTGAAGCCGATCAGGCCCCGCGCATGGCGTGCGAGGGTCTCCAGGTCCGTGCGGGGCTTGTAGTAAAAGCCCTTCAGGTGGGCGTCGCTGACCAGCTTGAGGAGGTTCTGGTACCCCTCGATGTCGCGGGCAAGAAGCCCGAGGTGAAAGATACTGCGCCCCTCGTCGCTTCGGCCCTGCTTCTCGAGACGCGAGCCCTCGGCCAGGTAGAGCTCGCATCCTATCAGGGGCTTGATTCCCCGACTCTTTGCGGCTATATAGAAGTCTATGGTGCCGAATAGGTTGCCGTGATCTGTCAGCGCCAGGGCGTGCATCCCGAGCTGGCTCGCCTTCTCGGTCAATTGGTCGATCCGGCACGCGCCATCAAGGAGGCTGTAGTCCGAATGGACATGGAGATGCACGAAATTCTTGTCTGCAGCAGGCACGCTTGGGTTAACCAAGATCAGCGCCCGTTTTGCGCAAGCCGGAAGCGCATGGACACCACCCGCCCGAGCCTTTTAACCGTTGACGGAGACGGCTCGGCGTGGCCTATTAACCGGCTTTTCTCCTCACCAAGCAGACCATGTCCATCGAAATCAAGATCCGCAAGAACGAGCCCATCGACCGCGCGCTTCGCCGCATGAAGAAGAAGCTCGACCGCGAGAATATCATCAAGGGCACCCGCGCGAAGCGCTACTACGAGAAGCCCTGCGAGAAGCGCCGACGCAAGAACAAGGTCATGGCCTTCACCGCGATGCTGCGCCGCCGCTACGACAGCTGACGCCGCCCCGCTCCGCCAGATCTGAAGCCGCGCCCCGACCCCCGGTCAGGCGCGGTTTTTTATCGTGCAAAACAGGCGGCTTCTTTGATCTTGGGTCGCTGTGACTCCCGTTCCCGCGCTTTCGACAAGCTGGTGTTCGCATCGTCACAAGGACGGCTATGAAATGCTCAAGGAGATGGCCGGCCTTGGCTTCGGCCGCGTCGAGCTGAGCCACGGGATCCGCATCACGCTCGTCCCGGGAATCCTCAAGGCCGTCGAGGACGGCGTCGTGAAGGTCGGGTCAACCCACAACTTCTGCCCGCTTCCGATGGGCGCCATGCAGGCCGCGCCCAACTTCTTCCAGCCATCATCTCCCGATGCCAGGGAGCGGGACCAATGGCTGCGGCAGACGAAGCGGTCGATTGATTTCGCCGCACAGGTGGGGGCCTCGCTCCTCGTATGCCACCTCGGGAGCGTCAGGTATTTCTGGCTCGAACCCGACCGCCAGATGGCGGCCTACCGCCGGGCCCACTCGGACGCCGTCTCGTCCGGGGACAAGGCCTACCGGGCGCTGGCCGACAGGTCGCTCCTGAGGCTTCACAAGCGCGCAGCGCCCTATTGGCAGAGGACACGGGAGTCACTTCACGCCGTACTTGAGTACGCGTCGGAGAGGAATATCCGCCTTGGCCTCGAGAACCGTGAGAGATTTGAGGAGCTTCCCATCGATTCCGATTTCCCGGCGTTCCTGGAGTCAATGCCCCGTCCGTCGCCTGCGGGATACTGGCACGACGCAGGTCACGCGCACCTCAAGGAGAGGATGGGCATTGTCGACCACCGCAGGCAGCTCGAGGCAAACGCGTCTAGGCTGCTGGGCTTCCACCTGCACGACGTCAGTTCCGACGGTCACGACCACCAGGCGATCGGCTCGGGGAGCATCGATTTTGACATGCTCAGGTTGTTCTGGCGCCCCGAGCACCTGTTTGTCATCGAGCTGAGCCCCCGCGTTCCCGTGGAAGGGGTCCTTGCATCAAAGGCGAGGGTTGAAGCCCTGTTGTCAACCGTGCCTTCCTGAGGGTTGCCCGGGCTGCCCGACCCCCTGCCGCCTTTGGCGTTAGGCTTCCTGGCCCCCGAGCCCGAGCAGGTCATCCAGGGGATTTCCCGCGCGCTCCACGACTGGATGCAGGTATCCGGCCGTCGTCTCAATCCGTGAATGCCCCAGCAGCTGCCTGAGCGAGTCCATGGGCTCCTTGGAGTGGGTCGCGTAGGCGTGCCGAAGGACGTGGGGCGTGATCAGACCTTCCATCCCGACCTTCGCCGCCGCCCGATTGACGCTTCGCTGGATGCAATCGACCAGAATGTGATGGCGCACGCGTCTTCCGGTGCGCGGTTCGTCGCAGTGATTCTGCGCAGGAAAGACCCAGAACCATTGCCAAAGGAACGGGGCACGCGGGTATTTGCGGTCCAGGGAATGCGGCAGGGTGACTCCTACGTCGCGGGCATTGGCCTGGTCCCATTCCCAAACCGCCTTTGCGCGGGCCAGCTGCTGGCGCAACGGGGCGACACAGGAGCGGGGTATGGGGACCCGCCGATCCTTTCCTCCCTTTGCCCCGCGCAGCAGCAGCTGGCCGTGCGGGCCGTCGCTCCAGAGAAGATCCCTGACGCGCAGCTCCAGCGGCTCGGATACCCTGAGGCCGCAGCCGTATAGCAGGTCGACAATGAGGCAAGCCGGCGTGTTGGGGGTGTTTTCCACGGCGCCGCGGAACAGCCGGATCTGCTCCCGCGACGGCGAGGCCCGCTCGCTCCGGGTTTGCCTAGCCCGCAAGGCACTGACGTCTCCAAGCGGCCTCCCCAGGACCTCCTTGTATAGGAAGAGCAGCGCGGAAAACGCCTGATTCTGGGTCCTGGCCGACAGTTTAAGCCTGAGCGCCAGGTCTGTCAGGAAGGCCTCAGCCTTTCGCTCGGGCGGGAGACGGGTGGTCACTCCTTTGCAAAAATCGTAATATCTGGCGATCCACCCGCAGTATGCGTCCTCCGTGCCAAGCGCGTAATGCTTCATCCGGATCTTTGACCGGGCGAGAGAAACGACTTCAGAGCAGCTCTTCACGTGGCGCGTATCGGCCTCACGTAAGTAGAGTTATTAGACATGTCAAATTTATGCGATTCCGGACGCTTCGATTACTGATTCACCGGGCCGGAGACCAAGTATCCGGAATGCTAAAAACCTAATTCTGCAGCGAGGCGTTGTAAAAGGTTGGCAGAAACAATATGTCTGATCGTGTAAGAATCTAACGGGCAAGTGATCATGTATTTAAATATGCTACCTCGAGCGGCATATCTGAGCATGTTCCATTGGCGGCTCAGAAATTCTGGGTCGCCGTTTCCCAATGACTTTTCGTCCAAATTCTAGCAACAATAGTTATGCCACTTAGGGTAGCATAAACAACGTTCGGCTTTTATGCGCGGAGTATATCCATTCGTTTTCTTAGCCGCATTGGTAACGACGGCGTTCTTTCTTTGGGTGCGGCGTCAAACGAGGCTGAAACACGCGCATTTTCGACACAGAGATGTGCAGCAAGCATTGGAAGAGGTCGTTTCCGCTAGCTCATTCACGCGCGAGAATTGGGAGCTCTTTTTGAAATGGCCAATCGATGACCCACATCTCGAGACTATTAGGCAACATTGCCGTTATATTGTCGCAGACAATCCTCGCACTAAGATTGCCGAATACATCAGCAAAGATGGTGTGGAGGAACTGAAGGAGGTCCTTAAGCAATTTAAACGCGAGCCGAACCAACTACTGGATCCGACGTCTCCGTCTGTCACGCCTCCTGCTGGTGCAGGAGGCGCGCCATCCGTCGCCGCGGATCATTAGGACGTTAGGCATAACAAGCTCGCTTTATGAAATCCCCCGAAAAGGTTTCGAAGACGCCATTTCCGTTGCATATTCTATTCCGTCGAATATTCCCCTCGATCGGTGTGGCCGGTCTGGCAATCACGGCTGCGATGAATCTCGTCGCCTTACTCGTCTTCAAGAAGGTCTCGGCCGAGTTCTTTTCTCCAGCGTGGTGGTCCTCTTGGTTTACATGCTACATTGTTTGGGTGACATTTGTCATTATTGGCGTCGCGGGCATTTTTGTGAAGCGGGACTAGTTCAGGACCCATGCCTAACCAACTACCGGATCCGACGTCTCCGTCTGTCACGCCTGCTGCTGGTGCAGCAGGCGCGCCATCCGTCGCCGCGGATCATTAGGACGTTAGGCGTTCCCCCCACCCAACTACTATGGCAAACGTCCCGCTTAGTCCATTCGCTACCGGTGAGTGGCGCATGGTCCGGGTTGCCACATCAACCTTTGTGGTAATCGGGATTCAGATGACTATCCCGTTGATCGTCGGGATCGGCGTTTGGGCGGGTGAGAACGATTCAAGGGGTGCGTTTTTCATAGCGATCGCGCCGTTGGCATTTTGGTATTTCTGCTTTCAAACTATTGAGATTGCAAACGACACGATGACCTATCGTCGACCGTTGTTCCCTCCTCGCAGCGTATCGCTCTCAGGAATCACTGAAGTTCGTACGGTTTGGAATCGTTCTTATCGACGGTTCGTATTTATGAATGGTGAAACGGTCCTATGCGCTTTCAACCCCAAGTTGTTCTCACTTGAAGATCTGGCGCTAGTGCTCGCGACGGTACGCGGTTTTTCGCCAGGCGTGGTATTCGACGAGGATACGGCCGCCTTTCTCCCATCCAATGCAGATAAAGGTTCTATACTCGCCTAACCATCTACCGGATCCGACGTCTCCGTCTGTCACGCCTCCTGCTGGGGCAGGAGTCGCGCCATCCGTCGCCGCGGATCATTAGGACGTTAGACACGACATGCATGTTCGACGCTCGATTCGACATCCCTATGGCTTTCGCCATTGCGATTCCTGTAACAATTTGTGGCTGGATTCTAGCGCGGATCCCTCGAAATAGATTGGCGGCAGGAATATTGGTTGTCGTCGGACTCTTCTATGCGGCGATAGCCTTCGGGGCACTCTCAAAGCACACTGGCGTCTCTGCGGTTGGGCTGCTTTTCGGCCCTCCGATATCTTTGGTCTTAGCTATTTTTGGGATAGTGTTTCGCAAGGTTACGTTCAGACCGATATTCATACTTAGCCAAGTCGGTTGTTGGCTCTTGGTGTCGGTTCCTATCCTGTTTTTTGCATTCGTGCTCCTTGTCGGAGGTCGGGACTAATCCGCCATCGAAATGATCGTGTCTAACCAACACCTGAGCACAACCGATCAAGCAAAATCAGGTGCAGGCGAGGCGGG
>CAZNNO010000066.1:0-18478 GCA_964574435.1 uncultured Opitutaceae bacterium
TCCCCGTTCAGGAACGCCTTGCGGTAGCGCGAGAACCGGTAGGTGTGCGCGAACCCGTAGATGTAGGACTCGGGCAGGAGCTTGTGGGCCCTGGCGAAGCGGAAGATGGCCACGGGCGGACCGCCCTGGTCCTCGAGGACGTCCCATCCCACGAGGGAGCGCACACGGTTGGGCTCGAAATGCCGGTACATCGGGTACTTGAACCCGTACGAGGCCCAGATGACCGCCACGGCGAGGGCGCATGCGGCCAGGGTCGCGGCGATGAGCGCCGCGGCCACCCGCAGCCTGCCCGCTATCGGCCTGCGCAGGGGCCAGCCCGACTCGAGCGCGTCGCGCCCCGCCAGCCGGACCGCGAATAGGATCGCGCACATGGGCGCGATCAGCGGGGCTGAGAACTTCGAGACGCAGAGAAGCCCGAGCGTCGCGCCGAAGAGGAGGATGCGCCAGGGGGTGAGCCTGTGGGCCATCGCCCAGAAGGCGGTGATCGCGGCGAGGAACATGCAGGCGGCCGTCATGTCGCTCGTGATGAGGGCCCCGTTGGCGAGCATGGTCGGGCAGAACGCGAAGAGGCCGACGGCGAGCATCGCGCCCTTGCTGCCATGGAGCCGGCGGGCCCAGAGGAAGACCAGCGCTCCGGTCGCGACGCCGAAGAGGGCGATCATCATGCGGCCCGCCCTGAGCATCGAGGCCAGGTCATTGCCGCATTCGTAGAACCACTGGAACCCCAAGTCCCAGACGTCGGAGATCCTCCAGGCGTTCTGCTCCAGCGTCGGGAAGACCAGGCTCCGGTGCAGCAGCGGCAGCGCGGCCCAGCGCTGGGGCAGATTGCCGTTCTCGGGCTGGAGCCGGTAGTCGTCGGTCTTCCAGTACGAATAGCCCGCCGTCAGGTGGGCTATCTCGTCGCCCGTCGTGCACTGGCTGTCCGAGACGCTGGTGGCCATCCACCAGTACAGGGCCAGGGCGAAGGCGGCAAACAGGATGGACGCCCGCCTCATTGGGTTCGCCCCCGCCTTCCGGCGAGATCCGCAAGCGCCTGCGCGAAGGCCCCGATGGCCACGGCCTGCATCGCCACGAGCGGCAGCTGGTGGCGCTCGTTGTGGTTCACCAGGACGAATGGCAGCAGCATGCCGATGCCGATCGCGGCCGCCCACGCCGCCGGCGGCGCCAACCGGCCCCGCGCGAGGAGGGCCGCGAGCAGGAGCGCCACGACGGGAAGCCCCGCTGTCAGGAACCCGAGGGCGATCCCGCCGGGTCCCCGGTACTCGGCGTCGAATGCGAGGCGCTTCTCAAGCCAGTCCTGCCAGATCGCAGCCTCGTCCCCGAGGCCCAGCCGGTGCAGCGTGGCGCGCTCGGCGGAGGGCGATGCGTCGATCCGCGTCCACAGGCCCACGGACTTGCCCATCGCAATGAATTCCCCGGAGGAGGCAAGGCGGGCCAGGTCGCCTGGGCTGAAGCTGAAGCGGGTGGGCGCGCCGCCCCCCTCGCGGCGGCAGAAGACGGCCGCGGCGCCGATGCGCCTCAGCACGTTGCCCGCGAAGTGAAGCGGGTCCGAGCGCAGGGCGGCCAGCGCCGGGCGGCGGAAGCTCTCGACATAGGCCATCTCGCCGAGGTTCGAGTAGCGTTTGAACTCGCCGACGTCGAAGAAGGGCAGCCGCCTGAGCACGGTCTCCATCCTGGGGAGGCCGTCCGCCGAGTCGACATTCGCAAGGTGGAGCTCGAACCAGACGTTGGACTTTAGGGGGACGAAGCGCCCGAGAGCGGCCGCGTTTCGGGCGCTCCACGCGCCCACGGCGACGGCGGCGGCCGCAGCCGCCGCGACGGGGACGACGAGCCTGCGGGTGTCCGACCTGAAGGTCCAGGCGAGGGCCAGCGCCACGAACCCGACGGACACTGCCAGCCCCGCGTTCTCAAGCGGCGCCAGGAAGGCGATTGCGACGAGCGCCAGGGAGCCGCCCCGCCCCGGCGATCGGCGCACCTCGAGCGCGGCCCAGAGGAGCGCTGCCGACAGGAGCATGTCGAGCCACGCCTCGCTCAGCACCTCGAGCGGCCCGCCCGGCAGCAGCGAGCAGTAGGCCAGGAAGGCTGCCGAGGCGGCGCCCCGAATCCAGGCGCCATAGGGCGCGAGCGCGGACAGGAGGATGGCGTTTGCCGCCGCGAGGCCGAGGACCGAAAGGGCGAGCATGGCCTTCGCCGAGGCGGCCGTCTTGACGCCCAGGCAGAGGAAGACGGCTGCCTCGACCCAGGCAGGAAGCGGCGAGACCCAGGCCGTGGCTCCCGTCCCGCCGTCGAAGGGGTCGCTGAAGCCGCGCCCCTCTGCCAGCGCCGCCGCGACGTTGCCCGGCTCCGCCCAGTCGTACATCCCCGGGGCGAGGCGCGGCAGGTTGTGCCAGAGCGCCGCCGCGGCGAGGACCGACAAGCCCGTCAGAGCGAGAAGCCGGGTTTGGCCCATGGGTCGGGTTCAGCGCCTAGGCGGCTTGACCAGGTAGACCGGCCGCTGCTTCACCTCATCGTAGACCCGTCCGAGGTACTCCCCAAGCACGCCGATCCCGATCAGCTGGATTCCCCCGAGGAACGTGACCAGGGAGACCAGGGTTGTGAATCCGGTTGTGGCCGTCTCGATTCCCAGCAGGCGCTTGACGATGAAGAAGAGCCCGAGCGCAAACCCAAGGCCGCTCACGAGGATCCCCGCGTAGGTCAGGAACCTCAGCGGCAGGTATGAGAAGCTGAAGAACCCGTCGACGGCGTACCGGACCAGCCGCCTGAAGGTCTGCTTCGGATCGCCTGCGGCTCGCTCCTGGCGGTCATAGGCCACGTCGGCCGTCTCGAACCCGATCCAGGACCTGAGGCCCGGGAAGAAGCGGTTGCGCTCGGGAAGCCGGCCGAAGGCGTCGAGGGCCGGCCTGCCGAGCAGCCCGAACGTCCCGGTATTGGCCTCGATCGGGAAGTCGGTCAGCCGCCCGAAGACCGCGTGGAAGAGGTCGAATCCCAGCCTTCGCGGGCCCGTCTCCTGGCGGGAGCGCCGCACGGCGCGCACGACCTCGGCGCCCGAGCGCCAGGCCGAGACGAGGTCCGGGATCACCTCCGGGGGGTCCTGGAGGTCGGCGTCCATGGTCACCGCGGCGTCCGCGCCCGAGGCGTGGGCGATGCCCGCGGCCAGCGCGCCCTGGAACCCGAAGTTGCGGGACAGCTCGACAAGCTCGAAGCGCGGATCGCGCAGGCCCTGCTCGCGCGTCATCTCGGCCGACCGGTCCCGGCTCCCGTCGTTGACGAACACCGCCCGCCAGGTGCAATCCGGGTTGTTGCGGAAAAGCGCCTCAAGCCTGGCGAAAAGCTCGGGAAGCACAGGCTCCTCGTTGAACACGGGGATCACGATCGCGATGGTCGGTCTGGTATCGGTCATGTATTCTGTGCTAACGAGACGAGTCGGGCGAGCGGCTTGCGCGCATCAGGGCCATGAGGAGGATGGCACCCAGAAGCGCCAGAACGAGCGCGGGAGGAGTCGCCAGAATGTCGGCAAAATATGCCAGTTGGGCGATGATTTTCTCACTGAGGTTCTCCTGGGACACGACCCCGTAGGACTGGGACACCTCGGCGAGGTTGCGCGAGGGAGTGAGCCAGCGGTCGAGGGCGAAGTCCTCGACCGCGAACTGCAGCGCTATTCCGAGGCAGAAATCCAAGGTCCAGCCGGCAACGAGCGCCGCCTTCCAGGCCCGGCCGAGGCGCTCCCACCGCGAGGCGAGGAAGGCGAGGCCGAGCAGCACGACCGACTGGAGGCAGATATGGCCCGTCCCGTAGTGGTCGCGGTCCCCGTATGCGGCAAAGCTGAGGGCGGTGAACCCGGCCAGCGCCAGGAGCCAGAAGGTGCGGTCGCGCCGGCTTGCGGAGCGCGCCGCGCGCCGCCCCTGCGCGAGGACGGCGATCCAGCCCACGGACCCGAGCGCGAGGAGGGGGTTCAGCTGGTAGATGATGAAAACCTGGTCCCTCAGGGCGCCCCAGGGGCTCGATTGCCTGAAGAGCGTGCCCTTGAAGCGGCGCACCTGCGGCGGGATGATGCTGTCCCGCAGATTGAGGGCCATCGTGACGAGCGGGTTTCCCGGCGTCTTCTGCATCATCGAGACGCTGGTGTTGGAGAGGAAGGTGCCGTGCCAGCCGTACTCGGCGAGCGACCAGGCGAACCAGGGGGCGACGACGCAGGCGCCGATGAAGGCGCAGATCGCCGTCGTCCGCGCGAAGCCGCCGTCCCAGCGCGTGCGCAACCCCAGCGCGACCCAGGCGGCCGCGAGCACGACGACATAGGGGCCCGCGGAGTAGTGGGTCACGACGGCGCCCCCGAGGCAGAGCGCGCAGGCGGCGGCCGCGCGACCGCGCCCCGCATCCCCGTCGCGCACCCTGAGGAAGAAGTACAACGCCGAGAGGATGAAGAAGACGGCCTGGAGCTTGGTCCACGGGTAGGTCGCATTCTGGACGAAGAGCGGGTTCAGCATCATGACGGCGGCGGCGATCCGCGCGGCCCGCCTTCCCCCGAAGCGGCCGGCGAGCAGGCCCACGGGGAGGTAGGCGAGGCTGCAGAGCGCCGTCATCACGATCTGGAAGTGGGCGTAGTCCGCCCCCGTCATGCGCATGAACGCGGCCGTCAGGACGTTCGAGAGGGGAGGGCGCGCGGGAAGCTGGTAGATGTCGAAGAACAGCCTGTCCCTGGGCCACTCGCGCAGGAAGAAGTGCGCCCGCTGCCAGTGCTCGAGCCAGTCCCCGAGCCAGGCGCCGCCGGAGTGGTTCCTGACAAAGGAGAGCCACGCGACGCACCAGCTGGTGACGATCACTTGGCCGGCGGCGAGGTCCCGGGAGGCGGGGTCGGCGGCGACCCTCGCGACGGCGCGCCGGCCGGCCGCCAGTGCGGCGAGCGAAAGCGCGGGTATCAGCCAGTACGCCGAGAGGGGGCTGCCGGAGATGAAGACGGCCCAGGCGATCGCCCAGGCGCCCACCAGGGAAAGCGCCGCGCCGGCGACCAGGTCCTCCGCGGGGGTCAGGCCGAGGCGCCCGGCGATCGGCCTCGATAGCCCGAATGCGACGCCGAGGACCAGGAGGAGGCAGACCAGCGTGTCGACGATCATGGGCGGGGTGAGCCCATGGCATTCGAGAGGGGCCGCGATGGCAATAATCTCCTCGCGGCCGCTTGGCGCGCGAAGGTAGCCTCTGCGCGGTCGCCGCACCTCATGCTACCATCGATTCTCACGGGAACACCGATCTCGGACAGGGCGCTTCGTCGGATGGCGGCCCTGCTCATCGTCGTGGCGATAGGCGCCGTCTACCTGGGGACCCTGGGGAATCCGTTTGTCTACGATGACCACATCTGGATCTCGTGGAACCCGTCGATACGGCATCTCTGGCCGATCTGGAGCCTCTTTTCACCCGTCCCGGGCTCGCCGGTGTACGGCCGGCCGGTGCTCAGCCTTTCACTGGCTCTGAACTATGCGTTGAGCGGGGCGAACCCGTGGAGCTACCACGCCGCGAACATCTGCATCCACACCCTGGCGGCGCTGACCCTGTTCGGGATCGTGAGCCGGACGCTGGCGTTCCTGCCCGAAAGGTTTCCCCTGGAGCGCGAGCGCACCACGCTGGCGTTCGCGGCTGCGCTCATCTGGGCCGTGCACCCGCTGCAAACGGAGGCGGTGACCTACGTCATCCAGAGGGCGGAATCCCTGATGGGACTGTTCTACCTGCTGGCGCTCTACTCGCTCGCCCGCGGGGTCCAGGGGCAGCACCCGCGCCAGTGGCTCCTGCTGTGCGTTCTCTCGTGCCTGCTCGGCATGGGGGTGAAGCAGGTCATGGTCACGGCGCCGGTGGTCATCCTGGCCTATGACCGGACGTTCGCGGCGGGGAGCTTCGCCGGGGCGCTGCGCCTCCGCTGGAGGCTGTACGCCGCACTGGCCCTCACCTGGCTCCCGTTGCTGGGTCTTGGCGCAGGGATGCGCGACCCCGGCGTCGGGTTCGCGCTCGGATACACCTGGTGGACCTATGCGCTGACCGAGTGCTGGGTGGTCCTGCACTACATCCTCCTCGCGCTCTGGCCCTATCCGCTGGTCTTCGACTACGGGACCGACATCGTCGCCAGCGTGCACGCCACCCTTCCCTGGCTGTGCATCCTGGTCATGCTGGTCGGGGCCTCGCTTGTCGCGTTTATGCGACGGAACGCTCTCGGGTTCGCCGCGGTGTGGTTCTTCGCGATCCTGGCGCCAAGCTCGAGCGTGGTGCCCGTGGCGTTTGCCCCCATGGCCGAGAGCCGGATGTACCTGCCTCTGGCCGCGGTTGTCACGGTCCTCGTCGTCGGAGCCTACTGGTGGCTCGGACGGCGAAGCCTGCGCCTGGTCGCCTGCGCCGCCGTGGTGCTCGGGATATTCGCGAACCTGAGAAACCGGGACTACGCCAGCGAGGTCTCGATCTGGGGCGACACGGTCCTGCGGCGCCCGACGAACGCGCGCGCGCGCGTGGCGCTGGGAAGCGCGCTGGCGCTCGACGGCCAGGACGCGCGGGCTGCGGAGCAGTTCACCGAAGCCCTTCGCATTGACCCCGGGGACTTCCAGGCGCGCCGGAACCTGGGGCTCGCCCTCTACCACATGGGGCGCCTCGACGAGGCGCTGGCGTGCTACCGGAGCATCGCGCCCCCTATTCCGGACTCCGCCCCGCTCCACTACGACATCGCCCTCGCGCTCGACGGCTCCGGGCGCACCGCGGACGCGATAGCCGAATACGAGAGGGCGGTCAGCCTGGACCCGGGCGACGGGGAGGCCAGGACCAACCTGGGGATAGCGCTTTTCCGAACGGGGCGCGTGGTGGAGGCCGTCATGCAGTACGGGATTGCGCTTCAGGCCCTTCCCGGCTCGGCCCGCGTCCATTTCAACATGGGGATGGCCCTCGGCCGGCTGGGCGGCGTCGCGAAGGCGATCGAGCAGTACCGCGAGGCCGTCCGCCTGGAGCCCGGTTACGCCGAGGCCCACAACAACATGGGCGTCCTCCTCGCGCAGACCGGACGCGAGCCCGAGGCGATCGCCGAGTACGAGGCGGCCCTCAGGATCAGGCCGGACTACGCGATGGCGCGCGCCAACCTCGAGGAGCTCAAGGCGGGGGACTCCGGCCGGCCCGTCGGCCGGTGATCAGCGCAGGTTGTACTTGAGGATCGCCCAGAGCGCGCGGAAGCCGTCGCGCCAGCCGATCTTCTTTCCCTCGGCGTACGAGCGGCCGTAGTAGCTGATGCCGATCTCGAAGATGATGACGTTCAGCTTCGCAACCTTGGCCGTTATCTCCGGCTCGAAGCCGAAGCGGTTCTCCTCGATCTTGATCCTCTGGAGCACTTCCCGGCGGAACACCTTGTAGCAGGTTTCCATGTCGGTCAGGTTCAGGTTCGTGAACATGTTCGAGAGAAGCGTGAGGAACTTGTTGCCGACCATGTGCCAGAAATAATGCACGCGGTGCGGCTCGCCTCCCATGAAGCGCGAGCCGAAGACGACATCGGCCTTTCCGTCGATGATCGGCCTCATGAGCTTCGGGTACTCGTTCGGGTCGTACTCAAGGTCGGCATCCTGCACGATGACCGCCTCGCCCGTCGCGGCGGCGAATCCTGTGCGCAGCGCGGCGCCCTTGCCCTGGTTCACCTCATGGAAGATGATCCTGTCGACGAGCGGCTCGATCTGCGTCCGCAGGACGTCGCGGGTGCCGTCCCGCGAGCAGTCGTCGACAATGATGATCTCCTTGTCGGGATAGGGGGAGCCTCGGACGCGCTCCACGAGCGTCCGGATGGTCTTGGCCTCGTTGTAGCAGGGGATGACTATCGACAGCTTCATTGGCGAAAGGGGGCAAGAATGTGATGCGCGCGCGGCCAAAGGAAGCTTTTATGTTCTGCAAAAATACCGGATTGTGGTGGGGCCCAAACAGGTCCAGTTCTCCGCTGTGAACGCCCCCGCGGCATCCCGCCTGCCGGCCCTCCTGCCGCTCTCCGCCGCCTGCGCACTTGTGATCGCGGGCTTTGCCGCGCTGCTGGGCTCGAGCCGCGCCTATGTCTGGTCGGGACCCGCAGCGCACGAGTCCTACAACCTGGTCGTGGAGGGGTTTCGCTCGGGCCACGTCTGGCTCGCCGAGGACGTGCCCGGGCCGCTCCTGAGGGCACCCAACCCGTACGATTTCGCGACCTATCGGCAATTTCTTGGGCCGCCCTGGAACCTGATCGACCTGAGCTACTTCAAGGGGCACCTGTACGCCTACTTCGGGGTGACCCCGGCGGTCATACTCTTCTGGCCCTACCGAGCGCTGACCGGGGGATGGCTTCACCAGGCCCACGCGGTCCTCGCCTTCTGCATCTTGGGCTACTGCCTGTCCGTCGGCCTCGCTGCGGCAGCCTGGCGGCGGTATCTCCCGGAGGTCGGGTCCTGGGCCGCCGCCGCCGCCGCACTGTTGCTCGGCTCGGTCACGACCATCCCCGTCTTCCTGGTCCGGGCCGGCCTCTTTGAAGTGTCCATCAGCTGCGCCTACTTCCTGACGATGCTCTCGCTGGTTGCGCTCTGGAACTCGTGGCACCGTCGGGCCGGCAGGTCCCTCTGGCTGGCTGCCGCGAGCCTCGCCTACGGGCTCGCGGTGGGCGCCAGGCCGACGCTCCTTTTCGGGGCCTCGGTTCTCTTCATTCCCGTCGCCGCGTCCGTTTGGTCCCGAGGGGCGCGGATTCCCCTGCTGCGGCAGTTCCTCGCCGCGCTCATTCCCATCTCCGCGGTCGGCGCGGGGCTGGCCGCCTACAACTTCCTGAGATTCGGCGACCCCCTCCAGTTCGGGCACGACTACCAGCTCTCGGGCAACAATGTCTTCGGGACCAAGTCCTTCGGGCCCGCGTTCCTCTGGGACAATATCCGGCTCTATTTCCTCGAACCCCTTCGCTGGCACCGGGGATACCCCTTTGTCTGGGAGCCCGTATGCCCGCCCCTCGCGCGCGGCCACCTGCCGGTCGAATTCTTCTTCGGCACGCTCACGAACCTTCCGGTCCTCTTCGCCGCGGCCCTGGTCCCGCTGGCATGGGCGGGGCGGGGGAAGGGGGCGGGGCCCTCGACCGCCGGGCCCTCGGCCGTGCTCCTCGTGTTGTTCCTTGCGGGAGCAGTCCCGATTTGCCTCTACGCGGGGGCGACCAGCCGCTACCTGCTTGATTTCATCCCGGCGCTGGCCCTGCTGGCGTGCCTCGGCTTCCTCGGCCTCGAGAGGGCCTCCCGCGGCTCCGGGCTTCCGGCGGGGGCCGGTCTCACCCGCCTGCTTCGGGCCGCGCTGTACGCTGCGCTTGCCTACTCCGTCGCGATCTCGTGGCTCCTCGCGCTTGCCCTCGCCAGCTTCTATCGCGGGGCCGAGCGGGGGCTGACCGCACTGAACGCCGGCAGGATCGAGGAGGGGATCGCGGTCTGCGACGAGGTCTGCCGCATCAATCCCGACTTCCGCGGGCAGGCCGAGCTCTTCATCGGGAACGCCCTCCTCGGCAAGTCCCGGACGGGGGAGGGGATCTCCTATCTGGCCGCCGCCGTCCGCGACGATCCCGGCGTCGAGGCGGCTCACTTCAACCTTGGCCGAGCCTACCTGGTGACCGGGCGGTTCAAGGAATCGGCCGAATCCTTCCGAAGGGCCACCGAGATCGACCCCCTGGACGGCGAGGCCGAGGCCGAACTGGGTGTCGCGCTCTTCAGGCTTGGGCGGGTCGCGGAGGCGGTCCAGCACGAGAAGGCGGCGCTGCGCGTCGATCCCTCGCTGGCGGCGGCCCGGGCCAACCTCGAGGCAATCGAGTCCTCGGAAAGGGCCAAGGGGAAGCCCTGAGCGGCGCCGCAACCCGGAATCAACGGGTCTGCCCAGGGGCCGGCGCCGCGGGCCGCAGGGACTCGACGTAGGGCGAGCCCGGCGCGCCGCCCCCGTCCCCACGCACCGCCGGCACAAATCCGGATGCGTCGAAAACGTGCGCCGAGTGCGCGGAGGCGGCGCCGAGCCCCCAGTCGAGCGAGAACAGCGTCTGGAGCTCGTGGCGGCGGGACGAGCCCCCGAACCGGTCCCAATAGGGATGTTCGGGCGGCGGGTACAGCCAGGGGGCCGAGAGCCTGACGCGCAGCCTGCCCGACGGCACGTCCAGGGGCGGCGTTTCGAGGACGGAATCCTCGTTCCCGCTCAATATGAGCTGGGCATGGCCGGCATCGAGTCGGTCCACGAGGAGCTGGTTGACCTTTTCGGGATAGCCGCTGGCCATCAGGACGGTCTCCCCCGGGGGCGATGCCGGCGGGATGCGCACCTCGATCTCGACCGGCGAGAACTCCATCCCGTGCAGCTGGATCCACCACTGGCTCGGGTAATCGAGCGCGTGCGCCACGGCGTCGTAGGTCCCCGGGTTCGTCCGCTTCATGAAGCCGCGGAACTCGGCCGATGCCAGCCACACGCACCCCACGGTCCAGCACGCGGCGGCGGCGGCGGCCGTCCGGGCCGCGCGTCCGGGGCGCCGCGCCCCGTCCGATCCGAATACGGCCATCATGCCGACCGACGTCACGACGGTCCAGCCGGCGACGAGCTCCGCAATGTAGCGCGAATAGGCCCCCAGCCAGCAGAACAGGATGGCCGCCGCAAGGGCCGAGGAGCAGGCGGCGGCGGCCACGGCAATCGCTCCGGCGCGGGCCGAGGCGTGGCCGCCGCGCCGGCGCCACGCCCACACGAGGCCGCCGATCCCGAGAAGCTGGACCGGCATCGTGAAGATCGCGCCGTACATGGCCTCGTAGCCCAGGAAGCCGGGAGGGAAAGTGTCGGACCACGTGCCATGCAGGAAGGGGAAGTACGGCCCAACCTCCGGCAGCGACGTGAGGTAGGCCCATACGTTGAACGGAACACGCGAAAGCTTGAAGAGCGGGATGCGACGGAAGTCGGTGCCGCCCAGCATGAAGCTCTGGCCGAACTCGAGCCAGCTCCCGAAGCGCGCCTTGTTGTAGATGAGCAGCGCCAATCCCCCGGCGCCCAGCAGGCCCGCGGCGGCGAGGGCCGCCTTCCACCTGACGGCGCGCACCCCTCCCTCGCCCGAGAACGGCACGAGGAGGAGCAGCACGACAAGGCCCGCCTCAAACAGGTTTGTCACCCTGCATCCGATCATGAGGGCCAGCGCCGCGCCCGTTGCCACGGCCCACCGGATCCTGCCCTCGGACGCACGAAACTTGTACAGGAAGAGGATCGACCACCACAGGCACGCTCCCGCGGATACGATCGGAAGCTCCCAGACGCCGGGCCGGCGCAGAATCACGGGCAGCCACGCGGCGTGGTAGCCCACGACCAGGATCAGGCCCAGGGCCGGCCCGGAGAGCCCGGGGAAGCACTTCCGGCGCAGCTCCCAGAGCAGGAGGGCGAGGCCGGTGATCCCGGCGCTCGCGAAGATGGCGACCGCCATCCGCTGCGGCAGCATGTGGCCCGTGAGGACCCGCCAGGGGACCATGAGCACGACCGCGGGCGCCGGGCCATAGTAGAGGTAGTACCTTCCCTGGAAGAGGCTCGCGTCCCAGAGCCTGTACCGGGCGTTCTCCGCGGGAACGTACGGATCCTTGAGCTTGAGCAGGTGCGGATCCGGATCAACGGGAAGGTAGGTGTGGCCCCGGAGGAAGCCCTCGGCCAGGTACTCGTAGTGGTGCCAGACATTGGTGCGCTCGCCGTCCCAGGGGGCCACGCCGTTGGCTATCCAGAATGCCGACGCGACGCACAGCCCGAGCGCCAGGCAGGGAGCGAGCCGGTCCGCCAGCGTGGAGCGGCCCGTGCTCACGGCCCCTTCTCCTTTTCCCTGATCTCGGCCCTCGCGGCGTCGGCGATCGCAGCGGCGTCGGGGTGCCAGGGCTGCAACGCGAGCGCCGCCGTCGCCTCCCTGAGGGCCGTCGCGTCGTCGCCGACAGCGAAGGCCGCGCGGGCAAGCAGCACATGGTCCTGCACGAATGTGGAGCGGTCGTCGACGCTCCAAAGGCTCGAGAACGCAACCAGGGCAGCAAGGGCGCCGCCGCCTGCGAGCGCGGCCTTCCGGCCCGCGGGCCAGCCCCTCCAGAATCCCGGGGACCCGAGCGCGCCTCCGGCGAGCACGGCGCAGACCGCGGCCAGCGGTATCCGGAACCGCGCGCTCACGAAGAAGAGGAGGACCGAGGCGGCGCAGGCGGCGCAGACGGCGCCAAGGGCCGCGGCAGCCCGGGCCTTGGAGAAGGCCAGGCGGGCCCCGCCGGCGACTGCGGGAACGAGGAGCAGGCCCCAGCAGACCGGGTTCCACCGCAGCCACGGAGAGAGGGCCTTCTGGAACGCGTAGGTCTTGTTGTTGTACTGCTCCCAGTTGTTGAGGAGGGCGTAGGCCTTGCGCGCCATGAGCGCCGACCAGCGCAGCGGATGGGCTGCCACCTCGCCCAGGAAGCGGCCGCGCCAGTGCGCGCTCATAGCGGGTATGTCGGCGCCCGTCGCGCCCGTCTCCTGCCGGTAGAGGAGGATCGACTCGGCCCGGGCCGGATTTGCGCGCGCGAGCGCCGGCGAAAGGCTCACGCGCTGGGTGTAGTACCGCCCGTTGGCCCCCGGCCGGTTTGCGGCCCAGAGATTGTAGGAACCCTGCCAGGGAAGGAATCCGGCGACGCCGCTCACGCTCCTCTGCCACGCAGCGGCCGCTGCAAAGAGAAGCGCCCCGGAGAGGGCCGCCGCGACGATCCCGGCGCGGGCGCGCGCCGCCAGCGGCTGGGCCGCCGCCGCGAGCGGGGCCACGAGCCAGACCAGGAGGTAATTCGGGCGCGCAAGCGTGGCCAGCGCCCAGAAAATGCCGGCGCGGGCCCACGGGAGCGCGCGCCCCCGGTCCTCGACGGCTGCGGCGAACGAGTCGAGCCCGGCCAGGAAGAGGGTCAGAGCAAGCGTCGAGTCGAGCGCCTGAGTCGCGAAGTGGACCAGCACCGGGTCCATCGCAAAAAGGATGCCCGCGATCAGCGCCGAGCGATTGCCAAACCACCGCCCGGCGATCGAGGCGGCGAGCGCCGCCCCGATTCCATGGAGCAGGGCGCCGAGCGCCAGGGCCGCGGGGAACAGCCCGGCCGCGGTCACTCCCAGCGCCCGCAGGCCCGCGAGCAGGAGCGCGTATCCCGGCGCCCGGTAGAACGGCTCGGGGGGAAGGGTGCCCCCGAAGATCGCGGCCGCCAGGTCGAGGTTCTCGCGTTCGTCGAGAACGGGAACGCGGCCCAGCGGGGTGCCAAGGTACCAGTTCAGGTGGCCCAGGGCGTAGAAGGCCGCCAGGGCGGCCGGCAGGCCGATGGCGATTCCCCGGCCGAGCGAGTCGGGTGCGGGGGGGCCATCCGTGTTTGGGGCATGACTTGACACCGCGGGCCATGTCAATGCACCGGCTCCTGCCACGCGAGCCCTTATGGGGCCCCCCGCCGCGCGCGCGGCACCCTCAGGCCGGGGCGCGTCCGGCCCCGGCCAGCCGGTTCAGGTGCTTGCCGAATCCAATCAGGGGCCGCTCCATCAGGAACCAGCTTGCAAGGGCCGGGACAAACACGAGGAGGGTGGTCTTCGCAAAGTTCACGACGATGTCGTAATGCTGGTTGTTGGAATACCTCCATACCCAGCACACGATTGAGAAATGGAACAGGTAGACAAAATACGAGATGATGCCTACCCCCGGCAGCAGGCCCCGGGACAGGACCGGCATTGAGTGTCCCGCGATCACCCTGACGAGGATCAGGCAGTAGAAGAGTGAGTAGAACAGGTAGGAGAAGAGTATCGCAAACGTGGTCTCAGGTGGATTGCCCATCACGCAGAGAATCCCGAAGACGCCGAACATCGGCAGGAGGATCCGGTTCAGGGCCCGGGTGCTCATCGGGATCCGCCCCAGCCCTGTGTAAAGGACGGCGACCACCCCACCCATCATGAAGCCGTCCATCCGGCAGACCGGGAAGAGGAGCGCGACCAGGGGATTCCTGGTGAACAGCACAACGTAGAGCCGCGCGAGGTAGCTGACCCCGATCGCCCCGACCATCGTCGCCAGCCACCTTCTCCTTGGCACGAGGGCGACTATGAGAAAGGACACTATATAGAGGTAGACCTCGGCGCAAAGCGACCATGTGGGGTTCGCGAATTGCGCGCCGTTCTTCAGGAAGATGCACATGTACCATGTCTGGCCGAAGAACAGGTACACATAGTGCGGGATGGCCGTGAAGAAAAGCGAGTCCGTGGCCAGCGACGGCTTCCACAGCGGCATGACGAGGAACCCGACAGACAGGAAGAGCAGATAGACCGGAAGGATGCGGAATATCCGGCTCGTGAAGTAGATTCTGAGGACGGCCGCCAGGGAATGGCCCCGCTCGCTGAGTCGAATCAGGGAAAGGAAGATGACAAAGCCGGACAACACAAAGAAGAGGTCGACCCCGGACCAGAACTGGGAGCGTGCGGCAAACATCCACGCCGGGAGGTCCTCCTTGTTCCATGTGATGAAGTGCCCGATGAAGATCACCAGGCAGGCGATGCCGCGCAGCCCGTCGAGCGCCGGTATATGGTCTTTGCCCGGTTGACTCACGTCATTGCCGCCCGGTCCCCGGCATGGCCGCTGCGCGCGCAACCGTTGATGCCGGGGCAGACCGGCCGCGGATTCGGGATCCTGCCCGCGTCCGCGATGCTTGAGCCGGCCGCGATCGTTGTTCTAGCTGGTTGAGGTTTGACCGAGAAGGTGTGGCGCACGGCCGAAATTAAGGCAAGCTCCCGACTGGCGCCGGCCGCGCCTCGGCCTTCGCGCCAATCGGAATGGCGATGACGCGCGCGACGCGGCGGCCGGGCCCCTGTCCCCGGGCGGGACCTCAGGTGTGAATTCTTGACGGTGCGTGCAATCGGCCGGAGGCTTTGAATATGCCTCATGGGGAACCCCTCGCAAAAAGAAGGCTTCCCCTCGTCAAGCTGGGCATAGCGGCCCTGGCTGCGGTCACGGTTTTGATGCTGCTGCTGAAGGGCGTGGATATTGTCGCCGTGGGGAACAAGGGAATGGCCGCGATCCGGGACGCGGGCCCGTGGGCCTTCTTCGGCGCCGCGGTGGTCCTTCCCGTCTTCGGTGCGCCGCTCACGCCATTTACTATCGTATCGGGCGAGGCCTTCGCCCCGCGGATGACGCTCCCGGGCGCAATGGCCGCGATGCTTCTGGCGATCGCGGGGAACCAGGCGCTCACCTACTGGATGGCCCGCTACGCGCTTCGGCCGGTGCTGTCCGCGCTCGCCGCAAGGTATGGCTACAGCGTTCCCGCACTGACGAAGGGCAATGAGCTTTCGGCCATACTCTTCTTCAGGCTGACGCCGGGGATCCCCTTTTTCGTCCAATCCTATGTCCTCGGGTTGGCGAGGGTGCCGTTTGTGCTCTATATGGTCGCCTCCTGGCTGGCCAACCTGCCCATGGCAGTTGGCGCGATCGTCCTAGGGAAGGGCGTCTTCAACGGGAATTTCCGGATGGTGGTGGTCGGGCTGAGCGTCCTCGCCGCCACGATTGTATCCGTTCATTGGATTCGAAGGCGCTATGTCCGGAAGCCCGGCTAGGCCCTGTGCCCCGCTGCCGGGCGCCCGCGGGCATCTGCGAGGGGCCGGGGGCGTCGACGAGTTCTTGACGTTGGGCGAAGGGACGGGAGGCTTGGGGGGCCATGCCGGAGGAGGAAATTCGCCCCAGGAGGAAACTGCCGCTCGTGAAGCTCGCGGTGGTGGCGGCGCTCGCGATCGCCGCCGCATTCATGGTCCTCAGGGGCATGAACTACAGGGCCCTGGAGGAGGGGGGGCTCAAGCTCATCCGCAACGTGGGCCCCTGGGCGTTCTTCGCGGGAACCGCGGTGCTCCCGGCGGTCGGGGCCCCGCTCAGCGTGTTCACGATCACGGCCGGGGAGATCTTCGCCCCGCTGATGAGCATGGGGGGTGTGATCGCCGCCACGCTCTTTGCGATCGCCGTCAACCTGGCGCTCACCTACTGGCTCGCGCGCTACGCGCTCAGGCCGCTTCTATCGAGCGTCTCGGAGCGCTACGGCTACAAGGTGCCGCGCGTGACGGCCGGCAACGCCCTCTCGATCGCGCTCGCGGTCAGGCTGACGCCGGGGCCCCCTTTCTTCATGCAGTCCTACATCCTGGGCCTGGCCGAGGTGCCGTTCCGCCTCTACATGATCGTCTCCTGGCTCTGCATCATCCCCTGGGCGGTCGGGGCCGTCGTCCTTGGCAAGGGGATCTTCAACGGGAACTTCAAGCTGGCCATCTACGGGGCCGGGGTGATCGTGGCCGCCGCCGCCGTTGTCCACGCGATCCGCAGGCGCTATGTCCCCCGCGTCGATTAGCCTGGGAGCCCAGTCGCCAGAGGCCCGCCCCCTCACGGTCACGGAATTCACCCGACGGGTGAGGGAGGTGCTCGAGGGCGGCATCAGCGCCTGCTGGGTGAAGGGGGAGGTGTCGAACCTCCGGGTCCAGCCGAGCGGCCATGTCTATTTCTCGCTGAAGGACGCCGGGGCCCAGCTCTCGGCGGTCATGTTCCGCGCGCAGGCCGCGAGGCAGACTGTCAGGCTGCGCGACGGGCTCCAGGTCGTGGCCTACGGCAGCGTGGGCGTCTACGAGCCGCGCGGCCAGTACCAGCTCAACGTGAAGACCCTCGTCGACGACGGGGTGGGGGCCCTCCAGCGCGAGTACGAGGCGCTCAGGCGCCGGCTGTCCGAGGATGGGCTCTTTGACCCGGGTCGAAAGAAGCCGATCCCGCGGATGCCCGCCACCGTGGGCTTTCTGACGTCACCGACGGGCGCCGCGGCCCAGGACTTCATGAGGATCCTGATCAGGCGCGGCTGGAGGGGGCGCGTGGTCGTGCTGCCCTCGAAGGTGCAGGGCGAGGGGGCCGCCGCCGAGATGGTCGAGATGCTGCGCCTGGCGGAGGAGCTTGGGATCTTCGACCTTGTCGTGATCGGGCGCGGCGGCGGCAGCATCGAGGACCTCTGGGCGTTCAATGAGGAGCAACTCGTTCGCGCGGTTTCGGCCTGCCGGATACCGACCATCTCGGCGGTCGGCCACGAGATCGACTTCACCCTGTGCGATTTCGCCGCGGACCTTCGGGCCGAGACCCCGAGCGCGGCGGCCGAGCTCATCTCGAGCGAGTTCGTCCGGCTGGCCGAGCGGACCGGGTCCGCGCGCGAGGCGATCGCGTCGGCGGTGGACGGGGCCGTGGAGCGCTCCCGCGAACGCGTGGCCCATGCGCGCTCCCGCCTTCGGCTGCTTTCGCCCACCGCGCTCGTCGAGCGCAATCACCTGCGGCTTGACGACCTGTCGAACCGGCTTGGCTCGGCCCTCCGCTCTTGCGTTCAGCAGCGGCGCCAGCGGCTGTCGGGCGCCGCCTCGAGGCTCGAGCGATCCTCGCCCGAGACCCGCGTGCGGATCGCCTCCCACCAGCTCCTGGCGCTTTGGAAGCGCCTTCAGGGGGCGAGCCCGGGCTCCGTGCTCAACCGGGGTTTTGCGATCATGCGGGACGACAAGGGGAAGCCCATCACCAGGCGGGCCGGGATCGCCCCGGGCCAGAGGCTGGAGGCCGAATTCGCGGATGGCAGGACGCCGCTTCGCGCGGAACGTGGTTGAGTTTTGCCCGGGGACGGGGGAGGGTGTCGGTTCCATGTCACCGCGCGCGTCCCACCTGGCCATTGTCGTGAGCGCGCTCCTTTTGGCGGGCTGCGGCCAGGAACAGGCTTCCACCTACAGGGTGCCAAAGGAGAAGGATCCCGAGCTGCCGGTTGCAGCGGCCTCCGATTCCGGCTCCCCTGCGCCCGGATCGGCGATGGCCGACGCCGCGGTCCCCACGGCGTCGGGCGCGGTCCTGACCTGGCAGGCGCCGCCCCAGTGGACGGCCAAGGCGGCCTCCGCCATGCGCAAGGGCAGCTACAGCGTCCCGGGAGGCGGCGGGGAGTGCGACCTGTCGGTCACGGCCTTTCCCGGCGACGTCGGCGGCGAGCTGGCGAATGTCAACCGCTGGCGCGGGCAAGTGGGGCTGGCCCCGCTGCGCCAGGAGGACCTCGAGGCCTCGGTGAGCCGTCTTGAGGCCAACGGCCTCAGGTTCACGCTGGTCGAGCTGGCCGCCCCGGGCGACCCGAATGGCAAGGCCATGCTGGGGGCCATTGTCCCGTTCGGCGCCTCGACCTGGTTCTTCAAGATGAGCGGCCCGGGCCCCTCCGTCAGGGCCTCAAGGGCCGCGTTCGTTGATTTTCTCCATAGCGTTCGAGCCTCCGATTCCGCGGAGAATGCGGCCCCCGCGCCTGCAGCGCCGGCACCCGCGATGGCGGATTCGGCGGTGCCGACGGCTGCGGGCGCCGACCTGACCTGGCAGGCGCCGCCCCGGTGGGCTCCCAAGGCGGCCTCCGCCATGCGCAAGGCCAGCTACAGCGTCCCGGGCGACGGCGGGGAGTGCGACCTGTCGGTCACGGCCTTTCCCGGCGACGTCGGCGGCGAG
>CAZNNO010000066.1:18578-19908 GCA_964574435.1 uncultured Opitutaceae bacterium
CGGCGGGGAGTGCGACCTGTCGGTCACGGCCTTTCCCGGCGACGTCGGCGGCGAGCTGGCGAATGTCAACCGCTGGCGCGGGCAAGTGGGGCTGGCCCCGCTGCGCCAGGAGGACCTCGAGGCCTCGGTGAGCCGTCTTGAGGCCAACGGCCTCAGGTTCACGTTGGTGGAACTGGCCGCCCCGGGCGACCCGAATGGCAAGGCCATGCTGGGGGCCATGGTCCCGTTCGGCGCCTCGACCTGGTTCTTCAAGATGAGCGGCCCGGGCCCCACCGTCAGGGCCTCAAAGGCCGCGTTCGTCGATTTTCTCCACAGCGTCCGCGCGCCCTGACCGATGATCTCCGAATACTTCAAGCTGGTGCGCGGCCTCTTCGTCTCGCTCAGGCTGACCGTGGTGCTGATCGCGCTCTCGATCATCCTCGTCTTCTGGGCGACGCTGGACCAGGTGCACCTCGGCGTCTGGGGTGTGCAGCAGAAGTTCTTTCACTCCTTCTTCGTGTTCGTGAGGCTGGGCGAGCTCCAGATCCCCGCATTTCCCGGCGGCTACCTGATCGGGGGCCTGCTGCTCGTCAACCTCCTGTCGGCCCATGCCTACCGTTTCAAGATGGGCTGGCGCAAGACAGGCATCTGGATCACCCACGCGGGCCTCATCCTTCTGCTCCTCGGCGAGCTGGCCTCGGGACTCCTGCAGAAGGACTTCCAGATGCGCCTCGACGAGGGCGAGACGAAGAACTACTCCGAGAGCAACCGGCGCAACGAGCTCGCGATCATCGACGCGACGGACCCGAACTTCGACGACGTGGTGGCGATACCGGAGTCCATCCTGGCCAGCGGCACGGTCCTGCAGAACCCGAAGCTGCCGTTCCGGGTGGTTCCCAAGGGCTACGTCCAGAACTCCGAGATCCGCATGCGCTCGGAGGTCCCGAACGCACCGCCCTCGCCTGCCACGTCCGGGATGGGCCCCATGGTGGCCGTCATCCCGCTCGAGGTGACCTACAAGGAGGACATGCGCAACATCCCGTCGGCCTTCGTGGAGCTCGTCGGGCCCGACGGCTCGCTCGGGACGTGGGTGGTCTCGACAGGGCTCGGCAACCCCCAGAAGTTCGACTACGCGGGCAGGTCCTGGAAGCTGGTCATGCGGCCGGAGAGGCACTACCAGCCCTTCTCCCTGACGCTCGAGAAGTTCAGCCATGACATCTACCCCGGGACGGACATCCCGAAGAACTTCTCGAGCCGGGTCAGGATCAACGCGGCGGACGGCGGCCCCAGCCGCGAGGTCCTGATCTACATGAACAACCCGCTCCGGTACTCGGGGCTCACCTACTACCAG
>CAZNNO010000067.1:0-19743 GCA_964574435.1 uncultured Opitutaceae bacterium
GCGTGGGCGTTGCTCGAGAGGAAGTAGCCGTGCGTGCGCGACGCCTTCCTGAAGATGACGCGCCGCAGCTTGACGCCCGGGATTCGGGTCAGCAGCTCGATGTGCTCCAGGAGGTCGGGGAAGTAGTCGAGGACCAGGGTGTCGGCGTCCTTGGGCGCGGCGTCCACCGCCTGGATCATGGTCCTGTGCCCGCAGGCCCCGCCGTTCTCGGCGTAGAGCTTCTTCACGTCGTCGGCGCTGCCGCCCTTCAGGCAGATGGCCCGGTTCTCCATCGTGGCGCTCTGCCCCTTGACCGAGATCCCGGTCCTCGGGACCGCCTCCGCCGAGTCCCGGGGCGGGCGCTCGTCCAGGTTCCTGTAGAGCTCCGCCGCGGCTCCCAGCAGGCGCAGGCGCCGGCGCGAGAGCGAGTTGAACTCCGGGTCCTTCGCCTCCGGTGCCCGGAAGATCTCGACGGACACCATGGGGTTCACGACCGGGTGGTCGCCCGTGTTGTAGATCTCGAGCATGATGTTCGTGCCGAATGTCTTCACCGGGTCGAGGAGCACGGCGCTCGTATGGATGCCAAAGTTGCCTGCGCCCTGGTTCAGGACGACGTAGTGCTCCTTGAGATACATGGAGCAGCTCGTCAGGATGCCCGAGCGCGGCGGTATCGCCAGCGGGGAGGCGTCGTGGCGCACCTGGACCTTGTCGAGGAATCCGCGCCCCGCGGCGCCGCCCACGATGAGCTCGAAGTTGATGCGCTGGAGGCGCGGGCTGAGCGTGTAGCTCACCTGGTGCGGGGTCAGGAAGACGGACCCCTGGCGGTCGATGCTTATCGTGTTCGGCAGCTTCAGCCTGTTCTCCTTGATCGCGGCCCAGATCTCGTCGGACGAGAGCTTCGCCACCGCGGGCGCATGGAAGATGCGCCCGACGGGGATGCCCGAGCGCATGAGTTTTTTCCAGTAGGCGAAATTGGGGAAGCTCGTGTCGAACATGAAGGCCTCGACCGCCAGCACGAGCCTGTTGCCGTCCACCTCCAGGGCGCCCTGGATCTGCATTTCGATTCCGATGCGCGCCAGGGAGCTGCGCTCGGTGAACTTGAGCTCGCCGATGAGCGACTTCATGAAGTCGAACTCGGCCGGGTTGCGCGGCCAGAAGGCGAGGGTCAGGGTGACCGCCTGCTCGTCCTTGCTCTTCACGGTCAGGATTTGGCCGTCCTGGCTGGTCCAGAATTGGTCGGGGCTCATGATTTGAACCGCAAAGGCTGGCGGATGGGGCCCGGGGACTCAAGCGGCGAACGCCTCGCTATGTAATTGCAAATGACCCGTGCCGCTGGCATGCGTCTCCCCCTCGCCGCATGACAATCAAATCCCCTTCAAAGGCCCTGATCCTCACCCTCCTGGCTGCGTCGCCTGCCTTCGCCCAGGACGCCGCGTCAGGCGCACCCGCGCAGGCTGCGTCGCCGGCTCCGGCCGCGGCGGCCGCCGCTCCCACGTACACCGAAGCCCAGCTCCTCGAGGAGTTCGGGTGGTACATCGGCAAGCGAACCGGGCTCGCCGACTTGAAGCTGACGCCAGCCGAGTCCGACCAGATGGCGAAGGGGATCATCGCTTCCCTCAACGGCAAGGAATCGCCCTACGAGATCCAGAAGATAGGGCCGGCGATGTCCGAGTTCATCCAGAACAAGCAGAACGCGATCAACGCGACCATCAAGGTCAAGAACCAGAGCCAGTCGGCCGCGTACTTCGCGAGGCTCAAGGAGGACAAGAACATCGTGGAGCTGCCGAGCGGCCTGAGGTACCTGATCCTGAGTCCGGGCATGGGCGCGACGCCCAAGCCGACCGACACGGTCAAGGTCAACTACACCGGCTCGCTGATCGACGGGAATGTCTTCGACAGCTCCGACCGGCACGGCAAGCCGCTCGAGATCGAGCTCGACAAGGTGATCCCTGGCTGGACGGAGGGCCTTCAGAAGATCGGCAAGGGCGGGAAGATAAAGCTCTTCATACCGCCGGAGCTCGGCTACGGCGATGACGGCCAGGAGGGAATCCCCCCGGGTTCGGTCCTGGTCTTCGACGTTGAACTCCTGGATTTCACCTCCACCGCGGCGGCGGCCCCGGCCCCGGGCAAGTAGGGGCTTTATCGCAGGCCCACGTCCCCTGAATCCTGCGGATGTAAACCTGTACCTTGTCGGGTTCATGGGCACCGGCAAGACGACGATTGGGCGCCATGTCGCCCAGAAGCTGGGCTTTGCGTGCGTGGACAGCGACCACGAGATCGAGCGGAGGGCCGGCAAGTCGGTGTCGATGATCTTCTCCGATGAGGGCGAGGCGGCCTTCAGGGCGCATGAGCAGTGGTTCATAGAAAAGGGCCACGCGGCGGAGCGCGTGGTGGTCGCCTGCGGCGGGGGCCTCGTGGTGCAGCCAGGAATGCTGGCGAAACTCTCAAAGAGAGGGGTCATCGTTTGCCTCCACGCCTCGATCGAGACCATCCTGTCGCGCACCAAGCGCCTGCGCCCGCTGCGCCCGCTGCTCAACGTCGAGGACCCGGAGTCCCGGGCGCGCGCCCTCTACGCCGAGCGCGAGGCGATCTACAGGTCGGCCGGCACGGTGATCCTGACCGACACCCGCCCGCTCTCCGAGATCGCCGCTCATGTGGTGCGGGTCTGGCGCCGCGAGGCGGAGGAATTTGCGCGCGGGCGGCCGGCCGGGGGATCCTGAGCCGATGGGCGCCCGCGAGGAGGAGCTTCGGCTGGGCCTCGGGGACCTCGGCTTTGACGAGGTCAGGTTCGTGGGGCTCGCCCCTGGCCCGGGCCCGGGCCTCAGGGAGTGGCTCACTGCCGGCTACCATGCCGACATGCAGTGGATGGAGCGGACGGCCGACAAGCGGATGGATCCCGGGCTGGTCCTCGAGGGCGCGCGATCAGCCATAATCCTGGGCGTCAATTATTTCCAGGGCGGCCCGGCAACCGGGGCACCTCCGGGCCGCGGCGCGGCACCGGCCTGGGCCAGGTACAGCCTCTACCGCGACTATCACGACTCCCTCAAGCCTGCCCTTGAGCGGGCCGGTCGCCTTGTCGAGCTGTCCCTTGGCGCGGGGCCGGGCGACCACCGCCACTACGTCGACACGGGCCCCGTGCTCGAGCGCGCCTGGGCGGCCCGGTCGGGCGCCGGCTTCATCGGCAAGAACGCGATGCTCATCTCCCGCACGCACGGCAACTGGCTGTTCCTTGCCGTCATGCTGACCCGAGCCGAGCTTGAGCCGGACGCCCAGCTGCGCCCGAGCGTCGACCCCGGGACAATCGGGCTTCTCTGCGGCAAATGCACCCGGTGCCTGGACGGGTGCCCGACGAAGGCCTTTCCCTCGCCGGGTGTGTTGGATTCGCGCCGCTGCATCTCCTACCAGACGATCGAGAACCGGGGGATCATCCCCCGGGAGATGCGCCCCGCGATCGGCAACCGGGTATATGGGTGCGACACGTGCCTCGATGTCTGCCCCTGGAACCGGTTCGCGAGGCAGGGGCGCAGGATGCTCCTCTCGGCAAGGGACGACATCGCGGCCCTGACGCTGCGCGAGCTCCTGGATCTGACACCGGCGCGCTTTGCCGAGGTGTTCCGCGGCACCGCGATCAAGCGGGTGAAGCTCGCTGGGCTCCTGCGAAACGCCTGCGTCGCAGCCGGAAACTCCGGCGATCCCGGGCTTGCGCCGGCGCTGCTTCGCCTCGTTGCCCACGACTCGCCGATCGTGAGGGCCCACGCGGTCTGGGCCGCCAGTCGGCTTGGCGCCGGCGGCCGCCTGGACGAGGCGCGAAGGACGGAGCGCGATCCGAGGGTCCTCGCCGAGTATGAGGCCGACCCCGGGCTGCCGGCACCGCCGGCCGCCGCGAACTGACCCATGGACCGCGCAACGACGCACGTGCCGGCCCGGGTTCCCGCGGGCCGGCTCCCGTGGGCGGCGCAGGCGCTGGCGCTGGCCGCCGTCTTCGCGGCCGAGCTCGCGCTCTTCTCTGCGGCGACGAGCCGCCATTACGCCTGGGCGTTCCCGAGATGGTACGACCAGGCGCAATACCTGAACGACGCCTACGGCGCCTACGACTGGATGCGGGCCCACGGATTTGCGGCGGGGCTCAAGCATGCGCTCGCGCACGTCTCCGCGCAGGGTTCGCTCCACGGCTTCGCGGCGCTCCTTGTCTTCACCGCCCTCGGGCCGTCGCGAATGGCGGCCCTGTCCGTGAACCTGCTCGCCTTCCTGGCCCTCCAGGGCGCCACGTTCGTCGCTGTCCGGCGGCTTTCCGGGGGCTATGCGCTCGCTTGGGCGGCGGTGGGCCTGCTCGCGGCCCTCGGCGGTCCCTGGTCGGGCGGTGCGGGCTCGGCCATCGACTACCGGCTCGACTGGATGGCGGCCTGCGCCTACGGCGTGGCGCTGGCGGCCGCGGTCGCGTCCGACGGCTTCAGGTCGACGCGATGGTCCGCGCTCTTCGGCGCCGCCGTGGGCGTCGCCCTGCTGGCAAGGTTCCTGACCGCGGTCTACTTTGCCCTCATCTACCTGGCCCTGCTCTCCTGGCTGCTGTCGCGCCCCGGCAGGCGGGATCGCGCCGGGCGCCTCGTCCTTTCCGCGCTCGGCGCCGCCTGCGCGGCCGGCTGGGCCTTCTGGCGAGGCCGGAGGGAGATCTACGACTACTACTGGGTCGGTCACTTCGCCAGCGTGGAGGGCGCGCTTCGCGACGCCCACTTGACGGCTGCGGAGTCGCTTCGCTGGATCTGCACCGAGGTCCTGCTTGGCCAGGTGGGCTGGCCTGCGCTGGCGCTCGGGCTCGCCGCGGCCGCCCTGCTGCTTCTCCCGGCGGGGCAGGCCGCGCCGCCGCCTCCCCGGGGAATGGCTGCCGAGGCCGCCTATCCCGTCGCGCTGGCCTTCCTTGCGGCCCCCGCGCTCGTGCTCGCGCTCCATCCCTCGAAGGCGGAGCAGACGGTGTCCATCCTCATTCCCGGCGTCGTTTGGGCGGTCATCCTTCTTTGGATACGGCTGTCAAGGGGGGCGGGGCGGCTTGCGCTGCGGGCGGCTTCAGCCGTCGCGCTCCTTGGAGGGGCCCTCGTCTTTGCCAGGGGCCAGGCCCGGTCGACCTGGACTCGCCAGATGGAGGACGAGTCCCGGAAGGTGAACGCGCTCGGCGACTACGTGTACTTCAGGGCGCAGGAGAACGGGCTGTCCCAGCCTCGAATCGCTGTGACGTGGGTGTCGGGCAGCCTGAGCGCGGACGTCATGCGCATCATCGGGAGGGAGCGCCACACGACTCCAATCGACTTCATCGCGACGCTGCCCCCGGGGATCCTGGCCACGACGCCCGAGGCCGTGAGGAAGGCCCTGACCGAGAGTGACTTCGTCTTCCTCGTCACCAGGGCCGCGCCATCGTGGCCGTTCGACGGCCAGATGGAGGCGATGCGCCCCGAGCTGCGCACTTGGTGCGACGGGCACCTGAGGCGTGTCGGGGAGCTGGACACCGGGGAGCTCTCGGCCTCGATCTATGAGCGGCCGGCGCTGGCCGGCCCGGCCGGGGCGAGGCGAGCCAGCCTCGCATCCCTGCTTGAGTCCGCTTCGCTCGGCCCGGCCGATGCACCGGCGCTGCCGCCGTACGCGCCGCTCTTCCTGGGTCCCGCGAGCCTGCTCTGGAGCACCCGGTCCGAGCTGCGGTTCGCCGTGCGGACGGCCTACGGTCCGGTGAAGGTGCGCCCGGTCGCGCTGCCCGAGGGATTCGCATTCGTCCCCGGGAGCGGCGAGATGCGCGGCAGGTTCACCCGCGCCGGCGTCTACACGGCGACGCTCGAGGCCGAGAACGCCCGCGGGGTGAGCGCGACCACGGTGTCCTTGCGCGTCGTCGACGACCCGTGGGGCGGGGACGTGACCGCGCCCGCGGCGGCGAAGGCCGGCGTCCCGGTCGAGCTGGCTTACTCGGCGTTCGACCCGGGCTGCGACCTCGATTTCATCGACATCACGGACCTGACGGCGGTCAAGGTGCTCGACCGCCTCGTGGCGGGGGAGAACGAGCACGAGTTCTGGCAGGGCCGCTACCGGCTGACATTCCGGGCGCCGGGTCGCCACCTGGTCGTGCTGCGGATCGTGCGGTACGACCCGGCAGACAGGGTGCCTTACGGATTCGTGGACCGCTCGTTCACCGTCGACGTTGCCCCTTGAGCTCCGCGGAGGCCGTCAGCGCAGCCTGCCGATTTCGGCCCTCGCCATATCGGCAAATTCCTGGTTTTCGCCTCCCATGCCCCAGACGAAGCTGTAGCTGCTTGTCCCGGCGCCGCAGTGGATTGACCAGGGGGGCGACAGCACGGCCTCCGAGTCGTGAACGACCAGGTGGCGCGTCTCGAAGGGCCGCCCCATGACGTGGAACACCGCCTGGCCCGGCTTCACGTCGAAGTAGAGGTACACCTCCGAGCGCAGCCTGTGCGTGTGCGGGGGCATCGTGTTCCAGACGCTCCCGGCCGCAAGGCGGGTCACCCCCATGACCACCTGGCAGGTCGGAAAGGCGCCGGGATGGATGAGCTTGTAGAGCGTGCGCCGGTTCGCGCTGTCCGCGTCGCCCAGCTGCTCGCCCCGCGCCTCCTTGAAGGCGATGTGGCGGGCGGGGTGCTCGACGTGGGCCGGGTAGCTGAGCAGCCAGAAGCGCGCGGGCTCCGCCGCGGACAGCGACTCGAACGAGACCTCGCTGAGCCCCCGGCCCAGGTAGAGGGCGTCCAGGTTCTCGACGCGGTACTGCGTGGCGGCGACCCGGACCATGCCCGGCCCGCCCAGGTTGACGAGCCCGGCCTCCCGGCGCTCGAGGAAGTGCGTGCTCCTCAGCTCGGGCGGGTTGGGAAGGGCCAGCGCCGAGCCGGCGGGCTCGATCCCGCCGAGGACCGTCCGGTCGGTGTCCCAATAGCGCAGGCGGGCCTCCCCGTTGCGGAACATGCCCGTGACCAGGAATTCCCTCCGCAGGTCGTCGGGCGCCAGCGCGGCGGCCGATTGCGTGAAGATACTCTCGTGCGTTTCCATGGGAATTGTGGGTCGGGGGCGGAAGGGGGATTGAAATCGCCTTGTTTTCCGGGGCGGGCTGCCCACAGTGGTAAGTTCACTAATGAACCTGTTATTCATAAGTGAACGAGACCACGCCCTGCAATGAAATAGTCCCCGGGAGCCCCGGCCGCACACCCCTTCACAGAGCCATGACCCGCGTCCTCCTTTCGACAACCTCCTTCCAGGATACCCCCGGCGCGCACCACGAGCTGCTGGCCAAGGCCGGCTTCGAGATTGTCCGCGAGCGCGGGCCGCTGCCGGAGGCGCGCATGCTCGAGCTAGCGGGGCAGTTTGACGCCTACCTGTGCGGGGACGACGCCTTCACGCGCGCCGTGATCGCCAAGGCGCTCCCGCGCCTCAAGGCCATAAGCAAGTACGGGATCGGCCTCGACAAGATTGACGTCAAGGCGGCGACGGAGCTCAGGGTCCCGGTCCTCTTCACGCCGGGCGTCAACCACACGACGGTGGCGGAGCACACGTTCGCGCTGCTGCTGGCCGCGGTTCGCAACGTCGTGGCCGAGGCCAACCACGTCTCGCAGGGGCGCTGGACCCGGATCACGGGCACGGAGCTCTGCGGGAAGACGCTCGCGGTCATAGGGCTTGGCCGCATCGGAAAGGAGGTTGCCGTTCGTGCGCGGGCGTTCGGCATGGAGGTCCTCGGCTATGACCTCTTCTGGGACGACGACTTTGCGCGCCGGCACGGCGTCGTTCGCGTCGAGAATCTGGACGAGATACTGGGGCGGGCGGACGTCATCTCGCTGCACACAAACCTCACGCCCGAGACGCGCCACCTCATAAACTCGAGGACCCTGGCGCTGCTCAAGCCGGGGGCCGTCATCGTCAACTGCGCCCGGGGCGAGCTCGTCGAGCTAGGGGCGCTTGTGGGGGCCCTCAAGTCCCGGTCCATCCTGGCCTACGCCGCCGACGTGCTGGACGAGGAGCCTCCCCGCGCCGGCCACCCGCTCCTCGGCCTTCCCAACGTGGTCCTGACCCCCCACATAGGCTCGCGCACGTTCGAGAGCGTCCAGAGGCAGGCGACCTGCGCGGTCGAGAACCTGACGCGCTACCTTGCCGGTAAGCCGCCGATAGCGCGGGCCAATCCCTTCTGACACGGCTTGCGGAGCGGGGAGCCGGGCTGCCGCGCGGCCCCGCACGGGGACCGAAACCGGCAGGCGGGGCCTGGGCGGCCCGTCGGCATACTGTCAACGCCCCATACCATCCGGGCGGTGCGCGTGTTACGATCGCCTTTCTCCCTTGTTGCACACGGGCGCCCGCCTGCCTGCCGCTCCTTTCAAGGCCATGACCATCTCCTCAGCCCACCTCAAATGGTACCGACAAATCGGGGCGCTGCTCTGGAAATGCGGCCGCTCGGACCTTGCGGCGCAGATGGAGGCGGCGACGGCTCCGACCCGGGGGAGCGGGAGGCCGGGGAGAGCGGCGCGGCTCCCAAGAAGCGGGCCGACGGCCTTGAGGCGATGGGGACGACCTTCGTCAAGCTGGGCCAGGTTCTTGCCGGCCGGCCGGAGTCCCTCGGCCAGGTCAACCTGGCGGCGCTGGGCGACGGCCGCGAGGTGGCCGTCAAGGTGCAAAGGCCCGATTTCCGCAGGCAGATCGCCGATGACTTCAAGGTTCTGTCCGAGGTCGCCCATGAGGCCCTGCACGGACGGCCGGCGGCTCCCCTGGCGTGGGAAGCCGGGTGGATCGGGGCAACCCACGGGCTGCTTGCGGCTGCTGGAGGCGGGACGGCGCGCATGAGCACGAGGGGCCTGCAGGATGCCGGACCCGGGCCCGGCGACGCCCAAGGCCACGCGCATGAGCCGGCAGGCGAGCCTGAGGCCGGAAGCCCCGGGCAGTTGGCGGCACCGAGGACGCCCGCCGTGCACCTGATCATCGCCGTGCTCGGGACCATAGGCTTCCTCTACGTCGCCCGTCCGGTCGTGCTGCCCATCCTCCTCGCGTGGATGGCGGCGATGACCCTCCAGCCGCTGGTGCGCGGCCTCTCGTACCTTCGCCTGCCGACCGCCGTCTCTGCGGCGCTCATCTTTTCCCTGCTTGTCGCCGTGGTCGGGGCCGGGTTCATCCAATTGGAGCGACCGGCGGAGAGGTGGATGAATGAGGCCCCGCAGCGGATGACCGAGCTGAGGCAGCGGGCCCAGAGGATCTTCCCCAAGGCCTGGCACTTCGGGCAGGCGACCGAGGCGGTGGGCGATTTCGGCAGGACGGAGGCTGAAAAGCGCGAGGAGCAGAGGAAGACACCGATGGTGGAGGTCAAGGACCAGCGGGGCACCAGCTCCATTCTCAGCTGGACGGGCACCCTGCTGGCGGGCCTGGGCGAGGTGCTGGTCCTGATCTACCTGTTTCTTGCCTCGGGGGACCTTTTCCTGCAGAAACTTGTCCGCCTGGTTCCGACGTTCAGGGGGAAGGTGCGCGCGGTGCAGATAAGCCACGAGATCCAGCGGAACATATCCAAGTACCTGTTCTCGATCGCGTTTATCAACGTGTGCCTGGGAGCCCTGGTGAGCGCCGGCCTGCATTTCATGGGAATCCCGAACGCCGCGATGTGGGGGATGCTCGTCGCCCTCCTGAATTTTGTCCCGTACTTCGGTCCGATTTGCGGAGTCGCGGTCCTGGCCGCGGTTGGCCTCCTCACCTTCGACTCGCCCTGGCGGGGGCTCCTGCCGCCCGGGTGGTACATGGCGCTCCACCTTCTCGAGGCGAATCTCGTCACGCCGACCCTGTTGGGAAGGCGCTTCACGCTCAGCCCGGTGGCCATCTTTGTCTCGCTGATATTCTGGATCTGGCTCTGGGGCGTGCCGGGAGCCCTGCTGTCGGTGCCGATCCTCGTTTCGATCAAGGTGGTGTGTGACCGGATCCCTAGGGTGGCGGGCTTCGGCGAGCTGATAGGCCGCTGAACCGGCCGGCTCGCCCCTGGGGCGGCCCTAGCGCACCACGCGGGCCCCGCCCCCCCTTATCAGGCCCTCCACCTCCCTGAGCGTTGCCATCGACGTGTCGCCCGGCGTCGTGGACGCCAGGGCGCCGTGGGCGGCGCCGTAGTCAACGGCGGCCTGCGGGTCGTTCTTCGACAGGAAGCCGTAGGCCAGGCCGCTCGCGAAGCTGTCGCCGCCGCCGACGCGGTCGAGTATCTCCAGCTCAGGGTACTTGCGGCTCTCATGAAAGCCGCCGTCGTGCCAGAGTATGGCGCTCCAGTCGTTGCGCGTGGCCGTGATGACCCGCCGCAGGGTGGTGGCAGCGACCTTGAAGTTGGGGTATGCCGCGACCGCGGTCGCGATCATCGCCTTGAAGGCGCCGGCCTCGATGTGGCTCAGCTTTTCGTCGGCGCCCTCCACCGCGAACCCGAGCGAGGCCGTGAAGTCCTCCTCGTTGCCGATCATGACGTCCACGTGCTTCGCTATCTCGCGGTTCACCTCGCGCGCCTTCTCGAGGCCGCCGATCGATTTCCAGAGCGAGGGCCGGTAGTTGAGGTCGTAAGAGACGATGGTGCCGTGCTTGCGGGCGGCCTTGACCGCCTCGATGCTTAGCGCCGCCGTCGTCTCCGATAGGGCGGCAAAGATGCCGCCGGTGTGGAACCAGCGGGCGCCCTGCCGGCCAAAAAGGCCGTCCCAGTCAAAGTCGCCCGGCTTGAGCTGCGAGGCTGCCGTGTTCCCGCGGTCGGGGACCCCCAGGGCGCCGCGGATCCCGAAGCCGCGCTCCGTGAAGTTGAGGCCGTTGCGCACCGTGCGCCCAATGCCGTCGTCCGCCCGCCACCGGATGAAATCGGTCGCGACGCCGCCCTGCATGATGAAGTCCTCGATCAGCCGGCCAACCTCGTTGTCGACGAACGCCGTGCAGACCGCCGTTCGCAGGCCGAAGCACTTGCGCAGCCCCCGCGAGGTGTTGTACTCCCCGCCGCCCTCCCACGCGGTGAAGCTTCTGGCGGTCCGGATTCTTCCCTCGCCGGGATCGAGGCGAAGCATCACTTCGCCGAGCGACACCTGGTCGAAGGCGCATGCGGAGGCGGGTCGTATCTTGAGGCTCATGGCTTGGCTGGATATTGGCTTTAAGACACTCAGATGACAACGCTCCCGGCAGTCGAGCGGGACCAGCGCTGCCGGCCGGCCTCCGCGGCCAGCTCGGCGAAGGACTCAAGCTCGGCCTCGGTGAAGAGGAGCCCGCCCGCCTGGGCGCTGCGCCGCGCCCAGTCGGCCTCGGGCTGGCCCGGGAGGACGCACTTCTCGTTTCCATGGCCTAGGATGTCCCCGATGACGGCCTTGACGTTGGCGGCTTGGCTGCGTCCCCGGGCGAAGGCGCCGCCGCTAAGCGCCTCGGGGTGGATCGCCTGGAAGAAGAAGCTGCAGGTGTGCTTCTCGCCGGGCTCGCCGTCCCAGCGGCTTCGCAGGGTGGGCAGCGAGCCCCCGATGAACGCACCGACGAGCTCGTCGATGAGGGACAGCCCGTAGCCCTTGTGCGCCCCGAAGGGCAGGAGCGACGCCGCTTGGTGCGGGTCGACGGTGGGCTTGCCGTCCCGGTCAAGCGCGGCAAAGGGGGGGAGCGGCAGGCCCTCGCGCTTAAGCTGCTGCACGCGGCCCATGGCGATCACCGAGGTCGCCCAGTCGATCACGACCGGGAAGCCCACGGCCTCGGTCGTCGGGAATCCCCAGGAGTGCGGGTTCGTGCCGAGGGTGGGGAACCTGCCGCCGAAGGGGACGACCTCGGCGAGCGCCGCGGTGCAGTTCGTGTAGGCGATGTAGCCGCGCCGCGCGGCGGCCATCACGTAGCCGCCTCCCCACAGATAATGGAAGGCGTTGTCGACGGCGACGGTCCCGACCCCGTAGCGCTCCGCAAGCGCGATGGCGGCGTCCATGGCGCGGTAGGCCGTCGCCTGGCCAAGCTTCCGGTTGGCGTTCCAGGACCTCGACGCCTCGAAGCGCGGAGGGATCTCCTCGATCTGCGCGCCCGGCACGCAGCCCTTCGAGCCGGAGCCGAAGAGGTGGTCCAGGTGGAGCGCCTTGATGGCGTTGTGCGTGCGGATGCCGTGGCGGGAGGCCTCGGCGCAGAGGCGGGCGCCGTCCGCAGCCTCGTCGGGCAGGTAGCCGCGGCACCGGTAGACCGCCTCGGTGAGCGCATTGTGATCGACCTCGGGGATTACGAAATAGGTTTCGGACACGGCGAAAGGTCCTCAGGCGGCGGCGGCGGCCGCGAACTCGCGGGCCCGGGCGGTCACGGCCGCCCAGTCGCGCGCCTTGAGGGCGGCAGGGTCCACGAGGGCGCTGCCGGCGGCGGTCGCGAAGGCGCCCGCCTTCAGGAATTCGCCGAGGGTGCGGGTCGTGACCCCGCCGGTCGGCAGGAAGTTGAGGCGCGGGAACACGGCCCTGAGCGACTTGATGTATGCCGGCCCGAAGAACTCGGCGGGGAAGATCTTGATGATGTCGGCGCCGAGGTCCGACGCGCTCGCGATCTCGGTCGGGGTCAGCGCGCCCGAGAACACCGGAACGCCCAGCTCGACGCAGGCCCTGATGACCTCCGGGCGGACCGCGGGCGTGACTATGAACCGGGCGCCGGCGGCCACGCCGGCCCGGGCTGTCTCGGCGTCAAGCACGGTCCCGAGGCCCAGCAGGACGGAGGGCAGCCGGCGCGACACGTCCGCGACAAGCTCGATGGCCCCGGGGGTCGTCATCGTGAGCTCGATAACATTGAGCCCGCCCGCCGCCAGCGCGCGGGAGCAGTCGAGGAGGCTCTCCGGGCCGTCCGCCCTTATCAGGGCGATCACCTTCTCGGACCGGATGCGCTTGAGGACTTCGTCCTTGGTCATGGGCGGGGGTCGAGATGGGTCACCGGGAGCGTGGCGCTTCACTGGGCGGCGAGAAGCCGAGAAGCTGCGACGCCTCCGCCGCGACGGCGCGGACCTTTGCGGCGACCTCCGGGATGCGCTTCTCCGCCAGGCGGACGGCCGCGGCGGTGATGCCGATCGCGGCCACCACGCTCCCGTCCGAGGAGAAGATTGGCGCCGCGACGCAGCGCACCCCGCTGTGGCACTCCTCGTCGTCGATGCTGTAGCCGCGCCTGCGCGTGAGCTCGACCTCGCGCTCCAGGTCCGCGCGCCTCGTGAGCGTGTGGGCGGTGTGGCGGTAGGGCGGCTCGGTCGCGTGCAGCTGCGCGAGCTGACCCTGGAAGACATAGGAGAGGAAGACCTTGCCCGTCGACGAGCTGTGGAGGTCGGTCAGGAAGCCGGCGGGCGAGACGGCGCGCAGCGGGTGCGGGCTGTCCTGGACGGCGATGATGAGCGAGCGCTCGTTGCAGGGGATGGCGAGGTGGGAGGTCTCGTTCGTGAGGAGCGTCAGCTTCTGCAGGAGGGGCAGGGCGAGCTTTCGGATGTCGGTCCCCGCGAGCGCGGCGTTTCCGAGGTGGATCAGGACCGGGCCGAGGCCGTAGCGGCCGTCGGTCTTCTGCACGAGGCCCTCGATCTGGAGCGTGGCCGTGATCCGCATCGTGGTCGTGACCGGAATCCCCAGCATCCTCGCGAGGTCGGCCGCCTTCAGGCCGCCGGGATGGCCCCGCAGCAGCTTCAGCACCCGGCACGCGTTGCGCAGGTTCGGTATCACGTACCGCTCCAGCGGCTGCACGGGGCCCTTCCATGTGGAGGTCGGGGTCATCGGATCGCGGCGGGGTCGTTGGGGGGTTTCTTCGTGGCTCGGGAAGCGCCGCGCGGCGCCGGAGATTTTCTTGTTGCCGAGAATATGGTTCACATATGAATTGCAAGTTCATTAGTGAAAGTCTGACGCGCCCCCGCCCAGCGCCCGGTGATCCCCCCCGAAAAAGCACCCGACACACGCCCACGCCGCGCCATGAAGACCGATCCCTTTCTCGCCAACCTGTTCGGGCTCTCGGACCGCGTCGCCGTCGTCATCGGGGGGACCGGGGAGCTCTGCGGGGCGATCGCCGGGGGCCTCGCCGCGGCGGGCGCCGAGGTTGTGCTCGTGGGGCGCAATCCCGAGAAGGCCGCCGCGCGCCTGGGGCGGATAGCGGCCGACGGGGGCCGCGGCTGGTTTCACGGCGCCGAGGCGACCAGCAAGGCCGAGCTTTCGGCGCTCCTCGACGCCGTCCTCAGGCGCTCGGGGCGCGTCGACATCGTCGTCAACGGCGCCGGCGCGAATTCGCCGACGCCGTTCCTCGACATCTCGGAGGAGGAGTTCGACCGGATCGTGCGCGTGAACCTCAAGTCCGTGTTCCTCGGCTGCCAGGTGTTCGGGCGGCACCTGCTCGAGGGAGGCCAGGGCGGCTCCATCATCAACATAGGCTCCATGGCGGGGCTGACGCCGCTGTCGCGCGTCTTCACCTATTCGGCGACGAAGGCCGCCGTCCACAACCTCTCGAAGAACCTGGCCCGCGAATGGGCTCCGAAGCGGGTGCGGGTGAACACGCTGGTGCCGGGGTTCTTCCCCGCCGAGCAGAACCGCAAGGTGCTGACTCCCGAGAGGGTCGCGAGCATCATGGGCCACACACCGATGGGCAGGTTCGGGGAGGCCCGCGAGCTCATCGCCGCGGCGCTTCTCCTCGCGAGCGACAGCGCGGGCTCCTTCATCACGGGCTCCGAGCTCGAGGTCGACGGGGGCTTCAACTCGATCAGCATCTGACGCGGCCATGAAGGCCATTAACCGCTTCCTGCTCCGCAACGGGCTCCCCATTGCGCGCAACCCCTGCGTGAGCCCGGACTTCTGCCTCGACTGGCCGGCGCTGCGGGAAAAGCTGCCGGAAAGCGGCTCGCGCGGCCTTGTGCGGCACCCGAAATCGGAGTTTGCGACGGCGGCCGGCTCCTGGGCGCTTGTCGAGGACGTGCGGAGCGGGGACTGCGCCTGGAGGCTCGAGGGAGCGGGCTCCGCAAAGACGCTCGCCGGTGGCGCGGCATCGGGCGGAGCGACGTACTTCCCCGCCACCTGGGAGAACCTGCTGAAGCTGAAGAACCTGGTGCTCGAGCACGATCCGCAATCGACGATCTTCCCGTCGGCCGCGGCGGAGCTCGGGCGGAGCACGCTCGGGATCGGGGCGCGCTTCACGACGCTGCACTGGCCCGCCGTCGAGTGGGCGATGGGCGCGCTCGAGCTCGGCCTTACCGCGAACCAGAACAGCATCCCCCGCGAGCTCGTCTACGACGTCGACGCGATGCTCGAGGGGCGGCTCGACACCGTGCCGTTCCCGTTCATCGGGACAGATGTTCCCGAGGGCCACCAGGGGCAGAGCGTCGAGGGCATGAGCCACGGCTGCGTGCTCTCGAAGGTGCGGCACGGGTTCCACAGGCGCCGGATCGCCTGGAGCTTCAACGCGGACCACCAGCCGGTCGGCGGCGCGTTTGACGCCCGTGAGGACGCGCTCGTGGCCGGCTGCGTGCTCGCAAGCTACATCACGTTCGACCTCTCGCCGGAACTGGCGCTCAGGCGGCCCGCGAGGCCGGAGGAGCTGGACCGGGCCGTCCTCGAGGCCGTCCGCGCGCGCGTGGCCGCGGCCGGGCTGGCCGTGGAGCCGGGGACCCTCGGCGAACTCGTCTGCGCGGTGTGGCCGGCGCTGATGAAGATGAAGCGCCGCGATGAGAAATACCGCGCCGCGAGGGAGCGGGCCTTCTCCGCGCCGGCGGGGCGGCGCTACCTGCGCGAGCTCTCCATCGACGAGCTGCCGGGCCTTACGGCGCCGGAGACGACCGCGGTCATGCTGGCGCTCTGCGAGGCGCTCGGCATGCCGGTCAGCTTCGTCGCGCCCGCCTTCGGCTTCCAGAAGAACATGCCCTATCCGGACAACGCGGCGCTGCGCGCCCTGGTTGAGAGGCAGTGGGCGGTCGTGCGGCGCTTTGACGCGAGCATCGGCTTCCACTCGGGCTCGGGCAAGTCCGCCGAGAACTACCGGGTCATGGGCGAGGTGACCGGAGGCAGGCTCGAGATAAAGACAAGCGGGCGCTACACCTACGAGATGGGCGTCGCGCTCTTCCATTCGGGCAGCCCGTCCGACAGGGCCCTCTGGAGCGACTGGTACCGGTTCACGCTTGAGCTGGCACTGTCCGGGGCATTCAGCGCCGACCCCACCGAGGGCCGCATGGCGCGCACCTTCATCAGGGAGTCCCTCGAGAGGGCCGGCAGGCCCGCCGACGTGTTCGGCTCCGAGGAGGCGTGCCGCGCCGCCGTGGAGGCGCTTGCGCCGAGCCCGGACCACATGTTCTTCTTCGAGTACAATTTCCTCTTCGTGCTAGCGGCCTCGGGGAAGGCCGAGAAGCGGGCCCTCGGCGACCACTCGGACGCGGGCTACGCGCAGCGCGCCCGGTTCTACTCGATCAGCAGCGAGGCCCGCCTGCTCTACGCCAAGGGCGTGGCCTCCTACATAGTCTTTCTGGCCGAGCACACGGGCCTCGCCCTTGCCGAGCGCTGCGCGGCCGTGCGCAGGCTCCTTGCGCGGATCGGCTCCTATGACGAGTTTCTCTCGGAGATATCACCATGAGGCCATTCATTGACGGGGACTTCCTCCTGCGGTCGGACGCGGCGCGCGAGCTCTACCATGGCTACGCCGCGGGCGAGCCGATCTACGACTACCACTGCCACATCGATCCCGGCCAGATCGAGTCCAACCACCAGTTCGGCGACCTCGCCGAGATCTGGATCGGCGGCGACCACTACAAGTGGCGCGCGATGCGCGCCAACGGCGTCGACGAGCGCTTCTGCACCGGCGACGCGCCCCCGCGCGAGAAGTTCGAGGCCTGGGTGGCGACGCTGCCGCAGGCCCTGGGCAACCCCCTGTACCACTGGTCGCACCTGGAGCTCCAGAGGTATTTCGGGATCGGCGAGCTCATCGGCCCGGAAACCGCGGACTCAATCTGGACGCGCGGCAACGCGAAGCTCCCGTCGCTGCGCGTGCACGACATACTCGCAAACAACAGGGTCGCGGTCATCTGCACGACCGACGACCCGGCCGACCCGCTCGAGACGCACGAGCGGATCGCGCGGTCGGGACTGAGGACGCGCGTCTACCCGACATTCCGCCCGGACAAGGCCCTTGGGGTTTCCAATCCCGCGGCCTTCAATCCGTGGGTCGAGCGGCTGTCCGGGGCGGCGCGCACGAGCGTACGCTCCCTCGACGACTTCCTCGGCGCCCTGAAGGCGCGCCACGACGCCTTCCATGCGGCAGGCGGGCGGCTCTCGGACCACGGGATGGAGACCGCGCTCAGCGAGCCCTGCTCCCCAGCGGATGCGGCCGCGACATTCGAGGCCGCGAGGGCGGGGCGGGCGGCATCGCCCGACGAGGCGGCGAAGTTCGGCTCGTTTCTCATGCTTGAGTTCGGCCGCTGGGACGCCCGGCGCGGGTGGACGAAGCAGCTCCACCTCGGGGCGGCCCGAAACCTCAACACGAGGCGCCTGCGCAAGCTGGGATCCGACGCCGGGTTCGATTCGATTGGAGACTTCGCCCAGGCGCGCCCGCTGGGGCGCTACCTGGACGCGCTGGACGCCACCGGGGAGCTCCCGCGGATGGTGCTCTACAACCTGAACCCGGCGGACAACTACCTGTTCGCCACGATGGCGGGGAACTTTCAGGACGGCTCGGTGCCCGGGAAGATCCAGTTCGGAAGCGGCTGGTGGTTCCTGGACCAGAAGGAGGCGATCGAGTGGCAGCTGAGCGCGCTCGCCAGCATCGGGCTCCTCGGCCGCTTCGTCGGCATGCTGTCGGACTCGCGCAATTTCCTCTGCTACACCCGCCACGAGTACTTTCGGCGCGTCCTGTGCAACCTCCTCGGCGCGCAGATGGAGAGGGGCGAACTCCCGGGCGATCCGGGCCTGGTGGGCGCGCTGGTGCGCCGGATATGCTTCGCCAACGCCCGGGGCTACTTCGGGCTCGAGCTCGATCCGGCCTTCCGCTGAGCGGGCGGGACGGCTTGGCATGAGCCCGAGGAGGGGAGGGGCGGCGGAGCCCAAGGGTGGGCTAGTCTAGAGGTCCGTGATCGTCCGGTGCCTGGGGACAAGGACCTTGATGATGCCCCAGGCGGCCAGGTAGCTGACGGCGCACAGGACAAACATCAGGAGGTAGGCGGTCTCGGGTGCCCTGGCGTACGCGTCGGTCAGCGCGCCCGAGAGCTTCTGCACGAGGACGCCCCCGAGCCCGCCGGCCATCGCGCCTATCCCGGTGACCGTCGCGACCGCCTTCTTTGGGAACATGTCCGAGACCGTCGTGAAGAGGTTGGCAGACCAGGCCTGGTGCGCCGCCGCGGCGATGCAGATCGTTGCGCAGGCGAGGACCGCCGCCATCCGCCCAAAATGCGCCACGTCGCCAAAATACTGCGTGCTCAGCACGACGAGCGGAAACACGGCGATCAGGAGCATAGCGCGCATCCTCGCCTGGTAGACAGCCATCCCCTTCCTGATGAAATTCATCGGGATGCTGCCGCCATAGACGCTGCCGATGATCGCGACGCCGTAGACGATGAACGTCGGCAGGCGGACCTCCTCGGTCGTCATCCCGAACTGCTTGCGGAAGTAATCCGGCAGCCAGAAGAGGTAGAACCACCAGACCCCGTCGGTCAGGAACTTGCCCCAGAAGAAGGCCCAGGTCTGCCGGTAGCCGAGGAGCTTGGACCAGGGTACCCGCGCCCGGTCGCCGCCGGTGTCCGCCACGGCGCCGTCCTCGCCGTCGGCGTGTATGTGCATGAACTCGCTGCGGGAGAGCCGCGCCTGGCGCCCGGGCGTGTCATAGAGCCAGTACCAGAAGGCGAGCCACACGAAGCCCGCGGCGCCGGTCAGGATGAATGCCATCTTCCAACCCCGCTCGAAACCGAAATGGACCAGGCACCACGGGACGAAGAGGGCGGCGATCATTGCCCCCGCGTTTGCGCCGCTGTTGAAGATACCCGTGGCGAGCGCGCGTTCGCGCTTGGGGAACCATTCGGCGACGGTCTTGATGGAGGCCGGGAAGTTGCCGCCCTCGCCGATCCCGAAGGCGCTCCGCACGAGGATGTGCATGAGCACGAGCCGGCCCACGAAGGCGTTCAGCATCCCGAACAGCGACCAGACGACGAGCGAGAGGGCCAGACCCAGCTTGGTTCCTATCTTGTCGATGACCCAACCGGCGACGATCGTCATGCCGGCGTAGAAGAACGTGAAGCACGAGGTGAGGTTGGCGAAGTCGGTGTTCGACCAGCCAAAGCCCCCCTGGGCCAAGGGCGTGCAGAAGTACTCCTTCAGGTAGCTGATGACCTGCCTGTCCAGGTAGTTGAACGTCGTCGAGAAGAAGAGCAGCCCGCAGATCACCCAGCGGTAGCTGCTGCGCTGGGGCCTGGCGGGGGACGGGCTTTGCGTCATGGGGTTGGCGCCCGTGGGGCGCGGGCGGGGACCGCGATAAGACCCGGATTTGCGCCGAGCGGGAAGCGAAAACGGGGGCGGCCGGGTCCGGGCGCCGATTAGTCGAACGCCCTGCCGATAAGCTCCTGGGCCCAGGCAGGGGGACGCACCGGCCGCCCCTCCCGGTCCACGAACGCATGGAGCGTGGAGCCCGTCGCCAGAAGCTCCTCCCCCCGGCGCACCTCGTACTCGAGGCGTATCCGCAGGAGCGGCCGCTCGCGCAGCGTGGTCAGGACCTCCAGGGTGTCGTCGTAGAGCGCGGGGCGAAGGTACTTGGCCGAGACCTCGAGGACCGGCAGGCGGAAGCCCTCCTCCTCGAGCCTGCGGTAGGGGACGCCGATCTCCT
>CAZNNO010000068.1:0-19731 GCA_964574435.1 uncultured Opitutaceae bacterium
TACGGAAGATTCCCGACCAGGAATTTCTCCGCCCCTGTCCAAACCCTTAGTCCTAAAACACCAAAACATGCCTGCTAATCGTACTCTGGCGTTGCTTCGTGCCCTCTCGGTCACATCAGCGCTTGGTTTAACAGTAGTGCCTCGACTCGCGGTCGCTCAGACCGCTCCAGCAACCGATACGACAACGACGACAACGACGACATCGACGGCCGTGGCTCCTGCAGCCCCGGACCAGGAAGAGCCGATGGTTCTTTCGCCATTCGTCGTCGACGCCTCGGAGGACAAGGGAAGTTACAAGGCCAACAGCACACTCGCCGGAACGCGCGTGCGCACTGACCTGAAGGACGTTTCCTCCGCGATCACGGTCGTGACCGCGCAGTTCCTGCAGGACACCGGCGCCAAGAACGCCGAGGACCTCCTGGTCTACACGCCCAGCACGGAGGTCACCGGCCTCCGCGGTAACTTTTCAGGTGTTGCGGGAAGCGCCTCGCCCGTTGAAAACACGGTCTCGGCGACAACCCGTGTCCGCGGCCTCGACGAAGCCGACAACACGCGCGACTACTTCCTGACGGACATTCCGTGGGACGCATTCGACGTGGGTCGCGTCGACCTGCAGCGCGGGCCGAACTCCATCCTGTTCGGTACGGGCAGCCCGGCCGGCATTGTGAACGTCAGCACGAATGACGCCGCGTTCAACAACTCCTACAACATCACGAACCGCGTCGACCAGTGGGGTTCGCTGCGCGACTCGGCGACCATCAACCAGGAGATCATTCCTGGAGTCCTGGCGATCCGCCTCGGTGCGCTGGAGGACGACGAGAAATTCGAGCAGGATCCCGCATTCGAGAACACGACCCGCTACTACGGCGCGTTCCGCTTCGACCCCAAGCTCTTCGGCAAGGACAGCCATACGAGCATCCGCGGCAAGTTTGAGAAGGGCGTCGTGACTTCAGACGAGCCCCGCGCCATCCCGCCCGATGACGAGATCACACCCTGGTTCTCGAGCTCGATCACGATTGGCGGCGTTACCAATCCGGGTTACAACAAGATCACTGAGAACCAGTACAGCCTCTCGAACCCGAGCCCTGGCGGCCTGGTCCCCGGCGGCTCCGGCGGCCCGCTCTCAGCCGCGATGTTCCAATTGAACGCGGCCGGCATCGCCGAGGGCCGTGTCTACTGGCCGGACGTCCAGAACTTCTTCGAGGCCACACCGCTTGCGCTCAACAGCACCCCGGGTGCGGTTGCCCCTGGCGGCGACCCGATCAAGGTCATCACGGGCGCGATCAACTCGGGCCTCGCCAACAACGGCAACGGCATCAGCGGCCTTGCCTCCTACCGGCCTGACGCCGTTCCCGATTTCGCCGCGTATGCGGACTATGTGGGAACAAACGACACGAATGACGGCTACAACGAGCCGTTCAACGCGATCCCCGGTGGCGTGTACTACACGGACAAGGTGATCACCGATCCCTCGATCTTCAACTTCTACAAGAAGCTCCTCGACGGCCCGAACAAGCACGAGTGGAAGAGCTGGTCCGCGTTCAACATCGCGATCGACCAGACGTTCTTCGACGACCGCCTGGGCTTTGAGTTCGTCTACGACCAGCAGAGGTACACCGAGGGTGCCGAGCCGTTCCTTGAGGGCACGAACTACGGCATCAACGTCGACATCAACCAGACCTACGCCGACGGCTCGCCGAACCCGAACGTGGGCCGCCCGTATGTGGCCAACGCGACATCCGGCGGTGAGGACGACAACTACCAGACCACGACGACCCGGTACACCTACCGCTTCACGCCGACGGTCGAGCTCCGCTCGTCGGACCTCTTCGGCAACAGCACGCTCGCCTGGATCCTCGGAAAGAGCGATTTCACGGGTCTGTATGAGAAGAACACGGTGGTTGCCTCGACCTACCAGTTCGCGGAGTTCGCGACAACGCCTGCCTACACCGTCGCCAACGCCGTTGCCACGGCGCTGACCGCCGGCACGGGCATCGGCTCCAACCGCAGCTTTGAGTGGCTGGCCTACATCGGACCGAACCTGTCAAAGGCGTCGACCGCTTCCGGTGCGAACCTGAACAACCTGAACTACGTCATCGCTCCGTCCGAGACCGAGCAGACGCAGAACTTCAACTCGACCTGGAACAAGCCGACGGACCCGAGCGCCCCCGGCTACGTCAATCCGGCCGCACCGTATTCCTACACGAATACCGCCAACGGCATCACGACCACCAACTCGACGCAGAACGAGAATCCGGCCAACTACGTCGGCTGGCAGCCCGAGCAGATCACGTACATGTTCGCGACCAACCCCCAGGATCTACCGAGCCTGGTCTCGGCCGCGAGCAGGACCCGCTACCAGGATGAATCCGAGGGGATCACCTGGCAGGGCTACTTCCTCGGCGGCGACCTCGTGCCTTCCCTTGGCTGGCGCAAGGACAAGATCACGAACTACCAGACGACCTCGCCCGAGGACGTCAACACGGACTACGTGTCGCTCAGCTATCCGGACAACCTCCAGTCCCGGACGGACGTCCAGGGCACGAGCAAGACCTGGGGCGGTGTCTACCACTTCCCGAAGGCGCTCATGTCCAAGCTGCCCGGCGACCTCACGTTCAGCCTGCTCTTCGACCGCTCGGAGAACTTCAAGCCCGATGCGGCCCGCGAGGACCTGAACGGCAACCCGATCCCGAACGCGACGGGCACCACAACGGAGTACGGCTTCGTTGTCACGGCCCTAAGCGACAAAGTTTCGCTCAAGGTCGACTGGTTCAAGACGACCGTGAAGAACGCCAGCCTTGGAGAGACCAGCGGCAACTCGATCGCCGGCCTCGGCCAGAACGCCTACTTCATTGCTGACGGCGTGATCTGGGGCTACGGCTGGGCGACGGCGCTGCAGGACGGCCTGCGCGGCAACCTCGGCAACGGCCAGTCCAGCATCACCCCGGGTAGCAACTACTGGGATTACGGCGCGGGAAGCGGCTACGCGGTCGGCAGCCCGCAGTACCTGGCGGTCAATGCGGCCTCATCCGCCATCGTCAACGCCTGGGTCAACAATCCGTTCTCCGCGAACTTCTTCAACTCGTACAACCTGACCCCGCCGATTAACCCGACGCTTGCCAAGGCGACCGGCCTGCTCGCGAGCGGCTGGATAGACGGCGACAACGACGCGAACGGCCCCGACGAGGGTGGCGGCTCGAACTTCGGCGACCACCAGACCACGGTCGACAACCTCTCCAAGGGTGTCGAGGTCGAGCTTTCGACCCAGCTCCTCCGGAACTGGAACGTCACGCTCAACTACTCGCACGTCGATGCGACGCACGAGAACATCGACCCGGCCATGCAGGTGTTCGTCAGCGAAGTGACCGGGTTCATGAACGGTCCCGGCGGCCAGATCCGCATGTGGTGTAACTCCTGCGGCACCCTGGGTGCCGACTGGAACTCCAGCATCGTCGCCCCGTGGACGGTGCAGTTGAACGACCAGGGCCATTCGGCTCCTGAGGTCGCACCCTGGAGGTTGAACCTCATCTCGACCTACACGTTCGACCGCGGCCCGATCAAGGGCGTGTTCGTCGGTGGCGCCCTGCGCGTGGAAGCTGCGCGCATCCTTGGGTATCATTACTCGCCGACGTTCGTGAACGTGAACTCGAACGACCCGAACTACGCCGCCGTCTCGGCCGTCACACAGGGCGGTCTCGACGTCAACGACCCCTGGTACGGACCGACGGACACCCACCTCGACGCCTGGGTAGGCTACTCGCGGAAGGTGTACCGCAACGTCAACTGGCGCATCCAGCTCAACCTGCAGAGCGTGGGGGAAAAGGATTCCCTCGTCCCCTCTGCGATCGAGCCGGATGGAAGCTACGCCCTCATGCGCATCAACGAGGGAATGGGCTGGAGGCTTGAGAACTCGTTCGACTTCTAAGGCCGTTGTTTCCTAGGCGGGCAACCGCCCAGGGAAGCAGCACAATGACTCAAGTCCGGCGGCGAAAGCCGCCGGACTTTTTTGTGGGCTCATTCAGGACGGCTCCACGCCGGGGCGCTCGTATTTCCCGAAATGGGGCGATCGCCGCCCTCCGGAACCGCTGCGGGTCCGAACGGGTTGAAAGAAAGTTGTTTAATCGGGGTGGCCGGATAATCTAGATTGTCCCGGATATGGAGACACCAACGCGCCCCTCGCCAGAGAACGGCGCGACCGGCAGGGCGGCCCCGGGGGTTCCGCGGGCGGCCCTTCGCGAGGCCATCGACCGCCGTTCGTTCCTGAGGGCCGCTCTTGGCGGCTCGCTCGGGCTGGCAGCGTCCTTGGGGTGGCCCCTGGCGATGGCTGCAGGCGCCGCATCGGCGGCGGGTTCGGCGGATGGATCGGGGCCGCCCGCCGCGGCAAGGGCGAGGCAGCCCGAGAGCAACCGCAGGATGGCTGAGCTCCTCGCGAGGATTACCCGCGAGGCCGATCCCCTGCGCAACCCCTTCCGGAACAGGGAGCAGGCGGCGATTCTGAACGGGCTCAGGACGCAGGCCACGGATTCCGAGCGGCTACTGCAGATAAGGATCCGGCTTGCCTGGCAGTACCTGGACTCTGGGGACGCCGACGCGGCGCTCAAGGAGTACGACGCGATCCAGCGGTTCATGGTGGACAACAACGTGCCGGCCGGGGAGCGCAAGGAGGTCGAGTGGCTCACGTTCAAGGCGGTCTGCTACCTGCGCATGGGCGAGAATGAGAACTGCGTGGCCAACCACAACGCCGACTCGTGCATCTTCCCGATCCATGGGGGCGGCGTTCACAAGCTGGAGCGCGGCTCGCGCGGCGCCGTCGCCGTGCTGACCGAGCTGCTCGAGAAGTACCCCGGCTGCTTGCGGGCGCGCTGGCTCCTGAACATCGCCGCCATGACGCTCGGCGATTATCCGGAGAAGGTTCCCCAGAAATGGCTCCTCGAGCCCGCGCTCTTCGCCTCCGACTACGACATAAGGCGCTTCCCCGACATAGCGGCCGACGTCGGCCTGGACGTCCACGGCCTCTCGGGGGGGGTCGTCCTCGAGGACTTCGACAACGACGGGTTCCTCGACATCATGGTCTCCTCGTGGGGGCTCAACGACCAGCTGCGCCTCTTCCACAACAACGGCGACGGCACGTTCACCGAGCGGACTGAGGAGGCGGGTCTCACCGGCCTGACCGGCGGGCTCAACCTGGTCCACTGCGACTACAACAACGACGGGTTCATGGATGTGATGGTGCTCCGGGGCGCCTGGATGGGGAGCGAGGGCCACTACCCGCTCTCGCTCCTGCGCAACAACGGGGACTTCACCTTCACCGACGTGACGCAGGAGGCCGGGCTCCTCCGGCTGCGGCCCTCGCACTCGGCTGCCTGGTTCGACTACAACGGCGACGGCTGGCTCGACGTCTTCGTGGTGAACGAGACGAAGGACGGGGACCGCGTGGCCTGCGAGCTCTACCGCAACAACGGCGACGGCACCTTCACCGAGTGCGCGGCCCAGAACGGCGTCGACTTCGTCGGGTTCTACAAGGCCGCGGTCACCGCCGACTTCAACAACGACGGCCGGCCGGACCTCTTCCTGTCGAGGCTGGACGGCCCGAGGGTGCTCCTGCGCAACGACGGGCCCGCGGGTGCCGACACGTCGCCGTCAGCCCCATGGCGGTTCACGGACGTCACGGACGCCGCGGGCATAACCGGGCCCCCGGAGTCCTTCACCTGCTGGTTCTTCGACTACGACAACGACGGGTGGCCCGACCTCCTTGTCACGGGCTACCTGATCCAGGACGTCGGGGACATCGCGGCCGAATACCTGGGCCTCCCGTTTGCGGGGCAGAGGACCAAGCTCTACCGCAACAACGGCGACGGCACCTTCACCGACGTCAGCAGGGAGTGCGGCCTTGACAGGCTGATCCTGGCGATGGGGGCCAACTTCGGCGACCTGGACAACGACGGGTGGCTCGACTGCTACTTTGGAACCGGCAATCCCGACCTCTCGACCCTGATCCCCAACCGGATGTTCCGCAACGACGGGGGGAGGCGGTTCCAGGACGTGACGACCTCCGGCGGATTCGGGCAGCTGCAGAAGGGCCACGGGGTGGCGTTCGGCGACATCAACAACAGCGGCACGCAGGACATCTACTGCGTCATCGGCGGGGCGGTCGAGGGCGACCACTTCCAGAACCAGCTCTACGCCAACCCCGGGCACGGGAACAACTGGCTGAAGCTGAAGCTCGAGGGCGTGAGGACGAACCGCGCCGCGTTTGGCGCGCGCGTCAAGGTGGTCGTGGGGGAGGGAGGCGCCGAGCGGGCGATCCACCGCATCGTGGGGACGGGCGGGAGCTTCGGGTCCACGACGGTGCGCCAGGAGATCGGCCTCGGGAGGGCCGACGTCATCAGGCGGGTCGAGATCTTCTGGCCGGTGACTGGGATGACCCAGGTGGTCGTCGGCCTTGAGGTGAACGAGTGCTACCATATAAGGGAGGGAACGGCCGCGGCGGAGAGGATTGCGCTCAGGAGCTTCACGTGGCCGGCTTTGGCGGGCTCCTAGCGCGACGGCGGCGGATCCCGGGAGATTTGACACGATGAAAACCCAACTAAGTCGGATCCTTCTGGCCCTGCCTGCGGCCTTCGCGCTCGCGGCGATGGGAGCGCAGCCCTCCCAGGGAACCGGGGGGGTCGCGGATCCCGCCGTGTCGGCCGTGGAGCCCTCCGCAAGCTTGCCTGCGGCGCCGAAGCAGGGAGCGTCCGCCGGGGACGCGCCGGCCCTTCCGCTCGCAGCGTACTCGGCCCTGGGCTCCTCCCTGGAGCAGACCGGCCACCTGGGGGAGCTCGGCTGGAGCGAGGCGCAGTTCAACGCCTTCATCGAGGGGCTTCGCTCGGCCTACCAGGGGAAGCCCTTCCCGATGGACGACGCGGCCCAGCGCCTGGCCGCCGAGGTGGGCAGGCGGATAGGCGAGCTCGGGGCGCGGGGGCAGGCGCAGGCCCAGGCGGCCTGGAACCCCGCGGACAAGGAGCGCCTCGCCAGGTATTTCAGGGACATGCAGAAGCGCCTGAGCCTGCAGATCGCGGACAGCGGCCTCGGCTACAACGTGCAGCCCGGCAGGAACGGGGTGAGGCCCAGGCCGGGCGACACCATAGTCCTGACGGTCAACGCCACGGCGGCGGACGGCACCACAAGGCTGCCGCAGCTCTCCGCCGAGCGGATCAGGGTCAGGATGGAGGGCATGCTGCCGGGGCTCATGGAGGGGCTCCAGATGATGACCGTGGGCAGCGAGGCCGTGTTCGTGCTGCCGCCGTCGCTGTCGTTCGGCGACAAGCCCTGGCCGGACGGTGTCGGTCGCGGATCGCCGCTCGTCTACTGGGTCACGCTCCACGACGTCACGGCCGCGCAGCCGTGACCCGTGTCAGGGGGAGAGGAACAGGGACGCGCTACCCGGCGGTACCTTGTATTCGCCGGTGGCCCCGGTCGGCCAGCGGACCCTGATTCTCGACGGCGGGTCGGAGGCGGGATAGCCGAAGAAGCAGGCGGGCGTGGACTGGCTGTAGTAGCCCGAGCCCGCGAAGACCTCGCAGGTCTCCGCCGCCCCGTCGGCCCGCTCCAGGCTTATGCGCGCCCCGACGGCCGTGGGGTTTCCCGGAGGCCCGTTCAGCCTGACGCAAAGGGAGCCCCGGCCCTCGGTGCCCGAATTGAGGAAGGCGAGCGTCGTGGCGTTGTTGCGGGTGACGAGGAAGTCCGGCCAGCCGCCGCGCCCGAGGGTGACGACCGCGAGGGCCTTTGCGTCGCCCGGCACCACGAGGCCGCTCTCGGCCGGTGCGACCGGTGTGAAATGCCCGCGCCCGTCGCCCCGCAGAAGCTGGCTGAGGCCGCCGTCGAAGCGGCCGACGGGAGGGATGGGGGCGTAGGAGTTCTGGACGGCGTAGATGTCGGCGCAGCCGCGGCCCTCGAAGTCGCCGGCGACCAGGCCCTGGAACGGGGATATCTGCGCGATCCTTGGCAGCGGCTCGAACCGGTAGGTGCCGTCGGGCTGGCTCAGGAAGACGCCGCTATTGAACTGCGTCGCGGCGAAACGCCGGGCCGACGCCAGGCGGTCGCCTCCCACGATCTCGCCGAGCGTGGCACGGGCGTAGGCGTTGTTCCGCGGATAGCGCCGGAGGATCTCGGGGATGACGGCGCCCAGGTCCCTGCGGCAGCGCCAGGGGTAGAGCCGGTCTCCCTCGCTGTAGGCCTCCAGGGTCACGGACTCCTCGCCCTGTCCCGTGAAGTCGCCGTAATAGAGGAGGGCCGGGTGCTCCGGGCTCGCGCGGTACTGGGTGTTGAGCCCCACGTTGCCGACCACGAAGTCTGGGCGTCCGTCGCCGTTGAAGTCCGCCGAGGCGATCGACGTCCACCACCCGCTCCCCGCCGAGCCGAAGCCAGCCCTGTCGGTCCAGTCCTCGAATCCCTTCCCCGCGTTGTTGTGGAAATACCTGACGCTTCCCCACTCGAGGGCGATGAGCAGGTCCGGCCAGCCGTCGCCGTCGACGTCGGACCAGAGGGCCCCCGTCACCATCCCGACCTCGCGCAGACCGGGGGCGAGCGCGTCGGTGACGTCCTCGAAGCGCCCCCCCCGGTTGGCGAGGAGCGCGCTTCGGGGCGCGAGGGGGTACTCGCCGGACCTGACCCTGCCGCCGATGAAGAGGCCGAGGCGCCCGCTGTGGTCGAAGTCGGCGGCGGCCACGGCGCCGGCGCTGACAGGCAGCTCGGGCAGGGCGCCCTCCGGCGCCGGTTTGAGGCCGCGGCCGTCGTTCAGGAACAGGCGGGGCTCGTATTCGGAGGAGCCCGACGGCAGGGCGTTTCCTCCCCGCGTGACGAGGAGATCCTGCCGTCCCGTGCCCGCCGCGTCGAAGAGGAGGAGCGGGCCGTCGTCGACCGGGGCGGCGGCGCCCGCGGGCCCCGGGTCGCCCTGCGAATAGCCGCCGCCGGAGGGGACGAGGACCCGGAGGGGGTCGAGCGTGGTTCCCCCGAGGACGACCGCCTCGGTGCGGCCGCCCGTGACATCGCCGACGGCGAGGCCGGGGCCCCTGCGGTTGAGGCGCAGCGGGATCAGGCGCTCCATGGCCGCCTCGTCGACCACCTCCTCGCGGGACGCCAGGGAAAGGCCCCGCGCGGCGGACACCTCCTCGAACTGGCGGCGGACGGGCGGCCGGGGCTTCGCGGCGGGGACCGGAGCCGAGGGCTCCGTGACGGTGTAGCGCCTGTCGACGGGGAGGTTCTCGAAGACCTGCACGTGGCCGCTAGGCCAGGTGACGGTGAGGCGACGGATGACGGTGTCCTCCCCGAAGCCGAGGTGCACCATGGGCTCGCTGCTGGAGAGGTAGCCCCGGGCGAGGACGAGCGGGCGGACCTGGACGCCGAGCGCGCTCTCGGCCCGGACGGTCGCGCCCACGCCGTACCGGTTGGAGAGCGTGCCGCGCAGGTCGATGTCCACGCTGTGGCCGCTGTCGTTGTCGTTGCGCAGGATCGTCACGCCCTCCTGGAAATTGGTGTACACGATGTCGAGGTTGCCGTCGCCGGAGAGGTCCCCGAACGCGGCGCCGAAGGCGACGCCCCTCTGGTTGACGCCCCAGGCCGCGCTCACGTCCTCGAACCGCAGGTCGCCCAGGTTGCGGTACGCGAGGTGCGTCTCGGCCATGACCGGGCTGTCGTGCATGATCCGGATGCGCTCGGCCGCCGTGTCCGCGCCCGCCTGGCGCGCGAGGATGTCGACGTTGGTCGACTCCCGGTGCGACCCGTTCGTTATGAAGAGGTCCAGCCGGCCGTCGTTGTCCAGGTCCTCGAAGCGGGGCGACCAGGTCCAGTTCGTCGCCGCGAGGCCCGCGAGGTAGGCGGCCTCGAGGCAGCGGCCGGTCCCAGTGTTGATGTAGAGGGCGTTGCGCTCGTACTGGGGGGCGTCGCCGGGGTTCGCGTCGTCCTCGGTCGTGTGGCTGCGCGACTCGGCCATGCCGCGCTGGTCCTGCTCGTGCGTCGTGGCGGCCATGTCGGTGACGATGAGCCCGACCTGGCCGTCGTTGTTCACGTCGCCCAGGTCCGAGCCCATCGAGGAGAAGGGCATGTGCGGGACCACCTGGTTGATGACGTCGGTGAACGTGCCGTCGCGGTTGTTGTGGTAAAGGACGTCGGGCAGCGAGAAATCGTTCGCCACGTAGAGGTCGGGCCAGCCGTCGTTGTCGAAGTCCCACCACACCGAGGAGTGCCCGCGCGCCTCGCCGGAGATCCCCGCCCGGTCGGTCACGTTCGTGAAGGTCCCGTTGTGGTTGTTGTGGAACAGGTAGCTCCTCTGGCCGTTCGGGCTCCTGCTGTAGCTGAGCAGGTTCGTCTGGACAAAGACGTCCAGCCAGCCGTCGCGGTCGTAGTCGCAGAAACCGGCCATGCTGGAGGCGTCGTTCACGTCGAGCCCGTAGGCGTGGGCCATCTCCTTGAATGTCCCGTCCCCCTGGTTGATGTAGAGGAGGTTCGGCGCGTTGAAGCGGCACACGTAGATGTCCAGGCGCCCGCTGTTGTTTATGTCGACGAAGGTCGCGCCCTGGTTCCAGACCCCGGGCTCCGCCCCGACGCCCGCCTTCTCGGTCACGTCCTCGAACCGGTAGCCCCCGAGGTTGCGGTAGAGCCGGCAGCCCTCCGTCTTGCTGACGACGTAGATGTCGGGCCTGCCATCCCCGTCGTAGTCGCCGATCGCGACCCCGGTGCCGATCTCGCCGACCTCGAACTCGTGGTAGAGCTCGCCCCAGATCCTGGGGTCGTCGTAGCGGTTCCCGGCGCGCAGGCCGGTCTCCTCCGGCGAAAGCTTGGCGAACAGGGTCCTCCCCCGGGGATAGGGGCGCGGCGCGAGGGGCCTCCCGCTGATCGACCCGGAGGCGTCGTCGGCATGCGCGGCGGGGCAGGAGGCCAGGGCGGCCAGGACGAGCGCGAAAAACAGGCGCCGGCCTGCGAAACTCCGTCCCGCGGCGCTTTGGGAGTTTACCGGGGGAGACATTGGCCTGACTATGGAGCACCCCCCTAAATGATGCGTCAAGATACTGTTGGGCGGCCGCAGGCGGGACTCTCCTTGCCCCCGCTTTCCCTTGCGGTTCAATGACCCGTCCCCGAGATGCCGGCAGCCCCGTCACGATCCCAATGAGCCCGATCGCCCGGATTCTCCCGCGCCTATGGGCGCTCGTGCCGGTGTGTGCGTGCGCCTATGTCGTCTGGGCCGATCAGGGGCGGGCGGCGCGGGTCGGGTACGTCTGCGGCCTCGAGGGAAGGGCGAGGTCGGCGGACGTCCTGTCCGCGGCGTCCCCGACCGGCTACGCCGATGGCCAGCGCGAGCTGATCGTGCCCGAGGGAAACGAGGACAGCTTTGCCTGGATCGCCCAGACGCAGCAGATGTTCGCGCTCGGCCAGGCGAGGGTGCGCCACGTCGACTACGAGAACGCCCCGGCGGGCCACGAGGTCGCGGCGGCGTCGCCCTACCGCTGGTGGCTGGGGCTCGTGGCCTGGCTTGACCGCGAGGCCACGGGCAGGCCGGCCGGCTTCTGCGTGGAGCGGGCTGCGCTCTGCGCCGACCCGCTCCTCCACCTGGCCCTTGTCGCGGGCGGCGCGGCCTTCGTCGCCTGGCGCTTCGGCGGCTTCGCCGCCGCGCTCCTCTCGGTCGGCCTCGTGGGTTTTTTCCCCTTTGCCTCGAGGTTCCTTCCCGGGATGCCGGACCAGCGCGGCCTTGCGGAGATCCTGGCGTTTTCGAGCGTGCTTCTCCTCCTGCCCGGCCTCGAGGGGCGCCTCGGCGGCTCTCCGTCGGCCCGCGGGGCCCGGGCCTGGTTCGCCCTTGCGGGCGCCGTGGGCGCGCTCGGGATGTGGGTGAGCGTCCCGACCCAGGCGCCGGTTACGGCGGGGATCGTGCTCGGGGGGCTCCTTGAGGCCCTCGTCCGCCGCCGCGCCCCCGGTGGGGACGCTGCGGGCGGCCGCGCGGCGCCGCCCTGGAGGACCTGGTCCCTCTGCGGCGGCGCTGCCGTCCTCGCGGCCTATCTCGCCGAATACTTCCCGGGCGACATGGGCCCGTTCCGGATGGAGTCGGTGCACCCGCTTTACGGCCTTGCTTGGATGGGCGCCGGGGAGCTCCTCGCAAGGGCCTCGGCGTGGATCGCCGGGGGAGGTCCCGGGCGGAGCGCCCGGGACCTGGCCGCGATCGCCCTCTCCGCCGCCGCCGTCGCGGGCCTGCCCGCGGCCCACTGGGCGACGGGAGGGCCGACATTCCTGGCGAAGGATTCGCTCTGGGCGCGCCTCGGCGGCCTCCCGAATTCGCCGGTTGCCGCGAGCTCCCGGGCCTGGCTCGCCCACGGCTGGGCCTCCCCGGCCGCAGCGGCGACCCTCCTGCCGCTGGCCGCCGCGGCCCTCGCGGCCTGGCTTGTCCTGCGCCCCGAGGGCGGGTCGCGGGCGCGCCCGCTGCTGGCGGTGGCCCTGGGGCCCGCGGCCGTTGCAGCTGCGTTCGCCTCGGAGCGCCTCGGCTGGTGGGGGATCGTGGACGCGACCCTCCTCCCCCTCGTCGTCGCCGGGGCGGCCGGCGGGGCCCCGGCGGCGGGCCGCCCTCGCGGCCGCTGGCTCTGGGCCGCGGTCGTCCTGGCCTCGGCCGCCCCCGGGGTGGCGCTTCTCTCGCCGCAGGGCCCCGTCGGGCAGGCGACGGTGCTCTCCCCGAGCGAGTCCGAGCAGCTGACCGAGCGGCATCTGGCGCATTGGCTCGCCAGGCGCTCCGGCGCGCAGGGGGCCGTCGTCTTCGCCCCGCCGAGGGAGACTGCGGCGCTGGCCTACTTCGGGGGGCTTCGCGGCATCGGCACCTTTGCGGCCGACAACGCGGCCGGCTTCGGGGCGACCCTCTCGATAGCGGCCGCCCCGACCATGGAGGAGGCCGAGAGCGGCCTGCGCAGCCGCGACGTCAGGTTCGTCGTGATCCCGTCCTGGGACCCCTTCTTCGAGGACTTTGCGCGCCTCTACCTGGTCAAGAAGTACGCGGACCGGTCGAGCCTTCTGGTCAGGGCGCTTCGGACCTGGAACCTGCCCCCGTGGCTGCGTCCGGTGCCCTACCAGCTGCCGGTTGGCGGCGGCTCCGTCCTGGTCTTCGAGGTGGTCGACGAGCAGAGCCCGGCCGCGGCTGCGAGCCGGCTCGCCGAGTATTTTGTCGAGACCGGCGACCTGGACCGCGCGGCGGCGGCCGCCGAGGCGCTCCGGAGGTTCCCCGGGGACCTGGGCGCGCTCGCGGCGCGCGAGCAGGTGCAGAGCGCGCGAGGGGATGCGGCGGCCGCGGCGAGGACGCTCGAATCGCTGCTTGCGCGCCTCTCAAACGGCGGCGACCGCTACCTCGCGTGGGACCGGAGGGTCAGCGTCGCCACGGTGCTCGCCCGGGAGGGTCGGATCGAGCTGGCGCGCGGGCAGACCCGGCGCTGCGTCGCGGACCTGAACGAGGCCAGGCTGCGCTCGCTCTCCACCGGCTCGCTCTACGACCTGCTCGTGATCGCCCGCGCCTTCGGGATCGAGATCGAGGACCCCGGGCTGCGCGACCTGGCGATCAGCCTCCTGCCCGAGAACCTGCGCGGGCGGATCTGACGCGGGCTGCGGGGCGTCCGACCCCGCTGGCCGCTTTTCGGGACAAGAATTCTGGCGCTTTTCAAAATGCCGCAGTAGCCTTTGGGGGACCTCCGGATGCCCCTTTCCCCATGCGAACCCCAGGATTCCTTGCCGCTGCAGCCGCCATCGCCTCGTTCCTCCTCGGCCCCGCCGCGAGCGGGGCCGGGACCAAGCCGGGCGGAGTGCCCAGCGCGGACCTGAACGCCCTGGCGGCCGGCGCGGAGCAGGAGGTCAGGGGCGACATCCTTCCCTTCTGGCTCAAGCACACGCGCAATCCGGCGAACGGGGGCTACTACGGGCTCATCGACTCGGAGATGCGGGTGCACAAGGACTCGCCCCGGGGCGGGCTGCTGACCTGCCGCATACTCTGGACGTACTCGGCCGCCTACCGGCTCTACCATGATCCGGCCTACCTCGAGATGGCGACGTACGCCTACCGCGACCTGGTTGACCACTTCTGGGACCCGGACTTCGGCGGCCTGTTCTGGCAGATCACCGCCGACGGCAAGCCGATGGAGGGGGGGAAGCTGATCTACCTCCAGGTGTTCGGGATCTATTCCCTTTCCGAGTACTACCGGGCGACGGGGGAGGGCGCCGCCCGCGACAAGGCGATCGCGATCTACAACCTGATCGAGGCGCATTCGCGCGACCGCGTGAACGGCGGCTACTATGACGCGCTGGAGCGCGACTGGGCGAGGCAGCGGCCCGGGACCATGACCCGCCTGGGACCGGCGCCGAAGTCGCAGAACTCGCACATCCACATCCTCGAGGGCTACACGAATCTCCTTCGGGTATGGCCGGACGCCGGCCTTCGCGCCAGCCAGCGCGAACTGGTCGACATGGTGATCCGCCACATCATCGACCCGCGCACCCACCACCTGGTCCTGTTCCTGAAGGAGGACTGGACGCCGGTCGGCGACGGGGTGTCCTACGGCCACGACATCGAGCTCAGCTGGCTGCTCCTCGAGGCCGCGAAGGTTCTCGGGGACCCGGCCCTGATAGCGCAGGTCGAGACCATCTCCCTCGACATAGCGCGGGTAACGCTTGCCGAGGGCGTCGACCCGGACGGCGGCGTCATCAGCGAGGGCGGCCCGCACGGCTACACGAACACGGACAAGGAGTGGTGGGAGCAGGCGGAGGCCGTCGTCGGCTTCCTCAACGCCTACCAGCTCTCGGGCGACCCGCGCTACTTCGAGGCCTCGCGCCGGAGCTGGGACTTTATCCAGGCCAGGTTCGTCGACCGGGCGCACGGCGACTGGATCCAGCTCATAAAGCGCGACGGGACGCCGCTGCCTCTTCCCAAGGTGAGCGTCTGGAAGTGCCCGTACCACAGCAGCCGCTCATGCTTCGAGGTGATCGAGCGGGTGGGCGAGCTGACGGGCGCGGGAGCGCCGAGGTAGCCCGCCCGACGGGCCTCATTGGACCGACCGGGCCGGCAGCCCGGGATGGGCCGCCCCGCCGGAGAGCCCCGCGTCGGAGAGGCCCGGGCAGTCGGCCGCGTCGAGCGCGTACCTGAAGTAGCCGGGCGGGTTTGGGCCCCAGGTGACCGTGCAGTCGCGCAGGGCGACCCCGGAGGCCTGCCGGATCAGGAAGCCGCTGGTCGGCAGCGTCCGCAGCTCCTCCTTGTCGCCGTTCGGGCGAAAGTCCTGCTGGCCTCCCGGGTAGGCCGACGGGCGCTCGATGTGGATCGACACGCGGTCAAACGAGACATTCGCGATGTGGCCCGGCTGCGCGGCGAAGACGACCGCCCCGTTCTCGGAGTTGCAGATCAGGTTCGAGAACCGGATGTCGCGGATGACACCCAGCCTGCTGTGCCCCGTCCAGGGCAGGGCCAGCACCTGGATGGGCTCGCCGCGCCCCCACCACATCGGGTCGAAGATCCTTGTCTCGATGATCAGGTTGGAGAAGAGCACCCGCTCGATGCTTCCCTCGAGGCTCAGGCGCACGGCGACGCCCCGGTGGCTGTCCTTGATGACGCAGTCGCTCACGATGACGTCGCGGATGGGACCGGCGGCGTCGCAGCCGAGCACGACGGCGCACGAGCGCGACCGGAGCGTGCATCCCGTGATGATCACGTTCTCGCAGGGCCGGGTGACCCCGTCGCTCAGCGGGGCCGTCTTCAGGGAGATGCAGTCGTCGCCGGTCTCGATGTGGCACCCGCGCACGCGCACGTTCGACGACCAGTCTATGTCGATGCCGTCGTTGTTGGGCATCCGCAGGTCCCCGTCGATCCGGACGGAGTCGATCGACGCGTCGTCGCAGCCCTGGAGCCTCAGCGTCCAGAACGCCGAGTTGGCCAGCGAGACCTCCTGGACGAGGACATGCCTGCATTTGCGCAGCACCACCATGAAGGGCCTCAGCTCGACGCAGGTGTAGATGGCGGGCCCGATACTCGAGACGTAGGCCATCTCGTTCCCGTCGATGCGGCCGGGCCCCGTGATGGCGATGTCCTCGGCGCCCTCCGCATAGACGATCACGCCCTGCCGCGGGGCCGGCGCCGGCCCGAAGGCGACGGGCTGGAGGGAGAACCGGGTGAAATCGGCGTGGCGCGGGCTGCCCTGGAGCACGGCGCCGCGCTCAAGGTGGAGGTCCACGTGGCTCCTGAGCTCGATTGTCCCGATGACGATCTTCGTGCCGGCGGGCACGCTCACGCGGCCGCCACCCTGGGCGCTGCACGCGTCGATGGCCCGCTGGATGGCGGCCGTGTCCCCCAGGATGTTCTTACCGGTGACGCCGAAATCGAGCACGTTGAGGGCCTGGGGAGCGGCCGCGGCGCTGGCGCCGAGGGCGAGGCTTGCGAGGAGGGCCGCAAGCAGGCGCCTCAGGGGCTCGGATGAGGTCGTTCTCATTGGGGGGAAGGGGTTCGCCGTCCTGGCGGGACCTGGGATTTTCAGGTCACATAAACCGCTAAATTCCACCGGGATGTCAATTCGCCGCTCGCTGCCGGGCGGCCCGCATTTTCCCCGGGTGAAAGCCTCCGGCCGCGGGCGGCCGCGACCCAGAAGGGCTTCTCAAGTCGCTGGCAAAGGAACTCATTAACATCCAGAACGTTTACATGTAGACTTGGGGCGTTCCGCTCAACCTTGCCAGAATACCCCCGCTGGCCCGGCGTCTTCCCGGTGCCGCGCCCAGCGCCGTCACCCCATCCATGAAGCTAAAAATCGTTGGTCCCGCCCTGCCGAACATACCGTGGGAGCCCAGGGCGGCGGACAATCCCGACTTCGCGTGGCGCTACAGCGCAAACCCCGTGGTGGGCCGGCGACCCCTGCCGCGGGTCACCGGCATCTACAACAGCGCGGTCGTCCCCTGGAAGGGCGGCTTCATCGGCGTGTTCAGGACCGAGGGCATGGACCGCGTGCCGCACCTGCACGTCGGGCGCAGCCCGGACGGCCTCAAGTTCGCCTTTGAGCCGAAGCCCATCGAGCTCACGTGCGAGGACCCCGAGGTCCGCAGGTTTGAGTACGCGTACGACCCGCGCGTCACGCCCGTGGACGGCGTCCATTACGTCACCTGGTGCAACGGCTACCACGGTCCGACGATCGGCATAGCCCGCACGGCTGACTTCGTGCATTTCGAGCAGCTCGAGAACGCGTTCCTGCCCTACAACCGCAACGGCGTCCTCTTCCCGCGCAAGTTCGGGAAGAATTTCCTCATGCTCAGCCGGCCCTCGGACACGGGCCACACGCCGTTTGGCGACATCTTTGTCAGCGAGAGCCCGGACCTCGTGCACTGGGGCCGGCACCGGCACGTCATCGGCAGGGGGGGGCCCTGGTGGCAGGGCACGAAGATAGGGGCCGGGCCCTCGCCGATCGAGACGAGCGAGGGCTGGCTTCTCTTCTACCACGGGGTCACGACGACCTGCAACGGCTTCGTCTATTCGATCAGCGCGATGCTGCTCGACCTTGCGGAGCCCTGGAAGGTGATCGCCTGCGCGAACCAGCCGCTGATCGTGCCCGAGGCCAGCTACGAGCTCACGGGTTTCGTCCCCGGGGTCTGCTTCCCGGTGGGCTGCCTCTGCGACTCCGCGACGGGGCGGATCGCGATCTACTACGGGGCAGCCGACACGTTCACCGCGCTCTGCTTCTGCAATGCCGCGGAGATCGTCAAGTTCATCAGGGATTATCCCCTGAAGGCGTAGCCCGGAGGGCCGCGGGCCCGCCACTGTTCTTGCCTCCCGATGGGGATGCTTTCAGGTTTGGGGCCGTGAAGAAGCCGAGTGTGCTCCTTATTTTCCTGACGCGCTTCGAGGAGAGCATGGCGATGCTCAAGGGGATCGCCCATTTCGAGCGCACCCACCACCTCTGGACGGCCTATCACGACGACATGGCCGTTTCCGAGAGCGATCCGAGGTGGATCCGGAGCAAGAAGTGGCACGGGGTCATCAGCCGCCACACCACCCCGGAGCTCGCGGGCGCCTGCGCCGAGCTCAGGATACCGCTTGTCGACCTGAACGACGTGGAGCCCATCCCGGGCGTCCCGAAGATCCGGCCCGACAACATCGGCATGGGCCACCTCGGGGCCGAGCATTTCTTCGAGCGGGGGTACCAGAAGTTCGGGTTCGCCGGGTTCGGCAACACCCTGTGGTCGCGCGAGCGCCGCGACGGCTTTGTCGAGGCCGTGCGCCTCGCGGGGCGCGAATGCTCGGTTTTCGACGTCGACTATCCCGGGGACGCCTCGCCGTTCTGGGAGGAGGAGCAGATCGCCAAGCTCGCGGACTGGCTCAAGGCGCTCCCGAAGCCGATCGGCGTCATGGCCTGCGTCGACCTCCGCGCCCAGCAGCTCGTCAGCGCGGCCCACATGGCCGGCCTCCTCGTGCCGGAGGAGGTCGCGGTCCTGGGGGCAAACAACGACACAATCCGGTGCGAGCTGGCCGATCCCGCGCTCTCGAGCGTGGCGCCCAACGCCTTCCAGTCCGGCTACCGTGCCGCGGCGCTCCTCGCCGACCTCCTGGCGGGTCGCAGGCCCGAGGCGGTCGACCAGCGGGTCGAGCCCCTCGGCGTCGTGACCCGGCACTCCACCGACGTCCTTGCCGTCGAGGACCGCAACGTCGCGGCGGCCCTCAGCTTCATCCGCGAGAAGGCGTGCTACGGCATAACGGTCGACCAGGTGCTCAAGCACGCCCACGCCTCGCGCAGCCAGATGGAGCGGAAGTTCCGCCAGCACATCGGCCGCTCGCCGCAGTCCGAGATCAGGCGGGTCCAGCTCAGGAAGATCCGCCAGCTCCTCCTCGAGACGGACTTCCCGCTGAAGCGCATAGCCGAGCTCACGGGTTTCGAGCACATGGAATACATGTGCGTCCTCTTCAAGAGGGTGACGGGGGTGTCCCCCGGCATCTACCGCGTGAGGATGCAGGATAAGGCTGTTGCCGCCGTGAACTCCGCGGCCAATGATTCCTGAGGCTATCTCCAGAACCCCCCTATGACGATCCCCCGACTTCGCCTCCTTGCAGGCCTGATCCTGGCCCAGGCCGCAGCCGCCGAGCCAAAGCCGGTGGAGTTCGACTTTGTTGCCCCGGAGAACCCGTCGGCCCCGAATCCCTACACCCGGGAGCTGTGGGCCGATGTCGTCACCCCGGGCAACCAGACGATCACCCTTCCCGCCTACTACGCGGACGGGGGCCTGTTTGCAGTCCGCGCCAGGCCCGACGAGGTGGGCGTCTACCGCTTCGGCGCGGTCTCGGAGACCACGCTCGGCGTCAAGAAGGCGGATCTCGTCGTCAGCCTGGTCACGCCCGCCGAGGTCCGGAACACGGAGAGGACGCGCCTGCCGTCGATCGGACTGGATCCGAAGGACCCGCGGATGTTCGTCCGCTCCGACGGCCTGCCCTACCTGCCGGTGGGCGCAGACCTGGCCTGGGCGCCGGACGGCTCGCCCGACACGGCTGCCTACTACCAGAGGGCGCTGCCGCTCTTCGCCAAGGCGAACCTGAACTGGATGAGGATCTGGATGGCCCATTGGGACGGGCTGAACCTCGACTGGCTGCCGCCGGGCATGGGTGCGTCGCCCAAGCCGGGAGCGCTGAGCGAGGACGTCGCCCAGACCTGGGACAGGATTGTCGCCGCCGCCGAGGGAAACGGGGTCTACATCCAGGTCGTCTTCCAGCACCAC
>CAZNNO010000069.1:0-19439 GCA_964574435.1 uncultured Opitutaceae bacterium
GGCAGGTCGCCCCAGATCCCGTCCTGGCCCAGGATCAGGGAGGCGAGGCTCAGCATCTGGTTGCTCTCGGGGTCGTCCGGCAGGTAGTGCGTCAGGAAAAGTGTCGAAGGGATCCACTGGTCGAAGACGAGCGGGCTCCTGCAGATCCAGTCGCGCGCCGGGCCGGGATAGAAGAACAGGTTCCAGTTGCCGTCCGGCGGCAGGGGGTGGTCGTAGTTCTGGTTGTAGGGGCCGTTGTTGATGAGAAAGTATTTGCCCGCGCTCAGGTAGGCCAGGCCGAAGCTGCGGCCGGATTCCGTCATGTCGAAGTCGCAGATCGCGCCCGGGACGGCGCTGCTGACCCGCTCGGCGATCCGCGCCATGGCTAGCGGCATCTGGAATGCGTAGCATTCGCCGCGCTCGACTGCCGGGTTCTCAGCGCCCCCGTGCCCGTGGCCGGGGTCGTCGCAGCCGTACTGGTCGACTGCATCGAACTTGAAGTAGGTGACGCCAAGCTCCCGGTTGAGCCGGATCAGCTCCTCGGCATAATCCTGCCCATAGCGGCTGACGACGCAGCATCCCGTGGAGGCCTCCGTCTCCCAGACGACCCAGGGATCCGGGCGCTTGCCTCCCATCGTCCGGACGCAGTCCTCGTGGGTTGCGAGCATCCGAGAGGTCAGGGCGGCCGTCGTCGGGGCAAACCAAAGGCCGAGCTTCATCCCATAGCCGTCGAGCCTCGCCCTCACCTCCTTCAGGCCGTCGGGAAACCTCGACGGGCTCGGCTGCCAGTCGCCCGGCTTCTCGTACCACCCGGTGTCGATCACGAACACGTCGATTCCCATCCGGTGGGCGACGTCGATCTCCCGGAGCATCCGCCCCAGGTTCATGGCGCCCAGGTAGGGCTTGCCCATCCAGCTCTTGAGGCGCTCCTGGTAATTCCAGGTGTTGTAGAATATCTGCGGCTTCCTCGAGGCCGGGCTGAGGGCGAGGTGCCTCAGCACAAAACCCCGGTAGACCTTCTGCAGCGCGAGGCGGTCTCCGGCGATCGCCGCCAGCTCGAACCACACGGTCGTGTACGGGTGGTCCGGGCCGACCTCCTCGCCGTTCCAGTAGTTGCCCTTCACGGCCTCGAGGGTGACCGCGCGCTCCGGTGACAGGCGATAGTGCAGGAACTCATCCGCAGCGGTGGAGCCGTGCTCATACGCGACCAGGAGCTGCTCCGTGGCGTCGCCCGCAAGGAGGATCGGTCCCATCGCGTCCTGCCGGTCGGCGAAGAGCCGCGGGTCGAGCGCGCGCTCGACGGGCATGTAGCTGTGAAACTCCTCGTTGAACTCCGAGAGGCGCAGCTCGGAGGACGCCGGGAGGCTCGCGAGCGAAAGGCCGAGGTAGCTTATCCGGTCCGTGCCGGCGGGCTTGGTCAGGCGGCGCGTCCGGTCGCTGCGAACCTCATAGCGGAAGCGCACCACCGGATCGTCCTCCGCGACGCGGAATTCAACCGTGAGCCCAAGTCCCGCCTCGCCGACCACGTCGCCGACAAACGCATAGTCACGGCAGCCGTTGGGCAGGTCCACGGGCGCCCCGAGCGGCCTGGCCGCCCCGATTGCCATCGTCACGTCGCGCCCGTCCACGCTGAATGTCGGAGCCGCGATGTCGTGGCGCCGGCCGATCCCCTTTGCGGTGTAGTCCCAGAGTACCGGGCCTCCCGGGTGAAGCCCGATCGAGGCGAACTGGTTCTCGACGGCCGTCACCCCTCCTCCCGGGCCGCCGGGCTCCATGCCGGCAGCCGGCCCAATCGTGGCCAGCGCGAGTGCAGCGATCCGTGAAAGGGTGGGGGTCATTAGGCTTGCCAAATGGGGGGCCGCCGCTCCGGACGAGTTCCGCTTGGCCGTGAGGCCGTCGCTGGCGGCGGGAGTGGCGGCGCTCCCTCGGCCGCAATTCTGGCGGACCCTCCGGTGCCCGGCAAGCACGCATCGGCGGGCCGGCGACGGCCGGCCGACTGGCGCCCGCGCAAGGGCGCGCCGTGAAGGTGAAATCCCGGCCACGCAGATGTGTCGGATTGCACGGAGGTTGGCGGCGGCGCAAACTCTCGGCCGTGAAGGACGAAAAACCCCGAGCCCGGGTGGAGCTGCGCTCCCTCGTGGGCCACCGCGAATCGGTGGCCGCCGACGCCCCGCTTGAGGTGGTGCACCGACGGTTTGCCGAGACCGGGCGCGAGTTCCTGGCCGTGCTCGACGGCTCCAGGCTCCTCGGGGTGTGCGCCCGCCGCGAGGTCGCCATGCAGCTCGGGGCGCGGTTCGGCTTCGCGCTCTTCGCGAGGAGCCCTGCCCGGGAGCACCTGATGGCCGCCGCGCTGACGCTCGGCGAGACAGCGCCCCTTCCCGAGGCGCTCGCCTCAGTCGCGGCGCGGTCGGACGAGACGTTCTACGACGACGTGCTCCTGGTCGACGTGAACGGGGGCTTCCTCGGTTTCATCCTCGTGCACGCGCTGGTGCGCCTGCAGACGGAGCTCCTCCTCGGGAACCTGGCGGCCCTCGAGCGCTCGCGCCTCGAGGTCGCCGAGAGGAACCGGGCCATGGAGGACGACCTGCTCATGGCGCGCGAGGTGCAGCTGGCCATGCTCCCGAGCGGGTCCCCGGACTCCGATCCGCAGGTCACGTGGACCTTCCACTCGCGCTACACGCCGGCCGGAGGAGTGAGCGGGGACTTCTACCAGCTGCTGAGGATATCCGACTCGGCCGCTGGCGTCCTCGTGTGCGACGTGATGGGCCACGGGGTGCGCTCCGCACTCATAACGGCCATGCTCAGGGCCTTTGCCGAGGACCTGCGTCCCCTGGCGCAGGATCCGGGCGCGCTCCTGACCCGGCTCAATCAGGGGCTGATGGGCGTCCTGCGCCAGGCCGGGAACCTCCTCTTTGTCACCGCCGCGTGCGCGGTCGTGGACACGGCGAAGGGCGTCGTGCTCTACGCCCAGGCGGGGCACCCGACCGGGTTCATCCGCAGGGCCTCGGGAGGCGTGGACCTGCTTCCGGCCGACGGCGACGTCGCGGGTCCGGCGCTCGGCCTGATTGACGACCATCCCTACGTGGGCGGCAGCGCCCGCATTGCTGCGGGCGATTCGGCCGTGCTCTTCACGGACGGCGTGTTCGAGGTCAGGAACCCGGACGGCGAGGAATGGGGCCAGGAGCGCCTGCGCGAGGAGGTCGCGAGCCATCCCTTCCTGCAGGGCGGGGACCTCCTCAATGCCGTGGTGGCGGCGGCGGCGGCCTTCGCTGACGGCGGGGTATTCGACGACGATGTGTGCCTGGTCTGCCTTGGGACCGGGCCCTGAGCTGCGCACGCGGGCGCCGGCCGTCCCCAGTACCGGGGTCAGGCCTTTCGGGCTTGGGCGCGCACGTGCGCGGGCGCGGGCGCGTTGATGCTCTCCGTGTTCTCCTTTACGGCAGCGATCATCTCGTCCATTCCCTCCTTGATCTCTCCCACCTGGGGATGAACCTCCTTGATCAGGTCGTGCTCGATCTTGGAGAGTTTCTCGATGCGCCTGCCCTGCTCGCCAAGGCGGTCCAGGAGGCGGTTCTGCTTCACGGATATCCGGTACATCCACCAGAAGCAGACCGCCCAGCAGCCCGTCCCGACGACGGTGAGCCCCAGGGCGATGCTGTTTGTGTCCATGGTGGATCCTGCGAAAAGATTCGGTTGGGGGCTCGCGGGCCTGCGCCTGCTGTTAGCACCGACCGCCGGGGCGGTTTGAGGTTGCGGAGAATCAAGCTGTTTGCACAGTTTGTCGCGGCAATGGAATCTGCCATCTCGCCTCGCGGGTAAACCGCCGGAATCCTCCGGCCGATGACTCCTACTGCCTACTAGCGCATTGGAATTCATCATGATTCTATACCTATGGATAGCAGTTGGAAGCGCCCTGGGAGGGATGGGACGGTTCGCGCTCTCCCGCTACGTGGCGGAGGGTTTCGGGGAGACGTTCCCCTGGGGCACGCTGGTCATCAATGTCACCGGCTCGTTCGTCATCGGGTTGTTCTACACGCTGACGGAGCCGGGGGGCGGCCGCCTGGTTGTCGGCTCGGACTTCAGGCAGTTCTTCATGATCGGCATCTGCGGAGGCTACACGACATTCTCGTCATTCAGCCTCCAGACGCTCAACCTCGTGCGCGACAGCGAATGGCTGCGCGCCATGGGAAACATCGCCGGCTCGGTGATATTCTGCCTTGTCGCGGTGTGGCTCGGCCACATCGCGGCCACCGCGCTCAACCAGATGAAGGGTTCCTGACCGTGGAATTGCCAACAGAGACCCTGCTCCTGCGCATCTTTCTGGGGGAATCGGACCGCCACGGCCACCGGCCACTCTACGAAGCTATCGTGCTTAAGGCGAGGGAGATGCACCTGAGCGGCGCCACCGTGATCCGCTGCTCCATGGGGTTCGGCAAGTCGAGCAGGCTGCACACGACCAAGATACTGCGCCTGTCCGACGACCTGCCTGTCATAGTCGAGATCGTCGACACCGAGGAGAGGATAAACGCCTTCCTGCCCGCCCTTGAGGGGATGATGCAGGCGGGACTCGTGACGCTCGAGAGGGTGCGGACGATCTTCTACAAGGGAGCCCCCCGGCCCTCCTGAACGGCGGATCCGAAGGCCGCAGTCATGGTATCCCGGTTCAAGGTCATCGCAAACGGCCTGGCGTGCCGTTGCCCGAACTGCGGCAAGAGGAGCCTTTTCCAGGAGGGCAAGCTTTTCAAGGTCAACGGGACTTGCAGGGTCTGCGGCCTGCGGATCGAGAGGGGCGAAGGCGAGTTCCTCGGGCCGTTCGTCATCAACTATGGGGTGACGGCCTTTGGCGTGATCATTCCTGTGATCGTCCTTTACGCGTATGGCAAGCTGGGAGCCGGCGTCACACTTGCGCTATGCTTCGCGGCCGCGCTTCTCATCCCCCCTCTCCTGTACCGGCTCTCGTGGGCCTGGTGGCTCATGCTGTACTATTTCTTCCTCCCGGACAATCTTCCCGACAACCTGGGGGGGCGCCCCGAGGACGATGAGTAGTTTCCTGCGCGGCGCAGCTCCGGTGGCAGCGCAGCCCCACAACACCAGCGAGAGGGAGGCAACATGAGCAGGACCATTCGACAGACGGTGACCCTCGCGGCCGCCCCGAGGCGGGTCTATGGCGCGCTCCTGGACGAGCACCGCCACTCTGCTTTCACGGGCGAGGCGGCCGTGATCTCGAGGAGGGTTGGCGGCGCGTTCACGTGCTACGGGGGCTACATCACGGGATATCACCTCGAGCTCGTGCCGCAAAGGCGGATCGTGCAGGCTTGGAGAAGCAGGAACTGGCCTGCCGGGGCCTATTCGGTCGTGACCTTCGAGCTGTCGCGGCTCAAGGGGGGGCGCACCCGGCTCGCCTTCACCCAGGTCGGGGTGCCCGCCTTCGACCGCAGGGCCAAGTCCGGGGGCTGGAGGTCACGCTACTGGAAGCCCCTGAGGGCATACCTGGAAGATTAGCCCCCTTGCCTGAGCTGAACAACCTTGCCGAGGTCGGTGGCGCATTCCTGCGGCTGGGCCTGACTTCCTTTGGCGGTCCGGTCGCCCACCTCGGCTATTTTCGCAGGGAGTTTGTCGAGAGGCGCCGCTGGCTCGACGACCGCGCCTACGCGGACATGGTCGCCTTGTGTCAGTTCCTTCCGGGTCCGGCGAGCAGCCAGGTCGTCTTTTCGCTCGGGATGAGGCGCGCGGGCCTGCCGGGCGCGCTCCTGGCGTCGGCTTGCTTCATGTTCCCGTCTGCTGCCGCGATGGTCGGGTTCGCCTATGGCGTCAAGTTCCTGTCGGGATTCGGAGGCGCGGGCTGGATCCACGGCCTCAAGCTGGCGGCTGTGGCCGTGGTGGCCGTGGCGGTCTGGGGAATGGGCGGAAAGCTATGCCCGGATTGGCCGCGCAGGATCCTTGGGCTTGCGGCGGCAGCGGCCGTGATTCTTGTGCCGGGAGCGCCGAGCCAGGTCGGAGTGATTGCCGCGTGCGCCCTTGTCGGCTGGTTGAGCCGCCGCGGCGCGCCAGGGGGCGCCCGATCGGACGCCACGGCCCTGGGCCGGGCGCACGCCTGGGCAGCGGCCTCGCTCCTGCTTTACGGAACGCTCCTGGCGCTCCTGCCTGTCATGGCGGGCGTCACCGGCTCCCGGCCGGTGGCCGTGTTCGACGGCTTCTACCGCGCAGGCGCGCTCGTCTTCGGGGGCGGCCACGTCGTCCTCCCGCTTCTGCGCTCCGAGGTGGTCCCCAGGGGATGGATAAGCGACAATGCGTTCCTGGCGGGTTACGGCGCCGCCCAGGCAGTTCCCGGCCCGCTGTTCACGTTCGCCGCCTACCTCGGCACGATGATCCGGGTCGGGACCCAGCCGTGGGCGGGTGGGCTCCTGGCCCTTTTCGCGATTTTCCTGCCGGGCTGGCTGCTCGTCGGCGGGGCCTATCCCTTTTGGCACCTGCTGCGCTCCAGGAACTGGGCCCACGGCGCGCTGCGGGGCGCCAATGCGGCCGTGGTCGGCCTCCTGCTCGCCGCGCTCTACCGGCCGGTCTGCACCGAGGGGATAAGGGATGCGCGCGATGTGGCCGCGGCCGCGGCCGCTGTCGTGCTGATCGGCAAGCTGAGGGTTCCCCAGTGGGCGGTCGTGGTGCTCATGGCCGCGGCCGGCCAGTGGATCCTGCGCTGACGCCCGGGGGGCAACCCGCCCGTCTCAGGCCTCGGCCCGCGAAAGGCGGTGAACCAGGAAATAGTACGCCGATCCGAGGAGCAGGGCCGCGCCCGCGGCCCAGAGGGTGATTTCCCTGATCTCGCCGTGCATGAGGCGCTCATCACTGCCCGCCACCGTGGAGATCCATACCAGGACGATGCACCAGAAGGCTGATCCGAGAAACGTGTACAGGGAGAATTTCCAGAATTTCATCCGCACGATTCCCGCGGGGATGCCGATCAGGTGCCGCACCACCGGAAGCATGCGCGAGAGGAAGATGCCGAAGCTGCCGAACCGGGCGGACCAACGCTCGGCGCGCTCGATCTTGTCGGGGGTGATGAGGAGGAGGCCGAGAGCGTGCCGCGTCACGGAGAGGACAGGCAAAAGGGCGCGTCCCGGGGCCCCGAGCCGGCGCGCCCGCCCTTCGGCCGCCTCGAGCCACCTCACGGGAGCGAGCATCAGGCCCCCGAATTTCACGACTAGGGGGCGCCCGGCGATGCGCGAGGCCCAGTACATCAGGCTGGCGCCGATCAGGCTGCCGACCGCCGCGGCGACGGCAATCCCGGGAAGGCTCATGGAGCTGCGCCCCGTGCCGACGAGCAGGACTGCGGGCGGGATGACAAACTCGCTCGGGAGCGGGACTACGGAGCTCTCGAGCGCCATCAGGAACACGATGTACGCATACCCCCCGGACTGCAGCGATTGCTGGTAGGAGGCGAGGAGCCGCTGGATCAGGTCGTGCAAGTTCCGCTCAGACGTCGGGCTTCGTCTTGCGAAGGCCCTGCACACGGTCGCCCTGCTTCCAATGCCCGCGCTTCTTCAGCAAATCAATGCGCTCGAACCGCTTAAGGACATTCCGCTTGACGACAATGCCGCTGGTGCCTTGGAGACTCTTGTGCTGTGACATGACGATTAAAGGGACGGAAGTTAGTGATTAAAGGGTTGGTCAGTAAACGTTGGCCCCCTGCCAACACAAGGAGAAATTCGACCTTGACCCCCAATGTCGCCTCGTCAGTTTCGCACTTTCCGCACTGGAAACATCACCGACATGAGGGACGATTACATCAAACAGGCGCTTGGCAAGATCTTGGACCCCAACATCCTGATCAACGTGGTCTCGCGCCGCGTGAAGCAGCTCAAGCGCGGCAACAGGCCCCTCGTCGAGTCCCTGGAAAAGCTTTCGCCCGAGGATATCGCGCTGCGCGAGATAATCGAGGAGAAGATCAGCTTCGAAGCCGGCGAGAACTGACCGCGGGCGGCTCGCCTGGCAGCGGTCGTACGCGGGCTTCGCCAACGACGCCTTCCATGGCCGCGCAAAAAAAAGACGCCCCGCGCCTGACCGAGGTCAGGAACTCCAAGGTCTTCCGGGATTTCACGGTCGGGGAGCGCTATGAGGCCGGGATCCAGCTGAAGGGCACCGAGGTAAAGTCGATCCGCACGGGGAAGGCCCAGATCAGCGACTCCTTCTGCCGCATCGATAAGGACGAGGTGTGGATGCACAATGCCCACATCGAGCCTTACGCGTTCGGCAACATCGAGAACCATGATTCCAGGCGTGTCCGCAAGCTCCTGCTTCACCGAGGCGACATCCGCAAGATCGAGCTCGCGATGAACGCGGGCGGAAAGGCGCTCATACCCCTGCGGATGTACTTCAAGGAGGCCCTCGTGAAGGTGGAGGTCGGGCTCGGCACGGGCAAGAAGCTCTTCGACAAGCGCGAGGACTTGAAGAAAAAGGCACAGATGCGCGAGGTTAACAGGGCGCTCCGGTCCCGACGCGGATGACTGCGCGACGCGATTCTGTCGTTGTGCGCGTGCCCGCCAGCACGTCCAACTGCGGCGCCGGATTTGACACGCTTGGTCTCGCGCTGGGCCTCTACAACCGGATCACGCTCGCGCGCGCGGAAGGCGCCGCACCGCTTCCGGACAGGCCTGGCGACGGCCGCGCCCAGTCCATGGTGGAGGAGGCCGTGTCCGCCTTTTCGGGAGCGACGGGGCAGAGGGCCACCGGCTTCCGCTACCGGATCGAGGGCGACGTGCCGCCCGCCCGCGGGCTCGGTTCGAGCGTGACCGTTGCCGCCGGCGTTGTCGCGGGCCTCGGCGCCCTCCATGGGGAGCCTCTTGGCCGCAGGAGCCTCGTGGGGCTCGTGTCCGCAATCGAGGGGCACCCGGACAACGCCGGGGCGGGGATACTCGGCGGATTCTGCGTCTCGAGGTCCGACCCCTCGACCGGGGCGTATGTGGATTCCCAGCGATTCGAGGTGCCCGCCGAGGTCGCGTTCATCGTCGCCTCGCCGCCGGTTGAGTCCGTCACCAAGGAGTCTCGGGGGGCCCTGCCGCAGTCGCTTCCCTTTTTCGACGCGGTGAAGAGCATCAACAGCGCCGCCTACCTCGTCGCCGCGTTTGCGTCGCGCGACTATGCGAGCCTGAGGCACGTCGCCGGCGATTTCATCCATGAGCCCTACCGGCTTCCGCGCATTCCCGGCGCAAAGGACGCCATCGAGGCCGGGGTCGCCGCCGGAGCCTGGACGGGCTGGCTCAGCGGCAGCGGTTCGAGCGTGCTCTGCGTCTGCGAGAGGCCGGTCGCCGCCAGGGTGTCCAAGGCCATGACCCAGGCGTTCTCCCGCGTCTCGATGCCGAGCGAGGTGCGCATCCTCGCCGCCGACAACGAGGGCCTCAGTGTGCTGCCCTGATCAACCCGGATTCGCGCCTCTGCGGCACCCTACGGCCGGAGTGACGGCGCGTCCTTACCGGGCCAGACCTTGAGGACAGCGGACGTCAGGGGCCGCCAGCCGAACGGCTTCTGCAGTCGCATCTTGAGCTTCCTCAGCCGGGCGAGCTCGCCCGCAATCGGCTCTAGGTTGTGCCCTGAAATCATGATGAACGCGGCGTCGGGCACGATTTTTGACGCCTGCCTGATGAATTCGACACCATCCATCTGGGGCATGAAGTAGTCGGTCACGACGACCCCGGCGGACAGGTTGGCGAGCCCCCCGAGCGCGTCCATGGGCCGTGTAAACGGGTGGACCTCGCAATCGAGATTGTCCTCGATCATCTGGGCCATCAGTTCCACATACGATTTCTCGTCATCGACTATGACGACAGACCGGCGGGGTTTCGCGGACGTTCTGCTCGCGCGTTTCACTAAAGGAGCTGGAGCTGAGCCGTATGGTGTTCATTTGGTGGCAAATTGCAATGCGTAAGGCGCTTGCGTTAGTTTCGGTCCGGACAAGAAGTGGAGAAGACAGTATGGCGTTCACCCCCGTCCCATGATCCACATCGTCCTTTTCCAGCCGGAGATTCCCCAGAACACGGGCAACGTGGGCCGGATGTGCGCCCTGACCAAGTCGCGGCTGCACCTGATTCACCCGCTCGGATTCAAGATCACGGACCGCAACCTGCGCAGGGCGGGCATGGACTATTGGTTCTCACTGGACGTCCATGAGCACGCCAACTGGGCGGAATTCTGCTCGAGCGCAAAAGCGCCGCGGCGGCTGTGGCTGTTCACGACCCGCGGCCCGCTCTCCTTCTGGGACGCGCGCTTCGCCGACGGAGACGGTCTCGTGTTCGGGAACGAGGGAAGCGGGGCCCCGGACTGGCTTCATGAGCGCCTTCGCGACCGGCGCGTGACGATTCCCCATGCCAATCCCGAGCTCAGATCCCTCAACCTGAGCACGGCGGCGGGAGTCGCCGCCTACGAGGCGCTGCGCCAGATCGGCGGATTTGGCGCCTAGCATCGTATTTTGGGGTAGCCACCCGCTAGGCACGCCCCAAGATGGCCCGCTCATATGAGAGAGTCCCGACTGAAAATCTTCTCAGGCAATTCGAACAGGGCGCTGGCTGAAGACATCTGCCGGAGCATAGGCGTGCCCCTCGGACAGGCGACGGTGACCAGCTTCCCGGACGGCGAGACCTTCGTTAAGATCGACGAGAACATCCGCGGCCACGACGTTTTCATCATCCAGTCTACCTGCCCCCCGACAAACCAGCACCTGATGGAGCTCCTGATCATGATCGACGCGGCGCGGCGCGCCTCGGCGAACCGGATCACCGCGGTTCTCCCCTTTTACGGCTACGCCCGGCAGGACCGCAAGGACCAGCCCCGGGTCCCGATCACGGCCAAGCTCGTCGCCAACCTCCTGGTGTCGGCGGGCGCAAACCGGGTGCTCACGATGGACCTCCACAGCCAGCAGATTCAGGGTTTCTTCGACATTCCCGTCGACCACCTCTATGCGTCGCCGGTGTTCTTCGACTTCCTTTCCAAGTCAAAGAACGAGAATCTCGTCGTCTGCTCGCCCGACATCGGCGGCATGAAGATGGCCGCCGCCTATGCGGACCTGCTGGGCGCGAGCCTGGGGATGGTCGCCAAGAGGCGCAAGAGCGCCACTTCCGTGGAGGCCATAAGCGTCGTCGGCGAGGTCTCGGGCTGCGACATCCTGCTGGTCGACGACATCACGGAGACTGCGGGGACGCTCGTCGCCGCGGCGACCCTGCTGCGCGAGCGCGGCGCCCGCCGGATCCGGGCGGCCGTCAGCCACTGCATACTCAACGAGATAGCCTACGAGAGGATTCGGAGCGGCATAATTGACGAACTGATAACCACGAATACGGTGCCGATTGAGACAAAGGGCCTCCCGGTGACCGTCCTCAGCGTGGCGCGCCTCCTTGGCCAGGCGATCCAGCGAATTAACACAAACGAGAGCATAACCAGCCTGTTTCGAATCAAAGGCTTCTAAAAGACGCAGGCTCCGCAGGGATTGTGGAACCAGGCCGGCGCACCGCGGTCACCCCCCCCTTGCAACATCACATGAAATACAGATCAGCCCCCGGAATCATCCTCCTAACGTCATTTGCATCCGCTTTCGCCCTGGCCGCGATCGCCCGGGGTGCGGACGCGAACGCCCCGGCCAAGATGCCCGAGCTGAAGAAGGACTATTCTCCCGTGGGCGAGGGGAAGTCCTCGGCCATCTCGAGCTATGCCGACATTGTCGAGCCGGTCGAGAAGGAGGTCGTCTCGATAAACTCGAGCAGGACCGTCCACGAGAGGGTCCAGGCGAACCCGCTGCTGCGGCAGTTCTTCGGCGAGATCCCCGACCAGGACCGCGAGAGCAAGGAGATGGGCCTCGGCTCAGGCGTCATCGTCTCCCCCGACGGCTACATCCTAACGAACAACCATGTCGTGGCGGACGCCGACGAGCTGACCGCCGTGCTCTCCGACGGCCGGAAGTTCACCGCGAAGGTTGTCGGCGCCGACCCCAAGACCGACATAGCGGTCGTGAAGATCGACGCGACTGGGCTTCCTGCGGCTACGTTCGCCGACAGCGACAAGCTCCGGGTCGGCGACGTCGTGTTCGCCGTTGGCAATCCCCTGGGCGTCGGCGAGACGGTCACGATGGGCATCGTCTCCGCGAAGAGCCGCGACGTGGGCATCCTCGACGACGTGGCCGGATACGAGGACTTCATACAGACCGACGCGGCCATCAACATGGGCAATTCGGGCGGCGCCCTGGTCGACGCGAAGGGCAGGTTTGTCGGCATCAACAGCGCGATCGTGTCGCCTTCGCGCGGGAACATCGGGATCGGCTTTGCCGTGCCGGTCAACATGGCCGTCAACATCATGAAGAGCTTGATCGAGACCGGCACCGTGACGCGCGGATTCCTCGGCGTCATTGCGGACCCGATCACTCCCGACATCGCGGAGCAGGTGCACCTTTCGAGAGATGCCAAGGGCGTGATCGTCACCGACACGACTCCCGACGGCCCGGCCGACAAGGCCGGTCTCAAGCACGGCGACGTGATCATCTCAGTCAACGGGAAGCCGATCCAGAGCCACGATGAGCTCCGCCTGACGATTTCGCAGATGTCGCCGGGCAGCAAGGCCGTCCTTGAGGTCGCGCGCGACGGCAAGCCGATGGTGATCAACGTCACCCTCGGGCAGTTCGCCGAGAAGCCAAACGAGCTGCTGGCCGGCATCGAGGTCGGCAAGCTCACCGACGACGTGAGGCGGCACCTCGGGATCGACTCGCGGGTGACGGGCCTCCTCGTGACAAACGTGGACGACAAGTCCGACTACGCGCAGGACCTTCCCCAGGGTGCCGTCATCGTTGAGATAAACCGCTCGCCCGTGGACGACATCACGTCCGCGAAGGCGCTCCTTCACTCCGGCCACAACCTGCTCCTGGTGTACTACCAGGGCTACCAACGGTACGTGGTCGTGACAAAGCCCTGATCCCCCGCGAGTCAGCTCCCCGGCTTTTCAACGGGGAGCCTCGCAAGGTCCTCGGGGAGCCTGTCGGCGGGATAGGTCGGGAAGCTCAGCTCGAGCAGCGAGACCGCCGGGACGTCGAACCTCGCGGAACCGGCGCTCCGGTCGACGAGCATTGCGACCCCGGCGACGGCGCCGCCGGCCGTGCGCACGATCTCGATGCATTCGTTCACGCGGCCGCCGCGCGTCACGACGTCCTCGACGACCAGCACGGGCTCCCCGGCGGCCAGCGTGAATCCGCGGCGCAGCACGAGGACGTTGTTCTCCTTCTCGCAGAAGATGTACCTGGCCTTCGCCTGGCGCGCCACCTCCTGGCCGACCACGAGGCCCCCCATGGCGGGCGCTAGGACCGTGGAGAAACGCAGCCCCTTGGCGCGGACCTTCGCGAGCAGGAGCTCCGAGAGGCGCTCGACCGCATCCATGTGCTGGCAGACCTGCGCACATTGGAAGTAGTGGCCGCTGTGGAGGCCGGACCTGAGGACAAAATGCCCGGTCAAGAGCGCCCGCGTGCGCGTGAATATACCGAGGATCTCCTGCTGCGTGGTGTCCATGCGCGTGCGAGTCCAGACGGTTCCGCTGCCGAGTTCAACGCTTCACCGGGCGCTGCGGCGTTGAAAATTCGCGACCGTCGGGATAAGGTAGGGGCGGCGAACTCACCGCGAACCGTTGATGCCCATTCTCCAGATTCCGCTTGAAGACGAACTCGGCGACGTGCTCGAGAAGGCCATGGCGTGCGCCGGCCTATCGGTCGAGGCCCTTTCGGAGAGGTCCGGAGTGCCGGCCGCGGCCATCTACGACGCAATCGACTACCGGCCGGAGCTGGGTCCGGAGGCGTGCGCGCGGCTTGCCGCGGCGCTCGGCCTTAACGAGGTCGGCCTTTGCGCGCTTGCCTCCGGCAAGTATCCGCTGCCGGAGCCCGACGGGCTGCCTTTCCGGGTGTGGCCGCTGCGCATGGCGCACGGCATCGGCGTCGTGAACGCCTATGTCGTCGGGGAGGAATGCGGCGGCGGCCTGCTTTTTGACACGGGCCCGGGCTCGGGCGCCCTTGAGTCGGTGTGGCCGCCGTCGGTCACTCGGTTGGACGGCATCTTCATAACGCACGTCGAGGCGGAGCACGCGGGCGGGCTGCGCGACGCGACCGGGCGCTTCGGCGCCGCCGAGGCATTCATTCCCTCGGGCGCCGAGGCCGCCCCGGCCAAGCCCATGGGCGAGGGTGACACATTCAGGGCCGGCGGGCTCGAGGTCACCGCATTCCGGACACCGGGCCACTGCGCGATGCACAACTGCTACCACGTCCGCTCCGCGGCGGTGGCGTCCGCGCGGACGCTCCTGATCTCGGGCGACCTTGTCTTTGCGGGATCGGCGGGCGGCCCCTACCACTGTCAGAGGCAATTGAGGGCGCACCTGCGCCGCGTTCTTGCCGCCGTGCCCCCGGACACGCTGGTTGCTCCCGGCCATGGCCCCCTGACAACGGCGGGCAACGAGCTGCGCTTCAATCCATTCGTCTCCTGAGGGACCGCTCAAAGCGGCGTCAGACCGAGTCGATGATCACCGCCACGGCGGTGGCGTTGTCAGGCCCGCCCCTCTCCACAGCCAGTTCGACGAGGCCGTGCGTTATCTCGGAAGGATCGGCGGCGGTGCCCACGATCGCCTTCATCTCCTGTTCGGTGATCATGCGCGTGACTCCGTCCGTGCAGAAGAGCAGCCGGTCGCCGGCCTGCAGGGGAAGGTCGGATAGGTCGACGTCGGGCGGCAGGGACTGGCCGATGCAGCGCGTGAGCGCACCCCGCTGGGACTCGCTGTAGTAGACGACCTCGCCGCGGGCCCTGCGGCGACGCGCTTCGTTCTCGACCGAGTGGTCCTCGGTCAGGCAGAGGAATTCGCCGTCCCTCCAAGAGAAAGCCCTAGAATCCCCGACGTGGGCGAGCTTCAGGCGCCTGCCCCGCACGCACCCAAGCGTGAGGGTCGATCCGATTCCCAGGCCCGGGCTCATCCGCAATCCCAAGGCCACGACCGAGTCGTTGGCCAGGGTCACGATTGCCTTGAGGTCGAGTTCGGCATCGGGCCCCGCGGCCTGGACGGAGGAAGTCACCACGTTGACGGCCTCCTGCGCGGCCTCGCCCCCGCCGGGCAACCCGCCCACGCCGTCGGCTATGCCGAAGAGCATGGAATTCATGTCGAACAGGGCTCGGTCCTCGTTTTCCTTCCGGACCTTGCCGATATCCGAGAAGCAGTCGGCGCGGAGGATCGTCATTAGGGTAATATCACGATAGGGCCACGGCGGTCATGTGAAAGGACGAAATTGCTCCTGCCGGTTCTCACGGGTGAGCTTCGAAAAGGAGTGCTGGGGAAGGCCTTCGATAAAAAGACGGCCGTAGGATTTTGCCAGGATGCGGCTGTCGAGCACGGTTACGACACCCCGGTCGGTCTGCGTGCGGATGAGCCGGCCGACTCCCTGTCGGAATTTTATAACCGCCTCGGGGAGCGTGAGTTCATTAAACGGATCCCCGCCCCGGTCCCGAATGAGCTCGGACTTGGCCTCCGCCACGGGATGGGTGGGCGGGCTGAACGGCAGGCGGGCGATCACCACCTGGGAAAGCGCGTCGCCCGGCACGTCGACGCCCGTCCAGAAGCTGTCGGTGCCGAACAGAACGGCGTTGCCCGAGTCCCGCATCCTTTGGGCGAGCTCGGTCCTCGACAGGTCGCCGCCCTGCATGAGAAAGGGCCGTCCCTGCGAGACCACGGCCGGTCCGACGCTCGCGGCGACGCCCTGCATGTCGCGGTAGCTCGTGAAGAGGACAAGCGAACCTCCCGCCACGCGCGCACAACAGAACCCGACATAATCCGCCAGGGCCTCGATCGACGACCGGGAGTCCTGCGCCGACGGCGGGGGGATGTCCGCCGCGACGAAGACCCTCATGTTGCGCGCGAAGTCGAAGGGTGACTCGGCGATCCGGGCCCTTGCACCGGCGCCGCCGATGCTCTTCGCGAAAGGGCCCATCTCCCCCGCGATCGCCAGGGTCGCGCTCGTGCACACGACGGCCACGCCGGCGCCAAAGAGGCAGCGCTCCAGGTCGGGCGCGACATCGACCGGAGCGCTTCGAAGCGTCACGATCGTCTGCTTCCGCCCGCTCTTTTCTCCCCAGTAGACGTGCCCCTTGTTCGCGAGGTTCAGCCATTCGTCGACGCTGCCCCGGATGGCCCTGAGGCGTGCCCGCTGGTCCAGGAGCTCGTCGCGCTCCCGCCCGTCCTCAAGAGCGTCCGCAATCTTGGCCACGGACCGCTCGAGCGCTGCGAGCGGCTCGCCCAGGAGCGGCTCGGCGATTCCCTCCTCGCGCAGGCGCACCACCGTTCGCTCGGAAAGGAGGGTGGTGGCAAGAAAGCCGAAGAACTGGCCCGATGCGTCCAGCGCGTCGGCGACCCTCTGGCGGAACTCGGGGTCGCCGCGCTTCTTCATGATTCCCCTTCGGGTCCGCGGATTGTAAAGATGCTTCAGGGTCCGCTCGACCCCTAGGCTGCTCAGGCTGAGTCCAAAGCTGTCCTCGGCGACCTCGGGCACGGTGTGCGCCTCGTCCAGCACGACAAAGTCCCCGGGGAACAGGACGCCAGGCGCGTCCGCCCCAACCGCCTCGGCCCGGGCCCCGCCCGCATTGATGAGTGAAAACAGGAGCGAGTGGTTCACGACGATCACCTGAGCGGAGCGCACGCGCGCCCGGGCTCGCTGGTAGAAACAGCGGTCGCAGTCGCAGTTGCGCCTGGAGCAGGACGAGGAGTCCGCGTTCACGGAGTCCCAGACCTCGGGATTGGGCGGCGGCTGCAGATCGTGACGCAGGCCGGTGGACGAGGCCTCTGCCCAGTCCGCTATGCGCTGGAGCTCGGCATACCCGGCGTCGTCAAAGAGACTGGCCCGCTCGGCGAGCGCGTGGGATAGCCTCGTCGTGCAGAGGTAGTTCGACTTTCCGACGAGCACCGTCGAGGCGAATCCGGCATACCTTCCGAGCTCCGGCGCCGCCGCGAAAAGCCTCCTGCACAGGGGCAGGTCCTTCTTCTCGATTTGCTCCTGGAGGGATATCGTGTGCGTCGAGACGATGAGCTGGCGCCCGCAGTCTGTCGCGTGGATTATCCCCGGGACAAGGTAGGCGAGCGACTTGCCTATCCCCGTGCCCGCCTCAAACAGGAGGGGCAGGTCGTCGCGGAATGCGGCCGCCACGGCGTGCGCCATCGCCTCCTGGCCCGGGCGGTGTTCCAGCTCCAGTTTCGCCTGCAGCCATCCTCCCTCGGAGAAGACCCTCGCGGCCAGCTGCGGCGCCCGGCTGGCGGGGTCTGGGTGCGCGGACGCGGCGTCATCGCGGATTCCGATCATGGTGGGAAGCCAGCAAACAGCGGCAGGGGAGGCGCGGCGAGCGCAAGGTGTGCCCGGGCCCTAGTCGCAGATCCAGACGAGGTCCCCCGCGCGCAGCTCCTCGTACAGCTCTATGATGTCCGCGTTCCTCATGAGCACGCATCCGGCGCTCAACGGCGCGCCGACCCTTTCCTCGCGCTGGGTGCCGTGGATGTAGATGTATCTCCCATAGCTGTCCACGCCGGGGCCTGCGTTCACTCCCGGCTCCAGGCCCCGAAGCCAGAGGATCCTGCTTGTTATCAGGTTGTGACCCTCGGATTCCTCATCCGGAATCTCCGAGAAGTGCCTTCCGGTGGGCACGCGCGATTTGAACACCATCCCGGGCGGCTGGCCCCCGCCGATGCGCTCGGCAATTTCATGGAGGCCGCGGGGTGTTCCCAGGGAATCGGCGACGTTTGAAGGTGGTCGCTTGGAAGTCGATACAGCATAGGCTCTTACGACGGAACCGTTGCGACAAAACTGAAGCGTGGCGGCGCCGATCCTTATCAGGAGGACCCGGTCTGCGTGCTTGATGCCGAGCGCAGAACGGGTTTTGTTGAACGATTCCCAAGACGAATCTATGGAAAAGACGGCATCCTTCACGGTCGGTATCGTCGGCGCCACGGGCGCCGTCGGTCAAGAATTGCTGCGCCTTTTAGGCGACCGCGGCTTTCCGATAGCCTCGCTTCGGCTGTTTGCCTCTGCGCGGTCCGCAGGCAAGGCGATTGAATTCAGGGGGACACGGATCGTCGTGGAAGAGGCGAAGCCCGGGGTGTTCAGCAACGTTGATGTGGCGTTTTTCGCCGCCGGCGGACCTGTTACGCGTGCGCTCGCGCCGGACGCAGTGAAGTCCGGCTGCCTCGTCATCGACAAGAGTTCGGCCCTGCGGCTCGATCCGAACGTTCCGCTCGTGATACCCGAGATCAACCCCGAGGCGCTCCGCCGACACAAGGGGATTATAGCCAACCCCAATTGCTCGACGGCGGTCGCGCTAATGGGCATCTGGCCGCTGCACCGCAGGTTTGGCCTCAAGCGCTTCATCGCGGCGTCCTACCAATCCGTCACCGGGGCTGGGGCCGAGGGTGAACGCGAGCTCGAGGCCCAAATTCTTGCGCACGTCAAGAAGGCACCGCTAGTGAGTAAGGTTTTTCCCCACCAGATCGCATTCAACGTCATACCGCAGATTGATACCGTCGGGCCGGACGGCTATACGGGCGAGGAGACAAAGATCATGCTGGAGAGCCGCAAGATCCTGGGACTCCCGCAACTTGCGGTTTCAGCCACCTGCGTGCGCGTCCCGGTCATGCGGGCCCATTCTGTCGCGATAAACGCCGAGTTCGAGCGACCGGTCAGCGTCGCCGAGGCGCGCGAGGCGATCGCCGCGTTCCCCGGCGCGCAGCTCGTCGATGACGCTTCCCGAGGGGAATACCCGACGCCCATCGAATTCAGTCGAAAGGTGAAGTGCGGTGTCGGGCGTATCCGGCTGGACACGGCGCTTCCCAATGGCTTGGCGTTCTGGGTGAGCGGCGACAACCTTTGGAAGGGCGCTGCGCTCAATGCGGTCCAGGTCGCCGAACTCATGATCCGCGACGGGTTGCTCAAGCCCAGGGTTTCGCTCGCGACAGTCTGATTGGAATGGACGCCTAGCTCAGTTGGTTAGAGCACCTCGTTTACACCGAGGGGGTCGGGGGTTCGAGTCCCTCGGCGTCCACCAGCTTGCAAGAGTATATTGATTAACAGGCCAAGGAATCATGGATGGTTCATCCATCCAGGGATTCAGAAAGTGCGCCGCAGAGCCTTCTCGCTTTCAGGTTCAGTCATTACCCAATGATTCCATTGAGGGTAGTTCCGTCACACTTCCCGACAGTGAACTTTCTTCAGGGCAAAGGAACAGGAGCGCGAAAGTTCAGCAGACGCCTCAGGATGGCCTTTCGCTCAGGCAGTCACGCGAAGCAGGAAGTTGGCGATGTTTCCCCAGATTGCAGTGGTGGCGATTTGAACATCGAAGGCGAAGAACAGGGCAAGGCCGATGCACCCGATCGCGAGGGCGCGGTCGAGCTTCCGGGCAAGCGTCGATTTTAGGACCAGCAGTAGAACG
>CAZNNO010000070.1:0-19046 GCA_964574435.1 uncultured Opitutaceae bacterium
CCGGGTCGGGGATGAAGTCGGCGTTCTGGACAGCCATGTTCAGCCAGGCCAGCGTGTTCTCCTCGTCGACCGGGGTCGTCGACAGCATGAGCGTGATCCGGACCTCCCCCGCCTGCTTGGCGAGGTAGGCCACCAGGGGATGCGCGACCTTGTACGTGTATTGGACCATCGAGCCCACCCCCGAGCCGGCCCCGTCCGGCTGCCAGACCGCGATGTCGGTGGCCTCCACCCCGGATGCCGTCGTTGAGACGTTGTACTTCCCGATCTCGGGCCTCGCCTCGTCGCCGAGAATCCCGGGGTGCACGAACGCGAAATGCGCCAGGTCCAGGAAGTTCTCGATGACCCGCGGCCCCTGGGCCCGGACCGGATACGGCCCCCGCACAAAGTTCCGGTAGTCCCTGGATCCCCACTCCGGGAAGTGCGGGACGCCTCCCAGGGGCTCCTCCAGGGCGACCCAGACCCAGCCGTACGCCTGCCGGCAGGCGTAAACCCCCGCCGTTGCGCGCGGCGGGGGCGCCTGCCCGGGGTGCGCGGGGATCCGCACGCATCGGCCGTCCGCGTCGTACGTCCATCCGTGGTAGGGGCACCTGAGGCAACCGTCCACAACGCGCCCGAGCGAGAGCCGCGCCCCGCGGTGGATGCAGAGGTCCTCCCAGGCGGCGATCCGTTCCCCCGACTTCCAGACGACGACCTTGCGCCCGAGGAGTCCGACCGCCAGAGGCCGGCCGTCGGGCAGGTCGGCGACGTTTGCCACCGCAAACCATTCCTTCCGCAGGAGCGGGTCCTCGATCATGGGCGAGCGCGCGCTGCGGCCTTCCTGCTACGGGAGGCCCGGTGCCCGCAATCTGCGGCCCGGCATGGGATTTGGAGGGTTCACGCGGCGGTCTCCAGCTGCGGCCTGAGGACCGCGATCTCGCTCTCGAATTCCCTGCGCATCGCCCGCTTCTCGCCTTCGTCGAGCCACGATCCCTCGATGCCGTTCAGGGCGAGCTCGATGGCCTTCTCGGGCCCGAGCTTCATGGCGGTGCAGGTCACGGCGAACTCCCGGCCGATCTCGGTCCCGAACATCGGCGGGTCGTCGGAGTTGAGCGTCACGTTCAGCCCGAGCTCCATCATCCTGCGCAGCGGCTGGTTCGCACGGTCGGTCCAGCCGAGCGCGACAGCGCAGGCGGACGGGCAGCAGGTGAACCAGATCCCCTCGTCGAGCGCGCGCGCCACCATGCCCGGGTCGCGAATGACCTCGTAGCCGTGGTCGATGCGCTCGCACCCCAGCACATCGAGCGCGTAGTTGAAGTTCTGGCCGGTCCCCTTGCTCTCCGCGCAGTGCACGGTCAGGCGCAGGCCCTTTTTCTTGGCATAGCGGTAGGCGCCGACGAAATGCTGCAGCCCCTCGGTCCCGTCGTCGGGGAGCGCATCCGACCCGAGGCCGATGATCGCGTCGCATCGGGCCCCGAGCATCGCCTCGATCATCTCCTGCGCCTCCCCGGGCGTGTGGCCCCTGTGGATGGCCGGGATGAGCCGGCACCTGACCCCGAGATCCCGCTCCGCCGCCCGGATTCCGTCCAGGATCCCGCCGAGGATGGTCTGATAGGAGATCCCCTCGCGCGTGTGGGTCGTGGGATTGAAGAACATCTCCCGGTACTTCAGGTTCCCGAGCTTCACGCCGTCCTCGAGCGTCTCGTAGGCGACGCGGGCAAAGTCCTCCCGGTCCCTGATGGAGCGGCACACGATGTCGTAGACCTTCAGGAAATCGACCAGGGTGTCGTAGGCGTAGAACGTGGAGGGATCCTCCGACGGCAGCCGCAGGCGGTGCTTCTTCGCCAGCTCAAAGAACGTTCCGGGCCGCACGGACCCCTCAAAGTGGATGTGCAGCTCCGCCTTCGGCAGCTTTCGCAGGAATTCCTCGTAGTTCATGCGGGGCGTGGGTCGTGGCGCGAATCTCGCCCGACAAGGAAAGCACGGCCCGAACCAGGGGGCATGTCCCGGCCCTCAATAAGCATGTCCGGATGAGGCCTCGCGATTCCCCTAGGCGGGTTGGTCGGCCGCGCGCGGCCGCACCTGCATTCCCAGGGCCCACGACAGCACGGTCCCCGCCACGACCGCCCCGGCAAAGATAAAGGGCAGCACGTCCCACGGGGCGGGAGGGGCGGGATAGACGCTCGCCGCGAGCGCGAATCCAAAGATCGCCAGGGCGCTGGCGGAGAGCGCGATGTGGCGCCAGCGCAGCTCTCCGCGGCGGCCCAGGAAGAACGGCGCCGAGATGCACGCCCAGAGATAGGTCGAAACGAAGCCGAGGCTCGCGAGCTGCGCCCCGTAGGCCATCCCGTCCTCAAGGCGGACGCCGCAGGCGACCAGGGCGAGCGGCAGCACCAGGGCCACGATGCCCACGAGCGCTATCGCCCGGTGGGGGGACGCGTTGACCGGGTGGGCGATCCCGAAGCCCGGCCAGAACTGCCCCCTGCGCGCCAGTGCGAACAAAACCCGGGCGGCGGCGTTCATGCACCCGAGCATGCATGCGAAGAAGCTCAGCGTGATCCCGATCCCGACGATGATGGCCAGGTGCGGCACGCCCGCCGCGACGGCCAGGTAATCGAACGGGACGAGAGTCCGCGCAAGATCGAGCCCGCTGCCCCTGAAGGCCATTGTAACCACATAGGCCATTGTCAGGTACATGAGCCCGATGGGAAGGATGCACGCGAGAATCGCCCGCGGGATGGCCTTCAGGGCATGCCTCGACTCCTCGCCGAGCGTGGTCACGCTCTCAAAGCCGGTCAGGCTCATGAACGCCAGGATGATACCGAGGCGCATCCCCTTCGGCTTGACGCCCGCGAGGTGGAACTGGTCGCCGTCCAGCCATTTGCCGGTGTGGATGACGAAGAGGACGGCAAGGGCGGCCATCGTCCCGAGCGACAGGCACTCGACGCCGAGCATGAGGTTCGTCGACAGGCTTATCCCGCGCCGCGCCGCCCACCAGGCGGCGGCGACCGAACCCGCCATGAGCGAGACCGCCACGGCCGCCGGCATGTGCAGGCCGAGCTGGGAGGCGACCTGCGCCGCGTAGAAGCCCACGCTCGGGGCGCAGTCCGCCACGGCGAACACGAGCGTTGCGAAATACGTCCAGCCGGCGACGAGGCCGGCCAGCGGGCCGAGTCCAAGCTCGGCGTACGTCGAAAAGGAGCCCGCCGAGGCCGTGCGCGAGGTGAACACGTTGATGTTGGCCGCCAGGAGCGTGTAGCCCGCGGCGACCGGCACGTAGAGGAGCCAGGTCCCGTTGCCCGCGTTCGCAAAGACCAGGGGGATGAACATCGTCAGGCCGCCCGACGGGGCCATCGAGCCGATGGTCTGCGCCAGGTTCTCGACGAAGCTCACGCAGTTGTGGCGCAGCGACCCCGTCTCCTGGGAGCTGGAGTCTGTTGGGGATTCCTCGGGCATCCGCGGCGTGAGGAGCACCTCAGATGCCACTCCCGGGCCGGCCGCGGCGGGACGAGATACAGACATGACTAATGGCGCCGCAGGCATGGCTGATGGTTTGATAGCTGCTGGGTTCGTGGGAATGGACGTGCCCATGAACCTTGATCGATTGGGATCCCGTTCGGGGCCCGCGTGATCCGCCCGATGCCAGCGACCACCCCGGACAGGGCCCCGCCACGCGCCTCGACCTTCGCGGAACCCGAATGGCGCGCCCTGGCGCGCTTCTGGCACCCGGTCGCCTTCAGCGCCAAGGTCGGGGAGAGGCCCGTCGCCGCCCGGCTCCTCGACGAGCGCCTCGTCGTGTTCCGCACGTCCGCGGGAATCACCGTGGCCAGGGACCTCTGCCTGCACCGCGGCGCCCGGCTCAGCCTCGGCGAGATGGCCGGGGACGAGCTGGTGTGCGGCTTTCACGGCTTCCATTACAACCGCTTCGGGCACTGCACGCGGATACCGGCGCATCCCGGGATCGCGATACCGGCGAAGCTGTGCCTCCAGACGTTCACGTGCGCCGAGCGCTACGGCCTCGTGTGGGCCTGCCTTGCCGGTGACCCCGTGGCTCCCCTGCCCGACTGGCCGGAGGTCGAGGGCGGAGCCTATGAGATCATCCCCATGGAGCCCATCGACTGGAACGCCTCGGCGGGCCGGCACACGGAGAACTTCAACGACGTCGCGCACCTGTCGTGGGTCCACACCGGCACGTTCGGCCACCGGGAGACCCCCGAGATCATCCGCTACCCCGTGCAGGAGGAGGAGCACCGCCTCTCGATCGTCATTCCCGAGGCGAACCAGCACGACCGCGACGTCCACGGCCTGCGGCCTGACACGATCAGCAAGGTGCGCTACGTGCAGAACGTCGACCTGCCCTTCGCCTCCAAGCTCCTGGTCGATTACTTTGAGGGGAGGCACCTTTACTTCTTCGACGTCGCAGCGCCCCTCTCGGTCGATTCCTGCCGCATCTTCGCGCTGATCGGGCGCAATTTCTGGTTCGAGGCACCGCCGCAGGAAATGGTCGCCTACAACCTCGCCGTGCTGGCCGAGGACAAGCCCTTCGTCGAGAGCCAGTGCCCGCAGGACCTCCCGCTGGACCTCCATGACGAGGTCCACATCCCCGCCGACCTGCTGTCGGTCCGCTACCGCAAGAAGCTGAAGGCCCTGGGTCTCGGCGAGCAGTTTGTCGCGTGACGGGCCCCTGCGCGCCCCGGGGGGCCCGCAAACTTACGGACCGTCGTAGTGCTGGTCGGGGTATTCGCCCCGCTGGAGGCTCGGCTGGAGCTCGCGCTTCAGGTTGCGCAGCTCGGTCGGGCAGTGCCCGTACTTCATCTTGATGTGGCGCGAGAAGTGGAAGGGCGTCTTGTAGCCGCTCTGGTAGGCTATCTCGCTCACCGTCAGGCCGGTCTGGCGGAGCAGGAAGGCGCCCTTCTCGGCCCTCAGGTTCCACAGGTGCTGGACCGGGCTGACGCCGTGGCTGCGCTTGAACAGGCGGTCGAGGTACTGCGGGCTCACCCCGGCCCGCCGGGCGATCTGGGCGTTGTCGATGTGCTCGCAGAAATGGCTCTCGATGAATTCCTTGCCGCGGGTCACCGGCTCGGGGACCAGCGCCTCGTCCCAGTCGAGGTTGGCCTGGTGGAGGTAGGCGCAGATCATCGCCTCGCCCAGCGCGTCGCGGAAAGCCCGCACCTCGTCGCGGTTCTCGCTCGCCAGCTTCTTGCCGATCTCCATCAGCTGGCGCAGCGTGTCGGAAACTTCGAGCGAGAGCGGCGCCTTCTTGAGCTTCTGGCGGACCCAGGCCGAGCCCGCCGGCTCGCCGGTGTCACACCATTGAACGACGGTCCGGATGCCCAGCGGGAAATGGAATGCGATTGATTCGCTGCTGTAGATCAGCGCCGCCCTTCCCGCAGGGACGTCCGCCGTCATGCCGTCCCAGCGGACCTCCATGGTCCCCTCCACGACGATGACCAGGTTCACGGAGCCCGAGTGGACAGGGCCGAACGTGCCCCCGTTGGTGTACGCTGTTTCACCAAAGATAAAGGGCTGGTTGCGGTAGAAAAGTCCCATCGGTGCGAGACTGGAGCAATCCGCGTGCCACTGCGCATTTCTTGGTTTCACCAAGGATATCTGAACCGGATCCCCGCGATGCAGAGGAAATCCCGGCAAATCTGCGCAAAACCGGGCCCCGGAAAGCCAGCCCGCGCCATGTCTGCGATTCCTCAGTCGAGACCGCGCGGACTAGGACATGATAATTGGGATCTGGGATATGCCCAGTGGTTTGGCTCCTGCTTGGAAGGCGCGATATGCAAACCGTGCTTCCAACCGCATTCAGGGACCGTGCGGGACGCGCCACCCCCTTGGCGCTCGCGCTCTTGCTCCTGGCGCCGCCGGCGGGCGCCCAGCAGACGCCCGCCCCCCCTCCCGCGCCGACGCCTCCTCCCGCAGCCGCGGCGCCGGCGACGCCGCCGGCGGCACCCGCCGCGACCCCGGGCAATTCGAACATCACGACGCTCGCCAAGTACACGGTCAGCGACGTCCCGATCGAGGACCAGATCCTTCCGACCGTTCGCCCGGTGGACGGCGTGCTCGGCGACCCGACCGACGTCCTCGACATCCCCAGGTCGCTCTCGATGATAAACAAGGCCTGGATGGATGACAGGCAGGTGACCAATTCGATGGACTTCGGGCAGTTCGCGGCCGGCGTCTATTCGCCGGCCCGCTACGGAGTCCCGGCCACCCCGATCGTGCGCGGCGACAACGCCGAGATGTACGTCAACGGCCAGGCGGAGCTCTTCACCACCTCCAGCATCCTGCCGAGCTTCAACGGCGTCGAGGCGATGGATGTCGTCAAGGGTCCGGGCTCGGCCATCTACGGCCCCCAGAGCGAGGGGGCCGGCGGCTACGCCAATTTCACGACAAAGGAGCCCTATTTCGACCACGAACACACCGACGTCTCCATGACATTCGGGTACCTCGCGGACGGGGGGTCCTATTGGAACCCGGAGGTGACGATAGACACGAGCGCCCCCCTGTCCGACGACCTCGCCTACCGGGTCAGCTACCTGAGCCGCTACGGCCTCGGCTATTACGAGAACCAGAAGAACCAGACGCAGGACATCTACACGGCGCTCACCTACCACGCGTCGAAGGCGCTCACGCTCCAGTGGTGGGGCCAGTACTACGGGAACGTCATCGGGGACGTGACCGGGGTCAACCGGGTCACGCAGAACTTCATCAACACGGGGGAGTACATCGGCGGCCAGGTGACCATCTATCCGGATGAGCCGCCGTACGGCATGGGCTACCCCGACGGCTCCTACGGCGTCCTCAACCCGGCCACCGCCTACACGGTGAAGCTTCCCTGGGACAAGGCGCTGCTCTCCCCGGGCGACGTCGGACGGACCGAGCGCTTCCAGTCCCAGCTGGTCTCGACGCTCATCCTGAACCCCGAGACCACCTTCATCAACAGGACCTACTTCGAGGACGCAAACGACCGGCAGTACAATCTCTGGGGCTACAGCGAGTACGTGCCCCTCATGGCCTCATTCCAAGACCGCGCCGAGTACCACGGCGACTTCTCCGTGGGCGGCATGGACAACAGGATAGTCGCGGGCGGCGACTTCCGGTACACGCGGATCGTCGCCTACCAGGACTATGCGATCGAGCCCTTCTTCTACTACGACCTCGCCCAGCCCTCCTCGAATCTCATCCTGCCGTCGTATTCGGTGCTGGGCAACACGCTCGGCGCCCCCTACCTCGTGCCGGGCCAGTCGAAGTACGGCGCCTACCTGGTCAACGATTCGGCCAACCAGGACTCGCACATCTACGACTCGGCAGCGTTCATCCAGGACACCCTGACGCTGAACCGGCACCTGCTCCTCACCGCCGGCTTCCGCTTCGACCACATCAAGGCGGACGACGGCAACCCTGCCCTGAACCAGGTGGCCGATCCCGTCACCGGGGCGTTCTACAGCCCGGGCATCTACGTCCCGCGCGGCAGCATCTACTCCGCCGAGGACAGCGTCAACAATCCGTCCTATTTCGGCAGCCTCGTGTTCAAGGCCACGGACACGCGCTCATTCTACATCAGCTACAACAGGGTCAGCGCGGTCCTGGGTTCCGAGAACTACGGGGGCCTCAACGTCGCGGAAATCACCGACGGGGCCAACACGCCGATCGGAACCCCTGCCCAGTACCGCGCGCAGCTGGACACGTCGCTCATGACGAAGAGCATACTCTACGAGGCGGGCTACAAGGAGAGCTTCCTCGGCAACACGCTCTTCATCGACGCGGCGCTCTACCAGCAGACCAAGAACGAGCCCCAGGTCGAGGGGCCCGCGTATCTGGTCAAGGCCGAGGGCGTCGAGCTCGACGCGGTCTACCAGCCGACGAAGGCCCTCTCCCTAAACGCGAACTTCACGTATGAGAACGTGACCGACTTCGGGTCGGCGTTCTTCCAGCAGACGAACAGCTACCTCGACGGCTACCCCGTCGGCTTCATCGTCGACGGGCAGTCGGGCACCGGCAACGGCAGCCCGAACTACAGCAGCGTCCCGCAGACCAACTACTCGGGCTACTACACGCCGCCGGGCGACCGGATGAAGGCGCCGGGTGTCCCGACCGTCCTTGGAAACGTGTTCGTGCAGTATGAATGGAAGTCGGGGCTCGGCTTCGGCGCGGGGCCGCAGTTCCAGGGCAGGCAGTACGCCGACGATGAGGACGAGCTCTACATACCCGCCGAGTACGAGCTCGATGGGTTCATCTTCTACCGCCAGAAGACCTGGGACGTCACCGTGAACATCAGGAACATGACCAACGAGCGGATCCTGGACCCCATAGACGTGACGTTCGCGGGCAACGACGCCATCTACGTGCGCCCCCCGATCAGCGCCTCGATCACCATCCGGCTCCGTTTCTGATTGCATCCCGCCCATCCCCCCGTGTGAGGCGGCCCCGCCCCCGCGGGGCGCGCGGCCGCCCGGACCCTTCTCAATGACGAGACTCGCCTAACATGAGATACCCCGACCCCGTCCTTGTCCACGACTGGCATCCCCTCGCGAAGGTGGGGGATTTTTCCGGGCGAAGCGTCGTGGCCGCGCGGCTCCTCGGCGAGGACATTGTCCTCTGGGCCGACGCCGGCAGGTACCACGCCTGGAGGGACCTCTGCGTCCACCGGGGAGCCAGGCTCTCGCTCGGGAAGGTGAGGGACGGCTGCCTTCAGTGCCCCTACCACGGGTGGACCTACAGCGACGCGGGCGCGTGCGTCAGGATTCCGGCGCACCCCGAACAGAAGCCCCCCGCGCGGGCGGTCGTGGAGGTGCACGGCTGCCGGGAGGCCTATGGGTGGGTCTGGGGGTGCCTCTCGGACACGCCGAACGAGCTGCCCGTGTTCCCGGAGTGGTCGGACCCCGGTGTCCGCAACTTCACGATGGGGCCCTACGAGCTGGAGGCCGGCGGCCCCAGGATCATCGAGAACTTCCTCGACCTGGCGCACCTGTCCGTGGTTCACGAGGGCATCCTCGGCGTCGAGGGCCGCGGGGAGATCGGGCGCTACCAGGTCGAGAAGCGCCCGGACGGGGTCACCGCGACCGACATCGTCGTCTGGCAGCCGGACCCTGACGGCTCGGGCCGGCCCGCGGCGGCAAACTACACCTACCGGGTCATCCGCCCCCTCACGGCCTACCTGACGAAGCACGCGGGATCCAGCGTGTTCACAATGATGATCATCGCGACACCGGTGGACGAGGCGCTCAGCAGGGTCTGGATCGTGTTTTCCATGAAGGGCGCGGACAGCACGCCCTCCCAGCAGCTCGTCGACTGGACTGAGCGCGTCTTCCTCCAGGACAAGCCCGTCGTCCAGTCGCAGCGCCCGGAGCTGCTTCCCCTGGACCTCCAGGCGGAGCTCCACCTCAACTGCGACCGCACCTCGATCGCCTACCGCCAGTGGCTCAACGAGCTCGGCGTCGGATTCGGAACCTCGTAGCGCCCCGCCGCAGATGATCGACGATCCCGTCCTCCTCAACGACTGGCACGTCGTGGCCCGCGCCTGCGACCTGGCGCCGGAGTCCGTCAGGGCGTCCCGCCTTCTCGGCGTCGACATCGTCGTCTGGCGCGGCGGCGACTCGATCCAGGTCTGGGACGACCTGTGCATCCACCGCGGCGCAAAGCTCTCGGGGGGGCGCGTCAGGGAGGGCTGCCTCACCTGCCCCTACCACGGATGGACCTACGACCCGAGCGGGGCGTGCGTCCGGATCCCGGCGCAGCCCGGCCAGAAGCCGCCGCCGCGGGCCCATGCGAAAGCCCGTCCGGTGCGGGTGGCGCACGGCCTTGTCTGGACGTGCCTCGGCAACCCCGCCGGCGAGCCTCCCCCCTTTCCCGAATGGGACGACCCCGCCTACAGGAACATCCCGTGCGGGCCGTACGCCTTCAACGCGCTCGGTCCGCGGGTCATCGAGAACTTCCTCGACGTCGGGCATTTCCCCTTCGTCCATGCCGGCTACCTGGGGGACCCCGCCCACACCGAGATCGAGGACTACGAGGCGGAGATCACCCCGACCGGGGTCATAGCGAGGGACATCCCCATCTGGCAGCCTGACCCCGACGGCACCGGCCGGTCGGCAAGGGTCCTCTACACCTACGAGGCATTGAGGCCCCTCGCGGCCCGCTTCACGAAGGCCCAGGGCGAGAAGCGCTTCAGCATGATCGACATCGTGACGCCCGTCGACGAGGGCCGCAGCATCGCCTGGGCGATCATGGCCATGAACTACTCGTTCGACGTCCCGGCCGAGAGGATCGTGGTCTTCCAGGACGAGGTGACCGCCCAGGACCTGCCGATCGTCGAGTCCCAGCGGCCCGAGATGCTTCCCCTCGACCTCCAGGCCGAGCTGCACCTGCGCTCGGACCGGACGGCGATCGCCTACCGCAGGTGGCTCAGGCAGCTGGGCCTCAAGTTCGGCACGTCATGAGGAGCGACCCGCCAGCCGCGCGGCCCCCGGCGGGGCAGGGGCAGGCCGGGGCCCCCTCGATCGCCGGCCTCGTCCGCCCGGGCGAGGCCACGTTCTCGGAACGCGACCGCGACGTCCTCGGGTCCTTCTGGCATCCCGTCGCGTTCGCCTCCGAGGTCGCGGACAAGCCGCTTTCCCGGCGGCTGCTCGACGTGCGCCTGGTCGTCTTTCGCGCCGAGGGCGGCATCGCCGTCGCACGGGACCTTTGCGCCCACCGGGGCGCCTCGCTCAGCCGCGGGTGGATGGACGGCTGCACGCTCGTCTGCGCCTACCACGGCTTCAGGTACTCGGGCGACGGCGCGTGCACGGGCGTCCCGGCGCAGGACCCCTCGGTCCCCATCTCGAAGAAGCTCCGGCTGCGCACGTTCGGCTCCGTGGTCAGGCACGGCCTCGTCTGGGCCTGCCTGCGCCCCCCCGCGCGCGCCCCGCTGCCGGACTGGCCCGGCCTTGCTGGGCCCGACCGCCAGACGATGGAGCTGCCCGTGTCGCTCTGGAAGGCGGCGGCGGCGCGCCAGGTGGAGAACTTCAACGACGTGGCGCACCTCTCCTGGGTGCACGCCGGGAGCTTTGGCAACCGGAACGCCCCGCGCGTCGACGACTACCGCGTGGACGAGCCGCCGGGCGCGCTCGAGTTCTCGCTCCGGTATCCGCAGGTGGACCGCGACACGTTCCTCAAGCCGGACGGCCGGATCACCGACATGACCTACGTCTACACGCTGACGCTTCCCTTCTCCACAAGGCTCGGGGTCCATTCCCCGGACGGGCGCGTGCTCGACATCTACGACATCGCCTCCCCGGAGACGGCGCGCAGCACGCGGGTGTACATGCTGCTGTCGCGCAACTACGACCAGAAGGACGCGCCGGGGCCCGCCATCGACTACCAGCTCTTCGTCAACCAGGAGGACATCCCCGTGGTGGAGGACCAGTACCCGGAGGACCTGCCCCTCGACCTTCGCGAGGAGGTCCACATTGCGGCGGACCGCATGTCCATCGCCTACAGGAAGCGCCTCGTCGCGCTCGGCCTCAGCGGGGATTGGATAGCCTGACGCTGGCACGGGCGTTGCTGAAATGGTCCCGCCCGATGCCCGCCTCGCGACCAAACCCCGCCCTCGAAACCCCGCCGGATCCCCCCGGGCCGCATGGACCCTGACACCCCAGGGGAGGCCTTGGAAGGCCCGGGCGCCGCGTCGCCGGCGCTGCGTCGAAACTACCTGACCGGCCTCGAGAACGTCGCCCAGACGCTCGGGACGATGGCGCCCACCGGGACGCTGGGGGTCATCATCCCGCTCCTCATCGGGAAGACCGGCAACGGGACCTGGCTCCTCTTCCTGGCCGTCCTCGGCATCTGCCTCCTGATTCTGGTCAACATCAACGGGTTTGCGACCCGCTTCGCCTCGGCGGGCGGCCTGGCCAGCTACGCCCGGCTCGGGCTCGGCCGGCGCGCAGGGGTCGGCACCGGCTGGAACTACGTCGGGGCGATGCTCTTCGGCGCCGCGAGCTCGGCCCCCTCGGCCTCCTACTACGCCTGCCTCGTCCTTTCGGAAACCACCGGGATCGCGAACAGCGTGCCCCTCCAGGCGGCGGTCACCACCCTTGTCGTCATCGCCGCGTGGTGGACCGCATTCAGGGACATCAAGCTCTCCGGCGACGTGATGATCGTCATCGAGATCACCTCCCTGACGGTCATGCTGGCGATCGTCGCCCTGGCCATGCTCAGGAACGGCACCTGGGTGGACCGGCCCCAGCTCGAGCTCACGGGGGCCGGCCCGGGCGCGTTCAGCGCGGGCCTGGTCCTCACCTTCCTCACGATGGGGGGCTTCGAGAGCGCGACCACGCTCGGCGACGAGGCCCGCCATGCGAAGCGGGCGATCCCGAGGGCGATCCTCGGCTGCGTGGTCCCGATCGGCATCCTCTACCTAGGCATGACCTACCTGCTCGTGGGTCTCGGCAGGAGGTTCGGCATCGCGCTGGACCAGCTCGAGACCCCGTTCGACACCCTCTCCAAGGTCTGCCGCCACCCGTTGCTCGGCACGCTGAGCTCCGTCGGCGTCGCCCTCAGCTACTTCGCGTGCGCCCTCGGGTCCATCAACGCCGGGTCCCGGACGCTGTATTCCATGGCCGAGGATGGCTGCTTCTACGGGTCGTTCGGCCGCGCGCACCCCGTGAACGCCACGCCGCACCGCGCGATCGCGCTCATCGGCCTCCTCTCGATAGTGATCCCGTCGGGGCTTCTCTTCGCCGGAGTGACGCTCTACTCCGTGATCGACTACGTCTCGCAGCTGTCGGCGCTCGGATTCATCGGCTCCTACTTCATGGTCTGCCTCGCGGCGCCCTTCTTCCTCGCGCGGGAGGGCTGCGCCAGCTGGCAGCGGGTGGCCGCCTCCGCGTCCGCCCTCCTTCTTCTCGCGGTCGTCATGTTCCAGAGCGTCTACCCGGTGCCGCCGAGGCCCGCGTGCTACCTGCCCTACGTCTTCGCCGCGACGATCGCCGCGGGGATGGCGGTTTCCCTGACCGTGCGGGGCGAGCCCAGGGTCCTTGAGGCCGCATGAAGGCCTTCGTCAAGGGCGACTTCGACGGATTCATAGCCCTCTGGCTCGACAACCTGGTTGTCGCCATCGTCATGGTGAAGCTGAGCCTCGGCTTCCCCCTCTACCTGGATCCGCACCTGTTCTATTCGCGGCTGATGCCCGCGTCGGCCGTCGGGCTGCTGATCGGCAACCTGTACTACGCCTGGCAGGCGCACCGGCTCGCGCGCCGCGAGGGCCGCGCGGACGTGTGCGCGTTGCCCTTCGGGATGAGCATCATCCTGCTCGTCACCTTCGTGTTCCTGGTCCTCTACCCGGCGAAGGTCCGGGCGCTCAACGCCGGCCTCAGCGAGGCCGAGGCGAGCATGGCTGCGTGGCGCGCCGGCGTCGGCGCCGCCTTCATCATGGGCCTGATCGAGTGCGCCGGCGCATTCGTCGGCGCCTCGATCCGGCGGCTGACGCCGCGGGCGGCCCTGCTCTCGACCCTGGCGGGGATCGCGCTCGCGTTCCTCGCCCTCGACTTCTTCTTCCGCGCCTACGCCTTCCCCGTCGTCGGGCTGACGACGCTCGGCCTCTCGTTCGTCTTCTACTTCGGCCGGGTCGGGCCCTACCTTCGCGTGCCCCGCGGATTCCTCATCCTGCTGGTCGGGACCGGCCTCGCGTGGGCGTCGCATTTCATCTCCGGGTCGACGATCGTCCCCGTTGGAAGCCTGGACTTCGGCACGCTCGGGATCTACCCGCCCATCCCGAACCCCTCGCTCCTCGTCACGTGGTGGCACTCGATCGGCGACAGCCTACCGGTCGTCCTGCCCCTCGGCCTCGTCAGCACCCTCTGGTCGCTGCAGACAATCGAGTCCGCGGAGGCGGCCGGCGACAGCTACGACACCAAGAATTGCCTGCTTTTCAACGGGTTCGCGTCCATCGGGTCAGCGCTTTTCGGGTCGCCGTTCCTGGCGACGATCTATTTCGGGCACCCCGGCTGGAAGGCCATCGGGTCGCGCGCGGGCTACTCCGTCCTCAACGCGGCCGCGATGACCACGATCGCCTGCACGGGGACGCTGGGGCTGATCGTCCACTTCATACCCGTCGAGGCCGGGATGGCCCTCATCATCTGGATCGGGCTCGCGATGACCGCGCAGGCCTTCGAGGTCGTGCCGCCGCGGCACATCCCCGCCGTCGTCGTCGGCCTCGTCCCCGCGCTCGGCGCCTACACCGAGTTCGCCATCAAGCGCACGCTGCTGGCCGTGGGCTACGGGACGCCGGAGCACCCGATTCCCGCGGCGCTCAACTCCCTTTTTGCCGACCGGGCGGATTACTACTCGGCCGGGGTCTTCGCCATCGGCGAGGGCTACATCTACACGTGCATGATCCTGAGCGCCGCGACCGTGCACATCATCGACCGGCACTTCAGGGCGGCCGCGGCCTGGTTCGCGATCGGCGGTGTGATCGCGCTCCTCGGGCTGGCCCACAACTTCAGGATCACGGGCTCGGACATCATCGGGGTGATCGGCTACGCGCCCGGGGCCATCCCCCTGGCCTATTTCCTGATGGCCGGGATCTGCCTCCTGACGGACCGGCTCACCATCCGCGAGGCGGGCCCGCCCGCGGGAGGCGGGCACTGAGCCCATGGAACGCCCCCGCCTAAGCGGCGAAATCCCCGCCGAGCCCGAGGCCCACGAGCGCGTTCCGGTAGCAGGTCGAGAACCGGTCCGCCCGGATGTGGAACTCCTCCGAGAGATCGAGCGGAAGCTCCTCCGGCCGCTGCGCCTCCACGAAGGGCCTGTCCTCGGAGACCACCTGGGTCTGGAGCGCTATCGTGCTGTCCTCGGGCTTGTCCAGGTCGAAGTCCCGCGTGAGCCGGAAGAGGACGTTCGTCTCGCGCGCCGAGACGGGCGACGGCAGGTTGTAGGCCACGAAGTTCCGCTCCGGGCCAAAGCAGATGCGAAGGCGCGTGTAGAACGGAAACGTGAGGTCGTACGTGTAATGGATGTGCTCCACGGGCCCCTTCCTCCCGAAGTCCTCGATCGAGTGCCGGTCGTAGTCCGCCTCGAAATGCAGGCCCGTCGGCCCCACGTCGACCTCGTACTTCGGCACCTCGGGCCTTTCGGAATTGCCGAAGGTGCCCACGTGCACGAAGGAAAGGTGGGCCAGGTCGTTGAAGTTCTCGGTGTGGCGCGCGGCGGAGCACTTCCAGACGCCCGCCGCCAGCTTCATCTGCTTGAGCCGCGGATCGTCGAGCTCCGGCCAGTGTGGCAGGGGCTGGCGCGGCTCCCCCGACAGGCAGACCCAGATGACTCCGTAGCGCTCCTCGGCGAGGACCGTCAGGAGGCAGAGCTTCCTCGGGATCGCAAGGTCGGGCTGGGCGGGGATCCTCGTGCACTGCCCGTCCGCTCCGTACCGGAATCCGTGGTAGGCGCAGACGACCTCCTCGCCCTCCACCCTCCCGAAGGAGAGGGGAACGCCCCTGTGGATGCAGATGTCCTTCGCCGCCACCACCCGGCCGCCGGCCCGGTAGAGCACGAGCTTCTCGTCGAGGAGCGTGGCCGCAAACGGCTTCGGCCCGCCGATGTCGGACGAGAACGCCACCGGGTGCCAGAAGGAAGCGAGCGCGGCCCAGTCGGAAGGCGTGTACGTGCAGCTTCGCGGGAGCACGGCGGGATCCCGGGGTGCGAGGGTCGATTGCATGGGTCGGGGGGTGCGGGGCCATTCCAAGCATTCCATGTGCCATGGGGACCGCCCCCCAAGGTTTCGGTTGAATCGATTTGCGCCATTGGGTCAACTCCGTGCGCCGCCCGGGCACCGGGAATCCCTCGTCCACCATGAAGCTCAAAGCCTACAGGAACCTCTGGGGCGTCCCGGGACCCAGGGACAGGGCGGTCGCCTCGATCACGGACGCGGGCTACGACGGGATCGAGGCGATCCTGTTCACGCGGGAGGAGCACGCCGAGATGCGGCGGATACTGCGCCGCCGCAGGATTCCCTTCAAGGGGACGGTCTGGACGCGGGACGCGGGCCCGCGCGCGGCGGACCACCTGCGCCTCTTCACGGCGCAGCTCCGGGACCTGGTTCGCACCGGAGCCGACTCGATCAACGTGATCGGCGGCCACGACTGCTGGTCGCCCGACGAGGCCAGCCGGTACTTTGACGGGGCGCTCGAATCCGCGGCCTCCGCCGGCGTGCCCGTGGCCCACGAGATCCACCGCAATTCGGCGCTATTCCATCCCACGGCCGCCAGGCGAATCCTCAGGCAGTACCCCGAGCTCAGGCTGACCTGCGATTTCAGCCACTGGGTGGTCGCCTGCGAGCGCCTGATCGACGACCAGCTCGGCCTCATCCGCCTCTGCGGCTCGCGGGCGGATCACATCCACACGCGGGTTGGCACCGAGGAGGCTCCCCAGGTCGCCGACGTCCGCGCCCCGGAGGCGCTGCCGTACCTCCAGGCGTTCGAGCGCTGGTGGGAGATCGTCTGGGAGGAGCAGCTTGCCCGCGGCGTGACAGTGACTACGCTCTGCCCGGAGTTCGGCCCCCCGCCCTACCTGCCCACGCTTCCCTATTCGAGGAAGCCCGTCGCGGACCTTGCCGAGCTTTGCGACTGGCAGAGGGACCGGCAGGAGGCCCATTTCAAGGCGTGGTCGGCCTCGCGGTGACGGGGGCCCGTCCCCGCGCGGCGGCCGGGGGGCGTCGCTAGGCCTTGCGCTCAAGGGCTTCCACACGCGCCTTGAGCTCGGCGATCCTGGCCTTCTTTTTCCCGCCCCGCTTGAATGCCGCGGCCAGCAGCACGCCGAGGCAGACTCCGAGAAGCAGCGGAATTACGGGAAAGAACGCGCGGACAAAGGCGAGCATGGGTGTTATCCTGGGTTGTGATCCTGTGGCGGTTGTCGATTCCAGGAGGAGTGACGCTCCCCCGGGGACGCGGTTACAGCGCCGGCGCTTTCCGCAGATCAGAAGTGCCAGCCGGCGCTCAGCATCGGGCCCACCGCGTTCAGGCCCGGGTTAACCGGGTTCATGCCGCGGTTGGATACGTGCTGGAAATAGACCCCTGCCGAGGCGCTCAGCCTGCGCGCGACGACAAAGCGCGCCCCCGTGTACGCGAGCCAGTTCAGGTTGAAGTCCTCACCCTGCGCGCCGGCAATCTGGTGGCCCTTGCTGTCCAGCCACCCTATCCCGCCGCCGGCCGAGAAGAAGAGCGCCCGTGTGCGGCGTTTGTCCCACCACTCCATTATCCCCGAGGCCGAGGCCCCGATGAAATGGTGCTCGGGCCCCATTGAGATCGGCTCAAGCAGGAGGCTGAACCGGTTGCGCATCACCCGGTCCCCTCCGAGGAAGGGGACCGAGGTGCCCACGAGGGGGCTCTCCACCGTGAGAAGCTGCGGCAGCACGGTGTAGCTCAAGGGGGTGGCCGAGCCCGTGACCCGCCAGATCACGCCGCTCTCATAATTGAGCTCCCAATGCTGGGTTGGGTCGTACTGGGCCACCAGATCACCGGCGCCGTCCGCGAGCGACCGGGAGGCGCACGCCGCCGCGAGGCAGAACGACGCGAGCCTCGCCAGGTGGATCAGGTGGTGTTTGGGGCGCAAGGAGGGGAGCGTCGCGGAACCGAGGCGCACCACAATCCGGGGTATCCGGCGTGAATCCAAAGCTCCTTTCAAAGACCCATGACGCTCCCCCCTTAGGAAGGCAACGAAATGGCGCCTAGCAGCCGGAACCGGCTCCGCCGCCGGACAGGCTTTCAACCTTTTGTTAAACAGAAGGTTAAAGCGGTTATCGCCGCCCCTTGAGCCTCGCCGCGTGGCGCCCTGCTGCGCGGCCAGGTCCCTCTCTATAAGAGAGCGCTAAGGGCGGCCCGCTTATGAGCCGATTGGGCAAGACACCTCAGAATGAAAACCCGCATCGGGATCCTCACCGGCGGGGGCGACTGCCCCGGCCTCAACGCCGTCATCCGCGCTGTTGTCATCGCAGCCGCGAAGAACGGCTGGACCACGTACGGATTTCTCGGGGGCTTCGAGGGTTTGCTCAACCCGGTGCGCACCCGGGTCCTCGATCCGGACGAGATGGACGGCCTCCTCTTCCTGGGCGGCACGATCCTCGGCACGAGCAACTCCGGGCGGTTTGCCGCCAAGGTCGGGCATGGCGAGGTCCGCGAGATCGATCCCGGGATCATCGCCGAGGCCAAGGGAAACTTCGACCGGCTCGGCCTGCGAGCCCTGGTCGTCGTGGGCGGCGACGGCTCGCTCTCCATCGCGCAGCAGCTCCAGGCAGGGGGCGTGCCGGTCGTCGGAGTCCCGAAGACGATCGACAATGACATCGCCGGCACGACCGTCACCTTCGGTTTCGACACGGCTGTGTCGTTTGCGACCGACGCCCTGGACCGGCTCCGCTGCACGGCCGCGAGCCACGAGCGGGTGCTCGTGTGCGAGATGATGGGCCGCTACGCCGGGTGGATCGCCGCGCACAGCGGCATAGCCGGGGGCGCCGACGTCATCCTGGTCCCCGAGATCCCCTTCGCCATCGAGCGCGTCTGCGAGAAGATTCGCGAGCGGGAGCAGTCCGGAAAGCACCACTCGCTCGTGGTCGTCGCCGAGGGCGCGCGCCAGGAGGGCGGCGACTTTGTCATCCAGGGAACTCCGGCGGCCGGCATCGGGCCCGGGGGCGGTGCGTTTCGCGAGACCCGGCTCGGCGGCGTGGCGACGATGGTTGCGGAGGAGATCCAGAAGCGCACCTCCAAGGAGACGCGCGTCTGCGTCCTCGGACACCTGCAGCGCGGCGGCGTCCCGACCACCTTCGACCGCCTGCTCTGCACCCGATTCGGCGTGGGTGCGGTGCGCCTGATCTCCGAGGACAAGTTCGGCGTCATGGCCGCTTATGTTCCCCCGGACACGATCGGCATCCCCCTGCCCGAGGCCATCGGGCGGCTCAGCACGGTGCCGCCGAACGGCGACATCGTCCGCACGGGCCGGGCGCTCGGCATCAGCTTCGGCGACTAAGGCGCCCCTCGGCGCCCGCCCGCACCCACGGCGGGATTGATTCGGGCGGGTGGGCGCGGCTAGGTTCGTGCGGA
>CAZNNO010000071.1:0-19046 GCA_964574435.1 uncultured Opitutaceae bacterium
CCTGCTCGAGATCTTCAACGAGAAGTACTACGAGAACCTCGAGGGGGGCATCCTGGAGTCGTTCGGCCGGCTTTTCCGCAACTCGGTGAAGCTGTACATCTACCCGATGCGCAAGGAGGCCTACGAGATGTACATCGCCCAGAACGACGCCGGGCGCAGCGCGGAAACGAACCCCTTCACCTCGAACGTGCTGATAAACGCGAAGAACGTTAGGATCGTCGAGCACCTGGCGAACCTCTACGCCCACCTGCTCGAGAACCACTACATCGACAGCATCGTGGGCTACGACCCCGCGATCCTGAACATCTTCTCGCGCGACGTCCTGCGGCGCATCAAGGAGAAGGACCCGGCCTGGGAGACCATGGTGCCGACACCCGTCGCCGAGGCCATCAAGCGCCGCGGCCTCTTCGGCTACTCGGACACGCCGGTGCTCGAGGCGGACAAGTAGCATGCGCTTCACCAAGTACCATGCGCTGGGAAACGACTACATCGTTCTCGACCCCGCCGACTACCCCGAGTGGAGGCAGCCGGACGCGGCCCAGATACGCGTCGTCTGCCACAGGAACTTCGGCGTGGGCTCCGACGGCATCCTCTGGGGCCCCCTGCCCTCGGATAAGGCGGATTTCGGCCTGAGGATCTTCAATCCCGACGGGTCCGAGGCCGAGAAGTCGGGCAACGGGCTGCGCATCTTCTCGCGCTACCTCTGGGACCAGAGGCGCACCAAGGGCCCGTCGTTCCGGGTCGAGACCCCCGGGGGCGTCGTGCAGGTGCGGATCCGGGAGGCCGAGAAGCTGATCACGATAGACATGGGGAGCGTGAGCTTTGACAGCCGAAGGATCCCGGTCGGCGGTGCCGCCCGCGAGGTGCTAGGGGAAAGGATCGACGTGGAGGGGCGCTCCTTCACGTTCTCCGCGGCGACGATCGGCAACCCCCACTGCGTCATCCCGGTCGACGGGCTGACCCCCGACCTTGCCCGGCGCTACGGCCCGGCAATCGAGGTGCACCCCCTCTTCCCCAACCGCACGAACGTCCAGTTCCTGAAGGTGCTCGACCGCTCCACTATCCAGATCGAGATATGGGAGCGCGGCGCCGGCTACACGCTCGCCTCGGGGAGCAGCTCAAGCGCCTCGGCGGCGGTGGCCCACCGGCTCGGCCTCGTCGACCGCTCGGTCACGGTCAGGATGCCCGGGGGCTCGATCGGGATCGAGATCGGGGACGGGTACTCGGTCAGGATGACGGGCACCGTCAACAAGGTCGCCGAGGGGCGGCTCGATCCCGAGCTCTTCGCCTTCACCCCCTAGGGCCGCTTTTTCTTGTAACCGGGGCCGGTACCCGCGTGTTGATAGGAGGTGCACTCGCTCCTCACGGCCTCCGATTTGCGGCACGCCTTTCGCCGCCTTGCGCGTGAGCGCGGCTTCACCGCGACGGTCCTCTTGACCCTTGCCCTCTGCATCGGGGCCAATGTCGCCATCTTCGCCGTGGTTGACGCGATCCTTGTCCGCTCGCTGCCCTACCCGCGCTCCGAGGAGCTGGTTGCGGTCATCAACAGCTACCCGAAGGCCGGGGTTGACCGGGCCGGGGCGTCGATCCCCAACTACTACGACCGCAGGGACCTGAAAAAGGCCTTCTCGTCGGCGGCGATCATCCAGGAGGGCAGCGCGATCGTCGGCGAGGCCGGCTCGCCCAACCGGGTCCCGCGCTCGCGAGTCTCGCCCGAGTTCTTTGCCACCCTCGGCGTGCCCCTCGCCAGGGGCAGGTCGTTTACGGACGACGAGATGAGCTACGACCGGAGCGCGGTCGCCGTCATAACCGACGGCTTCTGGCGGAGCAACTTCAACGCCGACCCCGGCGTGATCGGGCGCCGCTTCCAGGTGGACTCGCTCCCCGTGACCGTTATCGGCATCCTGCCCCGGGGCTTCAGGTTCCTTTCGACCAAGGCCGAGTTCTACGTCCCCGCGGCCTCGAGCAAGGAGGAGCGGGGCATCGACAGGCGCCATTCCAACGGGTTCAACCTGATCGCCCGGCTGGCGCCCGGAGTCTCCCTCGCGTCCGCGCAGGCGCAGATTGACGCCCTGAACTCCCAGCAGGCGAAGGACGACCCCTACGCCAAGCTGATCATCGGCGCGGGCTACAAGACGATGGTCCTGGCGCTCCACTCGGACCAGGTGCGCGAGGTCCGGCCGATCCTCCTGTTGCTCCAGGGCTCCGTCCTCTTCCTCCTGGTCATCGGCGGCGTCAACCTGGTCAACCTGCTCCTCATCCGCGCAAGCGGCCGCTCGAAGGAGCTGGCGGTGCGCCAGGCGCTCGGGGCCAGCCGCCGCCATGTCGCCCGCGACGCGCTGCTTGAGACCGTGATCCTGGCCGTGTGCGGGGGCGCGCTCGGGATCGGAGCCGGGGCGGTCGGCATCCGCCTCCTGTCGGCGCTCGGCACGGACCAGCTCCCGCTGGGCGCAACGATCGCCTTTGACGCCCGCGTTGGCGCGGCGGCGCTCGCGGCGTCCCTCTTTGTCGGGGTGGCCCTGGCCGTGCCGGTCGTCTGGTTCAGCCTGCACGCGAAGCTTGCCAGCGTCCTGCAGTCCGAATCGCGCGGCGGCACCGTCGGCAGGGCCGCCCAGCGGGTGCGCCACGGCTTCATCATCGCGCAGATCGCCCTCGGGTTCGTGCTGCTCTCGGGCACGGGCCTCCTAGGCCTCAGCCTGCGGCGGATCCTTGCGACGCCGCCCGGCTTCAGGGCGGAGCATGTCCTGACGGGATTGGTCGCGCTCCCGTGGAAGAACTATCCCGACGACGCGAAGCGCCTGGCCTTTGTCGGGCGCCTGGTCGGCGAGCTGCGCGCCCTTCCCGGCGTGACCTACGCCGGGATCTGCTCGGCCCTCCCCTTCACGGGCCAGAGCGACAACAACGCCACCCGGGTCGAGGGCGTCGAGATCCTCCCCGGGGACTCCATCCGGGCCCACAACACCTCCACCGCCGTCGGGGACTACTGGTCGGCGCTCGGGATCCCGCTGATCGAGGGGCGCTTCCTCGAGGACGCGGACAACCACCGGTTGCCCCGGGTCTGCGTCGTCGACAAGGCCTTTGCCGACCACTACTGGCCCGGCAAGAGCGCGCTCGGGCACCGCATCGCGAACGGCGGGGCCTTCACGGAGAAGGACGCCAACACGATCGTCGGGGTCGTCGGGGTCGTGAAGCAGAACGACCTTACCGAGAGCGGCTCCCAGGGGGCGATCTACTACACCTACGCGTCCTATTCCTCGAGCAACTTCTCGCTGGTCGTGCGGACCCCTATGGCGACCGACGCCATGGCCGCGATGGTGGAGAAAATGGTCCTCAGGCTTGATCCCGAGCTCCCGGTCGACGATTTGAAGCCGATGGAGACCCGCGTCGACGAGAGCCTCGTGTCGCGGCGCTCGCCCGCCCTTCTTGCCGGCATCTTCTCGGCGGTCGCGCTCGTGCTGACGGCCGTCGGCACCTACGGCGTGCTCGCCTATGCGGTCAGCCAGCGCCGCCGCGAGATCGGCGTGCGCATGGCCCTTGGGGCGCTGCCCCAGCAGGTGCTGGCCCAGTTTCTCGGGCTTGGCGTCCGGCTCCTCGCCGCCGGGGTCGCACTCGGCGCGCTCGGCGCCTGGGGCGCCGGCCTCGCCATGAGGGGCGTACTCTACGGCGTCGGAACGGTCCATCCCGGAGTCCTCCTCGCGACGGCGGCGCTGATGGCGGCCGTCGTTCTCCTGGCCGTGTTCCTGCCGTCCTACCGCGCATCCCGCGTGTCGCCGATCCAGGCCCTGCGCGACGAATAGACGCCCCCCCGGGGTGGGCGCTCCCCGGTTCCCGCGGCCCCGGCCGCCCGGGCTTTGTTGACGCGCCGGGCCGGCCGCTGTCATAGCTTCCCGGCCGCCACGATGGACGAACCCAAGACCGCTGCGATACCGGCCCTTGTCCCATGGGCCGCCACCGCCTGCCTGGCGGCGCTGCTGGCGTGCGTGGGCGAGCTCTGGGTCATCGAGAAGGCAAGGAACCAGCTGGCGCTCGACGAGAATCGCCTGGCGGAGTCCGCGCTCAAGAGCGCGCAGAACCAGCTCGAGGCCGAGCGCATCCTCGGCCGGCGCGAGCTTGCCGAGACGCGGGCGCGCCTTGGGATGGAGGGCGCCCTCAGGGTGGCGGTCCTCTCGCCCCCGGGCACGGGGCCCTCGGACACGCCCGCCCCGGGGCGCCCGTGGGGTGTGGTGGTTTGGGAGTCCCCGGGGAAACGGGCGCTCCTGTGGCTCTCGGGAATGCCGTCTCACGGCGCCGGCCGGGATTACCAGCTGTGGATCGACGGCGCGTCACCGGGTTATCCCGCGGCCTCGGTTGGCTTCCATGGCGTCCCCCCGGACGACCAGGCGCTTCCAATCGAACTCGGGGCACCCGCCACCGCGACCTGCCGATTTGTCCTGGTCGACGGGCCGAGCGGGGGCGCCCGCTCCCTCGGCGAGGCCGTCTCAAGGGGAGTAATCATCCTTGCCTCCCCACCCCCACCCGGAAAAATCGCAAATTGATGATCATCAAACCGAAGGTTCGCGGCTTCGTCTGCGTGACCGCCCATCCGGCAGGATGCGCGGCCCACGTCGGAGAATGGATATCCCACGTTAGATCAAAGGGTAGCATAAAGAATGGGCCCAGGAAGGTCCTGGTGATCGGTGCCTCGACGGGCTACGGCCTCGCCTCACGGGTAACCGCGGCCTTCGGCTCCGGAGCCGCGACCCTCGGAATTTTCTACGAGCGCCCTTCGGAGGAGGGGAGAACCGCAACCCCGGGCTGGTACAATTCGATCGGATTCACGAAGGCCGCCCATGCGGCGGGCCTTTATGCGGCGAACATCAACGGCGACGCCTTCTCGGACGAAATCAAGGCGCAGGCCCTTGAGACGATCAAGAGGGACCTGGGCCAGGTCGACCTTGTGGTCTACTCGCTCGCCTCGCCGCGGCGCACCAATCCGAAGACGGGCGCCGTGCACAAGTCCGTCCTCAGGCCGGTCGGGAAAGCCTACACGAACAAGACCGTCGACACCGACAAGGGGATCGTGAGCTCGGTAACGATCGAGCCCGCGAGCGAGCAGGAGATTGCTGACACGATCGCCGTGATGGGAGGCGAGGACTGGGAGCTCTGGATGAACGCGCTCGCCGGCGCCAGGCTGCTTGCCCCCGGGGCCCAGTCGGTGGCCTATTCCTACATCGGGCCCGAGGTCACATGGGCCATCTACAAGAACGGCACGATCGGCCTCGCCAAGAACGACCTCGAGAGGGCCGCCCGGGCGATCGACGCGCTCCTGAGGCGGAACGGGGGCGGTAAGGCCTTCATATCGGTCAACAAGGCCCTGGTCACCCAGGCGAGCTCGGCCATCCCGGTCGTGCCCCTCTACATCGCCATCCTCTACAAGATCATGAAGGCCAAGGGCACCCACGAGGGCTGCATCGAGCAGATCCAGCGGCTCTTTGCCACCCAGCTCTGCGCCCCGGGCGGACCGAGGTTTGACGAGGCCGGGCGCGCGCGCGTCGACGACCTCGAGATGAGGCCCGAGGTGCAGGCTGCTGTTGCGCAGATCTGGCCCGGGATCACTACCGAGAGCCTGGCCGCTCAGACAGACATCACCGGCTACCGCTCGGATTTCCTAAAGCTTTTCGGCTTCGGCGTTGCCGGCGTCGACTACGAGGCCGACGTCGAGCCGCACATGCCGATGGCCTAGGCAGGCGCCTCAGGCCTCGAACCCGCCGACGCTCAGGCTCCTGCCATTGTCCTTTGGCCCGAGCGCAAGGATGAACGGCCCGGCCGCCCTGGCCCACGCATCCGCCTTGGGATACGACGAGGCGCTGTCGGCAAAGCACGTGCGCAGCATGTCCGTGTCGATGACCCCGGGGTTCAGGGGGACGGCGGCCATCCCTGCGGGGAGCTCCTGCGCCAGGGCCTTCGTCAGGCCCTCGACCGCCCACTTGGTCGCGCAGTAGGGGGCCACATCCGGCGCGGTGCCCCTGCCCCAGCCCGAGCTCAGGTTCACGATCACGCCGCTCCCGCGCTCGATCATCGCCGGCGCGAAGGCGCGGATGACATTGATGACCCCGATGACGTTCACAGAGACGACCTTCCCGATCTCGTCGTGGGGGACCTTCCAGAGGGGCGCCGGGGTGTTGATGAGGCCGGCGTTGTTGATCAGGATGTCCGGGGCGCCCAGGGAGCCGATGACGCGCTCGGACCAGAGAGCGACCTTGACCGGCAGGGTAACGTCGACCGCATCGAAGCTGTTTGGCTCGGGGTGCGTGAATCGGAAGTCGAAGATCGCCGGCCCGCTCCTGCCGCAGCCCGCCACCGTATGCCCGTTGGCGATGTACCACTCGGCAAGGGCGCGGCCCAGGCCCCGAGTCACGCCCGTGATGACGATCTTCATGGGGTCTAGCGCGCCTGGAGGCTGAACTTCTCGAGGCCGGCGATCCGGCAGGCGTCCATGACGAACGCCAGCTTCTTCAGCTGCGTCTTCTCGTCCGCCCGGATCACGACCGGGATGTTCTTGTTCGTGTCGCTCACCTGCTTCAGGAGCCTGGTCAGCTCGTCGTCGGAGACCACCTTCCCGTTGAACGAGAGGGTGCCCGTCTCGTCGATGCCTATCGTCACGGAGGTGCGCTGCTCCTCCTTTCCCGCAGTCGCAATCTTGGGAAGGGTGATCTTCAGCACCGCCGCCGACCTGAACTGCATCGTCACGAACGCGAAGAAGATCAGCATGACGAGCACGTCGATCAGCGGCACGAGGTTCAACTCGGGCCGCTTGCGGCGCTTCTGGCGGAACCCGCTCATCCGCGGCCGCGATTGATTATGCGCTCGAGCAGCACGTCGAGCTGCGCCGCGTAGTTGTCGATGCGCCGCTGCAGGTAGCCGCTCCCGATCAGCGACGGAATTGCAATCGAGAGGCCGATCACCGTCGCGGAAAGCGCCAGGGCGACGCCCTTGGTGAACGACACCGGATCGGGAAGGCCGTTGCTGTCGGGCGAAATGCCGGAGAAGACCTGCAGGAGCCCGGTGACCGTGCCCGACAGCCCGAGGAGGGGCGCCGCGGCGTAGATGACGTCCAGGTAGGGCACGCCGCGCTCCATCCGGTTGACCTCGAGCCTGGCGAAGGCCTTGAGGGAGTCGGCGTCGTTCTTGTGCTCCCCGGCAAATTCCACGATCCGCGAAAGCACCGTGTGGCGGCCCCCGACCAGGGGCTTGCCGTGCATGATCGCGTCGACAAGGTCAGGCGGCAGGACCGCAGCGCTGCGCAGGGCGTACAGCCTCTCGAAGATTATGAACACCGCGATGGCGGAGCAGGCCCCCAGGGGATAGATGAGGAGCCCGGCCCCCTTGAAAACTTCGATCATTCCTAATGTCATGGTGGATATTGTGCCTGTAAGACGCGGCCCTTAGCAAAAAGGTCCCGGAATTTAGGGATTACCGCCTCCGTCGCCAAGCTGATAACGTGGCGGCTGTCATGGGTTAAATATGACGCCGCCACCGGGATGGCTCTGCCGGCTGCACACGCGACTACGCGGGGTCCCCAGGTCCCTGCGCAGGCAGGCAACTGGCGCAACATCCTGCGTCACAGGGCTGAAGCCGACCTCGGCGGAAGGCCGCCAGCGCCTCTGCCTAGAAGAGCCCGGTTCGCGGGCCCAACGGCCCGACTTTATATCAGAGGCTGCCCGGGGCACAGGCCGACGGGTCCGGCCGCGCGGCGCAAAAAAGACCCCTGGTTGCAGCCTTAACTGCTTGATGGAAGGAATGTAGCCATCCTAAGGACCCCTGGTTCCGCCCCGCCCCTACGCAAAATCACGCGATTTTTGAGCGGCGGCGTGCGCGCCGGCGCCTTGAAAAAGGCAGGACCTGGATAACGTGTCATGGAAGCTGCTCCGTGAGTTCCCGCGTAGCGTTGTTTAGCTGCCAGCTCTGTCGGGCCCCTGGGATCTGCCCGCCGGATCGCTTTAACGAGGTCCCGGCTTCAACGACAACCCGATTGCTTCAGGTGAGCACCGCGACCATCACGAGCATCCTGCGGCGCCTTGCGCCGACCGCGGCGTTGGCGCTTTCGGGCATGGCTGGGCCAGGGTGCGCCAATTCCGGCGTGGCCTACTCGCCCGCCGCAGTCGCGGCCTACTCGCCGCCGCCCCAGGCCGTCGGATCCCTCGAGGCATACCCGCTTGCGCAAAGATACGTGGCCGAGCACCCGGGCACCGATTTCATGGTCGGCTGCGGCGAGTCCATGCGGCCCCTCTACAATGACCACACCGTGATCATAACCGAGCAGGAGCCCCTGTCCGGGTTGAGGCCCGGCATGACGGTCGTGTTCCTGGGAGAAAGCGGCTTTCCCGTAGCCCATGTCCTGGTCAAGAAGACACCCGACGGCTGGATATCGATGGGGATCGGGAACCCCCGATGCGACGAACTGCCGGTGCGCGACGATAACTACATGGCCGTCGTCGTCAGGGCGTACGAGCCCGCGTCCAGTCCGATGCTGGCCCTTATCGCGGGCTCCACGGACCGCGCGAAGGGGGCAGTCGCCTCCAATCCGTGAACGGCTTGCGCAGGCCGCTGGGGGGCCTTGGGGCGGCGCCGGGCCTCCCGGGTGCTTGCCGCGCCGGGAGAGGCCCCGGACATCACAGGATCCGCCAGCGGACCAGCTCGGCTCCGGCCTCGGAGAAATGCGCGTTGAGTATCCGGCGCTCAATCCGGAGTCTCACCAGGGGGTCGGCCAGCGCGGGCTCGCTCCTGGCGAGCAGGCAGCTGACGCGAAACATTCCCTCGGCGGGCGTGGGACCCTGCAGCTCACCGATCTTCGCGCACAAGAAGCGCTGCCGCTGGTCGTCAGGCAGGTCCTCCGCGTAGACCTCCAGGCGCTCGAAGGGATAACGGGTCTCGCGTGCGACATCCTCCAGGGTGAGGTCGTCGTCGCGGACGCAGAGGAGCGCCTCGCGCGCCGCGTCCACCGTGTCAAACTCGACCCGCTCAATCTTAAGGCGGGTCAGCGGCAGGCGCGCCGCAGCGAGTCCTCTCGAAAGCTGCTCGGGCGCGAGGGCTGCGTCGCATCGAATGCGGTATTTCACCTCCATCTCGAGCATGCCGTCGAACCAGTCTTGGTCCCGATCCAGGGCGGCGAGCCAGCCGGGCAGGTCCTCGGGGCCGACTCCGGAGCGCTCGAGGAACCGGGCGCGCTCCTGCTCCACGAGCCCGGGCTCCACGCGGGTTTCGGAGCCGTCGCGCGCCACCAGTCGCCTGCTGAATTCGACCGCCAGGGGGACCAGCCCCCCCGAGATGAGAAGCTCCGCCGCAAGGGCGTCGAGCAGTTCCGAATCTACGCGTTCCGCTTCGTAGGGAACGGGCGCCACCTTCTCCTTGAGGGTCTTCCACCAATAGAGCCTGGTGAAGTAGGACTGGAGGTCGTCGGCGGTCAGGCCGCGCATGTCGAGCCAAGCCTCGGTCTCTTCTGCGGATTCGAGGTCCCGGTCGTACCGGAACTGCTCCACCATCGAGTCAACGCTCGCTTCATCCGCCTCAAGGCCGGCGCCATCCGCCTCGTCCTCGCAGGCCACCTCCCACGCGAGCTGGGACGCACTGGGCTCGAGGGCGCCCAGGGTATGAGCGGCGCGAAGGATCTCGCCGACAGTGACGGCCGAGCCCTTGAACGAGAACGCCTCGCATGCGCTACAGGGCTCCACGCGAATGCCTCCCGGCAATCCAAGCGAGCCCCGGTCCCAGCCGTTCCCTTCCCCTGCCGGGCCCTCGGGACCCCGCCTCGTCGTGGGCTGCTTCAAGGCCGAGGCCCTTGCTCCCCTTGCGTGCCTTCGGGGCCGCCTGTCTGGCTGTGGTGGGCATCATTTGGCGAGCCCACCCTAAGCGTCCAAACCGGCATTTCAATTGCCTTGTTGGCAATTGAAATGCCCGGTATGGCGCAGTTCTTTCCTTACGAATCGATCGCCTTCAGGGAGGCAGCGGTTGCGGGTTGAGCATGTTATCCTTAAAGTAATCGCCCTTTAATCCAGTGCCGCCCTTCGGGTTCTTCTTTGCCGACAGATCCCTGTAGCTGACCTTACCTTTCGTCGTGGCTTTTTTCTTCGTGTGACTCATAACATTCCTGCGTTGTTACCAGTTCTTTAGGGTCGAGCTCCCGTCATTGCCTGATATCCGCTTGATTTTCCAGCGGGACGAAAACTTCCCTGGGGGCATTCTCTCACGAATTAGCAAAGGAGGGTCAACGCTTTATGCCATTTATTTGTAATAAAATTTTAAGGTATTATATTCCAATATCTTGCGATTCACCTTCCGGCCGCCGGTTTCGCAGCCCGGTCGCCCGCGACGGGAGCAAATCCGCCCCCGCCATGGCGGCATGAAGACCGCGGACAAGATCCGGCAGATATACGAGCGCAGGCCGTATCCCTTTGGCGATTACAAGGCGCTGAGGCGCGGAGCCTGGAGCCTCTCGGTCGAATGGGCCGAGGCCGTCGCAGGGATCAGCGCGCTCGACGGCGCCCCTCTTCGTGTCCTTGTCGCCGGATGCGGGGACGGCTCCGAGGCATTCGGCCTCCAGAGGCGCTTGCCCGACGCGACGATTGTCGCGGTCGATTTCAGCCGCCGGTCAATAGCGATCGCGAGGCGCCTGCAGAGGCGCGAGAAGGCAATGAGCGCCATCCGCTTCGTCGCGGCCGACCTGACCGATCCGCGACTGCCCAGGATCCTCGGGGGGGCCTTCGACCTGATCCTGTGCCACGGCGTCCTCTCGTACGTTCCCGGGACCGAACGGGCGATGGCGAACTTCTCCAGATGCCTCAAGCCCTCCGGCGCGCTTTACCTCGGGGTGAACGGCTCGAGCCACGCGAGCGTCAGGCTGAGGCGGGCCCTCCCCCAGCTCGGCTACGACATGAACCTCTTCAGGGACGGGCCGCTGCTGCGAAGCGCCCTGCGACTCTGCGACAGCGTCACCGCCGCGGACGGCCTCCCGTCGGTGTCCGGGAAATCGCCCGGCTTCCTGGCCGGCGACATATTCGGGGCGCTGAACAAATGCCTCCCCCTGGCGCAATGGGTGTCCTTCGCAGGCCGGGCCGGGCTTCATTTCCGCGGAAGCTGGAATTCGCTGCGCCTGTTCCGGAGGATAGCCGAGCACGAGTGCCATGACCGCTTGATTCCAATGTCCCGCGCCCAGGTTGGAGACTTCCTCGAGAGGCTCAGTCCCGGGCAGTTTCTCCGCCTGCTTTTCTCCAAGACGCCGGAGTCCAACCCCCCCTGGGAGAACCGAGGCCGCCTCATGGGCTGGAGGATCGCTCGAACGCGTCTCTACAAGATACGGCTTCCGAAACGGGGACGAAAGGTGCTCGACCGCCTGAGGCCCGTGACAATTGAAGGCCGGGTGCTGAATCTCCGGATGGGCTGGAAGATGCCCGAATGGGAGGTGGAGCTCCTGCGGCGGGCGGACGGTGCCCATTCGCTGGCTAGCCTCCTGGGGAGGATTCCGCTGGCGGTGCCCCCTCCCGAGCTCAGGAAGCAGCTCTACCTGCTCCATCAGCTGTGCGTGATAAGCCTCCTGCCGCCGGCGGGAGGCAAGTGACTCCTCAGGGGCCGGGCCGGGCCAGGTTTTCGCGCAGCTGGCGCAGCGGCTCCAAGGCGTACTCGATCAGCGTCCGACTCCCGACAACGATTCGCGCCTCGCCCTGCATCCCGACGCGCAGGGGAAGCGGCTTCCCGCCGACGAGAATCGTCTCCCGGTCGAGGGTCGCGAGGGCGACGAACAGCTGCCTGTCGCGCGACGATACGGCCGAGGGGCTTATCCAGGACAGCGTCCCGGTCACCGTCCCGTAGCGCTGGTACGGGAACGCGTTGACGAAGAACCTCACCCGCTGGCCCACGGCAAGCCGGGCGAGGCCGGACTCCGCAAGGATGATTCGAAGCTTTAGCTTGCCGTCCGCCCTCGCCAGCTGGCAGAGCTCCTGGCCGCTCTGGACGACGCTTCCCGGATTGTTCTCGGCCAGGGAGATGACCACGGCGTCATAGGGCGCACGCACCGAAATAAGCCCCCGGCTCGAATCCTCCAGCTGGCTGCTCAGCGCCTCCCGGCGGATCTCGATGTTCTTTATCTCGGCCAGCTGGTCGGCGCGTCGCCTGGCCTGCTCGTCGGTCATCTGCTGGCGCTGGAGAACCAGCTCCTGGCGGGTCCGCTGCGCCACGCTCAGGTCCTTCTCGGAGCCCGCGACCTCAAGGCGGCGCAGGATCACGTCCGTCTGGGAGTACACGCCGAGGGCGTACAACTTCTCGATGCGGCCGGCCAGGTCGTGCTCCACGTCGAGCGTCTTCTCCCGGAATTTCACCTCCTCGTCGGCCTGCTCGATCTCGTGGTCCTTGATCTTGAGGTCGGCCGCATCCGTCAGCTCGGACTGCTTGAGGCTCCTTTCTTTCGCCGACCGGTCCTCGTCCAGGGTGCGAGCCTGCGCGTCGAGGTCATTCGCCTCCTCGGAACTCAGGACGAAGAGCTCGGCGCCGGCTGCGACGACCGCCCCCTCGCCGACCCTGATATCCCGGACGACCGCGCGCCGGGGCGACTGGATGGGATCGGCGCCGCCCTCCGGAATGAGTATGCACGGGCAGCGGATCGTCTCCGGCACCTGCACAAGGATGGAGGCAAGAAACGCGGCCGCGAAAAGGCCGAAGATGAGCCACGCCGTCCCGAGGATCATCCAGTGGGGCGGATGCAGCGGCAGCATCGGGGCGTCGCCTTCCAGATTGTCCCGGGTGTCTCGCCTTGCGTTCTGTGTCATCGGCGCGGTTTAAATTCCCAGTTGCTGGCTTGAGAGGTAGAAATAGAGCCCGCGGCGCGCCATAAGCTCGTCGTGGGTGCCGACCTCCGCAATCTCGCCCTTTTCGAGCACGATGATCGAGTCCGCCTCGCGAATGGTGCTCAGCCTGTGGGCGATCACGATGCAGGTGCGCCCGGACATCAGGCGGCCCAGGTTGTCCTGGATCGCGCGCTCGGACTCCGAATCGAGGGCGCTCGTTGCCTCGTCGAAAATGAGGATGGGCGGGTCGTTGTACACCGCCCGCGCGATGGCGATCCGCTGGCGCTGCCCCCCGGAGAGGGCCAGGCCCGACTCGCCGATCCGGGTCTCGTAGCCCAGCGGCAGCCGGGTGATGAACTCGTGGGCGTTGGCGACCTGCGCGGACCAGAGCACGCGGTCGAAATCGGGGGAGCTGTCGCCAAAGGAGATGTTGCCCGCGATCGTGGCGTCAAAGAGGTGGTTTTCCTGGAGGACCACGCCGATATGGCGGCGCAGGTCGCGGTGGTTCACCGCCTTCAGGTCAAGATTGTCTATGCGCATGGTCCCCTCGGTCGGCTCCATCAGGCCGGAAAGCAGCTTGATCAGGGTGGTCTTGCCGCTGCCGCTCCGGCCGACGACGGCAACCATCTGCCCCGGGGCGATGTCGACCGTGATGTCCTTCAGTATGGAAGGGGCCTCCGGCCCGCCGTACTTGAAGCCGACCTGCCTCAGCTCTATGCGCCCCTCGAGGGTCGGCACGGGAATCAACCGTGACCGGTCGCTTCCCTGCTCCGGCTCATGCTCGAGTATGTCGTTCAGCCGGTTCATGAGCACCGAGGCGAGCTGCAGGCTGTCCCAGATCCCGAGCGCGCGCAGCGTCGAAGCATACGCCATGGCGGTCAGGGAGCCGAAGGCTACAAAGCCGCCGATCGTCAGCCGGCCCTCGATGACGCTGTGCGCCCCGAACCACAGGAAGAGCCCCGTGGAAAGGAGCCCTATCGTCTGGAGAAAGCCGTCGTAGGACATGACGATGAAATTGCTCCTGAACATCTTCTTGGACACGCTCAGGAACTGGCGCAGCATCGACTCGCGGAAGGCGAGCTCGGCCGAGGCCACCTTCACCGCCTCGATCCCCTTGATCGCGTCGATCTGCTGCGAGTTGTACCTCCCCTGGCTTTCCTCAACGTCCGCAAAAAGCGGCCTCAGCACCTTGACGGAGAAGACCATCAGGCCGCCGTAGAGCGGGGTGGTGGCAAGAAAGACGGCCGTGAGCTTGAGGCTGTAGGCCGACATGAGGAGCACCGAGCCGAGCAGCTGCACCAGGGCCAGAAGCCCGCCTATTCCGTGCTGCACGAAGAACTGCCGGACCTGGCGCGCCCCGTCCAGCCTGCGCTGGATGTCGCCCGTGCGACGGCTCGCGAAGTAGGACATCGGCAGGGAGAGAAGCCGGCGGGTCAGGAAATCGAGAAGGGCCGTGTCTATCCGCAGCGCCGCGAAGCCGAGCAGGTACTGCTGCGCCAGGTTCGCCAGCTGGAAGAAGACGAGCGTGGCGCCAAGCCCAAGCACGATCAGGTTGAGGAGCCCCAGGTCGTTCTCGACAATCACCTTGTCGACCACGGTCTGCGTGAAAACGGGGAACAGCAGCTGGAGGAAGCTGATGACGCCGGCAAGCAGCACCGCGGGCACCAGGGTGGAGCTGTTCTGCCGCAGGAAGGGCATCAGCCAGGCCAGCGTCGGCCTCCTAAGGGGCGCGTTCTCGAAGGCGATCGTGTAGTCGAAAAGGGCCGCGTATCCCGACCACTTCGCCTCGAATTCGGGCAGGGGAATCCGCCGGATGCCCCTTCCCGGGTCCGCCACCCGGACGTGGGACCTCCTCACGTCGAAAAGCACGATCCAGTGGTTCCCCTCCCAGTGCACGATCGCGGGCAGGGGCATGAGGGGAAGGTTGCGCAGAGAGGCCTTCACGCCCCGCGCCGCCAGGCCAAGCTCGCCCGCCGCATGGCAGATGGCCTTGAGGCTCGTCCCGTCCTGCGACACGTGGCAGAGCCGCCGTATGAGCGCGAGGCTCACGTCCCGGCCAAAGTGCCTGCACACCATGGAGAGGCTCGCCGCCCCGCAGTCCATCTCGTCGATCTGGCGCACCAGGGGAATGCTCCGGATCCGCCCGGGGCGTTTTCCAAAGAGCCCCTTCTCATCGGCGAAGGGAGCGTCGTCCTTTCCGGACCCTTCGGCCTCCTCCGCCTCCGCGCCGGGACGGTCCCGGTCAATGGCGCCGGCCTCCGCCGGCAGCAACTCTGTCGAAAAGTCGAGCGGGACCCTGGCCTCGGCGTCCTTGTTGTATTGCGACACCCGCTCGTCCAGCAGCCGCGCGAAGTCCGGGTACTGGCGCCTCAGGTCGCCGACGGCCTCCGGAGAAAGCGCGAACAGCTGCGAATCGGCCACGGCCTCCGCCGACGCCGCCCGGGGCGAGCCGGTCAGGAGCGAGAGCTCGCCGAAAAAATCCCCGTCGCGGCTGAAGGCCAGGTTCCTCACCCGGCCGCCCGAGGATGCGAAAATCCGGACCCGTCCGGTCAGGATGATGTACATGGGCCCGGCTGCCTCGCCCTCGCGCAGCACCATCTGGCCCTTCTTGAAGCTCACCGGGGTCAGCTTCTCAATCAGGTCCCGCAGGGCCGGCGCCGACAGGCGCCCGAAGTTGCTGAACTCATAGAGGAAGCCGTGCAGCGCCCTGAAGCGCGCCGTCATCTCCAGGCTGTTCCTCATCTGCGGGTGCTCCTTGAGCATCTCAAGGAACTGGTCGCGGCCCAGCCTGAGGACCTCGACGGAGGTGCTGCACCGCACGGACGCCGTTCGCAGGCCTCCCTCCAGGAGCGCGGCGTCGCCAAACTCGGAACCCGGACGCAGCGAGGCAAGGACGAGTTCCTCCCCCTTCTTTGTCGTCTTGATCAGTCGGGCCCGCCCCGAAACCAGAACATAAAAGGCGTCCGCCACCTCGCCTTCGCGCACGATGAGGTCGCCGAATTCGAAGTGCTCCTTTCGGAACATGTCGCACAGCCGCGTGCGCTGTTCCTCGGGAACAAACTTCAACAGGGGGGAATCGCGCAGCAATTCGCCGTTATCGTCCGTCGGCATCTGGCCAAGATACCCGCAAAAACTGCATGCAAGCGCAATCCCGTTGCGGCCCGCCCCCGAGCTTGCCGCCCGAACCCGTCACGGCCCCCCCCGGGGGATGCGGCCCGAGCGGGCGTGCCGGCGTCCTCGTAAATGTGAAGCCTCCCGTACCTCGGCTGGCCGAGGCGGGAGGCTCGCAAATCGACCGATTATCCGGCGATTCCTGCGATCTGTCCCAGCTTCAGCTGGACTTGAGCTTCAAGTAGGTGTCGAAAGCGCCACCCTTGGGGTTCTTCTTTGACTTGAGGTCCTTGAATTTGACGGAGGCTTTTGCGGCAGCTTTCTTTTTTTGTGAGGCCATGTTACTCGCGGGTTGGAACGTTTATTGTTGGGCTTCTGCTCTCTTCTAGTCGGCTCAGCGCTATTTGGCTGATTCGGCTGAGAGCTTCGACTGCGGCATTCTCTCATGGCTTGCGCCCAGGCGGTCAACGTTTTTATGCCACTCATTTGAAATTATCATAAGAATTTTTCAATTAATGGGTTATATGACTAAATTGCCTCGTGACGCCTCTGCCAATTGCTTGCGCCTAGCTGTGCGGTTAGAGCGGACGAAACCGGCCCGGCATTTCGTTCGATCAATGGACTTGCAGCGAGCATGTTGGAGAGTCCGTACTCTCGGTGTGAATAAGAAATGCATGTTTGCGGCGCTTGTTCTCGGCTGCATCGCCGCACCTGTGGCCCGGGCAGCCGGCTATCCGGCGCCGTCCGAGGCCGATTATGTCATCAAGAATTTCAAGTTTGTGTCCGGTGAGAGCCTTCCTGCCCTGCGCATCCACTACCGCTCGCTGGGCCATCTGGCACGCGGCGCTGACGGTGTCTCGACCAACGCCGTGCTCATCCTGCACGGAACCGGCGGCTCCGGGGCGAACTTCTTCAACGCCCATTTCGCAGGCGAGCTGTTCGGCCCGGGACAGCCGCTCGACGCTGCGACTCATTTCATCGTCGTCCCGGACGGGATCGGCCATGGAGGCTCGTCGAAGCCGAGCGACGGCCTGCACGCGCGCTTCCCCGCGTACTGCTACTCGGACATGGTGGACGCCCAGTATCGGCTGCTGACCGAGGGTCTCGGCCTCGGGCATCTGCGCCTCGTCATCGGGACCTCGATGGGGGGCATGCACACCTGGATATGGGGTGAGCGGTATCCCGAGTTCATGGACGCCTTGATGCCGCTGGCAAGCCTGCCCACCCAGATATCGGGCCGAAACCGGATCTGGCGAAGGATGGTGATCGATTCGATCCGCAATGACCCTTCCTGGGAGGGAGGCGACTACACGAAGCAGCCGTCCGGCCTTAGAGTCGCGGAGGAGATCCTGTTCTTCATGAGCAGCAACCCGGCGCGCAGGCAGGCCGAGATGCCCAGCCTTGCCGAGGCCGACGCCGTCCTGAACCGTTACGTGGCCAGCGCCGTCGCTAACGGGGACGCCAACGACCTTCTCTATGCCGTGTCCGCGTCCCGGGACTACAACCCCGGTCCGGACCTTGAGAGGATCCGGGCGCCGCTTTTGGCCGTGAACTCGGCCGACGACCTGATAAACCCCCCGGACCTGGGAATCCTGGAGCGCGAGATCGGCCGCGTGCCGCGCGGCCGGGCGGTCGTCATACCGGAGAGCGACGCCACCTACGGCCATGGAACCCATAGCCACGCCGCCGCCTGGAAGGCCTACCTGGTGGACCTCCTGGGAAAATGAGGCCGCTCGTGGACACTGGCCGGGCGTGCACGGTGGCGAGGGCTGGGGGCCCGAGAATTCCTCGGGCTCCGGCCGTCAATCCCTGCGACCCGGCTAAGGGCGAGTTGACAAGCCGACCAGCGGCACTCCGCTTGGTTTCCATCTCGGCTTGGCCCAACGAACATTTCGCCACATAGATCCCCGGGACATGGGCACGAAATTCAGCGTAATAGTCACGACCTATTCCAAGGAGAGGACGGGCGCCAAGATCATCGACGCCCTCTTGCGCGGGAGACTGGCCGCCTGCATCCAGGTTCTTCCGATGCGCAGCTTTTACTCGTGGAAGGGCAAGGTTTCCAGGAGCAGGGAGAGCCTGATGCTGATAAAGGCGCGGTCCAGGCACTTTGGACAGATCAGGGACGTGATAATCGACAACCATGATTATGATGTGCCGGAAATAGTCTCCCTGCGCATCGACAAAGGCTCCCCCTGCTACCTCAAGTGGATGGACGACGTGAGCAAATAGGGCGTGCCCAGGGGCGCCCGGGCCTGTCGACTGACCGAGCGCCGGCCTGCCCGCCACCGCCCGCCGCGGGCGTGCGCCATCAGGCCGACATGTAGGCTAGCTTGCCCGCGACCCGTCCCGCATCGGCGGCGCCGTCGAGCAGTTCGCCGATCGGGTCCCACCTCCCGTTGACGAGGGCGTCGCGGGCGCTTTCCCGGACCGAGGCGCCGACCGTCTGGCCCGCGAACGAGATCTTCTGGCTTTCGAGGTCGATCACGACCTCGGTCTTCGGGTCGGCTTCGACGGCCGCCGCCATCCTCGCGATGTCTGCACGGTCGGCCACCACGCAGGGCATTCCGAGCGTCGTCGAATTCCCAAGGAATATCTCCGCGAATCCCTCGGCGATGACGGCCGTTATGCCGTACTTCTGGAGGGCCTGGGGGGCGTGCTCGCGCGAGGAGCCGCATCCAAAATTCATGCCGGAGAGGAGGATCGAGGCGCCCCTGTGGGCCGCGCTGTTGAGGGGGTGGGGCTTTTCAGTCCCGTCGGCATTCCTGCGCACGTCGAAGAACAGGAACTCGCCCAGCCCGTCAAAGGTGACGCACTTCATGAAGCGGGCGGGTATGATCCGGTCCGTGTCGATGTCGTTTCCGGGCACGTGGACGGCCCGCCCAGCGACGCGTGTGATTTTTTCGAGTGCCATGGTTGGATTGGTTCGCAGGACTTTCAGTTGGCGAAGACGGCGAAGACCTCGCGGGCGTCGGCGACCGCGCCGGTGACGGCTGCCGCCGCGACCATGATGGGGCTCATGAGGATCGTGCGCCCGGTGGGGCTGCCCTGGCGGCCCTTGAAATTGCGGTTCGACGAGCTGGCGCAGAGCTGGTCGCCGACCAGCTTGTCCGGGTTCAT
>CAZNNO010000072.1:0-18414 GCA_964574435.1 uncultured Opitutaceae bacterium
AGATGCACTGGGGCGGGCACTCCTTCTCGCAGATCTGGCAGGCCACGCAGCGCAGGGTTCCCATCGGGTCGTCCGCGCTCTCGCTTATGAGGAAGGGGAAGTTGCGGTACGCCTCGGGCAGCTTCGTCCTGACCTCCGGGTACTCGGTCGTGACGAAGCGTTTCCGGTCGTGGAAGCTCCCGACGAGGTTCTTGGCGGTGACCGCGAGGCCCTGGAGTAGTCCGAAGCCGAGCATGGCGGGTTCCGCGCTAGCGGTCGACCTCCCCGAGGACGATGTCGATGCTGCCGAGGATGACGACCGCGTCGGCGATCGAATGGCCGATGCAGAGGTCCTCGAGGACGGTCAGGTTGATGAAGGATGGCGGGCGCACGCGGTAGCGGTAGGGATTCGGGCCGCCGTCGCTCACCAGGAAGAACCCGATCTCGCCCTTCGGCCCCTCGATGCGGCTGTAGGCCTCGCCCGGCTTGGCGCGGAAGCCCCGCAGCCGTGCCTTCGGGTCGATGATGGGGCCTTCCGGGATCGTCCCGAGAGCCTGCTGCAGGATCCGGATCGACTCCCGCATCTCGAGGACGCGCACCATGTAGCGGTCGTAGGTGTCGCCGTGGGCGCCGATCGGCACGCGGAACTCGAAGCGCGGATAGACGCCGTAGCCGTCGACCTTGCGGATGTCGTAGCCGACGCCCGCGGCGCGCAGCATCGGGCCCGTGACGCCCGCGCCCACCGCGAGCGGCGCCGAAAGCCGGCCGATCCCCTGGGTGCGCGCCATGAGGATCTCGTTGCCCGAGAGGAGGGACTCGTACTCGTCCAGGAAGGCGCCGTAGCCGTCGGCGAGCGTGCGCGCCGCCCGCAGCCAGTCGGCCGTCGCGTCCGCGCGGCAGCCGCCGAAGCGCTGGAAATTGCACATCATGCGGGAGCCGCTGAGCGACTCGAAGAGGTCGAGGATCTTCTCCCGCTCGCGGAACGCGTACATGAGCGGCGTGCCGCTGGCCCCGCAGTCCTGGAGCAGGAAGCCGGCGAGGCACGTGTGGTTGAGCAGGCGGGTCAGCTCGGCCAGGATCACGCGCAGGTACTCCGCACGCTCCGGCACGGCCTGGCCCGAGAGCCTCTCCACTGCCAGGGCGTAGGCCCAGTTGTTTGTCATCGAGCAGAGGTAGTCCAGGCGGTCCGTGTAGGGCATGGAGCCCAGGTAGGAGGCGCCTTCCCCGATCTTCTCGTGGTTGCGGTGGAGGTAGCCGAAGACCGGCTTCAGCCTGACGACCGTCTCGCCGTCGAGCGTCACGTTCATGCGGAAGACACCGTGCGTCGACGGGTGGTGCGGGCCCATCGACACCTCGAGCAGGTCCCCGTGGAACTCGTCGCGGACCGCGCGGACCTGGGGGCCGGGCGCCGGGGCGAAGGGAGATGCCTGCGCGGGGCTCACGCCTTCGGCCCCTCCCCGGCCGCGGCGGGCGCGCCCGCCGGATGGTGCAGCCTCGCCTTCGCCAGGACGTCGCCGTGCGGCGTCGGCTCCCACTCGTAATCGTCGGGCTCGACGTAGTCCTTGCGCATGGGATGGTCCTTGAACTCGTCCCACATGAGGATGCGGCGCAGGTCGGGGTGGCCCTCGAAGACGACGCCGTAGAGATCGAAGACCTCGCGCTCCTGGAACTCGCACGAGCGCCAGACGGGCGTCAGCGACGGCAGCGTGACCCTGTCGGAGCGGTTGGCCGTGCGCTGGCGCAGGACCACCGGGCCGTGCCGCAGCTCGATCGAGAAGAGGTGGTAGACGACCTCGAGGTAGCCGGGCTGAAGGCGCTTGGTCTTCTGCTCGACGAGCTTGGGGGGGCCGCCGGCGGGGTCGGCCACCGCGGTGCTCGCCACGTCGGTGACCTCGCGGTCGAGCCAGTCGATGCCGGTCGCGTTCGAGCAGAAGTCGAGGCGCAGCCCGGGGCTGTCGCGCAGGAACTCCGCGACGGCCCTCGCGTGCTCGGCCCCGACAAGCAGGGAATGCTGCGCGGCCGGACCCGGGTTCGCGACGACCGCCACCGAGGCGCCCGGGAACCGGGCGAGGAGGCGGTCGCGGATCTGTTCGGGGGTTTCCATGGGCAGGATCCTCAGGGGCCCTCTTTTCGGGCGATGACGGGCGGCTGCCACACGGAGGGGTTCATGGGCGGCTCGAGGTCGTGGGCGCCGAAGGCCGGCACGGGATAGTCGCACGGGGCGCCGGCCTGGAGGTGGCGCGGGGCGTCCATCCCGGTGAGCCGCTGGCCCCTGATCTTCTCCTGCAGCGCCATCAGGCCGTGCAGCAGGGCCTCGGGCCGGGGCGGGCAGCCCGGGATGTAGATGTCGACCGGCAGGTAGCGGTCGATCCCCTTGAGGACGTTGTAGCCCTGCTTGAACGGGCCCCCGGAGATCGCGCAGGCCCCCATGGCGATGCAGTACTTCGGCTCGGGCATCTGGTCCCAGAGGCGCACCACCTGCGGGGCCATCTTCTTTGTCACGGTCCCCGAAACGATGATCAGGTCGGCCTGGCGCGGCGACGGGCGGAAAACCTCGGAGCCGAAGCGCGCGATGTCGAAGCGCGCCATCGACGCGGCGATCATCTCGATCGCACAGCAGGCGAGCCCGAACTGGAGGGGCCAGACGGAGTTGCTGCGGCCCCAGTTGTAGAGCTCCTCCATGCTGGTCAGCAGGATTCCCTGGCGGCGCAGCTCGTCCCGGTCGGCGTTCGACAACGGGGAGGGGGACGATCCAGGGTCGATCATGTTATCTCCACTCGAGGTGCCCGCGGTGCCAGGCCCAGACCAGGCCCTCGGCGAGCAGCAGGATGAACACCGCCATCGCGACCAGGGCGCCCGCGGGAAGGGAGGTGAAGGCGACGGCGAAGGGCAGGAGGAACAGCACCTCGACGTCGAATATCAGGAAAAGTATGGCGTACAGGTAGTAATGGGCCTTGAACTGGATCCAGGAGTCTCCCGTCGAGGCGACCCCGCACTCGTAGATGTCATTCTTGACCGCGCCCGGCTTCGCCGGCTGGAAAAAATGGAACCACAGCCGGGCCACCGAGAGGAGCGCCAGCGGGAACGCCACCGCCACAGCCGCGAAGACGGCAAGAAAGGCGTAGGGGTGGGGGCTCATGGCGCAGGTACGAGGATTACAGGAGGGGGCGGATTTGTCACAATGCTTCTTGGCAAATGCTGCGCATTAATTGTCCAGTGGAAGGGGATCGGCGATCATGGTGCCTTTTTCCCATGGAGGGCAACGCCGGGGCGGCGCGCGCGAGTTTTTTATGCTCCTTCCTTGACAATCCGCAGGGCCGCTCCCCAGGGCGGTTTTGGTGTTGTCCGCGCGCCCCCGGCCACCCAGGGTGTCCGTCCCTGCGTCGGCGTCCCTTGAAACCGAAGCCAAAGTGCCCCATCCAGCCCAACCAAGACCGAGCCGGCCTGCGGCGGGGACCGCCATCGTGCCCGCGGTCCTGCTCCTCGCCCTCCTCGCGGCAGCCCCCGTGCTCCGCGCGGCCGATCCCGTGATCGCGAACGCCTACGCCCGGGCGGTCCTCACGCTGGACGGCCCCTGGCGCACGATAGTGGACCCGTACGACAACGGCTACCTCGACTACCGGCTGCAGCCCTACGACGCCAAGGAGCACCCCACCGGCGGCTATTTCCTGGACCGCGCGCCGTCGTCCCCGAGCGACCTTGTCGAGTACGACTTTGACAGCAGCGCGCAGCTGCGCGTGCCCGGCGACTGGAACTCGCAGTCCGAGCGGCTGCTCTACTACGAGGGAACCGTCTGGTACCGACGCAGGTTCGACCGGCCCGGTGGCGCGCCGGGGCGCCGCCAGTTCCTCTATTTCGGCGCCGCCAACTACGAGGCCGAGGTCTACCTGAACGGATCCAAGCTCGGGCGCCACATCGGCGGATTCACCCCTTTCCAGTTCGAGGTGACCGGGAAGCTGCGGGAGAAGGCCAACTCGCTCGTCGTCCGCGTCAACAACCAGCGAAGGCCGGAGGCGGTCCCCACGGTGAACACCGACTGGTGGAACTACGGCGGCCTGACCCGCGACGTGCTGCTCCTCGACCTCCCTGCGACCTTCGTCAGCGACTACCTTGTCCAGCTGAAGCCGGGCACGACCGACCGGCTGGCGGGCTACGTGCAGCTTGACGGCGCCGCCTCGGCGGTGCCGGTCCGGGTGGAGGTCCCCGAGCTGGGCGTCGCGGCCGATGCGCTCACGGACGCGACGGGGCGGGCCGCCTTCGAGGCGGCGCTCCCCGGGGCCAGCCTCTGGACGCCCGAGAATCCGAGGCGCTACCAGGTGGAGGTCTCGGCGGCGGGTGACCGCGTCGCGGAAAAGATCGGCTTTCGCACGATAGCGACCCGGGGGCGCGAGCTGCTCCTGAACGGCCAGCCGATTTTCCTGCGCGGGGTGTGCCTCCATGAGGAGAACCCGCTGCGCGGCGCCCGCGCCACGTCGCCCGAGGAGGCGCGCCTTCTCCTCGGCTGGGCAAAGGACCTCGGCTGCAACTACCTCAGGCTCGCCCACTACCCGCACAACGAGTACCTGGCCCGGGTGGCCGACGAGATGGGACTGCTGCTCTGGGAGGAGATCCCGGTCTACTGGACGATCCACTGGGATGATCCGGCCACCTTCGCCAACGCGCGCGACCAGCTCGACGGGCTCGTCGGGCGCGACCACAACCGCGCGAGCGTCGTCATCTGGTCGGTGGGCAACGAGACGCCGGTCTCCCCCGCGCGCACGTCCTTCATGAGCAGGCTGATCGCGCGCGCCCGGGAGCTCGACCCGACGAGGCTCGTCGCGGCGGCCATGGAGGTCCGCACCGACCCGAACGACCCTTACCGCAAGATCGTCGAGGATCCGCTGGCGGATTCGACGGACATCGTGAGCTTCAACCAGTATGTGGGCTGGTACACCGGCCTGCCGGACGACTGCCCGAAGGTCAGCTGGGTGGTGAATTACGACAAGCCGGTTGTCATCAGCGAGTTCGGGGGCGATGCGCTCCAGGGCTACCACGCGACGCGCCTCACCCGCTTCAGCGAGGAGTTCCAGGCCGACCTCTACCGGCAGACCCTGCCGATGCTGGAGAAGATCCCGCAGCTGCGCGGCATGAGCCCGTGGATCCTCTGCGACTTCCGTTCGCCCAGGCGCCCGCTGCCGGGCTTTCAGGACGGCTGGAACCGCAAGGGCCTCATCGGCTCGAACGGCGAGCGCAAGGAGGCTTTCCTCGTGCTCCAGGAGTACTACCGCGCCAAGGCCCGGGAGGCCGGCGTGCCCTTTGCCGGGAAATAGCCCCACGGTGGCGGCGCCCCGGGCGATCAGCGCCTGGCGAAGCAGGGGCGCCCCGGCATCCGGCATTCCCGGGTCCCCGCAAGCTGGTCGTCGGGGCCGACCTCGGTGAGGGTGCGGATGCACCAGAAGTTGACGGGCGGGGGAGGCTGGGGGCAGCCCCTCGCCTCGTCCGGGCGCGGCGCCTCGATGTACATGTCCTTGGTCCTCAGAAAACGGCAGCGTTCCTTCTGCATGGTCGGGTTCAGGCGATGAGTTTCAGGAGGGAGCGCCGGATCAGGGCGCGCGCGATAGGAAGCTTGTAGCCGTTTCCCTCGAGCGGCGCCGCCCCGGCGAGGATGGCGTCGGCGGCCCGCTCGGCGAGTCCGGCGTCGAGCGCGCGGCCCTCGAGGAGCCGCTCGGCATCGGCCGCCTGCCAGGGGACCGGAGCCACCGCGCCGAGGACCACGCGGGCGCGGCTGAGCGTCCGCCCGCTCACCCGGGCCGCCGCCGAGCAGCTGACCAGGGCCCAGTCGAAGTCGCTCTTCTCGCTGACCTGCAGGTAGGCGCTGCGCGCCCCGGGCGGCGCCGGCACCTCGATTCTCACGATCAGGTCCCCAGGCTTGAGCGAGTTGTGGGCGAGCGGGTTCGACCACGCGCCCGAATAGAGCTCGGCCACGGTGAGGCGCTCCGTGCGCCCGGCCCGGAAGACGCAGACGCGTGCGTCGAGCGCGGCGAGCGCGACCGCGAGGTTGGAGACGAGCGGGCTGACGCACAGGCAGCCGGTGAACAGGGAGTGGTACTTGCTCTCGCCGACGCGGGCGAAGCACTTCTGCCCTCCCTTCTTGCGGCAGCGGACGTCGCGGTGCCGGTAGTACCAGCAGCGCGAGTGCTGGGCCAGGTTTCCCCCGACCGTCGCGATGTTGCGGATCTGGGGGGAGCCGACCCCGGCCGCCGCCTCGGCGAGCCCGGGGAGCGACGCCGCGACCCGGGGATCGGCGGCCACCTCGGCAAGGGTCACGCTGGCGCCGAGGGAACAGAGCCCGCCCGCGAAGACCAGGTCGCGCGATCCGGGGAGCGCCTTCACGTTGACGAGCGTCCTCGGGGTCGCGAGGTATTCCTTCATCTCACCGAGGAGGTCGATCCCGCCGGCGAAATACCTCCCGTCGTCGCCGGCCAGCCTTGCGGCGGATTCGGGGCTGCGGGCCGTGACGTACGCGAAGGCCTTCATGCGGGCAGGGGCCTGTCTGCCCAGGAGGGGCGCAGGCCCGGCACGAGGCCCAGCGCCTCGAGAACGCGGTTCGGCGTGATGGGCAGGTCCCTGACGCGCACGCCGAGCGCGTTCGCCACGGCGTTGGCGACCGCGGCGGCCGTCGGAACCGTCACCGGCTCGCCCACGCCGATCACGCCGCGCTCCGGCATGTCGAGGAGGACGACGTCGATCTGCGGCATGTCCGCGGGCCCTGGCAGCTTGTAGGTCTCGAAGTTGGGATTCAGGACGACCCCGCTCGTCGGGTCCATGATGCGCTGCTCATAGAGGGCGTAGCCGAGCCCCATGATGACGCCGCCGTTCACCTGGCTGCGGCAGGTGAGGGGGTTGATGACGAGCCCGCAGTCCTGGACGCAGAGGATCCGGCGCGCCCTGACGAAGCCCGTCTCGGTGTCGACCTCGACCTCGGCGAACTGGACGCCGCCGACGCCCTGGGACGACAGGCCCGGCTGCCAGTGTCCCGATGCCGTCACGGGGCTGATGCCGATCTTCCCGCAGGCCTCGAGCCAGCGCCCGCCGCGGGGCTCCGCGATGCCCGAGAGGCTCGCAAGCTCTGCCACCGCGTTCTCGCAGGCGTCGAGGACCGCCGGGGCGATGTTCGCCGTTGTCGTGCTCCCGCCGCTCGAGCCGTTGGGCGGCAGCTGGGAGTCCCCGATTCGCACCGAGATCCGGGAGGGGTCCAGCCTCAGGATTTCCGCCGCCACCAGCCTGGCGACCGTCCGGGAGCCGGTGCCGAGATCCTGGGTGCCGCATTTCACCTCCGCCGTGCCGTCGGGGTTGATCTGGACCTCGGCCGAGCCCTTGCGGCCCCCGCCCCCCCACATCGCTCCGGCGCAGCCGACGCCCGTCTTGACGGGTCCCGGCGACGAGCCCGGCCTGCGGTACTTCTCCTTCCACCCGAATCTCTCCGCCCCAATCCGGTACTCCCTCTGGCGAATCTCAAAGGGATCGTTCAGGATCCTCAATTCCACGGGATCGAGCCCCAGCTTCACGGCCAGCTCATCCATGATCGACTCCATGCCGAACGACGCCTGCGGATGGCCCGGCGCGCGCATCGCCCGGGCTGAGCCGGCGTTCACGGCGACGTTCGCCTGGCGGACCCTCGAGTTGGGCACCGTGTAGATGTAGGGAGCCGGGATGTCGGCGCCGCCCCCGCCCGCGGCGGTCGCGGCCCCGGCCGCAAACCCGGGCGAGCCGAAGGCGTCGATCTCGTAGGCGACGAGCCTGCCGTCGCGGTCCGCGCCGAGGCGTATCTTCTGGAATGTCGAGGGCCGGTTGCCGACGCAGAGTGACTCCTCGAAGCGGGTGAGCATCAGCTGGACCGGCGCGCCCGCCTCCTTCGCGAGGCGCGCGCAGGCCGCGCCCTCGGCTCCGAACCCGAGCTTCGAGCCGAAGCCGCCCCCCATGTGCTCGCAGATGACCCGGACGCGGTTCTGGGGGATGGCGAGGTTCTCGGAAAGCCCGTCGCGGACGCTGTAGAGGCCCTGGGTCGAGGCCCAGGCGGTGACGGCGTCGCCGTTCCACTGAACCGTGTTCCCGTGCGGCTCGAGGCAGTGGTGGATCTCGACGGCCGCGGAGAAGGCGCCGGAGGCCACGGCGGCCGAGCGCGAGAAGCCCTCGGCCACGTCGCCCGTCTCCTTGGCCGGCGTCCGCTGGTAGTTCGGGCCCTGCTCGACCACGCGAGGAGACCCGGGCCTGATGGCGTCGACCTCGTTGACGACGAAGGCCAGGGGCGTCGCGTCGACATGGATGAGCCGCAGGGCGTCCTCGACGGCCTGCCTGCTTTCGCCGGCAACCGCGGCGAGCTCCTCCCCGTAGTAGCGCGTCGTGCGGGGCCCATCCCGGATGACCAGGGCCGCCCGGATCCCCGGCGCCGAGCGCGCCGCGGAGACGTCGACGGTGTTCACCCGGGCCGCGGGCCAGGGCGCCCGGAAGATGGCGCCGTAGAGCATGCCCGCCGGGCGCACGTCCGTCGTGTACTTGGCGGCGCCGGTCACCTTCTCCGGGGCGTCCACGCGCGGCGTCGGCCGCCCGACGTATTTTCTCTCGCTAGGCCAGGGCATGGTCGTCGTGGATCACGGTCGGCTCGTCCGCGCCCGCCCTTCCCGTTGCCTTCAGTGCGGCGGCGAAGATGTTGGGATAGCTGCCGCAGCGGCAGAGGTGGCCCGAGCAGGCCTTGCGGACGTCTGCCTCGGTCGGGTTGGGCTGGGTCCGGGCCAGGGCGGTGAGGCTCATGACAAACCCCGGGGTGCAGTAGCCGCACTGCAGCCCGTCCGTCTCGACCAGGGCTCTCTGGATCGGCGTCAGTCCGCCCCGGGAGACGCCCTCGATCGTCGTGATCTCGCGGCCCTGCGCGTCGATGGCCAGGGTCGTGCAGGCGTAGGCGGGCTTGCCGTCCAGGAGCACCGTGCACGCCCCGCAGGTGGCGCGGCCGCAGGCCTCCTTCGCGCCGGTGAGCCCCGCCTCGGTGCGCAGGGCCTCGAGCAGGGTGACCCGCGGCTCGAGCACCAGGGTGCGGCGCTCGCCGTTTATCGTGAGCGCGACCGGGACCGGTCCCGGCCCCTGCGGCCCCTCGGCGCCCGGGCGTTCCAGGTCGGCGGCGACCGCGTTCGGGCGCAGGGCCGCCGCGGAGATGGCGGTCGTTCCAAGGCCGATCAGGAAGTCGCGCCGGGAGAACCCGGGTGAGGGGCTCCGCGGGCTGCCGCCGGATCCAGCGCTGCTCATGTCCTTTTTCATCGCCGGGCGTGTTTACGCTATTTTGTGGCGGCCGAGGCCACCATCAACGGCAATTGCTGCGCGGATCTTGGCCGCGAGAGTGGCAAGAAATGATGCGTCCCCTCGCGACGGGCCGCGCCGGCAGAAGCGCGATAATCCTAGACCCTTCCGGCCCGCGGTGCTAGCTCCTGGGGCTCCGCCGGCGCGTCGGTTGCCGCGCGCCCCTGGTCCGGCAGCCGTGCTCGGGCATCCGGCGGCACAAGACCCCAATGAAACTTCGGCTGATCCCCCTCGCCCTCGCCGGTGTCGCCGCCGCCGGGGCGGCCGGGGGCGATTTCCACGACTGGGCCCCGACCCCGCCCATGGGGTGGAACAGCTGGGACTGCTTCGCCACGACGGTGACCGAGAGCCAGGTGCGGGCCGAGGCGGACTCCATGGCCGCGCACCTGCTCGCCCACGGGTGGCGCTACGAGGTCGTGGACATTCAGTGGTACGAGCCCGGGGCGGCGGGCTACGCCTACCGCAAGGGGGCGGCGCTTGCGCTCGACGCCTGGGGCCGGCTGCTGCCGGCCGAGAACCGCTTCCCGTCGGCGGCAGGCGGCCGGGGCTTCCGTGGCCTCGCCGACTACGCCCATTCGCTCGGGCTGAGGTTCGGTGTCCACCTGATGCGCGGGATCCCGCGGCAGGCCGTCGAGCGGAACCTTCCGGTGAAGGGCACGAGCTACCGCGCGCGCGACGTCGCCGACGTCGCCAGCGTCTGCCCGTGGAACACCGACATGTACGGCGTCGACATGTCGAGGCCCGGAGCGCAGGAGTACTACGACTCCGTATTCGAGCTCCTGGCCTCCTGGGGCGTGGACTACGTCAAGGTGGATGACATCAGCCGGCCCTACCACGAGCACGAGAGGGAGATCGAGGGGGTGCGCCGGGCGATCGACCGCTGCGGCAGGCCGATCGTGCTAAGCCTCTCCCCGGGCGAAACAGCGCTTGACGCGGCCGGCCACGTCGGCGACCACGCCAACCTCTGGCGCATCAGCGACGATTTCTGGGACGACTGGAAGGCCCTGCGTGAGCAGTTCGCGCGCCTTGAGCGCTGGAACCCCTACCGCCGCACCGGGGCCTGGCCCGACGCCGACATGCTTCCCCTCGGCGTCCTCGAGCTCGGGCGCCGCTCGACCCGCTTCACGCACGACGAGCAGAGGGTCGTCCTGACGCTCTGGGCGATCGCCCGCTCCCCGCTGATGTTCGGGGGCGACATGACGAAGCTGGACGAGTGGACGCTCGCGCTCCTGACAAACGACGAGGTGCTGGCCGTGAACCAGCACAGCGCGAACAACCGGCCGCTCTTCGACCGGGGAGGCCTGGTCGCCTGGTGCGCGGACATCCCGGGCTCCAACGGCAGGTATGTGGCGGTCTTCAACACCGGCGAAACGGCGACCGCGGCCAGCGTCGACCTGGGCGATGCCGGAATCGCCGGCGAGGCGGCGGTCAGGGACCTCTGGAGCCACCGCGACGTCGGCCCTGCAGGCCCGGAGCTCACGGTCTACCTTCCCGCCCATGGCGCCGGGCTCTACCGGGTCGCGGGCGCGCCCTGAGGCCCGCAGGCGGGCGGGAAAGCCGGCGCCGGCGCGGCCCCAGGCATTCGGCATTGACCCCCCCCACCGGCTTCCATTCCCATGGCGGGCTACGCACGATGTCGCCGGCCAGATCCATGAAGCAGCACCACAAGCGATGAACCCGGCAATCCCGGCGATCGAATTCCTGGCATCCCGGTTCTATGGGCTCGGCCTCTGGCGCGGGGAGCAGGTGGTCTGGGGCAAACGCATGCGTTCCAGCACGTTCGATCGCAGCCTGTACCTGTGGATGCACCGCAGGGGGTTCATGGGCAGGGCCGAGCACCGTGTCCTGAGCGAGCTCGTGAGGCCGGGCATGACGGTCGTTGACGTGGGCGCGAATCTTGGGCTTTACACGCTGTTCATGGCGGGACTCGTCGGGCCCACCGGGCGCGTCATCGCGTTTGAGCCGGATCCCGACCTGGTGGCTCTCCTGCGCGGGAACTGCGCGGTGAATGCGGCCGCAAATGTCGAGGCGCACGGCGCCGCGCTCGGCAGCACGCCGGGCCGGCTGTTCCTCAACCGGATCATGCTCAATTCCGGCAACAACCACCTGGGCGCCCAGGGGCGCAGCGCGCTGCGCCAGCCCCTCGAGGTCGAGGTTGCGGCATTTGACAGCCTGCTGCCCGGGGTCCGCCCCGACTTCGTGAAGATTGACGTCCAGGGATGGGAGCTGAAGGTGCTCCGGGGGATGGAGGGCACGCTCAAGGGCGCGGACCCGGTCATCTACCTTGAGTTCTGGCCGGAGGGCCTGAAGCGCGCCGGAGACACCCCGCGGGAGCTGTTTTCCTTCACCCGGGACCTCGGGCTTCAGTTCTACTCGTGCGACGAAAGGAGGAGGCTCGACGAGTCCGCGTTTCTCGAGATGGCCTCCGGCGTCAAGGGCATGAATTATGTGAACCTGCTCGTGACCCGCGACGGGCCGCCCCGCCCCTGGCGCGGAGCGTAGCGCCCCGCCGGGGTCCCATGCCTTCTCAAGCCGAAGATCCCGATCCGCTGGCGGCGCCCGCGCACGCCGGCCCGCTCCGGTGGCTCCTCGCGGCCGCGACGGCGATTTCCTTCCTCCTGGTCTTCCAGGACTACGGCCTCGACATTCTGCCGCACCGGCGCGTTCACCTGTCGCCCGAGCGGATCCGGCCGTACCCGGGCGCGAAGACATTCGCCTACGTGTACGATTTCAACGGCAGCGAGCCCGACATCTGGCCGAGCGCGCGGAGCCGTCTCGGATTCTCCGAGGATGGGCATGCCTACCAGCTCAAGCTTCGCCAGCCCGACGAGGTTTTTCTGGTGGGTGGCGACCGCTTCACCCACGAGCCGGGCAGGATCGTGTTCTCAACGCTGGATAACACCGATCCGCGCACGAACGGACGGGACTACGAGATCTCGACGCCCATTCTCTACCAGCCGGCCATCGGTTACGCGGCTGTCGCCACCTTCCTCGGCTGCGTGGGCGCCTGGTGGCTGCTGTGCCGGCGCGGGCCTGCCCCGGGCGGCGTTCGGCCGACCGCCGCCGCCCGGTGGCGCTGGCACGCGGCGGGAGCCTCGGCGTTGCTTCTCTTCGGGCTCTACTGCAACACAGGGACGCTTTCCCCGTACGCGAACACGAATTTTCCCCTCGTGCAGCCCGCGACGGGCTACGCCTTCAACCAGGACCACCCCCATTTCCGGGTACTGTATGATTTTGTCGACGGCAGGGATCGCTCGGTCTGGGACAAGGCGATCCTCTTGCGCAGGATCCTCTTTCCCGTGCTCGCCTGGCCGCTCATGAAGGTCCTCGGCTTCGAGCTCGGCGGGATCCTCACGAGCCTGGTCCTCAACACCGCGGCGTTCGTTGCGGCGCTCGTGGTGCTTCGCCGCTGGATAGGCGATCGCGGGTCGATCATGGCGGGATGGCTGATGGCCCTCTACCCGGGCGCCGCGTACTGGGCGGGCCTGCCCTACACGTACGCGGTGATCTTCCCTGCCAGCCTGCTGCTGATGCTCGGGCTCGTGAGGCTGTCCGGCAAGGCGGGCTTCCCGGGCGTCGCCGCCGTTTCGCTCGCGATGGGCTTGGCGTACCTGGGCTACGATTTTGCCGCCCTTTTCGTTCCGGCCTCGATCCTGGTCCTCGCGTGGCGCCGCCGCCCCTTCGCGGCTGCGGCGTCCGCGCTCATCCAGCTGGCTCCCCTGGCGGCGTGGATGTACGCGCTCAGGCACGTCTTCCGCCAGCCCCTGCAGAACGGCAACTCGGGGATCTACGTCCTGGTCCTAAACTCGTTCCTCCATCCGGCGGGCGGCGCCTGGTGGTGGCAGCAGATCGCGCGCGCGCCGGGCAACGGCTTCGACATCTTCTTCGCCTCGAATTTCATCTTCATCCCGGCGCTCTTCCTGGCCGTCCTCGCCATCAATCCCCTGACTTCGCGCATCCGTTTCCAGGTGGCGGAGGTCGCCCTGCTTGGCACCGGGCTCATGCTGTTCCTGGCTCTCAACCTGGCGCCGAGCGACTCGGGGGGCTGGGAGATGCGCGGGACGTGGATAGCGCGCATCTACCAGCCCGTGTTCCCGGCCCTCGTGCTCTACATCGCGAGGTGGTGGCAGGGCCTGCCGGCCCTGAACCGGCCCTGGCGGGCTTTCTTGCTGCTCGTTGTGGCGGCCGCCACGGCAGGCGACGCGCTGATCGTGTTCGGGCCGATTCTCGGCAATCCAGCGCGGGTCTCCGAGAACGCCTTCTACCGGTTCTACGACCACACGGACGCCCATTTTGCCTACGAGCTGAACCTGAAGAACCTCGGACGGCGCCCGCTCGGCTTCACCCGCGCCATCAAGGTGCCGACCTTCGAGGAGATCGAGGCGCAGCGCAAGGGCCAGCTCGCCGCGGCGCGCCGGGCGCTTGACGACATCCGCAAGGCAGTCGTGGCGAACCGCTCGGCGCTCCTGCAGGTCAGGAGGGCCTACCGCGACGTCGGGCGCGGCGTGGCCGAGGCGCGGCGGGCGCTCTACGCGAAGCGACTCGAGCAGAGGGTGGCAAGGGGCGAGATCTCGCAGGAGGAATCGAGGCGCCAGGCCAGGGCTTTCGACGACTTTGTCTGGCCGGCCCTGAAGGCCGTCCTGGACGACCGGGGGCTTGACTCGAACGCCCCGCCGGCCGCACCCGAGCCCGCGCCGCAGCTCATCTCCGACGTGCAGGTGGCGATCGTCGCGGACTCGGCGACGCTCACGGCGCTCGAGAAGGCCATCTCGCAGACCCAGGACGAGCTGAAGGGCGCTCTGGCGGACCTGGCCCGAGCGCAGGACGAGCTGGACCGAGCCAATCGGGGCGAGGCCGCAGCCGCCCCCCGGTGACTGCCTCGGGGTAGTTCTTGCCAATCGGTGTCAGTTCGGCCAATCAAGCCTGCGTCCACCAACGCGGGAAGTTCGTGATCTGGCAGCCGGTTGCATGAGCCCCTCATGCCGTTTGCGAGCTCCGGAGCCCGAAAGACCCCCAACGCACCCACTGCAGATCCAGCCATGAAAAACTACGCGCTCCTCGTTCTTTCAGCCTCCCTGGCCATGCCCGCGTTCGTCCGCGCTCAAGCGCCCGCCGCCCCTGCGGATGCCGCGAGCGGCGGCCTGCGCTTCAGCATCGCGGTCACCAAGTTCGAGAACCACGCGAACTACAGCGGACCCTTCCAGCTCTCGGACACCTGGGGCGCGATGCTCACGGACACCCTCCAGCAGTCGGGGCACTTCATCGTGCTCGGGGAGGCCGACATGCGCGACGCGGCAATGAAGGAGCAGGACTTCGCCAAGAGCGGGCGCGTCGCGGGCGGCGACAAGGCACCGGCGACGGGCTTCATGACGCCCGCGCAGCTCCTCATTAAGGGCGAGATTACCAACTTCCAGACGACGTCGGGCCAGCACGAGGGTCTCGCCTTCGGGGGCATCCGGGTCGGCGCGGGCGGCGACGAGGCGGAGATCAACGCCGTCCTTTACGTCGTTGACTCGACCACGGGCCAGGTCGTGGCCTCGAAGAAGGTGCTCGGCAAGGTCAAGAGCAGCGGGCTGTCGGTCGGGTTCACGAACAGGGACTGGAGCGGCGACATGGGCGGCTTCAAGAAGACCAATGTCGGGACCGCCATGGAGCACGCGATCGATGACGCCGTGGCCTTCATCATCACGCAGATCCCGAACCTGCACTGGAGCGGGAACGTGATCCTGGTCAAGGGAACGCAGGTCTACATCAACCGCGGCTCGCGCGAGGGCGTCGCCCAGGGGCAGATCTTCAAGGTCGGATCGTCCGAGGTCCTGCGCGACCCGGCGACGGGGGAGACGCTCGACGTCTCCTTCACCGAAAAGGGCCGGATACGGGCGGACACCGTCAAGGAGAAGATATCCATCTGCTCGATCGTCTCCGGCGACGGCCTGGATAACACCATGTCAGTGGCGCCGGCTACCCCCTGACTTTCCTCGCGGCCGCGGGTCCCTTCTGTATGAAGGGCCCGAGGAGCCCTGCCTGGGACGGGGGGAACCGGCCCTTCACGAAAACGCCGTTCTCCCGGTGCTCCTGCTCCTGGACGTGCCCGAGCGCATGGAGCCTGGCAACGATGTCGTAGCGTTCGTGGGGGATGAGGAGCTGCACGGTCCCGAGGCCGTGGGCGATCATCTCCCGGCACTTCTCCTCGAGCGCCTCGATCCCGGCGCCGGTGCGCGCGCTCACGAAGAGGCCGTCGGGGACGGACTGCCTCGCCGCGCGCCTCTCCGCGGCGTCGGCGACGTCGACCTTGTTGAAGACGTTGACGACTGGCCGGTCCCCGGCGCCGAGCTCGGCGAGCACGCTCAGCGTAGTCGCGCGGTGCTTCTCAAAGTGGGGGCTCGTTATGTCGACGACATGGATCAGGAAATCGGCGACCAGGACCTCCTCGAGGGTGGCCTTGAAGGCCTCGACGAGCCCGTGCGGCAGGCGCCGGATGAACCCGACCGTGTCGGTGAGGAGGAGCTTCTGGTTGCCCGGGAGCACCAGCTGGCGGGTCGTGGGATCGAGCGTCGCGAAAAGCTTGTCCTCAGCCAGCACCGTGGAGCCCGTGAGCCGGTTCAGGAGTGACGATTTGCCCGCGTTCGTGTAGCCGACAATGGACGCCGTCGGAAGCGGGACGCGCACGCGGCGCGTCCGCTGGACCCCGCGCTGGCGCACGACCTGGGCGAGCTCCTCCTTGAGGTGCGCGATCCGGTTGCGGACGACACGTCGGTCCTGCTCGAGCTGGGTCTCACCCTCGCCGCCGAGGGCGCCCTTGCCCCGCTGCCTCGAGAGGTGGGTCCATGCCCGGGTGAGGCGCGGCAGCGAATACTCCATCCGCGCGAGCGCGACCTGCAGCACGGCCTCCCGGGTGTGGGCCCTGTCGGCGAACACCTCGAGGATCACCTCCTGGCGGTCGATGACCGCCATCCCCGCAAGCTCCTCCCAGTTGCGCTGTTGCGCCGGCGAGAGCGCCGAATCAAAAACGATGACCTGCGCGCAGTCCGCCTCGGCGAGCGCCGCCAGCTCAGCCGCCTTTCCGGTGCCGAGGAAAAGGGCGGGGGAGGGGGACCGCAGCCTCACCAGGGTTGTCCTCACGATCGAGAGGCCCAGGTTCTCGACCAACTCTGTCAGCTCGGCCAGGAGTTCCTCCCCCTCGCCCTCGGGCATCTCGGAGGACTGAACGCCGATCAGGAATGCGCGCTGCGCCTTGGGGAGGGTCGGGAGAAAATCGGCCATTTAAATGATTGCGGAATGATGCTGGGACGCATGGGCTTGCCCAAGCGTCCGGATCAACCCTAGCATCGACAACACTGATGGCAACCTAATGCCCGCCTGCACGATACTGGTAGTCGATGACGAACCCGGGATTCGGGAGCTGCTCTGCCTGATGCTGGAGGCGTCGGGCTACACGGTGCTGGCGGCGGAGGACGGGATCCAGGCCCCGAAGCTGCTCGCCTCCAACTCGATTCAGGTCGTCATCACCGACTTGCTGATGCCCGAGCGCGACGGCCTTGAGTTCATCACGGAGGTCCGCAAGAAGTTCCCCGACGTGAAGATCATCGCGATGTCAGGCGGAGGCCATATCGCGCGGGATTCCTACCTGAGGATTGCCAAGAACTTCGGAGCCCACGTCCTGCTCGAGAAGCCCTTTAGCCAGTCTGGGGTGTTGGGTGCGATAGAGACGGTCCTCAAGATGCCCTGACGAGCCCCGGGGCCCCGCTCAGGCTGCGAACAGGACGCAGACCGGCATCGGCGCCGGCACGGTCCCCGGAATCCGATGCAGGCGGCCCGAGTCGGCGTTCACCCGGAAGACGCAAAGCGTGTCCGAGTTCTGGTGGGCGCAGACGAGCCATTTGCCATCCGGGGAAACCGCGAAGCTCCTCGGCCCGTTGCCGCCGCACGGGACAATCTCAATGGCCGAAAGCGAGCCGCTCGAAGCGTCCGCGGCGAAAACGGCGAGAGTGTCGGGTCCGCGCACCGAGGCGTAGACAAAGCGCCCGTTTGGGTGCACGCGCACCTCCGCCGCGGAGGACTCGCCCTTGTAGCCCGGCGCCAGCAGCGTGACGCTCTGGCGCGCGTGCAGGGCGCCGTTTGACGGCTCGAAGTCGTAGGCCACCAGCGTGCTGTCGAGCTCGTTCACCGCGTAGGCGTGGCGCCTGTCCTTGCCGAACGCGAGGTGGCGGGGCCCGGCGCCCGGAGCGGTGGCGACGAACGGCGGGTTGCCGGGCTTCAGGGCAACGGCCTGGCGGTCAATGGCGTAGGTGTAGATCCGGTCGAGCCCGAGGTCGCAAACGACGGCAAAGCGCCCGTCGGGCGAGAAGTTGGCGGAATGGACGTGCGAGGTCTCCTGGCGGGTGGGATGGGGCCCCTTGCCGCGGTGCGCCACGACATGGGGCGTGCCCAGGGACCCGTCGGACCCGAGCGGGATTGCCGCGGCTAGCCCCAGGTGGTAGTTGGCCGCTATCGCGACCCTGCCCGTCGCGTCGACGGCGATGTGGCAGGGCGTCGGGCCCGTGCCGGCTATCCCCTGATGGACGGGCGTCAGCCCGGCCTCCCCGGGCGCGATCCGGAATGATGACGCCCAGCCGGGACCGGCGCAGACGGCGTAGAGGAGGCGCCGGTCAGGCGACAGCGCGAGAAACGAGGGATTGGGGGCCTCCGCCGCGAGCACCGGCTCTCCCAGCGCCCCGTTGGTCCCGTCGAGCGCCGCCGAGTAGATCCCGCGGCTCGTCCCCTTCGTGTACGTGCCGACGAAAATCCGATGGTGGTCGAAATTCGGGACCATTGGCTGTAGGAAACCCCCGGGACCGCGCGAAGACAAGCCGCTAACGGGGCGGCGAGCCCCGGATTCGCGGGCCCGGGGGCTGCGCCGCCTTCCGGCCGGCGTGGCGGGAGGCTCCTCTTCGGGCGCTATTTCCTCTTCGCCTGCAGCTCGGCGACAGCGGCCTGCGCCGCGGCAAGCCGGGCCACCGGGACGCGGAACGGGCTGCAGGAGACGTAGGAGAGGCCGATCCGGTGGCAGAACTTCACCGAGTCGGGATCGCCCCCGTGCTCGCCGCAGATGCCGAGCTTGATCCC
>CAZNNO010000073.1:0-18324 GCA_964574435.1 uncultured Opitutaceae bacterium
TGCTACGGCCTGCGCACCGACTTCCAGGGCAAGCTCTTCCCCGGCAGCGCCGAGCTCCTTGCCTTGGCCGACAACCTGATCGAGCTTAAGACCATCTGCCACTGCGGGCGCAAGGCCACGATGAACCTGCGGATTGGAGCGGACGGCAGGGCCGTTAGGGAGGGCGCCCAGGTCGAGATCGGGGGCAACGACCGCTACGTGGCGATGTGCCGGCGCCATTTCAAGGAGGCCCTGGGCGCCTGAGGGGCCCGCTGCCCCGGACTGGCGCGGGCAAGGCAATCCCATGAGTAGAGGCCCAAAGGACGATCCCGGCAGGGCAGCAGCCGCAGGGCCGCGTCCCGCCGGACCGACCCGATCCGGGCTCGCAGCCGGCGAGGCGTCGACCGGCCCCTGGTTGGCCGACGCCCTTTTCGGCCTCGTGCTGCTCGCAGCAACGCTGCTCGCCTACCAGAGGGCGTGGCGGGCCGGATTCATCTGGGACGACGAGTCCCACGTCACCCGTCCGGACCTGCGCTCGCTCCACGGCCTTTGGCGGATCTGGACCGAGCCCGGGGCGACCCAGCAATACTACCCGCTGCTGCACAGCGCATTCTGGCTGGAACACCTGCTGTGGGGCGGCTCGGCGCTCGGGTACCATCTCACCAACATCGTGCTGCACGCCGGCGTCGCCTACCTGCTCTTCCGGGTTCTGCGGATGCTGGCCCTGCCCGGCGCGCACCCGGCGGCCGTGGCCTTTGCCCTGCACCCGGTCTGCGTCGAGTCGGTCGCGTGGATATCCGAGCAGAAGAACACGCTTTCGGCGCTGCTCTGCCTCGCGGCGGCGCTCGCCTATCTCAGGTTCGACCGGGAGCGCCGGGCACGCTGGTATGGCCTCGGGATCGGGGTCTTCATCCTTTCGCTGCTCAGCAAGAGCGTGACGGCAACCCTCCCCGCGGCACTCCTTGTCATTCTCTGGTGGAAGCGCGGGCGCCTCTCCCCAAAGGGCGACGTGCTTCCCCTCGTGCCCTGGCTGGCCCTGGGGGCCGGGGCCGGAGTCGTGACGAGCTGGATGGAGCGGACCTACGTGGGCGCGAGCGGCGCCGCCTTTCAGCTGAGCCTCGCCGAGCGCATGCTCGTGGCGGGGCGCGCGGTCTGGTTTTACCTGGAAAAGATCCTTTGGCCGACGGACCTGGCCTTCATCTACCCGCGCTGGTCCATAGACTCGGGGAGCCCGGCGCAGTATGCGTTCCCGGCTGCTGCGGCCGCCGCCCTGGCGGTGCTTTGGGCGTTGAGAGGCAGGAACCGGGGGCCCCTTGCCGCCGCCCTCCTGTTTGCCGGGACGCTTTCGCCGGCGCTCGGATTCGTGAGCGTATTCCCCTTCCTTTACTCGTTTGTCGCCGACCATTTCCAATACCTGGCGGCGGCCGCCGTGATTTCGGCGACGGCCGCGGCGCTCACCCTGGCGGCCGCAGATCTTTCGCCCCGCCTGCGCAGGGCGTCGCAGGCGGCGGCGCTCGGCGTCGTTGTCGCCCTGGGGACCCTGACCTGGCGCCAATGCGCGATGTACGTCGACGCTGAGACGCTTTGGCGGACGACGATTGCGCGCAACCCCTCGTGCTGGATGGCGTACAACAACCTTGCGTCCGCCCTCGTGAAGGACGGCCGCCTGGACGAGGCCAAGGCCGACATCCGAGCGTCGCTGCGCTACGCGCCGCAGAACGCCGCCGCCTATGTGAACCTGGGCGACGCCCTTTCAGAGGAGGGGCGCACCGACGAGGCACTCGCGCAGTACGGGAGGGCCCTCGAGATCGAGCCGAACAACGTCCTCGCCCAAAACAATCTCGCCAGCGCGCTCCTGCAGGCGGGCCGCGTGGACGAGGCCATCTCGCATTATTCGAGGGCCCTGGAACTGAAGCCCGACCTGGCAAAGGCCAACGCAGGCCTCGGCGACGCCTTCCTGCGGACGGGGAGGACGGACGAGGCCATCGTCCAGTTCCAGAAGGCCCTTGAGCTAGACCCGGACGACGTTCGGGTTCTCGCCAATCTCGGCTCCGCTTCGGCGCAGAGGGGCCGCCTCGAGCAGGCGATCTCGGACTTCAGGCGCGCACTGGACATCGACCCCGGGTTTGCCACTGCCAGGACCAATCTCGGGAACGCCCTGCTGCAGGCGGGCCGGGTCGACGCCGCCATCGAGGAGTTCCGGCGAGCCCTTGGGCAGAACCCGAATTCCTCGGCGGCCCACAATGGCCTCGGATTCGGCTACCTGCAGCTCGGCCGCTCGGACGAGGCGATCGCCGAGTTCAGGAGGGCCCTGGCGATCGACCCCGGCAATTCCGGCGCCCGCAGGAACCTGGTCGACGCCCTTGCGAGGCGGTAGCGCCCGCGGGCGCCACCGGGCCGGGGAGCGCCGTGCGATCCGAGCCACGGACCGTCATTCCTCGCTGACGCGGCCGCGGCACGCCTTGTGCCTAGCGCGATGCTTTTTCATCTCGATCATACGGACCTTCTGTCCATGGCTTTTCTGGCGGTTGCGCCTGCGCCCCTTTTCAAGCTGCTGGCGCGCCGCGTCGCTTGCCTCGCGCGCCCGTACCCCGAGCCTGTCGCACAGCTCGTGCCAGGCGCGTTCCCGGTTTGCAGCCTGGGAGCGCTCGGCCTGGCAACGGACCTCTATTCCCGAAGGCCCATGGCGAAGCCTGACCGTGGACGAGGTCTTGTTGATCTTCTGGCCCCCGGGCCCGCTCCCGCGGATGAAGCGTTCCTCGACGTCGGACGCGGACACCCCCAGTGAACGAAGCCTGTCTTGGATTGGTCCGTTTGGTTCCATGGGGATGGCCTTCCTCGGCACAACTAACCTCGAGTCCGGAGGAGCCGACAAGCCAATCCCGACGGCCGAGGGACACCGGCTGCCCCGTAGCCCCCGAAGGATCTGCGCCTCCAGCCTGCATCGCCCAGGGCAGGGCGCCCGGAGCGGGACACCGAGGAGAAGGTTGCCATGGGCAGCCGCGGTCCGTATCTGAACAGGCTCAAAAATGGACCCCGAGACCCCTGCCGCCCCTCGCGTTCCCAGCCAGAGGACCTTGGCCGCCATCGTCTTCACCGATGTCGTCAGCTTCAGCGCACGGATGCATTCCGACGAGGTCGGCACTCTGAAGCTCCTTCAGCGCGACTTTGCCGAGATGCGCCGGCTCTGCGCCGAGCACGAGGGCGCCGTGCTGAAGACCACCGGAGACGGCCTGCTGCTCACGTTCACGAGCGCCGTGCAGGCCGTCGCGTGCGCCCTGGCGATGCAGCGCCAATTCGCAGCCGAATCCAAGGACCTCGCGCCCGGAGGGCCGCTGCAGCACCGCATCGGCATCCACCTGGGCGACGTTCTGGTGCAGGATCAGGATGTGATGGGCGACGGCGTCAATATCGCCGCGCGCCTCCAGGCGGAGGCTGAGCCCGGCGGAATCTGCATATCGCAGACCGTGTACGACGTCGTTAAGAACAAGCTCGAGATGCAGGCGGTGAGCCTGGGCGCCAGGGACCTCAAGAACATCGCCCAGGCCATGCCCGTCTACCGGCTTCTCCTCGAGGCCCAGGCGCTGGGCCTGGGGAGCCCGGATGTCGCGCCCGGAGCCAAGAAGCCGGGGCGAAAAAAGGCACTTGCGGGCGTGGCGGGCGCCATTGTCGCCGTGGTCGCGATCGCCGCAATTGTTATCGCGCGGCGCGGCGGGCGGGCGGCCGCGGGCGATGCCGCGCCGGCTCCCGCCGCAGCCTCCCCGTCGGTCGCGGCGAATCCGGCGCCTGCGGTCGCGGCGGCTCCCGCAGCCGGCGACCTGGCCGGGGAGCTTTCGGAGGAATCGTCGAACCGCAAGGATCTGATGCGCCAGATGCACGCACTGTACCTGGACAGGTATGATTTCAAAGGGCTGGTGGTGGCACTCCGCGACAAGGGCGAGAGCCCCGGCGCCCCTTTGAACCTGCAGCAGACGCTTCGGTCCGCGGAGCAGCTGGTCAGGATGAAGAGCTGGCTCGACTTGGCGCTCGGCCGTTACAGCAAGGAGCACCCGTTGGTCGTGCACGACCTGTCAGGAGACCCGGCCAAGGACGCAAGCGTCTATCTCGCGGCCGACCAGCGCGTGGTGTACCTTGGGGAGGGCGCTCCCGTGCCGCGAGACTGGGTCGATCTCAAGCCCGCGGAGTTTGGGGCCCTGGTTGTGAGCGCTATCCGGGAGGCAAAGGTCGTTTCACGTCCCGTCAACCTTGGGGCCCTGGCGTTTGCACGGCTCTACGCACTTCCCGCGATGACAACGGCATTGGATTCGCTGAAACAAGGCCGCGAAAGGGACACGCAGGCCAGGTGAGGCGCCGCCCGCCGCAGGGCGGCCCAAGGTCGGTATTGTTCCGGGGCCCCGGCTCCCCTAGGGTCAGATGGCTCCGGAGAACATTCAATCCCCAGAAACCCGATGAAAAAGCACTCCCTACCCGCCTGCGCGATCCTGCTTGCAGGAATCTGCGCATTTGCGTGCCCGGCCATGGCCCAGGAAAACTCGGCCACACCCCCGCCGACGGCCCCGGGGGCGCCCGGCCTCCAGCATCCCGCGCGCGGCCGCCACCCTGCAATCCGCGCGGCGATCCGCGCGCTCGAGGCCGCGAAGGCCGACATGCAGGCCGCGGCCCACGACTTCGGCGGCCACCGGGCCGACGCCCTCGTGGCGTGCGACAACGCGATCGCCCAGCTGAAACAGGCGCTGCAGTACGCCAACCAAAACGAGCCGGTCCCGCCCGCCCCGTAGGCGGGGCCAGTCCCGCCGGGCCGCGGGGCCGGTCACCCTTCCCGCCGCGAAGCTGGAGGGGACCCCAAGGCGGCGGCCCTCCCCGAGGGAGGCGGGCCTTGACCCTTATTCACCCCATGCACGATCTATCCCGCCGGAAGTTCCTGAAGGCCTCCGCAGTCGCCGGTGCCGCCGTCACCCTTGGAAAACTCACGCTTCGCCCCGAGGGTGCGACCCCGGACCAGCCGGGCGGCCCGCCGTCGCCCTCGTGGGTCGAGAAGCCCATGCGCTGGGCGCAGCTCACGCTCGTCGAGGACGACCCGGGCAAGTTCGACCCCCAATTCTGGCTCGACTACTTCCAGCGCACCCACTCCGACGCCGTCTGCCTGAGCGCCGGGGGCTGCGTTGCGTACTACCCAACGCAGGTCCCCTTCCACCACCGCAGCGCTTGGCTCGGCGGAAGGGACGTGTTCGGCGAGCTTGTTTCGGGCTGCCGCAGGCTCGGCATGGTCGTCCTGGCCCGCACGGATCCCCATGCCACGTATGACGACGTCCAGGCCTCCCACCCGGACTGGATTGCTGTGGGCGAGGACGGAAGGCCCCGCCGGCACTGGGCGTCGCCCGAGATGTGGGTCACCTGCGGCCTCGGCCCGTACAACTTCGACTTCATGACCGACGTCACGAAGGAGATCATGTCGCGCTACCGCGTGGACGGCGTCTTCATCAACCGCTGGGACGGCGCCGGCATGTGCTACTGCGAGCACTGCCGGGCCAATTTCCGGGGCGCCACGGGCCTCGAGCTGCCCCAGCCGGGCGATTCCGTGGGCCCGGCGCGGCGCGCCTATGTGCTCTGGCGCCAGGACCGTCTCTTCGATCTGTGGCGCCTTTGGGACGCCGAGGTGCGCAGGATCAACCCGGACTCGTGCGTCATCCCGAACACCGGAGGCGGCGCGACCAGCTCGCTCGACATGAAGCGGATCGGCGAGCTGGCGCCGACCCTGATGGCCGACCGGCAGTCGCGCAGGGGCCTCATGGCGCCTTGGGCCAACGGAAAGAACGCCAAGGAGTTTCGCGCGGCCATGGGTGGCAAGCCGGTCGTCGGGATCTTCAGCGTGGGGCTGGACGAGGTCTACCGCTGGAAGGACGCCGTGCAGAGCCCCGACGAGACCAGGCTCTGGGTCGCGGACGGCGTCGCCAACGGCATGCGCCCCTGGTTCACAAAGTTTGGCGGGACCATAAGCGACCCGCGCTGGCTGAAGCCGGTCGAGGATATCTACGGGTGGTGCCACCGTTGCGAGCGCTACCTGCGAAACGAGCGCCCGCTCGCGCGGGTCGCCATAGTCTACTCGCAGCAGACGGGCTGGTTCCATGCCGGGACGGCCGCTCCAAACAGCGTTGAGGACGCGGGGCTCGGCTGGCACCAGGCGCTCATCGAGGCCCGCATCCCGTTCGAGATGGTGCACGACCGCCTGCTCGACACGGAGCACCTCGCCCCGTACCGGACGCTCATCCTTCCGAACATTGCGGCCCTCTCCGGCGCGCAGTGCGATCAGCTGCGGCAGTTCGTGGCCCGCGGCGGCAGCCTGGTGGCCACGTCCGAGACCTCGCTCGACGACGAATGGGGCGCGCGCCGCAGGGACTTCGGGCTCGCCGACCTGCTCGGCGCGTCGTGGACGGGCCGGATGGAGGGGCCCATGCACAACGCCTACCTGCGCCTGGAGCACGAGGAGTCGCCCTCGCATCCGCTTCTCCTCGGCCTCGAGGACGCGCCCCGCATAATCCACGGGGTGTGGCGGGTGCTCGTGGAGCCCAGGCCTCCCAAGTCGGATTCCCCCCTGACGCTCATCCCTTCCTATCCCGACCTGCCGATGGAGAAGGTCTACCCCCGCCGTCCGCGCACCGACATCGCACAGGTCTTCATGAGGGAGTTCCCGGGCGGCGGCCGCGTGGTCTACTTCCCCTGGGACATCGACAGGACCTACTGGGAGGTGCTTGCCGTCGACCACGGCAGGCTGATGAAGAACGCCGTCTCGTGGGCCACGAACGAGGATCCTCCCGTCGCCGTCGCCGGAGCCGGCGTCCTCGATGTCACCCTGTGGCGTCAGAAGGGCTCGATTACCGTGCACCTGGTCAACCTGTCCAATCCCATGATGATGAAGGGGCCGGTCCGCGAGCTGCTCCCCTTGAGCGAGCAGCGCGTGCGCGTCCGGCTGCCGGACGGGCTCAAGGCCCGCTCCGTCAGGCTGCTCGTGGCAGAAGCAACACCGGAATTCCTCCAGGGCCCGGGATGGCTGGAGGTGCGCGTTCCCTCGGTCGCGGCTCACGAGGTCGTGGCGATCGACGTGTAGTGCCCCGAGTTTCTGGACGGACGGTATTGCCATGCGGTGACTATCGGTAAACCTTTGGCGACTCGCGCCTGCGCTTCTCTTCGCGTGAAGGGGCGCCGAGCACCAACCCCATGCCAACTTCCCGCCCAATGCACCGTCTCCTTGGAATCGCCCTTGCTATAGCCGCCTCCGCAGCCACCACGGCCGCGGGCCAGGAGTCGCTCGCGATAAACGACCAGGAGTACCTGGAGATGCGCGGGCTCAATGTCATGCTCGCGCACGACTATTATCCCGAGGGCCACCAGGGCGGCGTCGGCATCATCCAGAACGGCCAGCGGGTCGCCACCAACGGCGACATCCGCCTCGAGCCGACTCCGGGGCAGTGGCAGCCGACGCCCCTGGTCGGCCGCCGGCACGTCGACCGGTCGGCCCAGGAGATCAGCGTCCACATGGCCTATCCCAACTGGAGCCAGGACCGCCGGGGACTCAACCCGATCACCTATCCCGACCTGAAGCTTGAATATGACGTCACGGTTAAGCCCGACGGGCGGTCGTTCTGGATAATCGTGGACCTGGACAAGCCCCTGCCGGCCGAGTGGGTCGGAAAGGTGGGATTCAACCTGGAGCTGTTCCCCGGCGTCCTCTTCGGGAAGACCTTCGCCATAGGCGAGCAGTTCGGGACCTTCCCGCGCCAGGCGAACGGACCCGGGGCCGCCGTCGACGGGGACTATGAGCTGGAGCCCCTTGGCCACGGCCCGAAGCTGACCGTGGTCCCGGAGGACGACCGCCAGCGCATGACGATCGAGTCCGTGCACGGCGGCGAGATCCAGCTCCTCGACGGGCGCGCCCAGCACAACAACGGCTGGTTTGTCGTCCGAGCCCTGGTGCCGGCCGGCGAGGCCAAGGGCGCCATCCGGTGGCTCGTGACGCCGAACGCGATCCCGGGCTGGAAGTCCGATCCCGTCATCCAGGTGTCGCAGGTCGGCTACCACCCGAGGCAGCCCAAGGTCGCCGTGATCGAGCTCGACCGCCACGAGACCCAGTTCATGCCCGTCGCGCTCTACCGGGTCACGGGCGCCGGCCTCGAGAAGGTCTCCGAGCAGCGCGCGAAGGACTGGGGCCGCTTCCTGCGCTACCATTACCTCCAGTACGACTTCACGGACGTCGTGAAGCCGGGCATGTACGAGGTCGGCTACGGCGACCAGCGCTCGAACCCCTTCCAGATCAGCGAGCACGTGTTCGAGCGGAACGTCTGGCAGCCGACGATCGAATACTTCCTTCCGGTGCAGATGGGGCACATGAGGGTGAGCGACCACTACCGCGTCTGGCACGGGCTCTCGCACATGGACGACGCGCTCATGGCGCCCATCAACCACAACCACTTTGACGGCTACATTCAGGGCCCGTCGACGCTCACGAAGTTCAAGCCGGGCGATCACGTCCCGGGCCTCGACAAGGGAGGCTGGTTCGACGCGGGAGACCACGACTACCGCATCGAGTCGCAGATCGACACGGTCCACGGGCTGGCGCTCGCCTGGGAGCTCTTCCACCCGGCGCTCGACAACACAACCATCGACCAGGAGAGGCACATCGTGGAGATCCACCAGCCCGACGGGAAACCGGACGTCCTCCAGCAGATCGAGCACGGGGTGCTCACGGTCGTGGGCGGCTACAACGCGATGGGGCGCCTCTACCGGGGGATCCAGGACGCATCGCTCCACCAGTACACGATACTCGGGGACGCGGCCGACATGACCGACAACACCGTCTTTCACGACAAGGACGGCGAGGCGATGAAGGTGCTGGCCGAGGCGGCGGTCGCGGGCGACCAGTCGGAGCCGAAGATCGACCACCTGCCGCCCCTCGGCTCGCCGGGTTCGGCGGACGACCGCTGGGTGTTCACCGAGGAGAACCCGGCCCGCGAGCTGGACGCTGCCGGCGGACTGGCCGCCGCGTCGCGCGCGCTCACGGGATTCAACGACCCGCTCGCGAAGGACTGCCTGCGTATCGCCGAGGAGCTCTGGGTGAGCGCGAAGGCGCCCGACACCTCGCTCTCGCGTCTCGAGGCCGCGATCGAGCTCTACCAGACGACCGGCGATAAAAAGTACGCCGAGGTGATCGTCGGCCTCGGCGATTCGATCGCGGCCCGCGTCTCGCGCTTCGGGTGGCTCGGCGCCCGCTCCCTCGCCCTCGTCAACGACCCGGCCTACGCCGCGAAGATACGGGAGGCCCTCAAGGCCTACCGCAGGCAGGTGGACACCCGGGAGACGAGGACTCCCTACGGCATTCCCTATGAGCCCGACATCTGGGGGGCGGGTTGGAACATCCAGCGCTTCGGCGTCCAGCAGTACTTCCTGCACGTGGGCGCGCCTGACATCTTCCCGGCGACCTACCTCTTCCACGCGCTCGACTTCATCCTCGGCTGCCACCCGGGGCCGAACACCGCCTCGTTCGTCTCTGGGGTCGGAGCCAAGTCGATGATCCCGGCCTACGGCATGAACCGGGCCGACTGGTCGTACATCCCCGGGGGCGTTGCGTCCGGCACGGCGCTCATCAGGCCCGACTTCCCGGAGCTGCTCGAGTGGCCTTTCCTCTGGCAGCAGGGCGAGTACTGCCTGGGCTATGCGACCTCCGATTATGTCTTCCTCGTGCTCGCGGCCGATCACCTCCTGAAAGGCTAGGCCATGCCTCCCCTGAGCCCCGCACAGGCCGCGCTCCGCCTCAAGGCGACTCCGCTATGGAAGAGGCGCGGGCGCGCGATCTACCGGAGGTTCGAGTTCGCGGGGTTCCTGGATTCCATCGACTTCGTCAACCGGGTCGCAGAGAGGGCCGAGAAGAGCGACCACCATCCGGACATCGACATCCGCTGGAACAAGGTGACGCTGGCCCTCACCACCCATTCCGAGGGCGGCCTCACCGCAAAGGACTTCTCGATGGCGGGCGCGTGCAGCGAGATCTACGCAAGGCACTTCGGCCCCCGATAGCAGGGGCAATCCCGGGACCGGGTTCAGTTGGTCGCCGCCCAGGCAAGGCCGTCGTCAACCGGCCCGACGTCGATGAGTCCCGCGATCCTCCAAGCGCCGAGGTCGACGACAGCGACCTGCCGGCTCGAGTCGCATGAGACAAAGGCGAGCGCCCCGTCGGGGCGGACGAGGATCTCCTGGGGCGCCTTCGGCATGTCGAGCGTGCGCACCACCCTCATCGTCGCCAGGTCCACGAGCCCGAGCATCCTGAGCGCCGGAAGCGTCACCAGCAGCCACTTGCCGTCCGGAGTCGCCGTCGTCCCAAAGCCTATGCCCGGCAGGGGTATCGAAGTGCTGACGGCCTGCGCGGCGGTGTCGATGACGGCAAGGCGGAGTTTGGTCTGGTCGGCCGTGAACACCCAGCGGCCGTCCGCGGAGACCGATATGCGCTGCACGACCGTCGCGACCGGGATCACCGCAACCAGCGTCCGGGACTCGAGGTCGAGGACGGAAACCGTGCCCGAGCTGACGTTCGCGGTGTAGCCCCTGCGGCCGTCGCCCGAGATCGCGAGCATGTGCGACTGGGAGCGGCCCGTCGGGATCGTGCCGACGACACTGAGCGTCGTGGGGTCGATCACGGTGACCGAGTTGTCGAGCTCGGTGGTCACGTAGAGCATCCCGTCCTTCGGCCCGAAGACCGGCCTATGCGGGCGAAGCCCCTTGCCCAGGTCTATCGTCGCGACAACCGCGCGCCTTCCCAGGTCAATCACGTCGATGAGGCGCCCGTCCGTGCCCGCCTGGCCCACGCCGGCGCTGCTGTAGACCGGGACAAAGGCGCGCCTGCCGTCAGGCGATGCCGCCACCTCGTGGCCCGTGTCCCCGCTCTCCTCGACAACCGCCAGCTGGCGCCCGGCCGCCGCATCCACGATGGAGAGCGTGTGGTCGCCCTTGTTGGCGACCAGGAGCAGGCCCGGGTACCGGACGGCCGAAGGCTCGCCGGCGGCCGCCAGGGCCGTCGAAATCCCGGCCAGTACGCCGGCGCAAAGCAACACGCCGCGCCCAGTGTTGGAGATCATGCGCCGGACACTATCTCGTCGCCCCCGGCGAAAAGTCAAACGCCCAGCCCGCGCCCGCAGGCGCCGCCAGCGGAAGGCGCGCCGCTACCTCTTTTCCACGCCCAGCCGGAAATGCTCCATGAGGACCATGACCCCCGCAACGAGGGCGAGGATCCCGGTGACCCAGATGGGAACGGGAAGCCCGAACAGGAGGTTGAGGCCGAAGACGACCAGGAAGAGCGCCAGGAATATTTTGGACATGAGGAAAATGGCCGGGTGTTCAGCCTAAATGCGGTTCGAGATGACAAGCAGGAGCACGACGATGAGAACGAGCCCGAATCCGCTGCTGGGATAGTAGCCCCAGTTTCGGCTGTGCGGCCACGTGGGCAGCGCTCCGAGGAGCAGCAGGAAGAAGACGACCAACAGGATGAAACCGAGTGACATAAGGACTCCCTCATTTCGGCGGAACGCGGCAAGCGCCCCGGCCGCCTCCGGTGCGCCGCCTGGTTCTCCAGGAATGGAGAGCCAGGGCCCTACCCCGCCAAGATACCACCCCGGGGACCGCGCGCGCCATGGGGTCTTCGACCCACGCCGGTGCCGGCCCCAGTCACGCCAGCGCCCTCTCCTCGGGTGTCGCCCGGCTGACCTTGAGCGCGTGCCCCCGGATGCGGATGCCGTTCAACTTCTCGAGGATCAGGCCCGCGCAATCGCTCGCGACGTCCACCAGGGCGTGCCTCTGGTGGATGTCGATCGCGCCCACCGCATTCGCGGGAAGCCGCGTGACCCCGGTCACCTTCCCGACAATCTCGGCCGTCGTCACCAGGTGCTTCCTGCCGGCATTGAGGAAGAGCGTGGTCATCCCCGCCTCCCTGCCCGTCCGGGGGACGGGCTCCGCAGCCAGGGGCGGAGCCCCCCGCGCCGCGGCCGGCGCCTCGGCCTCGGCCCTCTCGGACGGGACGCGCTTCGCCTTGCCCTCGGGCGCCTTGGGGCCGGAGCCGCCCTTGAGGATCTGGATCAGCGCCGAGCAGATGTCGGTGCTCGCGTAGCCCTGGTCCAAGAGCCGGTCGATCATCCTGTCGTGCTTCTCGAACTTCCCCGAGTCCAGGACCCCCCGGAGCTTCTCGAGGAAAACGCTCGCCCGCGCCTCCTCGACCTGGTCGAGGGAGGGCACCCGCTCGCGGCGGATCTTCAGGCTGGCGAAGCGAATCATGCTCTGCAGCTTGTAGAGCTCGCGGCCGGAGACGAAGGTGATGGCCCTGCCCGACTTGCCGGCCCGCGCCGTTCGGCCGATCCGGTGCGTGTAGTCCTCCGCGTCGTTCGGGAGGTCGAAATTGAAGACCACCTCGAGATCGTCGACGTCGAGGCCCCGCGCCGCGACGTCGGTGGCGACCAGGAACTCGAACGCCCTCTTGCGGAACTTCTCCATCACCCGGTTGCGCTGCATCTGGCTCAGGTCCCCGTGGAGCCTGTCGGTCGCGTACCCCCTCGCGTGAAGGTGCTCGTCGAGCTCGTCCACCATGACCTTCGTGCTGCAGAAGATTAGGCCGTAGCGGAAGTCGTTGAGGTCGATGAGCCGCGTCAGGACCTCGAGCTTCGACCGCCAGTCGACCTCGTAGAAGACCTGGTCCACCTGCGGCGCGTTCTGCGCGTGCGACTCGACCCGTATCCACTCGGGGTCGCGCGAATAGCGCCCGATGAGGTCCTGGATCGCCCTGGGGATCGTGGCGGAGAAGAACAGCAGCTGGCGCTCCGGGGGGACCGCCGAGAGGATGCGCTCGATGTCGTCGCGGAACCCCATGTCGAGCATGCGGTCGGCCTCGTCCAGCACCACGAGGCGCAGGCCGTCGAGCTTCAGCGTGCCGCGCTCCATGTGGTCCATGACCCTTCCGGGCGTGCCGATGACGATCTGCACGCCCGCCGCCAGGGCCCGGAACTGCCGCTCGTAGGACTGGCCCCCGTAGATCGGCACGACGTGCAGGCCGCGCTTGAACAGGAGGAGCTTCCCCGTCTCCTCGGCGACCTGCACGGCGAGTTCGCGCGTGGGGCACAGGATGAGGCACTGGACCTTGTGGAGCTGCGCCTTCGAGAGCTCGATCGCGGGGATGGCGAATGCGGCCGTCTTCCCGGACCCGGTCGCGGACTGGCCGACGACATCGCGACCCTTGAGCGCAAGGGGGATGACGGCCGTCTGGATCGGGGAAGCCTCCTCGTAGCCGAGCTTGTCGACTGCCTTCAGGATCTCGGGCGACACCCCGAGCTCGGCGAACGGACGTTTTTCCATGACCGAGGGTGGGCCCAGGCGCGGGGAAGTGGCAGCACAAAATGGGACCGGGGAGCCGCGGGCCGAAGCCCCAATTTGCGTGGACCGCCGCCAGAACCTCGGGGAGCATCGCCGCACACCAACCGAACGCCGTGCCCGAAACCCTGCCATTGTTCCTCCTGAAGGGCCTTGTGATCGGCTTCTCCATAGCCGCGCCGGTCGGCCCGATCGGCGTCCTCTGCATCCGGCGATCGCTGCGGGACGGCGCCTGGATGGGTTTCATGGCGGGCCTCGGCGCCGCCACCGCGGACGCCGCGTATGGCTGCGTCGCGGGATTCGGCCTCACCGCGGTCTCGGGATTCCTCGTCGGGCACCGCCAGGGGCTCGCCTTCGCGGGGGGCGCATTCCTCCTCTACCTGGGCGCCCGGACATTCCTGAGCGGGCCCGCGACCGGCCCGGCGGCCGAGGGCGAGGGCCGGCCCCGGTCCGTCTACGCTTCCACGCTCGTCCTCACCCTCACGAATCCGGCGACGATCATCTCCTTCACGGCCGTGTTTGCGTCCTTCGGCGTCGGGCTGTCGTCCAGCTACCTGCCCGCGAGCCTGCTGGTGCTCGGCGTCTTCCTCGGCTCGGCCGCATGGTGGTTCATCCTGAGTTCCGCCGCGGGCACGCTCCGCACGCGCGTTGACTCGGGCTGGATGAGGACGGTTAACCGCGTCTCGGGAGCCACGCTCCTGGCTTTCGGGCTCTTCGCCCTTTACCACGCCCTTCGCTGACACGGAATGCCTTGCCTAGCCGTGGGTCGGGACCAAGTCTCCGTCCGGCGGCCCGTCCCCCTGGGTGGCGCCATTCCGAATGAATCGTGATCCCCTGCGCGTGCTCAACCTGGAGGCAGATCCGAAGGACCATGAGCTGATCCGGCGCGAGGCGGCGTCGACGGGGCTCTCGCTGGTTTTCGAGCGGGCCAAGAACCGCTCCGAGTTCGAGGCCGCGCTCGCGCGCGGGGGCGTCGACCTGATCCTTGCCGACCACTGCGTCCCGGGCTACGACGGGACGGACGCCCTAGAGTCGGCCCTCCTCAGGCTGCCCGATGTCCCGTACATCGTCGTGTCGGACTCCATCGGCGAGGACCGGGCCGTCGGGTGCATCAGGTCCGGGGCCCGCGATTTCGTCCACAAGGACCGCCTGGAGCGGCTGCCCGACGCGATACTGAGGGCGACGGGCGCGCCCGCCGGGCCCCGCCACGGCCTGGAGGCCGAGGAGCGGTTCCGCGAGATGGCGGAGAACATACGCGACGTCTTCTGGGTCTGCGATGCCAGGACGGGCCGGGTCCTCTATGTCAGCCCGGCCTACGAGGCCATCTGGGGGAAGCCGCCGGACGGGCTGTTCTCGGAACAGGGCCGGTGGCCGGGCGACGTCATCGACGAGGACCGCCACGACCTAGCGCTCGCCCGCTCGAGTCTGTCGAGCGCGTCAGCCTACGAGGTCGAGTACCGCATCCGGCGCCCCGACGCCTCGGTGCGCTGGATTCACGACCGCGGCTTCCCGGTTCCCGGCACGAGCGGCGGCTCGACCCGGATGGTCGGGCTTGCGGCCGACATAACGGACCGCAAGCGCCTCGAGGCGGAGCTTCTCCAGGCCCAGAAAATGGAGCTTGTCGGACGGCTCGCGGGCGGCATCGCCCATGACTTCAACAACCTTCTAACCATCATTTCGGGCTATGTGAGCATGCTCCTCGACCGCGAGGGCCTCCCGCCGGCCTCCGTGGAGGCGCTGAAGCGGGTCTTCACCGCGAGCCGGCAGGCCACGGGCCTCGTGCGCCAGCTGCTCCTCTTCAGCCGGAAGCGCTCGCCGAAGCGCGACGTGGTGGACCTGAGCGCGGAGGTCGAGGTGATCACAGGAATGCTCAGGCGGCTCCTGGGCGAGATGGTCATCGTCGACTTCGAGCCCTCACCGCAGGCGCCGAGGGCAAACGTCGACGTCGGGATGCTGGAGCAGGTGCTCATGAACCTGGCCGTGAACGCGCGCGACGCCATGCCGCGGGGCGGCCGCCTAGGGATCTCCGTCGGCCTGAAGGCCCGCGGCAGCAGGCCCCCCCTTGATGCTCCGGTGCCGGCGGGAGATTTCGCCTGCATCGCCGTCAGCGACACGGGCTCGGGCATCCCGGCATCGATCCTCCCGAGGATCTTCGAGCCGTTCTTCACGACGAAGGAGGAGGGCCGGGGCACCGGCCTCGGCCTCGCCACAGCCAAGGACATCATCCGGCGCCATGACGGATGGATCGACGTCGAGTCGCGGGAGGGCGCGGGGAGCGTGTTCCGGGTCTACCTGCCCGTCACGCGAAGCGAGGTCGCGCAGGCGGCCGAGCCCGACGACGGGCGCGGGCCGAAGGGCTCAAAGGGCACCATCCTGCTTGTCGAGGACGAGTCCAATGTGCGCGAGTTCGCCGCGGCCGTGCTCCAGCAGGACGGCTACGCCCTGCTCCAGGCGAAGTCGGGGGAAAACGCCCGTGAGGTCTGGAAATGGCACTCCGCGCGGATCGACCTGCTCCTCACCGACGTTGTCCTGCCGGGCGAGCTGTCCGGCCCCCAGCTGGGCGCCCTCTTCCAGGCGGAAAAACCGGCGCTCCGGGTGATCCTCACGACGGGCTACAGCCGAGACACCGTGGCGCAGCAGTCCAAGGACGGCAGACCCCAGTTCGTGCTCAACAAGCCCTACACCCCGCGCTCGCTGCTGCGCGCGGTGCACGAGGTTCTTGCATAGGACCTGCGGTTGCGGATCCGGGGCCGGGCCTGCGCCGTTGACAGGGGGTATCCCCGAATATTTGTTCTACGCGAACCTCCGGGGCCGGTTCCAGCAGCCCCGCCCTCCGCGCGAGCCCCGCACCGATCCCGTCAGGATTTCCACACCAGCATGCCCCTAGCGTCCCTCTCAGCTCCGACCTTGGCCCTTGCGGCCGCGGCTCTTTGCGGCTGGATCGCCGCGGCCGTGCTGTTCGCGCGCCGAGCGAGGCGGGGCGCGGGCGACGCCGGGGCGCAGGGTGCGGACGCGAGCGGGTTCGAGAGCTACAACCTGCTGCTCAACACGCTCGAGCGGTCCAACATCCTTCTCTGGTGGGCCCGGGTGTCCCGCGAGGGCAAGGGCTACAACTGGAAGATCAGGCTGCCGCCGAATCTCCAGGAGAACTCGATCTACAAGCTGGCCGAGCTGCGCAACGAGGGCGGCCTCTGGAGCGACAGGCAGGCCCCCGACAACGAGCGGACGAAGGGTGCGGCCGCGAAGGCCCTCGAGGAGGGCGCGGACGGCTACCAGCAGGAGTTCCGGATCATCGGCCCTGACGCGACCCACTGGCTCAGGGAGGAGGTGGTCATCCAGGCGGCGGGACCGGACGCCTGGAACCTCGCCGGCGTCATCCGCGATGTCAGCAAGCGCAGGGACGCCGAGGAAGCCCGGAGAGCCTCGGAGGTCCAGATCGAGAGGATCCTGAAGGGCGCGGACTGCCTTCTCTGGCAGGCTTCGGCGACCGGCAAGCCGGACGAGGCGCAGGAGTGGAAGTTCTACATGCCCCAGTCCGTGCTCTATCGGAGGATTTTCGGCAAGGACTCTGTCCCGGGCCAGACCACGCTCTGGACCGAGGAGATCGTGCCCGAATGGGTCCAGATAAACAAGTCGGCCAGGTCCGCGATGCTCGAGGGCAAGCCGGACTACGACCAGGAATTCCACGTGGTCGTCGGCGGCAACACGTTCTGCGTTCACGAGCATGTCTCGGTCGACAAGGTCGCGCCCGACAAGTGGAGCCTGGTCGGAGTCATAGTCGACATCACGCGCCTGGAGGAGGCGGAGCTCGAGCTGGCGAGGGCCCGCGACGCCGCCCTGGAGTCGTCGCGGATCAAGAGCGAGTTCTTGGCCAACATGAGCCACGAGATCCGCACGCCGATGAACGGGGTGATAGGAATGACGGGCCTGCTGCTGGACACGGAGCTTTCGGCGGTCCAGCGCGAGTTTGCCGAGACAATCCGGAGTTCGGCCGACTCGCTTCTCACGATCATCAACGACATCCTCGACTTCTCCAAGATCGAGGCGGGCAAGCTGGCCTTTGACACGCTCGACTTCGATCTTGTGGAGACGGTCGAGGGGGCTCTCGACATGTTCGCCGAGCGGGCGCGCCAGAAGAGCATCGAGCTGGCCTGCGAGCTTCCCCCGGACCTGCCGCGCCGCCTGAGGGGCGATCCCGGCAGGCTGAGGCAGGTGATCACCAACCTGATCGGCAACGCGATCAAGTTCACGGAGAAGGGCGAGGTCGTTGTCCGGGTCGCCAAGGACCGGGAGAGCGACACGCACGCGGTCATCAGCTTCGCCGTTAAGGACACCGGGATCGGCATCCCGGGCGATGTCCAGTCCCGGCTCTTCCAGGCCTTCACGCAGGCGGACAACTCGACCACGCGAAGGTTCGGCGGCACCGGCCTCGGCCTCGCGATCTCCAAGCAGCTGGTCGAGATGATGGGCGGGCAGATCGGGGTCGTCAGTGAATCCGGCAAGGGCTCGACGTTCTTCTTCAACGCGCGCCTGGAGAAGCAGACCGGGCCCGCCGAGCCGGCGCCTTCAATCTATTTCCGCGACCTCTTCGACCTGCGCGTCCTGGTCGTGGACGACAATGCGACCAACCGCCAGATCCTGCGCCACCAGCTCTACGCCTGGAAGATGCAGAAGGGCAGCGCGGCCAACGGCTTCGAGGCCCTGGAGCTGCTGCGCTCCGCCGCGGCGGACGGAAAGCCGTACGATCTCGCCCTCCTCGACATGCAGATGCCCGAAATGGACGGGATGACGCTCGCGCGGGCTATAAAGACGGACCCGGCCATCAGCTCAACCCGGCTCATCATCCTCACGTCGATGGGCAACATGCACAGCCAGGAGGAGCTGAAGGCCGCCGGCGTCGACGCCTACCTGGTGAAGCCGGTCAAGCAGTCGCGCCTCTTCGACTGC
>CAZNNO010000074.1:0-18211 GCA_964574435.1 uncultured Opitutaceae bacterium
TGTCCAGGCTGTAGTCGAGCAGGTACATCGCCCCGAAGGTGCCGATCAGCGACACAGGCACCGCGACGCTCGGAATCAGCGTGGCGCGCCCGTCGCGCAGGAAGAGGTACACGACCAGCACGACGAGCACGATCGCCATCGCGAGCGCGCGCTCCACGTCGCGCAGCGACGCCCGTATCGTCGTGCTCCGGTCCATCGCGATGTTGAGCTCCGTTGCGGGGGGAACCTCGGCTTGGAGCTGAGGGATCATCGCGCGGACGAGGTCGACCGTCTCGATGATGTTGGCCTGCGGCTGCTTGAAGATCGCGATAAGGACGGCCGACTCGCCCTTCGACATCCCGAGGTTGCGCGTGTCCTCGACCGAGTCGGAGACGTTGGCGACGCTCGACAGCCGGATGGGCGCCCCGTTCCTGTAGGCCACGATGAGGCTTCGGTAGTCCTTCGCCTTGTGCGACTGGTCGTTGTCGTAGATCTGCCAGTGGAGCGTCGAGTTCTCGATGGAGCCCTTCGGGCTGTTGGCGTTGGCGGCCGCCAGGGCTGCGCGGACGTCCTCGAGGCCGATCCCGTACTTGAACATCGCCGACGGGTTCATCTCCACGCGGACCGCCGGAAGCGAGCTTCCCCAGACCCCGACATTGCCGACGCCCGCCACCTGGGATATCTTTTGGGCCAGGATCGTCGAGGCCGCGTCGTAGAGGTCGCCCGGGGTCAGCGTCTTCGACGTGAGCGCCAGGATGATGATCGGCTGGTCGGCCGGGTTCTGCTTGCGGTAGGTGGGGTTGGACCTGAGCGCGGTCGGGAGGTCAACGTGCGCCGCGTTGATCGCGGCCTGGACGTCGCGGGCCGCCCCGTCTATATCGCGGTCCATCCCAAACTGGAGCGTAATGTTGGTGCTTCCGACCGAGCTAGTGGAGGTCATCTCCGTCACGTCGGCGATCGTGCCCAGATGGCGCTCGAGGGGCGTCGCGACGCTGGTCGCCATCGTCTCCGGGCTCGCCCCCGCCATGTTCGCGCTCACGTTGATCGTGGCCGACTCCACCTGCGGGAACGGCGAGACCGCAAGCTTGGTGTAGGCAGTCACGCCCGCGAGCGCGATCGCGGCCGTGAAGAGCGTCGTGGCCACCGGCCTGCGGACAAAGACCTCTGAAATGTTCACGTGAGCGCCTCCCTCGTGTGGACCGCCGCGGCGCTCCTTGCGCGGAATCGGACGGCTATCCTGTCAAACGCGAGATAGATGACTGGGGTCGTGAAGAGAGTGAGGACCTGGCTGACTATCAGCCCGCCGACGATCGTAACGCCGAGCGGGTGCCGGAGCTCGGAACCCATCCCCGTCCCGAGCATGAGCGGGACGGCCCCGAGGATGGCCGCCATCGTCGTCATCAGGATCGGCCGGAACCTGAGGAGGCACGCCTGATAGATCGCGTCCCGCGGCGCCAGCCCCTCGTTCCGCTCGGCGTCAAGCGCGAAGTCGATCATCATGATGGCGTTCTTCTTCACAATGCCGATCAGGAGGATGATCCCGATGATCCCGATCACTCCGAGGTCGCTGCCCACGGCCATGAGGGCGAGGAGCGCGCCGATCCCGGCCGAGGGGAGCGTCGAAAGGATGGTGATGGGGTGGATGAAGCTCTCGTAGAGGATCCCCAGGATGATGTACATGGTCAGGACCGCCGCCGCCAGGAGGAAGAGCTCGTTCGTGAGCGAGGACTCGAAGGCCGACGCCGCGCCCTGGAAGCTGGTGACAATGCTCGCCGGCATCCCGATCTTGGCCTCGGCCCTGTGGATGGCCTTGACCGCGTTGCCGAGGGAGCCGCCGCGCGGCACGTTGAAGGATATTGTGTTGGCTGGGAACTGGCCCAGGTGGTTGACGAGCAGCGGCTCGGGCCTCTGCTCAAACGACGCGATCGACGAGAGCGGGACCTGGCCCCCGCCGGCCGAAGGGACGTAGATCAGTCCGAGCGACGCCGGCGAGCGCTGGAGCGCGGGATCGGCCTCCAAGATCACGCGGTACTGGTTGGACTCGGTGAATATGGTCGAGATGATCCTCTGGCCGAAGGCGTCGTAGAGGGCGTTGTCGATCGTCGCCGCCGTTATCCCGAACCTCGCGGCGGTGTCCCGGTCGATCTTGATGTACGCGGCGAGGCCCTTGTCGGACAGGTCCGAGGCGACATCGCTCAGCTGCGGGAGCTGGCCAAGCTCTTCGGTCAGCTTGGGCACCCAGGTCGTGAGGTCGGCCGGGCTCGTGCTTTCGAGGACGAACTGGTACTCGGTCCTGCTCACGCGGTCGTCGATAGTCAGGTCCTGCACGGGCTGCATGTACGCCGAGATCCCGGCGACGCCGGCGACCTCGCCGTTGAGCCTGCGGATGACCCCGCTCGCCGTTTCCGAGCGCCTATCCCTGGGCTTCAGGTTGACCATCATCCGGCCCGTGTTGAGTGTCGTGTTGGTCCCGTCGACGCCGACAAAGGACGACAGGCTCTCGACGGCAGGGTCCCTAAGAATCTCCCTTGCAAGCGCCTGCTGGCGGCCCGACATCTCCTCGTAAGAGGCCGACTGGGATCCCTCCGTGATCACCTGGATCAGGCCCGTGTCCTGGACCGGGAAGAAACCCTTCGGTATGACCACGTAGAGGAGCGCGGTCAGGACGAGAGTCGCGACCGCCACGGCGAGCGTCAGCGGCTGGTGGCCCAGCACCCAGGTCAGCATCGAGGCATAGCGGGAAATGATCCCGTCGAAGAACGCCCCCGCCTTCCGGCTCCAGGCAGGCACCTCGTCGGGCTCATGGTGCCGCACCAGCTTGGCGCACATCATCGGGACGAGCGTCAGCGAGACCACGGCGGAGATGAGGATCGTCACGGCAAGCGTGATCGCGAACTCCCGGAAAAGGCGGCCGACGACGTCGCCCATGAAAAGCAGCGGGATCAGGACCGCGATCAGCGAGATGGTGAGCGAGATGATGGTGAAGCCGATCTGCTCGGAGCCCTTGAGCGCGGCATCGAGGGGGGTGTCCCCCTTCTCGACGTAGCGCGCGATGTTCTCAATCATCACGATCGCGTCATCCACCACGAACCCGGCCGCGATCGTCAGCGACATGAGCGACAGGTTGTTCAGGCTGAATCCGAGGAGGTACATGACCGCGAATGTGCCCACGATCGAGAGCGGCACCGATAGGCTCGGGATGATGGTCGCCGGGATGTTGCGCAGGAAGACGAAGATGACGAGGACGACCAGGATCACGGCCAGCGTAAGCTCGAACTCGACGTCGTGGATCGACGCCCGGATCGTCACGGTCCTGTCGGTGAGGACGCTCACGTCGATGGCCGGCGGCAGCGAGGCCTTGAGGGTCGGCAGCAGCGCGTAGACTCCCTCGACGACGCTGATCACGTTCGCGCCCGGCTGGCGCCGGATGTCCAGGATGACGGCGGGCGTCTTGTTGTACCACGCCGCCAGCTTGTTGTTCTCCGGGGCGAACTCGACCGTCGCGACGTCCTTTAGCCGCACCGGGGCGCCGTTCTTGAAGGCGATCACCAGCTTCTCGTAGTCCGCGGCCGACTTGAGCTGGTCGTTCGCGTTGATCGAGAATGCGCGCGACGGGCCGTCAAAGTTTCCCTTGGCCTGGTTCGAGTTGCCGTTGCCGACCGTGGTGCGCATGTCGTCGATGTTGAGGCCGTAGGCGGCGAGCGCGGCCGGGTTGGCCCGGATCCGCACAGACTGCCTCTGGCCCCCGCCGATGCTCACGAGGCCGACGCCGGGCAGTTGGGAGATGTTCTGCGCCAGCCGGGTGTCCGCGAGGTCCTCGACCGTCGTCAGCGGGAGCGTCTTTGATGTGAGCGCCAGCGAAAGCACCGGCGCGTCGGCGGGATTCACCTTCGCGTAGATGGGCGGCGCCGGCAGGTCGGCGGGCAGGAGGTTTCCCGCGGCGTTGATGGCCGCCTGCACCTCCTGCTCGGCGATGTCTAGGCTCAGGTCGAGCGTGAACTGGAGGGTGATCACGGAGGCCCCTGCGGAGCTGGAGGACGACATCTGCTTAAGCCCCGGCATCTGGCCCAGCTGCCGCTCAAGGGGGGCCGTGACCGACGAGGTCATCACGTCCGGGCTTGCGCCCGGGTAGAAGGTCTGAACCTGGATCGTCGGGTAGTCGACCTCGGGAAGCGCGGAGAGCGGCAGGAAGCGGAAGGCCACGATGCCGACGATCATGATCGCCGCCATCAGCAGCGTCGTCGCCACGGGCCTGAGGATGAAGATGCGGGAGGGACTCATGGGCTCGATCCCAGCGTTCGCCGGCTCATCTTAGAGCCGTCAATTGCCGCCATTCGGCTTCCAGCGCTTGTGCTCGGCGTCGGGGGTGCCTGACCAGCCGCCGTGCGCGGGCTTGGCGGTCGGCGTCGCCGCCAGGACCGTGGGCTTGACCTCCATCCCCTCCTTCAGCCGGTCGGCGCCGTCGACCACGACCTTGTCTCCCACGGAGATGCCCTTGATGACCGCGACGCGCTCGCCCTCGGTCGCCCCGAGCGTCACCGGCCTCGCCGACACCGTCGACACCTTGGTATCCTTGTCCTCAGAAACAACGTAGACAAACGAGCCCTGCTGGCCGCGCTCGATCGCGGAGGTGGGAATCACGGTGGCGCCGTGCTCGACATCGAGGAGCATCGAGGCGTTCACGAACTGGTTCGGAAAGAGCGAGTCGTCATCGTTAGAGAAGATCGCCCTCAGCTTGAAGGTGCCCGTTGTCGGATCCACGGTGTTGTCGAGCGTCGCAAGCCTGCCCGTTGCGAGGACCTTCGTGTCGTCGCGGTTGTAGGCCGTGACTCGGATCTTCGCCCCGGCGCGCACCTGCTTCAGCACGTCCGGAATGTTGTCCTCGGGGAGCGTGAAGATAACCGTTATCGGCTTCACCTGGGTCAGCAGCACGAGTCCTGTCGAGCTGTTCGGCGTCACGTAGTTTCCCTGGTCGACGAGCCGCAGGCCGACCCGTCCCGAAACCGGCGCCGTTATGTGGCAGTAGGTGAGGTTCAGCTGCGCGCTGTCCACCGCGCCCTGGCTCGTCTTCACCATCCCCTCGTACTGCTCGACGAGGGCCCTCTGGGCGTCCACCTGCTGCTTGGAAATCGAGTCCTGGGCCGAGAGGGTCACGTAGCGGTCGAGGTCGATCTGCGCCTCCTTGTACTGCGCCTGAGTCTGGAGCAGCTGCCCCTGGGCCTGCTCAAGGGCCACCTGGTAGGGCCGCGGGTCGATGACGGCGAGCAGGTCGCCCTTTTCCACGAGCTGACCCTCGGTGAACTTGACCTCGGCAAGGTAGCCGCTGATCTGCGTCGTGACGGTGACGGTCGCCAGAGGCGTCACCGTCCCAAGGCCATTTAGGATGATGTTGATGTCGTCCTTCTGCGCGACGCTGACGACAACCGGGAGCGGCCCCGACATCCCGAACCTTCCCCCAAAGCCCCTGCCGCCTCCTCCGGGCCTCATACCCCCGGCGATTGGAGCCGTCCTGGCCCGGTAGATGAACAGCATCGCCAGGCCCACCAGGGCCAGCAGGAAAAGTGTCCAGAGCACCGCGCGCCGGCGGCGCCTCTTCTCCTTGTCCGAAAGAGGCGTTTGGGCAGGATTTGGAGCCGCCTTTGGGCGGTCCATTTCGATCGGATATTGGCTCATATAATCGATTGTTCTAAAGTGAGTTATGAAGTCCAAGGTATCGACGAACCTACCGCCGACGTCGGACCTTAGAGTGGGGAGACGTAAATCCCAACAAAACGTCACAACTAAAGCAAAAGGGAAAATCAGCCTGCGACGATGGCCGACAAGGGAGGCAAGGGCACGTCGAGCGTGGCCGCCACGGCGCGCAGGAGCTCGGCCTCCTGCGTAAGGATGACCCCGTCGGCGCTGACTACATGCGCTGCCGCCATGAGAAGGCGCTGCTTGATCGGGCCGCTTGCGCCCGCCAGGCGCTCGAGCGCCGCGTCTAGCTTCACAAGCCCCGAATCGGACTCCGGCAGGAACGCCAGGTTCCCCTCGACGAGCTTGAGCTGGGAGGCGCCCTCGGCAAATGCCCTGGCCGCCTCGGCGTCGTCGTCGCTCGAGGCGTGGGCGAGGGCAGAAAGGACGACCGAGATCTCCGCGACGACGGCCTGGAACGAGTAGATCTGCGCCACGGGGGCCGAAGGCGCCTTGTGGATGGCGAGGGTCCGGATGACGAGCCTCTGGAGCACGAACGCGAAGGTCGTCACCCGGCCCTCGGCCTGGACCAAGTCGTCGAGCGCCCCGGCGAATGGGCCGAGTGCCGTCTGGGGAAGCGCCTTCAAGGCGGGAAGCGCGAGCTGCAGGACCGGCAGCTTATGGGCCGGCTTCAGCTGGCGCAGCGCGGGCTCGAGCTGCTGCAGCGCCTGGAGTGCGTCGCCCCCCAGGTCGCCAGCCAGCGACGAGAGCTGCCTCGAGCGGATGTCGGCGGCGTCGTCAAGGAGCAGGCCGCACACGAGGATCGGGGCGTCGTGGGGCGAGCGGGCGGCCGTTCGGATCGCGGCTGGGATCTCGGCCATGAGCGCCTGCGCTCCCGCTGCGCCCTCGGGCGTCAGGCTACCGGCGGCGGCGGCGATCGCGGCGCCGAGCGCGGCCGTGGCCTGGGGTGACGGGGCGGGCCGCGCAGGAGGCATGTGGGGGACCTTTGACCAGGGCTCCTTTGAAACGTCCACCACCTCGGGAGGCTCCGGAAACCTGCCGTCAAAACCGGGGTCGATTGCGCGAATGCGCACGTCGAGGGGCGGGTGCGTCGCCCAAAGTCCGCCGAAATTCGAGGCGAATGCCTGGGCGAAGAAGAAGTGGCTGATCTCAGCCGCCTTGTGGGTGTCGAGCGACGAGCCTATCGCGTAGCCGCCGATCTTCTTCAGGGCCCCGGTTATGCCGGCGGGGTTGCGCGTGAACTGCACGGAGGAGGCGTCGGCTAGGAACTCCCTCTGGCGGGAAAGCGACGCCTGGATCAGCTTCCCGAAGAAGTAGCCAATGTACCCGACGACGAGGAGCGCGAGCCCGGTGCCTAGGACAAAAAGGACCGCGCCGTTGCCCTTGTCGCGCGACGAGCCGATCCGGTTGAAGCGCATCCCCCAGAGGGTCGCGCGCCCCGCGAGGCCGAGGACCAGGATCCCGAAGATGACCGCCGACACGCGAACGTTGATCCTCATGTCCCCGTTCAGGATGTGGCTGAATTCGTGGGCTATCACCCCCTGGAGCTCGTCTCGGGTGAGCTTCTCGAGCGCACCGCGCGTGACGGTGACGACGGCGTCGCTTGGGGTCAGCCCTGCGGCAAAGGAGTTTATGGCGGGCTCGTCGTCGAGAATGTAGACCGCGGGAACCGGGAGCCCCGAGGCAATCGCCATCTCCTCGACCACGTTCAGGAGCTGGTGCTCCCGGGGGTCGGTCGTGTGCGGGTCGACCTTACGGCCCCCGACACTCTCGGCGACGGCGGAGCCGCCCCCCCGGAATTGCGTCCACTTGTACAGGGAGGCGAGGCCGATCACGGCGACCGTGGCCAGGGACACCCCCGCGAACAGGTCCGGCTGCCACAGGGGGGCCTGCTCGGCCTCGCCCGCGTCATAACCCGCGTAGCTGTGCCGTGCGCGGGCGTTGGCGGCCCCGAGCAGAAAGACGGCGGCAAGGTAGCCCGCGGCCACCGTCCCGGCCACCGCGAGTCCGAAGAGGGCCAAGAGGCGCGCGGAGCGCCTCTTCGCGCGTCCCTCGGCCGCGAAGAAGTCCATCAGCTGAACGAGACCTTCGGGGCGCTGCGCTCCGAAGGATCCTCAACGTGGAAGAGCTCCGCGGGCAGAAATCCGAACATCCCCGCCAGGACCACGTTCGGGAAGGTCTCCCGCGACGTGTTGTATTCCATGACCGAGTCGTTGTAGGCCTGCCGGGCAAAGGCTATCTTGTTCTCGGTCGATGTCAGCTCCTCGGTCAGCTGCATCATGTTCTGGTTCGCCTTGAGGTCGGGGTACTGCTCGGACACCACCATGAGGCGGCTGAGCGCGCCCGCCAGCCCGCTCTCGGCGGTTACCAGCCCCTTGACGGCGTTCGAGTCGGCCGGGTTCGCGGCCGCGGACTGGGAGGCGGCGTAGGCGATGTTGCGCGCCTTGATGACGTCCTCGAGCGTGCTATGCTCGTGCTTGAGGTAGCCCTTCGCCGTCTCGACCAGGTTGGGGATGAGGTCGTACCGGCGCTTGAGCTGGACGTCGATCTGAGCGTACGCGTTCTTGAAGCGGTTCCTGAGCGCGACAAGGGAGTTGTAGATTCCGGTGGCGAAGAGCGCCAGGACAACGATGACCGCAAGGAGCCCGACGAGAATTATGATGGCTGTCATGGGAGACCAAGGTTGGATCGAAGCGGAGGGCTGGTCAAATGAACTTCGGCGAGGGCCCGCCCCGGGGCGGACTTTTCGCGTTGCCTTGGGCCGCGGGCCATAATCCGATCTGAAAACAGCGTGGGAGGGCACCCGCCGGGCGCAGCCCGCGCCGAGATCGTGCCAGATTCCCCAACACCCCATTCTCCCGGCTTCCGTCCCGGGGCGGCCGCCTGCCCGCTCGGCTTGGCCGCGCTGGCCCTCGCCCTGCCGCTTGCCCGCGCCGCCGAGCCGGGGGACGCCGTCGCGGCGTTCCGCCACGACGTCGCCCCTATCCTGGAGGACTACTGCTACGACTGCCACGGGGACGGCATGTCCCGGGGCAAGGTGGCCTTCGACGAGCTGAGCCCGGCGGACATCGTGGCGCGCACCGACCTGTGGTTCGCGGCGCTCAAGAACATCCGCGCCAACATCATGCCGCCCGCCGGCAAGCCGCGGCCGTCGGCCGCCGAGGCGAAGCGGATCGCCGATTGGATCAAGTACGCGGCCTTCGCCATCGATCCGGCCGACCCCGACCCGGGCCGGGTGACGATCAGGCGGCTCAACCGCGTCGAATACGGGCGGACCGTCCGCTCGCTCCTGGGCGTCGACTATCCGAGCGAGGCGGAGTTCCCCCCCGACGACACGGGCCACGGCTTCGACAACATCGGGGACGTGCTCTCGATCTCGCCGCTGCTCCTCGAGAAATACCTGCAGGCGGCGGACACCGTCATCTCGAGCGTCGTCCCTCAGAGCTCGCGGGTGACGCCGGCGTCGACGGCGACGGGCCGCGACTTCAGGGATTACGCCGAGCCGCAGTCCTTCGACGACGCGGAGGGCGAGGACGGCGGGCGCGCCGCGCGCGCGGCCATGGGCCGGCCGCTCCTCTATGACGAGACGGCCGAGGTCTCGCACGTTTTCCGGGCGCCGAGCGACTCGGCCTACACGGTGGCGTTCGACCTCGCGATACGGGGCCCGTTCAACTTCGACCCGGCGCGCTGCCGGCTCCTGGTCAGGGTGGACGGGAAGGCGTGCTTTGACGAGGCGCTCGGCTGGTACGACCGCAAGCCCCTCCAGTTCACCCGCGACGTGGAGTGGAAGGCGGGCCCCCATGTGGTCAGCCTGGCCGTTTCGCCGCTGGAGCCGGCAAAGCGGCTGGCCGGGGCGCCCGGACCCGGGTTCGAGGAGAAGCAGCGCCTCGAGGTGCGCATCGCCTCGGTTCAGGTCAGGGGTCCGTTCGACGCGGCCTCCCGAGTCCTCCCGCCCAACTACCGCAGGTTCTTCCCGAGGGGCGAGCCGCCGTTCTGGCGGTTCACGCGCGACCGCTACGCGCGCGATATCCTGCGCGACTTTGCGTCGCGCGCCTTCCGGCGTCCGGTCGACGACGGGACGCTCGAACGCCTCGTTCGGCTCGCGCGCAGCGTCGACGCAGGCCCGGACGGGACCTTCGAGCTCGGCGTATCGCGCGCCATGATGGCGGTGCTCTCCTCGCCGCGCTTCATCTTCCGGCTGGAGCGGAGCGATCCGGCGGACTCCGGCACGCGGTTCCCGCGCGTCGACGAGTACTCGCTCGCCTCGAGGCTCTCCTACTTCCTCTGGTCGAGCATGCCGGACGCGCGGCTCATGGCGCTCGCCCAGAAGGGCCAGCTGCGCGCCAACCTGCACGAGGAGGTCGAGCGGATGCTGGGGGACCCGCAGGCCGCGGCGTTCGTCCGGAATTTCACCGGGCAGTGGCTCCAGGCCCGCGACGTCGAGATCATCCCCATCAACGCCCGCGCAGTGCTCGGCCTGCCCCCCGGGCCGCCCAAGCGCGGCGAGCCGCGCGTGGACTTTGACAGCGAGACACGTCACGCCATGCGCAGCGAGACCGAGATGTGCTTCGACTACGTCATGCGCGGCGACCGCAGCGTCCTCGAGCTTGTTGACGGCCGCTACACGTTCCTCAACGAGGCCCTGGCGAAGGTCTACGGCATACCCGGTGTGACGGGGAAGGCGATGCGGTTCGTGCCGCTCGCGGAGGGCAGCCCGCGCGGCGGCGTTCTGACCGAGGGCACCGTCCTCACCGTGACCTCCAATCCCACGCGGACCTCGCCGGTGAAGCGCGGGCAGTTCGTGCTGGAGAACATCCTCGGGACCCCCACGCCGCCGCCGCCGCCGAATGTCCCCGCGCTCGAGGAGCAGAAGGGGGCCTTTGCCGACCGCGAGCCGACGCTCAAGGAGATGCTGGCGAGGCACCGAGACAACAAGCTGTGCCAATCCTGCCATTCGCGGATGGACCCGCTCGGCCTCGCCTTCGAGAACTTCAATGCGCTCGGGAACTACCGGCAGCTGGAGGCCGGCAGGCCGATCGAGACCGCCGGGAGGCTCGTCTCCGGCGAGCCGTTCGCGAACGCCAGGGAGCTCAAGCGCCTCATCACCCACGAGCGCCGGGGCGACTACTACCGCTGCCTCACCGAGAAGCTCCTCACCTACGCGCTGGGCCGCGGCCTGGAGTACTACGACGTCGAGGCCGTTGACCGGATAGTCGAAAACCTCGAGCGCGACGACGGTCGATTCTCGACACTGCTCCTGGGAGTCGTAGATTCGACCCCGTTCCAGAGGCGGCGGGCCCAGAGCCCGCCGCGCCTGGCGCAGCTTTCTACGGGTCCCGCTCCCACAGTGACGCAGTAAACTAGAAGATGAGCTCCCCTCACGAAACCCAGACGGACCGGGCGGCGCGGGAGCGCCGGCTTGCGTTCAGCCGCCGCCTTTTCCTGAAGGGGATCGGGGTGGGCCTCGGGCTTCCCGTGCTCGAGTCGCTCCTGCCGTCGAGCCTGCGTGCGGCTGCGGTCCCGGCGGGGCCGGCGGCCACCCCGGCCGGGGCGCCGATGCGGATGGCGTTCGTCTATTTCCCCAACGGAGCGAACCAGGAATGCTGGTGGCCGAGTGGAGAGGGTACGACCTTCTCGTTCGGGCCCACGATGCAGCCTCTGGCCGCCCTGCGCGACAAGGTCCAGATCGTGGGTGGCCTGGACCTCCATGAGGCGGATCCCGGCAACGACGGCGGGGGCGACCACGCGCGCGCGAACGCGACATTCCTGACCGGCGCGCGCGCCCGCAAGACCGACGGCAGCGACATCCATGTCGGGGTCTCGGTCGACCAGGTCGCCGCGAGGCACGTCGGGCACGTGACGCGCTTCCCGTCGCTCGAGCTCTCGTGCGACTCGGTGCACAAGGCCGGGCATTGCGACACGGGGTACTCCTGCGCCTACCAGTACAACATCTCGTGGCAGTCGCCCTCGACGCCGATGACGCCGGAGCCCAATCCGCGGCTCGTCTTCGAACGCCTCTTCGGTTCCGGGCCGCCGGAGGTGCGCCAGCGCAATTACGAGATGCGGATGCGGACGCAGAAGTCGCTGCTCGACTTCGTGCTCGACGACGCTCGGAGCCTGGAGGACCAGCTGAGCGCGCGGGACCAGGACAAGCTTGACGAGTACCTGACGAGCGTGCGCGACATCGAGAGCCGCCTGCAGCACCTCGAGAGCTTCGGCGTGCTGCCGCGGCCGGACGTCGCGGCGCCCGCGGGCATACCGCCCGACTATGGGCAGCACATGGACCTGATGTACGACCTCCTCGCCGTCGCGTTCCAGACCGACTCGACCCGCATCGGCACGCTCCTCCTCGCGGGTGACGGGACGAACCGCGCATTCCCCGAGATCGGCATCGCCGAGGGCCACCATTACTGCTCGCACCACCGCGGGAACGCCGACCTGAAGGCGAAGGTTGCTCGCATCGACCTCTTCTACATGCAGCGCTTCTCCCGGTTCCTGCGGAGGCTGGACGCGATGAAGGACCCGGACGGGACCTCGGTCCTGCACAATTCCATGATCGTGTACGGCTGCGGGAACTCGGACGGCAACAGGCACACGCACACGAACCTGCCCGTGGTGCTCGCGGGCGCCGGGGGCGGCACCCTGAGGACCGGGCGCAGCGTCCGCTTCGACTCCGCGCCGATGACCAATCTCTACATGAGCCTGGCTGGCCGCATGGGCGTGAGCGGGGTGCCCCGCATAGGGGACTCGACAGGCGCCATTGCGGGCATCTAGCCCGCCGTCACGGCTTTGCCGCGGCGGCCACCGCGAGCAGCGTCCGGTTTGACGCGTCGTGCGGGTTGTCGGTGCGCGGGTAGTCGCGCCAGAGCCAGCGCAGCATCTCCGGGAGGGCCGCTCCCGCGTGTCTCTGGTTGTGCGTGCCGATCCCCCAGCAGTAGTTCACGTCGTAGCCCTTGTCGGTCAGGGCCGCGAGCATCCGGATGTTCTGGAGGTGCCAGTCGCGCCTGGGGTCGTACTTGGCCGAGGGATCCGAGCCGCGCACGCCGCGGTTGTCGTTCACGCCGTCGAGCAGGTAGACCCGGAGCGGCTTCCTCTCGCTGGCGCGGATTATGTCCGGATAGGCGTCGCCGCCTCGGATGTTCGTGAAGCTGCCGATCGTGCTGAGGACCTTGTGGAACTGGTCGGGCCGCCGCCACGCCACGGTGAACGCCGCGATCGCCCCGGAGCTGGCGCCCGCGATCGCGCGGTCGTCCGGGCTGGCCGAGATCGCGTACCGCTTGGCGAGCACCGGCAGGAGCTCGTCGACGATCACATGGGAGTACTTGTCGTCGAGAGCATTGTACTCCTGCGGCCTGTTGGACGAGCGGTCGCCCCACTCGGACTGGGTCGCAACGGGCTGGTCCGGCGTGCGGCCCGGGTTGATGAACACCGCGATCGTGACCGGGATCTCGCGGCGGTAGATCAGGTTGTCGAGGACGGCGGTCGCGCGCAGCTCGCCCGTGGGGCGCAGCCACGCCTGGCCGTCCTGGAAGATCATGAGCGAGGCCGGCACCGCGGGGTCGTACTGGGCGGGCACATACACGCAGAAGTCGTGGAGGGTGCCCGGGTAGGCGGCGCTCGGAAGCTTCTCCCACTCGGTCACCTTCCCCTGGGGGACGCCCGGGTGAACCTCGGAGTCGGGCCCGAGGAGGTAGGCGTCGTCGGTCGGGGCGGCGTCGGCGGGTCCGGCTGAAAGCGCGGCGGCGGCCAGGAGAGGAATGCAGCGGAGGAGGGGGGATTTCATGGCGGGGGGGGCGGCTGCGCGGGCCGGGGTGGAACAAAGGCGGGCCCGATTGCACTAATCTAAAAATGGCCGCATACAAAGTCCGTTTTTTGGGGCGGCCTCCCGGGCCCTGGGGCGGCCTCCGCCGGCTCCGGCCAATCCCGGGTTGATTGTTTCCCCTGCTGCGGCAAGGGTTGGAAAGATTTTCATGCGACTTCCGATCGTTCTCGCCCCGCTGCTTGCCGCGACCGCGGCCATGGCCGCGCTCGAGCCGCTGAACTCGCCCGTGCCGCTCGCCCCGCCCGCGCCGCAGGTCTCCCCGGGCGAGACCGCAGTCGCCATGGTGTCCGCGGCCCGCGCCCAGGCCCTGGGTTTCCCCTCGACGGCCGTGACCCTCTACAGGTCCCTCCTTGCGGCGTCGGGTTCCGACACCGGGCACCTCACGCTCTCGCTGGCCGCGGCGCTCCTGGACGACGGCGACGTGGCCGGCGCCGGCAGGGTGCTCGAGGCCTACACGGGGCCGAGGGGCGCGGGCTGGCATCTTCGGGAGGGACTTGTCGCGGCCCATTTCCAGCGGACCGACCAGGCCAGGGCGGAATTCACGCTGACCCGCCTGGACGAGCTCGCGCCGGCCGAGCGCGGGTGGTACTGGTTCCTGCAGGGCATGCTCGCGGACGCGACCAACGAGCCCATCCGGGCCGCCGGCTACTACCAGCAGGCCGCCGCCGCCGCCGTGTCGGACCTGCAGCGCGCCCGCTTCCTCCTTGCCGAGGAGCAGGTCCGCCTGAGGATTGGCGGGGTGACCGAGGACCAGCTCGGCGCGGACCGCAGGAACGCCGAGAAATTCCAGAACCAGAAGATCGGCTACGGCTTCACGCGCGAGTACGCGATCGCCCTGAACGCTCTCGGGCGCAAGGCGCAGGCCGTCGACGTGCTCCAGAACGCGCTGCGGATCCTGCCGGCCGAGGAGGGCTCGGAGATCGACCATTTCAGGCTGCTCCTCGGGCTGATCGCGGGGGCGGAAGCCGGGGTGGGGCGCCAGGAGCTCTTCGAGCTCCTCGCCGCCGGGAGCGACCCCGACCAGCAGAGGATCGCGCTTCTGCTGCTGGTGAGCAGCTCGCCCTCCGGCGCCGCCAGGTCCGAGCTTGGCGAGAGGCTCGACCAGCTGATCGGCGCAGCGAAGCCGCACCCGGTGCTTGAGAGCCTCCTGCTCTGCCGCGCGCAGCTCGCGCTCGGCGACGCGCATCTCGGGATCAACGAGTCGGCAACCCTCTACGCCAGGGCCGAGGACGATGCGAACACCCTCCTCCAGAAGTTCCCGGGCTCGCCACTCAAGGCCTACGCCTACGCGGTTCTTGCCGGCTCGGCCTGGGAGCAGCACCGCTACCGGACGGCGGCCGACTTCGGGTTCAAGGCGGGCAGCGAGCTGCCGGACGGCCCGGTCCGATCGGAGTTCAGCGTCCTGGTTGCCGAGGCCTGGTTCCGCGCGGGCCTGCCCGGCAAGGACGCGGGCGACTTCAGAAACGCGGCCGACGCCTACGCCGACGCGCGGCGCTCGCCGCCGGCGGGCGTCCGCACGGGGCTCCTCATGTTCCAGCAGGTCCAGTCCGAGATCGAGGCAGGGGCGCTTTCCGCGGCCGTTTCGCTAATGGACGAGCTCTCGGGCGACCGGGCCTTCGACACCGAGGACCGGTGGGAGGCCGAATGGAACCTGGCGCGAGCCCTCGAGGTGCACGGCGAGACCGCCAGGGCCTATGAGCGGGTGAACCGGCTCCTGCGCGCGGCGCCCCCCGCCAGCCTGCGCGCGGACCTGAAGGCGAGGATGGCCTGGCTCCAGGCGCGGCTCTCCTTTGACGCAAAGAAGCCGCAGGAGACGCTGAGCTTGGTCGATTCGCTCGCCACGATGACCGCCGGCCTCGAGCCGGGGCTCGGCAGCGACATCGCGAGCACGGCCGCGCTCCTTCGCGCCCAGGCCGACTTCGAGCTCGGGCGCGACTCGGCCGCCGAGGCAACGCTCAGCAGGCTGCGGGCGGACTTCCCGCGCTCGGACTCGGCGGTGTACTCCTACATAGTCGAGGCGGACCGCTATGCGCAGCAGGACAAGGTGATCGATGCCGAGCGCCTCCTCACGAAGCTAGCCGACGATTTTCCGAGCAGCCCGTACGCCCCGTACGCTCTTTACCAGGCCGCCCTCCAGGCCGAGCGCCTGGGCACCGACGCGAATCTGAAGGAGGCGTACAAGTTCCTCGAGAACCTGGTCAAGAACTACGGGGCGAGCGACCTTGTGTTCCCCGCGCGCATGAGGCAGGGGGACCTCCTGCGGGAGCTTAACCAGTTTCCCCAGGCGCAGCAGGTGTACGAGTCGCTCGTCAACAATCCCGCGGCAACGAAGGACGACTATGTGCTGGCGCAGCTCGCGCTCGCCGAGTGCCACAACGCCCAGTCCGCGAACAGCCCGGCGCACGCCGACAGCGCGCGCAGGCTCTTCGAGGACCTGGTCGAGCGCGTGGATGCGGACTCCGACGTCCGCGTCGAGGCGGGCTACAATCTCGGGGTAATCCTCGCCCGCACTGACCGCGAAAGGGCCCAGGCGGTCTGGTGGAACGACGTCGTCTACGCGTTCCTCGTCAGGCAGGACCGGCCCAGGGACCTCGGCCCGAAGGGGCGCTGGTGGGTGGCCCGCACCCTCCTCGACGTGGGCTCGCTCTACGAGCAGGAGGGCCGGATCGAGGAGGCCAAGCGCGCCTGGAGCCTCCTGATCGACTCCGGCCTGCCCGGCGAGTCGCTTGCCCGCCAGAGGCTGGCCCGCTTCAACTTGCCCGCCGCGAAGGCCTGATGTAGTCAACGACCCATGCCAGTCCTCGAACCAAGCCTGCTTGCCCACGGCGGACCCATGATGTGGGTCCTTTTCGGCCTCGGGCTGGTCCTCGTGGTCGTGTTCGCCGAGCGGGCCCTCTACCTGCACCGCGGCCAGATCCGCTCGACCGCGTTCCTGAACGGGATAAAGAACATCCTGGCCAAGCGCAGGCTCGTCGAGGCACTGACCGTCTGCGAGGAGACTCCCGGCCCGGTGGCCGCAGTGGTCAAGGCGGCGCTCCTCCACGCGGACGACGCCCCGGACGCGATGCGGTTCCACGTGCAGGAGGCCGCCGTCGTCGAATTGCCGGCCCTCGAGAGGCGGATCGGCGCGATCGGGGCCATCGCGCAGGTGGCCCCGCTAGTCGGGCTGCTCGGCACGGTCCTCGGGATGATCTCCACCTTCGCCGCCTTCCAGCGCGACTACGCGACGGCGAGCGTCCTGGCGAAGGGGATGTGGCAGGCGCTCCTCTGCACGGCCGGCGGCATCATGCTCGCCATCCCGGCCATCCTGGCCGTGCATTTCCTCAACGGGCGAGTCCGGGCGATCGTGCGCGACATGGAATGGTCCGGCAACGAGATCATGAAGTATCTGAACACCGAATACAAGACGGGGGGCGGACAAGCCAAATGATCGCCCGGCCCCTTGACCTGGCCTCGAGGCTGCGGCCTCCGCCGCTCGGGACGGGAGCGCTCCACTACGTCAACGTGGGCCTGCTCGGCCTTTTCTTCCTGGTGTCCGGCTCTCGCTTCGTGCTCGCCCCCGGCCTCGGCGTCGACTTCCAGCTCCCGAGGCTCCCCGGCGCCCAGGCCGGGGCGACCCAGACGACGCTTGTCATCAGCGTCCTGCGCTCGGGCCAGATTTTCTCCGAGCAGGGCATCGTCGACATCGGGCAGCTGCGCGAATGGCTCAAGTCGAGGGTCGGGCGCGAGCCCCGCCCGACGCTCCTCGTGCGCGCCAGCGCCGGGGTGACCCTTTCCGTGCTGGCCGACATCGAGGGTGCAGCCCATGATGCCGGCTTCAGGGTCATCATTGGCGCCGAAGAGCCCGCCGCGGGCGCGGTGGAGGAACAGTGAAGCCGCCGGGCCAACGCAGGAGAGGGACTTGGACCTGGGCGTCGGCCACGGGAGTCCTTTTCCTGGTGTGGGTTGCGTATCTCATCAGGATTCCGGAGCCCAGGGCGGCCTCCCGGGTCCCGACACTGCCCTCGGTTGTTCTCGTCGACCCGGGCAGCATCATCGGGACCATGCTCCTCGACCCGATGCCGCTGTTCTTGCCGACCGAGTTCAACAGCTCCCGCCGGGACTACGTGCCCCGGGAACCCGGGGGATTCGCGGGGTTTGGATGGAAGCATGTCTTTGATGACACGCAACTTGTGCTTCACCTGCCGCCGTCGGAGACCATTCCGTCGTCCCCCGCGGAAGCGCTTGCCGGCGACCCTCCGGGCGCCCCGTTTGTCGGCTTCGATCGGGCTGATCCAGTTGTGGAACCCCTTGGCCCGCGCGGGGCCTATGTGGAAATCGTCGACGCCGCGACCGGAAAGGGCGTGTTCGGGGAGGCCGTCACCAACGCCCATCCCCCTGAGACCTCGGTGCCGTGGCAGCCGATGGAGTTCCTGGCGGCGGTCGATGCCGCCGGCCTCGTCGGCCCACTGGTCCCGACTGCCCGTTCGGGCGTCGACGAGGTCGACGCCTATTTTGGCCGCTACCTGGCCGATTCCCTAAGGGTGGGACAAAGGCTTGCGCCCGGCTTCTATCGGGTCATTGTAGGGCCCTGAAAATCCCCTGCCACAGACCCTTGCGCAGACCTGCTGCGGATTTATCGCCGCCGGCGCAAATTTCTGTTGACGCACCAAAAACGAACCTGCACTTTCTTCGCTCTTTTTCGTTTCTTGCAACGCAGTCTTGGTCTGCCCAGAT
>CAZNNO010000075.1:0-17217 GCA_964574435.1 uncultured Opitutaceae bacterium
TCGACCACCTCGGGGTCGCCGAGCTCCACGCCGTCCTCGGCGGGTCGATGGGCGGGATGACCGCGATGCTCTTCGCGATCGAGTTCCCGCAGTTCACCCGGCGCCAGATCATCATGGCGTCGACCGCGAACGAGAGCGCCCAGGCGATCGCTTTCAACGAGGTCGGCAGGCAGGCGATCATGCAGGACCCCGCGTGGAACAGCGGCGACTATCCCCGCGACGGCGGTCCCCGCGTGGGGCTGGCGGTCGCCCGGATGATGGCCCATATCACCTACCTCTCCGACGCCGGGATGGACCGGAAGTTCGGCCGGCGCAAGCGGGAGTCGGCCGGCGGGGAGGCCTACACGTTCGACGCCCAGTTCGAGGTGGAGAGCTACCTGCGCCACCAGGGGCAGAGCTTCATCAACCGCTTCGACGCCAATTCCTACCTCTACATCACGCGTGCGATCGACCAGTTCGACCCCGCGCGGGCCTGCGGTTCGCTTGACCAGGCGCTGGCCCCCGTGCGGGCCGAGTCGCTCGTCGTCGGGTTCACCAGCGACTGGCTGTTCCCGCCCGAGCAGAACCGGGAGATCGCGCTCGCGCTGCTTCGGGCCGGAAAGCGGGCGAGCTACGCCGAGCTGTCGACCGACCTTGGCCACGACTCATTCCTGCTTGAGAGCGCCGAGCTCTACACCCTCGTCAGGGGCTTCCTCGAGCGATCGGAGACCTACGTCTTCGACTTCGCGATCTGACCCGCCCCACCCCGCAATGCAAAGGCGCGTCGAGAAGCGGACGGTGGACATGCAGGTCATCGGGGAATGGGTCAGGCCGCAGTCGCGCATCCTCGACCTCGGCTGCGGGCGCGGCGAGCTGATGGACTACCTGGTCCAGGCAAAGCAGGTGTCGGCCACCGGCGTCGACCTTGACTTCGGGCGCATCTCGGCGTGCGTCGCGCGCGGATTGAGCGCGTACCAGGGCGACATGACGCAGTTCATGAGGGCCTTCCCTGACCGGCATTTCGACCGGATCATCTGCTCGCGCACCGTCCACGAGCTGGACGACCCGGCCGGGGTCGTCCTCGAGGCGCTGCGCGTCGGCAGCACCGTGACGGTCGGCTTCGTGAACCACGGCTTCTGGAAGAACCGGCTCGGCACCCTGTTCTACGGGAGGAAGGTGCGCAACGACGTCTACACGACGGCGTGGCACGAGAGCCGCCCCGCGAACCCGCTCACGATAGCCGACTTCGAGGACTTCTGCCGCGCGAAATCGATCGTTGTCGCCCGCCGCGCGCACCTCCTCGGCGACTGGCGCACCCCCTGCCGGGTCCTGCCGAACCTCTTCGCCGGCTACGCGCTCTACGACCTGGCCCGCGGGTAGCGCAGCCGCAGGCGCTCCGCCTGGATGAGGCACACGCAGTCGCTGCCGTCCTCCGTGTGAAACCAGTGCGGCTCCAGCCGGCCGAACTCGCGCTCAAAGGCGTCGCGCCCGCCCCCCACCTCGATCATGAGCACGCCCTTCGACCTGAGGCGGCCCGCCGCCTGGCGCACCAGCGCGCGGACGAGGCCGAGTCCGTCGGGCCCGCCGTCGAGCGCCAGGCGGGGCTCCCTCTGGAATTCCTCGGGAAGAGCGTCCACGTGCGCCGACGGCTCATAGGGCGGATTGCTGACGATCACGTCGTAGCGGGCCGCGGGCACTCCGCCGAGCAGGTTGCCCAGGAGGAGGCGCACGCGGCCGGACAGGCGGTGGCGCCTGACGTTGGTTCCCGCCACCTCGAGCGCGCCAGGGGAGATGTCGATCCCGTCCACCCGCGCCGCCTTGAAATGGCGGGCGAGCAGGATGGCGAGGCATCCCGAGCCCGTGCACACGTCGGCAACCCGCGTCACCCGGGACGGGTCGCCTGTCCAGGGATCGACCTGGCCGGGCAGTATCTCGACAAAGTAGCTGCGCGGGATGAGGACCCGCTCGTCGACGTGGAAGCGCAGGCCCCCGAGCCATGCCTCGCCCGTGATGTAGGCGGCCGGAACGCGGTCCACGAGGCGCCTGCGCAGGACGCGGCCAATCGCCTCGGACTCGCCGGCGGTCAGCCTCCGGCCGAGGACGGACGCGCTGCTCCCCAGCGGCAGGCCGAGCGTCTTCAATATGAGGTAGAGGGCCTCGTCGCGGGCGCTCGTGGCGATCTGGCCGAGCGCGGCGTTGCGCTCGCCGTACATCCTCACCGCCCGCTCGAGCCATTTCCCGGGGGTCACGAGGGGAAGATCAGGAACGCGGCGGTCGGGCTGATCCATCCGGAGATCACCGCGTAGGGATGGCAGCCAAGCGCCACGGCCACGATGATGATCCTCTGGGTAACGCTGAAATTCACGACGGCAAGCAGGATGAGCCAGCTCCACCTCGACACGCCGAGATAGGTCTCCTCGGACATCCCGAGGACGTGCCGGAGCATCGAGGCCCCGTCGAGCGGCGGGATCGGCAGGAGGTTGAAAACAGCGAGGCCCACGTTCATCACGACAAGCTCCTTGACGAGCTCGCCGACGCGCGGATGGGCGACGACGATAAGGGAGCCCACCACGATCGAGACAAGGGCCACCAGGAGGTTGGCCGCGGGCCCCGCCAGGCAGACAAGGATGTCGTCGCGCACCTTGTTCCTGAAATTGGAGGGGTTCGTGTTGACCGGCTTGCCCCAGCCCATGAAGGCGAGCCCTCCGCCGAAGATGAAGATGTTGACGAGCGGGGCGATGACGGTGCCGAACAGGTCCATGTGGGCGATCGGGCTGAGCGTCACGCGGCCCTCCGCGCGCGGCGTATCGTCCCCGAGCAGTTCGGCAACGATGGCGTGCCCCCATTCGTGGAACGCCACGCCTGCGACGAGCAGGATGAAGACAATCAGTCCGCTGCGGATGAAGGCGGGGTCAAGTTCCATGCGGCGCCTATTTTCCGGCATCGGGCTCGAGCCGGGCAACAAGCTTCTGCTTCTGCCCGGCCAGGGCAGGGTCCGTCACCGTGTCCAGGACCATGCGCGCATGATCCAGCTTGCCCATGTACAGGAGGACGTTCGCCTCGTGCAGGCGCATTGTCTGGCGCTCGACGTCGGACTGGGCGCGGGCCTCGAGCCCCTCCCAGGCCTTGAGCGCACCCGGCCAGTCCGTCTCCAGCAGGTCGTAGAACGACTCGGCATAGCGGTAGGTGAACTCGATGCGCTCCGGTGCCAGCTCCGCGGCCTTCCTGAAGGCCTCGTGCATCGAATGGTCGATCGAGGCCCGGCTCCACTCCCCGCTCCTCAGGAATTCGTCCCTGTCCTCGTAAAGGAGCGTGCCCAACTGGTAGTGGTAAAGCGGCTCGGTGGGCTCCAGGTTGATCGCCGACAGGTAGTAATTGAGCGCCTCGAGGGGTTTTCCCTCCTCGGCAAGGTAATTGCCGAGCTCGTTCTTCACCAGCGGGATGCCGGGGTCCAACTGGTTGGCCTTCAAAAGGATGCTAACGGCCTGTTTCCTGAGCCCGACCTTCCAGAGCATGTACCCGTACGAGGCGTAGCCGGCGGCAAAGTCGGGGTTGTCGCGCAGGAGCGACTCGTATTCGCGCGTCAGCTGCTCCGCCTGGGCCCTGAATTCTGCCTCGTCCAGCTGCTTGCCCTGCGCCACCGCGTCGGCGAACAGGACCTTCTGGTGGGCGACGATATCCTTCAGCTTGTGCTCCGCCATGGTTTCGCCCTCGGGGGCGGCGGGGGCGTCGGCGTGCGCGGCCGCGGCAACGAGGGCGGCAAGGACGGCGAGGAGGTGTTTGGGTCGGGCGCGCATGGGCAGCGGGAGACCACCGTGGACAGCGGGTCACCTGCAGCGTTCAAAAAATCTGCCTCCGAACGGACCGCCTACGCGACATTAATTGCACAATTCGCTTTAGAAGAGCGGGGCCCGCCCTTATAACCCTCCCCACATGGGTCAGGCCACGCGCTCAGTTTCGCAAAATCCTTTCGGGACCTGTCTTCCGCCAGACGTGCTGGGCGCCGCGGTCGACGGTTTCAACGACATGGTGATGGTCACCGAGACCGATCCGATCGAGGAGCCGGGACTGAGGGTCCTTTTCGTCAATCCGGCGTTCGAGAGGATGACCGGATACAAGGTCGATGAGGTTCTGGGCCGCTCACCCCGCTTCATGCAGGGACCGGAAACGTCCGCCAGCGAGACGCTGAGGATCGAGGAGTCGCTGCGCGCGCGCAAGCCCGTCCGCGCCGAGCTGCTCAACTACAAGAAGGACGGCTCCTCCTTCTGGGTGGAGATCGAGGCGAGCACGACCACGAGCAAGTCCACCGGGACCGAGTACTTCGTCTTCATCGAGAGGGACATAACGGAGCGCAAGAGGCGGGAGGCCGCCCAGCGCGAGCAGGACCGCGCCATCGCGACCCTCTTCTCCAACCTTCCCGGGATGGCCTACCGCTGCCTGAACGACGGATTCTGGACCATGGAGTTCGTGAGCGGCGGCTGCCGGGACCTGACCGGCTACGATCCGGACGCGCTGATCGGAAACCGGCAGACGAGCTTCGAGGCCATCATCGAGCCCGAGGACCGGAAGGCCGTCCGCGAGATCGTCTCCCGCGCGGTCGAGCGGGGCGAGGCCTTCGAGCTCACCTACCGCATCCGCACCCACGAGGGCGGCGTCAAGTGGGTCTGGGAGCGCGGCCGTGCCGTGCCGGGGCCTGACGGCCCCGTCCGGTCGCTGGAGGGTTTCATCACGGACATCACCGAGAGGAAACTCCTCGAGTCCCAGCTGCTCCAGAACCAGCGCCTCGAGAGCATCGGGACGCTTGCGGGCGGCATAGCCCACGACCTGAACAATGTCTTTGCGCCGATAATGATGGCCGGCGACCTGCTGGCCGACAAGATCCCGGACAAGGACTCGGCCCAGCTGCTTGAGGTCGTCGCGGCCAGCGCGCGCCGCGGCGCCGAGCTCGTCCGCCAGATCCTCCTCTTTGCGCGCGGCATGGAGGGCCCGCGGATCGCTGTGCATCCCTCGGCGCTGTTCGCCGACATCAAGACCTTCCTCGACAGCACGCTCCCGAAGTCGATCCGCGTGAACTTCGAGATCGCCCAGGGCGTGCCGGCCATCTCCGGGGATCCCGTCCAGCTCCACCAGATGCTCCTCAATTTCTCGGTCAACGCGAGCGACGCCATGCCCGGGGGGGGCAGGCTCGCGATATCGGCGACCCCGGTGTCCGTGTCCGCATCGGCCCCGAGGCCCCACCCGGACGCGGTGCCGGGAGCCTTCGTCCGCATCGACATCTCGGACACCGGCTGCGGGATCCCGGACATCCTCAAGGGCCAGATCTTCGACCCGTTCTTCACGACCAAGGGCGTCGGGCGCGGGAGCGGGCTCGGCCTCTCGACGGCGCGCTCCATAGTCAAGGCCCACTGCGGGTTCATCACCTTCGTCTCGGCCGAGGGAAAGGGGACGACCTTCTCCATATTCCTTCCCACGGCCGACTCCTCGCTGCCTGCGGCGGCCCGCGGGGTCACGGCAAAGCCGTTCTCGACGCCCCTGCCGCGCGGCAAGGGCGAGAACATACTGGTCGTGGACGACGAGGAGTCCGTGCGTTTGATCATGCGAAGCACCCTCGAGAGCTTTGGTTTCCGGGCCGTGTGCGCGGCGGACGGGGCCGAGGCCGTCGGGCTCTTCAGGAGCGCGCCCGCCCTTTTCGCGATGGCGGTCGTCGACATGCAGATGCCCGGGCTCGACGGCGGGAAGACAATCGTCGCCCTGCGCCACATGCGCCCCGACCTGCCCATTGTCGGCGCGAGCGGGCTCGCGACGAGCCAGAACAGGGAGCAGGCGGCCGCACACGGCGTCCGGCACTTCCTCGACAAGCCTTTCAGCGTCGAGACCCTGATCCGCACGGTTCACGCCGCGCTGTCCAGGTCGGCTGCGTGAACCTGCTCGACCGATACATCTTCAGGAGCGTCCTGACAACGGCGATCACGGCCGTCGTGCTTTTCGCATTCATCCTCACGGCCGGGAACATCATCCGCGACCTGATGGGCCCGCTCCTCGCCGGCCAGCTCCCGCTCCTCTCGTTCGGCCGGCTCGTGCTTCTGCTTGTCCCGGTCGTCATCTCGTACGCGCTCCCGCTTGGCATGCTGACGGGCTCCCTCCTCACGCTGGGGCGCCTCTCGTCGGACAGCGAGATCACGGCGATGCGCGCCGCCGGGATCAGCGTCCCGAGGATCGCCAGGCCGGTGCTCATCCTGGCCGTCCTCGGGGTCGCCCTCGGGCTCAGGGTCAACTTCGAGTCCATGCCGTGGTCGAAGCTGCAATACGAGAGGGAGCTGGCGGCGGCCGTCCGTTCCAACCCCCTGAGCTACATCAGGCAGCGGACTTTCATCCGCGACTTCCCTGACTGCGTAATCTATGTGGGGTCGATGGGGGCGGGCTCGAAGGACGGCGCCGATCTGAGCGACGTCTGGTTCTGGCAGCTCGACTCGCAGCGCAGGGTGTTCCGGTTCATCCGCGCGCAATCGGGGCACGTCGAATACGACGAGGCGGCGAACGAGTTCATCGTGACGCTGGCCAATGCCCAGGAGCAGGAGCACGACCGGGCGGCGCCCGAGGATTTCACGCAGCCCTTAAGGGCCCCGACCGCCGGCCAGGTCGACCCCATCCGCCTGTCCCTGGCCCGCTACTTCGGGGTCAAGTCAGTCCACCAGAAGCTGCAGTGGATGACCTACGGCGAGCTCACGGCCGAGAAGGCCAGGCTCGAGCGCGAGCCGGTCCCCCGGGGCGGGGACGAGCAGCGCGCCCGCGACATCATGGGCGTGAGGCTCACGATCCAGGACAAGATCAACCTGGCGCTGGCCATCTTCACCTTTGCCTTCGCCGGGGTGCCCCTCGGGATCAAGGTCTCCAGGCGGGAGACGAGCGCCAACCTCGCGGTCGCGGTGCTCCTCGCGCTCGCCTACTACTTCCTCATCGTGGTGATCGGCTGGCTGAACCAGCACCCCGAGTACCGGCCGGACCTGCTGCTCTGGGTTCCGAATCTCGTGTTCCTAGCCCTTGGCGCCTGGCTTCTGAGGCGTGTGGACCGGGCCTGAGAACGCCTTCACCATGCTGACCACGGGCAGCGTGAGCCCGCCGGCCATCTCAACGTCATACCGCCTGGAGGCCTTGTAGCCGAACGAGGCATAAAGGGGCTCGCCCGCCAGGGTCGAAACGATGACTGCGGCGCCGAACCCGGCGTCCACAATCGCCCGCTCGCACGCGGCCATGATGCTGCTCGCGATTCCCCGCCTCGCGCAGGCGGGGTCCACGAAGAAGGCCCGAATGCGCGCGGGGTCGGCCTGCGGGTCCAGCTCCGGGTCCCCGCGCCCGCGCCCCCGGTCGCCGCCGAACAGCGAGGCCCGCCGGCTCCAGCCCCCGCAGCCCACGATCCGCCGCTCATGCTCCACGACAAAATACGTGCCGTCCCGGATGAGCTGGGTGTCCACGCCGAAGACCTCGCCGATCGCCGCCTCAATCTGGGCCACCGAGTAATACGGCAGCTGCAGGGCCCTGACGGAGCGGGGCACGAGGGCCTCGAGCTCCGGGATGTCCCCCGGCCCCGCCAGCCGCGGCCTCCAGCTCCCCCTTGGCCGCGGCGACAGCTGCGAAGTCGGCCCTGTGTGCATGGCGGTCAGCCGCTCGCCGCCTGCGGGCCCTGGGTTGCGACCAGCCCGCTTCGCCCGTCAATCGGGGCCATCACCTGGTCGCAGACCGGCGCGGACGACCTGTCCGCAAGGAGGCGCCTCGCCTCCTCGTCGAGTCGCACAAACTCGACCCCCGACTTCCTGCACACCGCCAGCAGCTCGCGGAACAGCCCCCGCCGTCCCATGCCCTCGATCTCCGCGTGCAGGGTGAACACGTTGAGCCGCTCCCTGCGGAGCAGCGAGACGATGTGCCCGGCGATGGCCGCGTCCGGGAACTCCGCCCTGCCCATCAGCTCGTCAAAGGTCGGCAGCGTGCTCGGGATCTCCAGCGTCCGGTAGACGGTGCCGTCGATCCTTGGGAAATACGGGTGCGTCCCGCGCGTGTCGCTCGCGTACAGGAGCCCCGCCTCGTCGTAGACCTGGCGGCTCCGGGAGTTGCTCTGCCATCCCGCGGCGCCCGCGGTGTGCGATTCTCCGCCGAAGATCCGCCGAAACTCCGTCCGGGCGGCGGAAAACTCGGCGCGGACCGCGTCGAGGTCCATCCGGTTCAGGAAGTCCTGCCAGCGGTAGTGGTTGTAGCAGTGGATCCCAACCTCGAAGCCTGCGTCCCGCACCGCGCGCATGGCGCCGGAGTTCCGGCGCCCCACGTGGGGCGCCGGCAGCAGCGTCCCGTTCAAAAGGGTCCGGACGCCATAGATCCGGACGACGCTCGTACGGCTGACCTTGCGGAAGAAGCCGGGCCTCAGGACCCGCGTGATCGCCCGTCCGGTCTGGTCCGGGCCCAGCGAGAACAGGAAGCAGGCTGGCGCCCCGAACTCGGCGCAGTCGGAGGCGAGGTTAGGGATTCCGATTCGGGTCCCGCGGTCCGTGTCGGCATCAACCTTGAGCGCAAGTCGGACCGGCATGGTGCTCAATCGAGCTTATAGTCCTTGTGGGCCAGGTGGTAGTCCAGCGTGAGCTTGATCGCGGTCTTCAGGTCCACCTTCGGCCTCCAGCCAAGCTGCCTCCGGATCGCCGCGACCGACGGCACCCGCCGCTGGATGTCCTGGTAGTACTTGCCGAAGTACTTGCCCGAGGAGACGACGACCGTCCTCGCCTTTGCTGCCTGCGCACGGTACTCCGGGAATTCCCTGAAGGCGGCGATGATGAGCTTGGCGAGCCGGGCGACGCTCACGTTGTTCCCGGGGTTGCCTATGTTGAAGATCTGGCGGGAGGCCCGGCCTGCCTTGTTCTCGATGATGCGCAGGAGCGCGTCCACGCCGTCGTCGATGTAGGTGAACGACCTGCCCTGCCCGCCGCCGTCGACCAGCTGCAGCGGCTTCTCGAAGATCACATTGGAGATGAACTGCGTGAAGAGCCGTGAGCTCCCCTCCTTCGGCTCCATCACGTCGTCGAGCTTCGGGCCGATCCAGTTGAACGGCCGGAAGAGGGTGTAGTCGACGCCGTCGCGCACGCCGTAGGCGTAGATCACCCGGTCGAGCAGCTGCTTCGAGCAGGCATAGATCCAGCGCTGGCGCCCGATCGGGCCGTACACCAGCGAGCTCGTCTCCTCGTCCAACTCCCGGTCGGGGCACATACCGTAGACCTCCGAGGTGGACGGGAATATGATGCGCTTCCTGTACTTTGCGCACTTGCGCACGATCTCCAGGTTGGCCTCGAAATCGAGCTCGAAGACCCGCAGCGGATCCTTCACGTACTGAACGGGGTTGGCGATCGCGACCAGGGGAAGCACGGCGTCGCACTTCTTCACATGGTACTCGATCCACTCGCGGGAGATCGTGATGTCGCCCTCGACGAACTTGAACCTGGGATGCCCCAGGCAGTCGCCCAGCTTGTGGTCGCCGACATCCATGCCGTAGACCTCCCAGTCCTTCTGCTTCAGGATGGCGTGGGTGAGGGAGCTGCCTATGAAGCCGTTGGCACCGAGGATGAGGACGCGTAGGGGCATGTGTGTGGGTGTCCGATTAACCACGAAATCCCCCAAATGACACGAAAGAACATCGCGCCAAGCATGCGCAAAAAGGCCCGCGCCCTGGCAGGGGCGCGGGCCAGCGGACCGGAATACTCAGAACAGGACGCCGGATTCGATCGCGAAGCGGGTCTGGGACGTGCTCGTCCCGCTCTTGCCGAAGGCCAGGCCGCTCGTCGTGTCAGAAGCCCCGACGAACGAGACCTCGCCGCGCACGAAGAGCACGCCGACCTGGTAGCTTGGCGTGAAGGTGAAGGACCAGGCCTTGCTTCCGCCGCCGTAGAGCAGGTCAGCAGAGCCGTCGGTCGGGCTGCCCGACTGCGAGATGTCCTCGACGCGGGCCGACAGGTTCCAGCTCGTGTTCGGCACGGCATAGTTGACGAGGATGCCGCCCCCCGTGGTGGAGGTGTCCTTGACGCCGATCGTTGAGGCATTGCCCGAGTCGGCATACTGGAAGTAGGCCTGAGCGGTCCAGGCGCCGGCCGTGTACGAATAGATGACGTTGAAGATCTCGCTGTCGTTGTTCAGCACCTCCGGCGTGGCGGAGGTCCCGTAGTCCGTTGTGCCGAGATTCCCCCCTCCCACAACCTCGAGCGTGTTGGCGGTGTTGATCGTCCAAGTCGCCGCGCCGGAGATCCAGTTGAAGCGGTCGGAATAGAACCCGTCATTCCACGAGACATTGAACGCGACGGGGCCCGCGGTGTAATTCGCCTGGACGCCGCGGCTGATGAGCGGCTCCTGATTCCAGAGGAGGCCGCGCGAGATGTTCATGTTCTCGTAGGTGAACGCGTACTCGGCGCCGATGAGGGTCGGCAGCTTGCCGGCCTGAATCGAGAAGTTGCCGTTGACGTACTTGATAAAGCCGATCGGAAGGGCTCCGAAGTCGGCGCTCATCGTGTTGCTGGCCGTCAGGTACGGCACCCCGACCGTCGGGAACGAGTAGGCCCCGGCATCGAGGAAGAACTGGAACGCGCCGTCGACCTTCTGGATGAAGACCTGGGCGTTGCTGATGTCGGCGATTGCGGATTTCTCACCGTAGAACTGCGGCGTGTCGGCGAGGGCGATCGCCGTCACGGCGCCTGAGACGTAGATCTTGCCGAAGTCGGGTATGTCGAAACTCTCCGGCTTCACGTTGACCGTCAGGGGGCCCTCCATCGACGGCGTTGAGACCGGCGAAGTTGGAGCCGCAGGCGCTGCCGCCGGAGCGGCCGCCGCAGGGGCTCCTGCTGCCGGCGCTGGGGCAGCCGCCGGCGTCGCCGGGGCTGGTGCCGCGGGCGGCGTTGCAGTCTGTGAATACGCCGAAGCCGCGCAGAGTGACAGCGCACCGACATACAGAGGATACAGTTTCTTATTCATACTTGTGTTTGGGCAGGGTGAGGTTGGTTCTCTCGGCGACCGTAGTTAATGTCGCCCGCGCACAGGAATAGCAGCATTGATGCCATCTCCTTTATATCATCTTAATTTCCCGGCATGAAAGGCGGCACGGGGCGCAAATGGGCCAAATTCAAGGCGAACGCTTGTTAAATCGGCATCTGCCATGCTTAACAGCGGCGTTTCTTAATGTTTTCTTAATGTTCTTGGGCCTGTCTGCCTTGTTCGTGGGCGCCCCCCAACCAGCTTAACATGGGGTGCTTGCGTGAACGGGCTCATCGGGGCGCGGCGCCGAGCCCGGTGGGCGGACCTTCGCGGGGCCGACCCCGGCGGATTCAGGCACCCCCCGCGCCCGAGCGCGCCTTTCAGCCGCGCTTGTGCGACAGGAACATCAAGAGCGCGAAAAAGAGCCCAATCCATCCCAGCACGCCGATCACGACAAGGAGCACCGTGTACCTGCGATTCTTCCAAGGCTGCGGCGCCCGAAGCCGCTGGTCGCGGTGCGTGATCTCCACCTTGTCCAGGTTCTCAAGCTCCCGCCTCATCTCTCCGGCAGTCTGGTAGCGGGCCCTGGGGTCGCGCTCCATCGCGTGCAGGATGACCTCCTCGACGGCAGGATTCAGCTCTAGGTTGATCTTGCGCGGCGCCTCGGGATCGCCGCTGACCCGTGCGTTCATCACGATGTACGGACTCTCGCCCTCGAAGGGCGTGGACCCGGTCACCATCTCATAGAGGATCGCCCCGAGGCTGTAGACGTCGCTGCGGTGGTCGCCACGCTTCCCGCGGACCTGCTCGGGCGAGATGTAATCCGGTGTTCCGAGGGTGGGCGTCAGCCCCACGAATGTGAGGCGCCGGGCGGTCTCGACCCGGGCGATGCCGAAGTCGAAGAGCCTGAGGCTCCCGTCGGTGCAGACCATTATGTTCTGCGGCTTCAGGTCGCGGTGGGCGATCCCGTTCGCATGAAGGTAGTCGAGCGCGTCGCAGATCTGTATCGCGTACGCGACGGCCTCGCCCTCCGAGAGCATCTTCCGCTTGGCAAGGACGTCCGCCAGGGTCTTCCCCTCGAGAAACTCCATCACCAGGTAGGGCCGGCTCTTCTGCGTGTCGACCTTGATGACCTTCAGTATCGTCGGATGGTTGAGCCGCGCCCCGATCTCCTCCTCGCGCTGGAATCGCTCGAACCCGGCAATGTCGCTCTCGAGCGCCATCAGCGGAATCTTGAGCGCCACGCTCTGCCCGGTCTTGCGGTCGGTGCCCTTGAAGATGGACGCCATGTTGCTGCGGGCGACAAGGTCGGTCAGCTCGAAGCGGTCGTCGAGCACGTGCCCCGGTCCGGGCTCCCCGCCGCCCGTCGCAACCGTCGCGGCGGCGGCGGCGGCCTTCCTCGGGGGCACGCTTGCGCCCAGGGCGACACGGGCCGTCTTCGCAACCTCCTCCCAGTTGCGCACCTCGATCAGCTGCATCGATATGTTGTCGTCGCTCCCCCGTTTTGTGGCCAGGGCCACAAGCTCCTTGCAGGCGTCGTAGGGGTGGGATCTGCAGATTATCTCGCGCATCTCCTCGTCCAGCACGCATGCATGCAGGCCGTCGGTGCATTGCAGGACGAAATCGCCGTGGTGGAGGAGCTGGGTCGCGAAGTCGGGCTGGCAGAACGGCTCGGCGCCCAGGCTCCGCGTGAGCGAGCTGCGCTGCGGGCTTGCCATGGCCTGGCGCTCGAGCATCAGCCCGAGCTTGACCGGCACCGAGGTGGCGATGTGGTCCGTCGTCAGGCGCTTGATCGTCTTCTGGCGGATGAAGTAGGCGCGCGTGTCGCCGACATTCGCGACGCACACGGCGCCGTCCCTGAAGATGGAGGCGACGAGGGTCGTCGCCATCCTCTGGCCCTTGTGGGCCGAGATCGCCTTCTCGTGCACCTGCGTGCAGGCGCCCGCGAACATCCTGCGAAGCAGCGTGTAGGCCTTCGTGTCGCCAGGGGCCGACTGGAACTCCGCCAGCGCCGTCTCGACCGCGAGGCGGCTCGCCACCTCGCCGTGCTCGTAGCCGCCGACCCCATCGGCCAGGATCGCCACGCTGCCCTGCTTCTCCCGGGTCAGGGGATCGGGCGACTCCCAGAAATCAAGGTAGTCCTCGTTTATCGGCCGGACCGGACCCGTGGTGGTGAGGCGAGCGTAGCGCAGGCGCATGAAATTGGGCGAAAAAAATGGCTCCGCTGCATTATGCAGGCGGAGCCACGAAGTCTTGAGCGGCCCTAGGCCGGGTCAATGAGAACCTATGCGGGTTTCTGGGTCAGGATGATCTGCTTGCCCGAGGCCTTGCTGCCGCTGACGAAGTACCAGAGGCCGTACAGGCCCCAGAGTGCCGCCACCCCGAGCGCGATGTAGGATTCGTGCCAGCTCATCCCGGCGACCGAGAACGGCCCGATCAGGTAGAACAGCATGCAGAGAAGGTTCGCGAGGAACCCGAAGACGGGGATCACGAAATGCTTAATCCCGTTGAACATGTGGTGCTCCTTGAAGGCGACTATCGCGACGATGCAGGTCACCATGTAGAGGAGGAACGTGCCGAAGTTGCTGATCAGGGTGATGATCAGGAGCGAATTCGGTATCCACGTGTAGACATGCGGGCTGAAGATGCCGAAGCTGTACCAGATGTTGTGCTTGTCGAGGGCCGCCGGGTCGCTCGACTGGCCTCCGAGGTAGGTCGTCACCGTGATCATGCCGAGGAAGACCGAGATGATGCCGAGCGTCCAGATCGAGCGGTGCGGCGTCAGCGTCTTGCCGTGCAGCAGGCCGAAGTGGGCGCCGACCTCCTTGTCGCGGCCCATTGCGTACGTCACCCGGGCGCCCGTGTTCAGGCACGCGAGCGTCGTGCCGATCAGGGCGAGGAACACCGTGAAGGCCTGGACCAGCATGAACGCCTTTCCGGCGGCATAGCTGCCGAAGACCCAGGTTCCTGCGAGCACCATCATGTCCCCGATAGGCGCGCTCGAGGCGCCGGCCGCGGAAAGCGTGTAGCCGCTGTTCAGGAAGTAGTTCGCGGCGTAGTACTCAAAGAGGTAGCAGATGGCGCCCTGGATCGTGAGCGAGAGGAGAATGGCCCAGGGAAGGTGCCTCTTCGGGTCCTTGGCCTCCTCACCCATGGACGTGACCGACTCGAATCCGACCAGGATCAGGATCGCGACGCAGGCCTGGACGATGACGTAGCTGAACTTGTGCGGCCCGATGACCGACTTGCCGGTCGGATGGTAGTTGAATGTCGTGACCCCGGTGGAGTCCGTCGTGTAGGCGCCGTCCTTGTAGTCGATCGTGAACGGGGCGGCCTTGTCGACAGTCGTGGGCTTGCCGTCCGCGTCCGCGGGCAGCGGGTTGCCGTCCTTGTCCGTGCCGTCCTGCATCTGGTACGCGGGGGTCCCATCGGCGTTCTTGGTCGGCTTGCCATTGGCGTCGAGCACGGGCAGCGGGTTGCCCTTGTCGTCGTTGATGGTGACCTGAGCGACCTGATAGTTGACCGCGATGCCGTTCGACAGGTGGTAGGCCTTCGAGCCCTGCGGATGGGCGCCGCGATAGGCGAGCGCGATGACCGCAAAGACCACAAGTGCCGTGATCTGGATGATGTTCACGGCAATGTTGACCGCCGTGCTGCCGTTCACCCCGCGGTACGCAATGTAGGAAACGCCGATCGCAAACACGATGCAGAACAGGTACATCTCCAGCGGGCTGTTGTAGACGCCGCTGAACGTGTCAGGGAACAGGTAGCCCGAAAGATAGCCTATCAGGAGCGCCGTGACCCCGACCATGCATCCCGGGTAGACCCAGTAGTACAGGTGGCTCGCCCAGCCGGTGAAGAACTTCGCTAGGCGCGCGAATTTGAACGCCTTCGTCTTCGCCAGGAAGGCCTGCTCCGCATAGAAATACGACGAGCCCGCTCCCGGATAGAGCTTGGAGAGCTCGGCGTAGCTCACTGCCGTTGCATAGCAGAGGAGGAGCGCCATCAGGATGCCGAACCACATCGAGGCACCTGCCATTGGAGCGCCGTAGAGCGCCTGCTCCTCAAAGGTTAGCCAAAGGAAGGCCCCAGGAGCGATCAGGGCCATGGCGTTGACGGTCAAACCGGTGAGGCCCAGCGTGGGCTTCATCGTTGGCGTTGGCGTGGGCGTGGAGGTATCAGGCATAGGTCTTGGGAGTTGAGCTGGATCTTTTGGGGCGACGGTTTCTCTGGATCAGTACTAGGTTTAATTCAGGTCTGACGTTTTAATGCGGAATTAACATCCGCGCCTAAGGCATAGCCAATTGTATGCCAAAGAACCCATTAAATTCATATTGATGTTAAGCCATTGGGATTCGATGTCTTAACAAGTCTTCCGGCCCCTGTTCCGGATGGCTTTGGAATCGCGCTGCTTTCGAATTCGCTCACGCCACTGTGTTTCAAAAACATTCAGAAGCCGGGTCGCTCAAACACGCGGGAGCCCGGCGCTCACCCGGCGCCAGGGCGCGCAAATTAATGGTGGGTTGAGGTATCCGCGGACACGGCGTGCGCCGAGGCGCCTCGGAAAGCTATCCGCGGGGACGGAGCGCGGCCGCTAGAGCGTCTGCCCGACCTGGAGCGCGGCCGCCGGCCCATTGCGCCATTCCGTGCGCGTCAGCTCGAGAGCCCCGTCCCCGGTGGCCACGACAAGCGGGCGCACCGAGATGATCTCGCCCGGCCTTCCAGTCCTCGCGCCTGAGGCCGGCGAGCCGGTCTCGGCCCACCAGACCATGAGGCGCGAGCGGCCGACGTCGGTGAAGGCTCCCGGATACGGGTCGGTCACAGCCCGGACCAGGTTGAAGATCTGCAGCGACCCCTGCGCCCAGTCGATCCGGCCGTCCTCGGCCTTGCGCCCGCCAAAATACGTGGCCTGCGACTCGTCCTGCGGCGCCTCGGGCGCGGTGCCCGAAAGGAGCGCGTCGATCTGGCGTGCAAGGACCCGCCGGGCGCAGGGAAGCACCTTCCGGAAGGCCTGCTCCGCCGTGTCCCGCGGCCCGATGTCGACGCCCTCCTGGTCCACGATGTTCCCGGCATCGGGCTCCCTCACCATCCGGTGGAGCGTCATCCCGATCCGCGGCTCCCCGTGGAGAACGGCCCAGTTTATGGGCGCGCGACCGCGGTACTTCGGAAGCAGTGAACCGTGCATGTTGAAGCCGCCAAGCGGGGCGAGCGCCAGCACCTTGGTGCTGATCATGTTCCGGTAGTACACCGAGAGGATCAGGTCCGGGCGCATCCGGGCTATCCGCTCCACCCACTCGGGCGTGCCGACCTTCTCGGGCGTGTGGACGGGCACGCCCCGCTCGCGGGCCGCGGCCGCAGGCGTCTTGAACCAGATCTTCTCGCCCGGGCTGTCCTCGTGGGTGACAAGGGCCACGACATTGCGCCCCTGCCCGAGGAGCAGCGAGAGGCAGTCGTGGCCGACCTCGCTGTAGCCGAAGAAGAGGATCCTGGGGGCGGGCATGCGGGGCTCGCGGGCCTGCCTCACTGCGCGGACTCGATCATCTCGCGGACATAGTAGCGCTGGCGCACGCGCACGACCTGGTAGGTCCGGCCGACGTACTCCCCGATGAGCCCGATGCCGACCATGGTCACGCTGATCAGGAAGAAGAGGATGCCGAAGAGGGTGAAGAGCCCGTCCGCCTCGGAGCCCCAAACCAGCCGACGGAACGCGATCACGAGGACGAGCAGGAAGCTGCCCGTGGCGCACGCTATCGCCACCATCGTGAAAATCTGCAGCGGTGCCAGGGAGAAACCGGTGATGAGGTCGAAGTTGAGGCGGATGAGCTTGTAGACCGAGTAGTTCGAGACTCCCGCGTGGCGCTCCTCGTGGCGCACGCCCACCTCGGTCGGGTTGCCCGAGAAGCTGTACGCAAGGGCCGGGATGAAGGTGTTGTTGGCGCCACTGCGAACGATCGCGTCGATGATCGGGCGCCTGTAGGCGCGGAGCATGCACCCCTGGTCGGTCATCTCGATGGAGGTGGTGCTCTTTCGCACCGCGTTGATGACCCGGGACGCCACCGTCCGGAACAGGCTGTCCTTCCTGGCGATCCTGAAGCCCCCGACGTAGTCGTGGCCGGCGCCGATGAGCGAGAGCAGCTTGGGAATCTCCTCCGGCGGATTCTGCAGGTCGGCGTCAAGCGTCACGATCACCTGGCCCCGGACGCGCTCGAATGCGGCCATGATCGCCATGTGCTGGCCGTAGTT
>CAZNNO010000076.1:0-17056 GCA_964574435.1 uncultured Opitutaceae bacterium
CCCGAGCCGCTCGGCCCCATGAGCACGAATATCTCGCCGGGCTGCACCTCGAAGGAGATGCCCTTGAGCACCGGGACTCCGGAGTAGCTCTTGAAGACACCCTCGGCCTTGACGCCCACGGCGTCGGCCTCGACGCCCGTGAAGGGATTGCGGGTCTTGCTGCAGCAGGTATCCATCGATGGGTCGGCTTTCCTGGCGTTAGAGGAGAATCTTAGTGACGAAGTAGTCGAGGACCAGGATCAGGATGAGCGAGGTGACGACCGCCCTTGTCACGGCGGCCCCTATCTCGCGCGGGCCGCCCCGGGTGTTGAGCCCGATGTTGCAGCACACGAGCACCACGACGAACCCGAACACCTCGGCCTTCTCCATGCCGTTCACCACGTCCTTGAACTTGGTGTAGTGCCTGAGCGCGGCGAAGTACGCCTCGGGGCTTATACCCACGTAGCTCACGTAGCGCGCCACGACCGACCCGCCGAACCAGCCGACGATGTTGGCGATCACGATCAGCACCGGCATCATGACCAGGACGGCGGCCAGCCGCGGCAGCACCAGGATCTTCGCAGCCGGTATGTTCATTATCGTGAGGGCGTCGATCTCCTGGTACACCTTCATCGACGCGAGCTCGGCCGTGATCGCGGAGCCCACGCGCCCGGCGAGCAGGACGGAGGTCATCATGGGCCCCAGCTCGCGCGCCATCGACAGGCCGACCAGGCTGCCGATGAACTCCTTGGCGCCGAAGTCCTGCATGGCGTAGCCCGCCTCGAGCGCCAGCACGGTGCCGATGAAGAAGCTCAGGATGGCGACGATCGGCAGCGTCGTGTAGCCGATCATGTAGCACTGCTCGATGAACCGGCCCCATTGGCGGGGGAGCGTCCCCACGTAGGAGAGCGAGCGCACGAAGAGCTGCACCGCGCTTCCCACCCCCTCAAGGACTATGGTCAGTTGTTTCATATCAATGGTTAGCCTCCTTACCACTAGCCACTTTGGCACTGAAATCGAATCCTAAGATGGTCCAGGCGCTTCCCGCGGGCCGGCGGCGCATCCCAAGAAGCGGCCCCACGTGGAATTCCTGGAGTCCCCGGGCGTCGTCGGTTCGCCAGGTCACCGCCCCCCAGAGGAGCGCGGTGCGCGCCTCGCCGTTCGGCCGGTGGTCGTAGCGGTAGGCCGCGAGCAGGGGCGACCAGTTCTCCCGGATGTCCGGGTTGTCCGGGAAGAAGACCTCGGTCAGGCTCGGGACCTGGACCTGCCGGCTCCCGGCCCCGTTGTCCCAGATGGTCGCCAGGGGCCAGATGTGCCGCTTGTAGGCCGGCGCCAGCGCCGGGCGGGACACGCTCGTCTGGTAGAGCGACCAGTAGACGAAATAGAAGAACTGGGTCCGCGACTGGGCGGTGTCGCTGTCGGCCCAGGTCGTCCGGTGCCAGAGCGGCCAGACGATCCACCTGTTGTCGGTCCCCTTGATGCACGAATGCGTGTAGATGGGGCCCCAGCGCTCGACGACGCGGCTCTCGCCGCGGCCCTGCACGAGAAACGGCCAGAAGTAGCGCCTTTCGCTGTAATGGTACGGCGCCCAGTCCTCGGTGTAGCCGAAGAAGGGCCAGAAATAGTTCTCGCTCGTCGAACCGGGGTACCTCTCCCGGGAATAGAAGGGGAGAATGCCGAATTCGGATCCCGGCCCCGAGCCCGGCGGGTCGTCCGGCGTCGGCTCGACCACGTTGCTCCAGACAAGCGGCCAGAGGAAGTAGGTCTGCCTGGCACGGCCGGGGCCCTTTTTCTCGCCGAACAGCGGCCAGACGGCCACGCCGTTCCAGTCGCCATGCATGACCCTTACGATCGGCCAGGGCGTGTAGGTCGTCTCCGTGCCCTTCCTGAGGGAGCTCGCATAGACGGGAAACATCACCCAGGAGATGCGGTTGTAGCCGATGCGATTCTTGATCGTGCCGTACACCGGGAGCAGCCCGCTGTAGCTGTCGGCGGGATCCGGCGCCTTGTGCGAGAAATAGAACGGCCAGACGTCAAAATGCCGGTCCGTCGGAAGCCCGGCCTCCCTCGCGCTCGCATCGGTCCCTTCCCCGTTGACGAGCTGGAAAATCGACCACTTGTAGGCGTCCGGGTACCTCCTGAAGAAGAAAACGGGGTAGAGGATGTCCGTCTTGACGACGCCTCCTGTGCTGACCTTCTCGTAGAAGGGCCTGAAACCCTCGACGGTCCCCAGGTCGGGGGCGGGCGCCTGGCCCGAATAGAGGAAGGGGCCCGCGCCCGACCAGGAGACATTCCGGCCCGAGTCGTCCCTCTGGGCCACGAACACGGGCCACGCGTTCATTTCATAGGCCTGCGCTCTGAATGCAGTCGCTGCGGCCGCAAGGCCGGCTAAGGCGGTGAGCCTGGCTAATGTCATGGTTGCACGGTCCTCGGATCAGAAAGGCTCCGGCATATTTTGGGCGGGATTATAAAAGCTGCAACCATTTACGGTGGAATAGATTGAACTCTGACCGTCGTGCCGGGCCAAGGTTCCTGAAACGTGTGCCTTTATGGCGTTGCGGATCAGATGGCCAGGCTCCCTCCCAGCGCAAGCACGTCAAAGGCGTCGTCCGCTGCGCGGGCGGCCTCAAGCCGCCGGACGGGGTCCTCGCGGGCCTCGTCGGTGAGCTGGAAGGTTCCCCAGTGCATTGCGACGCTCCGGCGGGCCGCCACCTCCCGGTGCACCCGGAGCGCCTCCGCGGGATCCATGTGCGCATCCTTCATGAACCAGCGGGGCTCGTAGGCCCCGATGGGGATGAGCGCGAGGTCGGGCGCGCCGCAGCGCCGGCCGATCTCCGCAAAAAGGCCCTCCTGGTATCCCGAGTCCCCCGCGAAATAGACAAGGCGTCCCCCGGCCCTGAGCATGAACCCCCCCCAGAGGCGCGTGTTGGTCCCGAAGGGGCGGCGCCGGCTCCAGTGGCGCGCGGGCACGAGCGTCACCTCGGCCCCTGTCCCGAGGACGCGGCTCCCCCACCAATCAAGCTCGGCGATCCGGCTGAGGCCGACCCCGGCGAGGAGCGAGCGGTGCCCGAGGGGTGCCACGACAAGGGGATCGTCGCGCCGGGCCAGGCGGCCCAGCGTCGGCAGGTCGCAGTGGTCGTAGTGGTCGTGGGAGAGGAGCACGACGTCGACCTTCGGCAGGGTCTCGAATGCGACCCCGGGCCGCGCGACCCGGCGCGGACCGAGCCACGGCAGCGGGCCGGCCCGATCGGAGAAGATGGGGTCCGTCAGGACCGTCATGCCGGCGAAGCGCAGGACGAACGTCGACTGCCCGACCCACGACGCGACGCAGCCGTCCGACACGGGCGCAGGGGCCGGCGGCTGCTGGGCGACCTCGACTTGGTCCGGCCACGGCGCCGCCTTGCCCGCAACCTTCCACTTCAGCAGGTCGAGGAACCCCCGGCCGGGCTCATCGCCGGGATTGAAGAATGTTTTCCCGTTGAAGTGGTCGTCCGGCGCCAATGTCATGGGCTGTTTCTGTGATCGGACCCCACGCGATGTCGACCAAATGCCTGCTGCCGCCCCGGGGCGGGGGGAGGGCGCCTTGCGCATAAGCGGGGGCCTCGCCCGCGGAATCGAGCTGCTCGTGCCCAGGGGCGACGCGGTGCGCCCGGCGACGGACGGCATGAGGCAGGCCGTGTTCTCGAGCCTCGGCGCAAGGACGCAGGGGGCCCGGTTTGCGGACCTTTTCGCGGGAAGCGGCGCCTACGGCCTCGAGGCCTTCAGCCGCGGCGCCGCGGGCGGCACCTTCGTCGAGCGCAGCGCCAAGGCCTCGGCGTGCCTGCGCAAGAATATCGCGGCGGTCTGCAGGAGCCTCGGGAAGGGCGGCGAGGAGCTCCTGGCCGTGGAGGCCGACGCGCTCTCGCTGCCGACGGGCGTCGGCGCACCGCCCGACCTCATCTTCGTCGACCCGCCCTACGGGGGCATCGGGGAGGTGGCCCCGGCCCTGTTCGCGAAGCTTGGGGCGGCCCTGGCGGCGGACTGGGGCGGGCTTGTCGTCTTTGAGATGCCGGGCGAGGTGACGCTTGGGCCTGCTGGCTGGTCGTGCGTCAAGCGCCTCGGGCGCGGCGCGAGGCAGCCGAGCGTCGCCTTCTTCTCGCGGAGTCCGTGGGCTTAGCCTTGCGCCTTGGCGATCGCGACGGCGGCCACGACCGCCGTCTCGGTCCGAAGGACCCGCGAACCGAGGTGCCGCAGCTCGAATCCGCTCTCCCGTAGCAGCGAGCGCTCGGCGGCCGACCACCCGCGCTCGGAGCCAAAGGCGAGGGCGAGGGGGAGCGCCGCGCCGGCCGGTGTCAGGCGGCGCGGGGCCTCGTAGTTGTCGAGGGCGATCCTCGTGCAGCCGCCGGGAAGTGCCGCGACCGCGCGCCCGAGGCCCGTGTGGTGGAGTACCTCGGGCAGCCGCGTATCGAACGCCTGGGAGGCGCCGTCGACAAGGTGCCTGCGCCACTCGCCCGTCCAGAGCGTGCTGGCCCGGTAGCCCGGCTCGCCCTTCTCGGATCCGAAGAACCGGAGCGAGGCGACGCCGAGCGCAGCCGCCTCGGTGAGGATCTTTCGGGCGGTCTGCGGGCGCGGCAGCGCCGCAAGAATGTGGATCGGGTCCGCCGGCGGCGGGTCCGAGCCGCGCTCGAAGCGGAACCTGAGCAGGTCGGGCCCAACCTCAACGACGGTTCCCTTCCCGAGCGGGCCGTCAACGATCCCGGCGTCGAACAGGCCGCCCGCCTTCCTCCTGAGGATCCCGACAATGTGGGCCGCGCGGGGATCCGAGCGCGCAAGGGGCAGGCCGATCTCGCCGGGCTCGAAGAGGATTATGTTCACGCCTCGCGCGCCGGGTTCCCCCGCCGCTCAGGGCAGGGAGCCCTCGATCGTCCGGAGCTCCTCCGCGCTTATCGCGAGATTCTTGAGCGCGCCCAGGTTCTCCTCGATCTGCGAGGTCTTGCTGGCCCCGATGAGGGCCGAGGTGATGGCGGGCTGGCGCAGGACCCAGGCCAGGGAGAGCTGCGCGAGCGACTGCCCGCGCGCCTTTGCGACGGCGTCCAGCTTGCGGACGGTCGCGAGCCTGTCCTGCGTTATGGCCGAGGGCTTAAGGAACCGCGGGTCGTGGCCCGCGCGGGAATCCGGCGGGATCCCGTTCAGGTAGCGGCCGGTGAGCATCCCCTGGGCGAGCGGGCAGAAGGCGATGCCGCCGACGCCCTCGCGCACCAGGACGTCGAACAGGGCCCGCTCGGGCGCCCGCTCGAACATGTTGTACTTCGGCTGGTGGATGAGGCACGGGGTTCCCATGTCCCTCAGGAGCCTTGAGGCGCGCTCGGTGAGAGCGGCGTCGTAGTTCGACAGGCCGACGTACAGGGCCTTGCCCGAGCGGACGGCTTGGGCGAGCGCGCCCATCGTCTCCTCGAGCGGCGTCTCGGGGTCCGGCCTGTGGCTGTAGAAGATGTCCACGTAGCCGAGGCCAAGCCGCTTCAGGCTCTGGTCGAGGCTCGAGAGGAGGTACTTTCGCGAGCCCCAGTTGCCATAGGGGCCCTCCCACATGTCATAGCCCGCCTTCGTCGAGACGATCAGCTCGTCGCGGTGGCCGGAGAGGTCGCCCCGGAGGATTGTCCCAAACGTCACCTCGGCCGAGCCGGGGGGCGGGCCGTAGTTGTTGGCGAGGTCGAAGTGGGTGATCCCCAGGTCGAAAGCGCGCAGGACGAGCGCGCGGCTGTTTGGGAAGCTGTCATCTCCCCCGAAGTTGTGCCAGAGGCCGAGCGAGAGGAGCGGGAGCTTCAGGCCGCTGCGCCCGCAGCGCCTGTAGAGCTCGGGATTGGAATAGCGGTCGGGCGAGGGGACGTGGTTCATCGCGGGCGGGGGAAGGGGATCTTCTGCCTTCTGGCGGCGGGGCCAGCAAACTCAAACTGGCCAGGAGCGAGTCCTTGCAATGGTTGGTCCCGGGGGCGCCCGGGAAAGAGCGGCCGCCGATCGCTCCGGACCTGGCTGCCCGAATCCATTTGTGAAAAGCGCCGGGAGATTTCGGGGGCGAGTACAGCCATTCCTCGGGGTATATCGGTGCACCCCTGATACCCCCACATTCTTTTACCTGTTTATCACAAACGACTTAAAATTTACGGTCAGCACAGCCTGGGGCTCGTGCAGAATTGGCGGAAACTTTCCTCACAACCGTCAACGTTCCGCAGGCTGGCCGGTTGCCCGCCTGTCGCGCCACCAATCTCCATTCCCAGCCATGATTGCCCTCCCCTAGGCATCCCTTGCCATTGGCCTGTCCAACGGTCGAAGAATCCCGCGTCACGAGCGCGGCTTCCCGTCCCGCCGACATCACCCCTGCATTCGCCAGGCTTGATCCTTGCGGCCCTGTTCTCGAAGCCGCGCGTTTGGCGGTCGTCAGCGCTGGAAATGTCAATGGGGTCGAGGATGGCGGCCTGATTCGAGAGGTCACGCCTGTGGGGTTGTCACCACGAATGCCGCGAGCCTCCAGGAAAGGGGGGCGGACAGCGGGAACCAGTATGGCCCTGCTGACACGGTCCAATTCAGGAATCCCCAGTGCATTTCGGTTGCCGCCAGCGGGAATGGCTACATCGCCGACACGGGCAACGACACCATCCGGAGGATCACGAGCGCCGGGGTGGTGACAACCCTGGCCGGGACACCCGGGGTGGCCGGCTCCGATGGCGAGAACGCGGGGATCGTCGTCAAGGGATCGCAGGCCGCGACGGTTCTCGTGCGCGTGGTCGGGCCGACGCTGGGCCAGTGCTGCGTCACGGGGGCGCTCGCGCAGCCCTCGCTGAGCGTCACGAATTCGCCGGGTGGATCGTGCCCGGCGAACACGGCTGGTCGACGCATTCCGATGCCGCTGCGATCGTCTCGGGGGCGTCCTCGTTTGGAGCGTTCGCGCTGCCCTCGGGAAGCGCCGACTGCGCCCTCCTGCTGACGCTCCGGCCCTGTACCTACACGGCCGTGGTGCCGGGCGCGGGCTCGATGACCGGCATCGCCTTGGCCGGGGCCTACCGGGTTCCCCCAGTCTGCCGGATCACCCTAGGCTTGACGGTCCCATCCGCGGGAGGGAACATTCCTGCTCGCAGGGACGCGGTCGTAGTTTAGGGGTAAAACCTCTGCCTTCCAAGCAGGTGTCCCGAGTTCGATTCTCGGCGACCGCACCAATTCGTAACTCCGATGGCGCCAAGCGGTCGTCGCCGAATTTCAGCCGCGCGAAGCCGGGATCGTGTTGTTCCCTTGACGTTACGATCACCGGTAGGGTCTCTTTCCGGCCCTGCCGAGACCATGGACCGAATTCATTTCAAACCAGGCTTCTCCCGCTGCCTCCCGCCGCGATGAATAACCTCGGCCTCTACCTCACGTCGGTGCTTATCTGGGGATCGACCTGGTTCGCCATCACATTTCAGCTCGGCAAGGTGCCGCCGGAAGTGTCGGTGGCCTACCGTTTCGCGCTGGCGAGCGCGATCCTGTTCATCTGGTGCGGCGTGCGCGGCTTGCGCCTGAGGTTTTCCTGGCGCGACCACCGATGGATGGCGCTGCAGGGCGCGCTCCTGTTTGGGATCAACTACGTGCTTGTCTATCTGGCCGAGGGGCAGATCAGCTCGGGCCTCGTTGCGGTCGCTTTTTCGCTGATCGTATTCCTCAACATCCTCGGCGCGCGGCTGTTTTTCGGTACATCCGTGCGGCCGTCGGTTCTCGTGGGGGCGGCGCTCGGCGTCGGTGGTGTGGCTTTGGTCTTTCTGCCCGAGCTCGGGCGCGCTGCAGGGAATGGCCGGACCGTGCACGGACTCACGTACGCGATAGTCTCCACGGTATTCGCGTCGCTGGGCAACCTTCTCGCATCCCGCAATCAACGATTGGGGCTTCCCGTCGTCCAGCTTAACACGTTCGGAATGATGTACGGCGCTCTGTTTGTGGGACTGTACGCCCTTGCCGCGGGCCGGCCGTTCGTGTTCGACGGATCCGTCGGCTATCTGCTCTCCCTCTGCTATCTCGCGCTGTTCGGCTCGGTGCTCGCGTTCGGGGCGTATCTCACGCTGGTGGGCCGCATCGGGGCGGGTCGCGCCGGGTACACTGGGGCGGCGATTCCGATCGTGGCGCTGCTCCTGTCGACGTTCTATGAGGATCTGCAGTGGCACGTCTACACGGTGCTTGGAATCGCTTTTTGCGTGGGCGGAAACATCCTGGTCCTTCGGCGTCGGAGTTGATCTTGGATCGGCGGAGTCCCGCCGACGAAAGCGAGAGGCGGAAGTGGGATCATCCCGGGGATCGCGGGGTTCCTGGCCTTCGCGGTGTCGGTCGGTCGGATGGCAAGGGCCGAAGCTGCCGTCGGGCAAATTCCTGCCTGATTCCTGCCAACATGGGCGCGGCTTGGTGCAACCTCAAGGTACTCCGTGCAACGCCAGCGAAACGGGGACGCCCTTCGCGAATCCGGAGGTGGTTGAAGGCTACGTGACCCATGAGGAACGCGCGCACCGGATTCGATTCTCGGCGACCGCACCAGCCCCAAGAGGGCCGCCGGCTACTGGACGTCGTAGACCTCGACGAGGGCGACGCCGGTGTCGCCGCTGGCGCCGGAGACCTGGGCCGTGTAGGCCCCCGGGGGAAGTGTGAGGAGGAGCGCGGAATCCGGCGTTGCCGAGCTTCCCCATGAGAAGGCGCCGACGGATGAGGCTACCGTGGCTATCTGGGTGTCGGCGCCCCAGCCATTGTTCGATGCAATCATCCTGCCGGAACTGTCGAAGATCTGCAGCTGGGGATCGGGCAGCGTGCCCGCGACCGAGAACTGCTTCAACGCGGGCCCCGACGCCCGGATGAGGACCGTTTTCGAGGTCGCGCCGCCGATGACCATTCCGGCGATGAGGATGTTGGGGCCCGCGCCCGCGTAGACGCGTGCGGAGACGTTGACGAGCCTCGTGGAGGCCGGCGTGTAGGAGCCGGCGGGAGTGTCGTCATAGACCTCGGCGAGCGCCACGCCCGTGTCGCCGCTTGCGCCCGAAATCTCGGCCGTATAGGCTCCTGGCGGCAGCGTCTGCAGGAGCGCGGAGTCGTGGCTGGAGGCCGAAGTCCAGGCGAAGGCACCTACCGAGCTGGCCGCCGATGCGATCGCCGGGCTTCCCGCCCAAGCCGAATTGCTCGCGATCTCGACCTGTGATGAATCGAAGACGCCGAGGACCGGATCGGGCAGGGCGCCGGCGACATTGAAGGCCTCGAGGGCCGGACCGGATCCCCGGACAAGCACCGTTTCGCTTCCGCTAGTCCCCGCTCCCCCAACCACGAATCCCGTGATGAGGATGCCTGCGCCGGTTCCGACCTGTGCGCGGCAGGAGAGGTCGATCAGCCTGCCCGGATCCGGAGTCGACGCGATGCTGAGCGTGGCCGCATTGGTGACGACAGACCCGCCGGAGGCGGACACCAGGCAGGAGTAATTCCCGATGTCGGCCGCCGACGCGTCCGAGATCAGCAGCGTCGGGGAATTCGCGCCGGTGATCGCGCGGGCCGTGGCCCCGTGGCGCAGCGATTCCACTGATGATTCCGCGAGCGGGGTTCCATTTTGGTACCACTGGTAAATTGCCCCCGGGGAAGTAGTGCCGGCATTGAAGACCACTGTGGCCCCGCTCGCGACCAACGCGCTTGTCGGCTGGGTGGACAGGGCAGGGCCGCCGGAGGCCGAGGCGACCGCCAGCACGGCTCCCTGGCTTGTGACCGCGCTGCCACCGGCCGCGACGGAGACCGTGTAGCTTCCGGCGGCCGACGGCTGCGCCGAGGCAATGGAATAGGTCGAGCCTGTTGCCCCGGAAATTGGGGACCCGTTCAGGAACCATTGGTAGGTCAGTCCGCCGGGCCCCGTCGCCGAGACGCTGAAATTCACGCCTGCGCCGGCCACCGCGTTGACGGAAAGCGGCTGGGTGGTGATCACGATTCCCGTCGCATTCGGGGTCGGTGTGGGTGTCGGTACAGGCGTTGGTGTGGGCGTCGGGGTTGGCGTGGGCGTCGGTGTCGGCGTCGGGGCGGGCGTGGGTGTCGGCGTCGGGGCGGGCGTCGGGGTGGGGGTGGGGCCAACCACCGCAAAGTCCAGCGCCTCGTATTCCGATGAACTGAGATTGGCACTCGGCGCATAGCTCGCGGGTACCCCGGGAATCCCCGGACTGACTCCGGACGGCTTGTAGATCAGCTCATTGTACCCATCGGTGAGAATGACCTCGAGCACGGTGTAGCTGCCGGGGCCGGGCAGCGGCTGGCTTGGGAAAGCGTTGGTGGGCATGGTCACGGTCGTCGCCGTGTTCGGAACAATGGTGGGGGTGAATGCCTCGAGTCGCTCCTGCCCTCCGCTCGGGTCCTGGACGAGCACATCGACCTCGGTGAGCGGCCAGAACGTTCCTGGGGTTATGTTGACGACAAACGATATGTCGTCGCCGACATTCAATGTATTCGAGACGATGCTGATCGAGTTGAGCGTCGGCCCGACAGCGTTGACGCCCCCGGTCACGGTGAATGTCACCGGGGGTGCCACGGGGTCGGTCATCGAGACGAGGGTCTCGCCGTTTTGGACGGTGATGTTTCCGTCCGAATTATAGTCCGTTTCGTCCGCCGTCAGCTCGGGGGTGATATCAACGACCGCCACGTCGTGCACGGTGTAGGTTCCATTGATCCAGACAGAATCCAAGGGCGTGAAGGTCGCAGTGCCGCTGGGACTATAAAGGGTCGCAGGGTACTGGAACCCGTTCGGATCGTTAACGAAAACGCTGACAAGATGAATCGGGTACGCCCCGGCGGTGACCGAGAAGTCGAAGGTCACCGAGGGGGTGGTCGCGGCATCCACTGTTGCGCTCCCCGCCAGGCTGAAGGCCGTCAGCTCCGGGGCGGCCACTTGGGAGAATCCGGTCCGCATGGACAAGAGGAAGGACGCGAAAGCGATGGACCATGCGAGACCGGGAAAGGATTTTGCTTGGCGGGCAGACATGAATGGTTGGCTGGGGATATTGGGCTGCCGGGACCCGACAGGCGCGTGAAAGGGCGATTACGTTAAGACAGAACCCGCTCGTCAAGGCCCCGCTTACGTCTTTTTGGCCCTTCACTATGCCCTTCGGCTCCATCCGTCGCGAAAGCCGAAATCAGTTTCGGCGCACGTCCCCGAATTCCCGCCGCTATCGGTGGCGCCTTGTGCAAAAAGCTGCCGTCAACTACTGCCTCGGCAAAGCGGGGACACTCATGGCAAAGGCGGATTTTGTTGGCCGATGGTGGGGCTGCAAAAAAGCGTGGTCGCCGATTTCGATTCGCGGCTACCGCTCCATCCTTGCGAGGGGACGCCATCGGGCTCCGCCGGGAGAATCCTGTGCGAGCCATTTCGCCCCGCGTCGAAGGTGTTCCAAAGCGTCCCGCCCGAAAAGATGCTAGAGGAGGCTGCGTTTCTCGGCAAAAGCGCACTCGATAATCTTCCCGGGGAGGCACCGATGGGAGAGGCGTTACCCGCCCGTTCGCAGGCGATGGTGGCCAGCCAGTATTTCCTTCAGAGGAATGCAATCGCCGCGCCGGCCGATCCTGAACCTTATCCGGGAATCCGGCGCCAGGGTGTCGATGAATGCCCTCACCTGCTCCCGCACCTGGATTTTATATTTCATTCCCAGAGACCCTCGAGCGAGTGGACTCGTCCTCGTCCAGCCTCGCCTCGGCAATGGCCTTCATAGCGGCAGGATTGGCAAGGGTATCAACGGTTTCAATCAAGGCCGCGAGGCCTTCCGCGCCCAACACGCGGGCCACGGTTTTTTCATGGCGGGTGATCGCAGCCAAGCCGCCGATCTCGGCTTCACGCACGAGGCTTGGAAAGTTGCCCGGGGACTCCTTTGCACTGTGCGAACGTTTCATGGATCGAAGCCTTACAATGGGACTGACATTGTCAGGAAGCCCGGGGAAAACCCGTGCGCGATGCCAAGTTTCGGGACGAAAATTTTAAATACTCAAGTGACTTTCTGTAAATTTCTTCTGTGTGATGCTGGGGTCGCACAAACGAATGGTGGCGCCGAAATCGAATGCAAATCTCATTGACCGCAGATCCAGCCGCAGCCAATCATTTGCATTGAGCCGATACCCCGGAGGTTGGCCTGCAGGTTCGGGCGGAATCGGGAGATCCGAAAAGCGTAGCTGAACACAAAACCGACAGCGCGACGATTGCATGAACACATCGAAATCAAACAAAAAGGAAGCGCCAAAGTCCCGTGTCAGGTTGAAAGATCTCCCGGCCAAGAGAAATCCCAAGGGGGGCGATGGCAGGGATATCAGCGTCACGGAGCCGACGCTTACCAAGCCAACCTGAATCCTTGCGGAGCCGGAGGGCCTGACGGGTTTGCGCCTGCATGGGGTGCGTCGGATGGGTCTGCTGCAGCGGCGAAATGACCGCTGCCAGGGGCCGGGGAGTTTCCGCGTCCGCATTGTGATTGTGAAGGCGTGGCATGCAGGATTCGATTCCGGCCGACCCCGCCGTTGGAACGTGAATCCGAAAACCCTCATCAGGATGCTTGGGCTTCAGGGCGCCGTTGCCGCCGTTGCTGCCGCGAGCCTCTGGGCGCAGGCCAAGCCCGAAGTCCCGGCGACCGCCCTTTCCTTTGACACGACCTCGAGCGCGGCCCTCAGGGCCATGAAGGCCCGCGCCGACGAGCTGCACGTAAGCGGGGTTGCCGTCGTGGCCTATGCGGAGGGTGCCAGCGTGGCTTCGTGGTCCTCGAAGATGCTCGTTGTCGGCACCCTGACCCAGCCGCCCTCCGCGAAGGACAAGGGGAACAACCTGCTCGGCATCGCCTATTGCAAGGCCGCCGAGATGGCCTCGACGCTGAAGGACAGCGGCAGCGGCGTCCGCCCTCCGCTGACGGGTGAATTTGGCTGGCAGGGCGGAGTGGTCGCCAAGGGGAGGACCGGGATCCTGATCGCCGCCTTCAGCGGAGGCCGCTCAGAAGACGACGTGAAGGTTTCAAGGGCTGGCCTCGCGGTGCTTGCGCAGTCGCTCTGACCGGACGCGAGGCGCGAGCCGGCGCCGTAGCCTCGAGGCCTTGCGGCGCCTGGGAACGCTCCCCCAGGGCGCCCTTGACGTTGCCACGCTCCCCGCAAAGGCGGATTCCATTGGCCGGCAATGCGCTTGTGAAGGCCTTGCGGGACGGTTTCAATCCCTCGAAACCGCACCAAATCCCTTTCCCATAAAGGGTTGCTTTACGCTCTTTTCACGAAGTGGCAGGCGCAAATGGGGTTGCGGAGGGTCTTGCTCACTGTTTTAAGCGTGCCATGGCAATTTTCTCCTCCGCTTCTGCAGCCCCCGGAACCTCGGCACGACAGGATGGGGCCAAGAAGGCCGGCGCGGACGTGCGCGCGGCGCAGGCGCTTGCCAAGCAGAAGTCACTCGAGAAGAGCTCCAAGAAATACAAGCTGCCGCTCGGCGAGCTCACGATGTTCACGCAGCAGCTGGCGTCGCTCCTGATCGCGGGCCTCCCGCTCGTGCAGTGCCTCGAGGCCCTCCAGGACCAGACCGAGGACCCGCGCTTCAGGATCATCATCCGGGACGTCCGCCTCGACATCTCCCAGGGCAACTCATTCTCGTCCTCGGTCAAGAAATTCCCCAGGGCGTTTCCGACGCTCTTCATCTCGATGGTCGAGGCGGGCGAGGCGAGCGGCGGGCTCGCCGAGATCCTGGGCAAGGTGGCGGGCTACTTTGAGGCCACGGTCAAGCTGACGAAGAAGGTCAAGTCGGCCATGGCATACCCGATCGGCGTCATCTCGCTCGCTATCGTCCTGGTGAACGTCCTGCTGATCTTCGTCATACCGGTGTTCGCCGCGATGTTCGCGGACTTCGGCGCCAAGCTGCCCCTGCCGACGCAGATGCTTATCGACCTGAGCCATTTCATGGGCAAATGGTGGTGGGCCATCGGCATTGGCTGCTACGCGTTCTACTGGGTCTTCGGCAAGTTCGTGAGCACGCCGAAGGGCAGGCGCCTCAAGGACCAGGCCCTGGTGCGGGCGCCGATCTTCGGGAACCTGGTGCACAAGATCGCCCTTTCGCGGTTTTGCCGCACCTACGCGACCCTCATCCGATCCGGCGTCCCGATTCTGCGGACCCTCGAGATCGTGGCCTCGGCGAGCAACAAGGTGCAGGTCGAGGACGCGTGCGTTGAGATCGCGAAGCACGTCAGCCAGGGCGGCCAGGTCTCGGAGATCCTGGCGTCGAACGAGTTTTTCCCGCCGATGATGAAGCACATGGTCAAGGCGGGCGAGGCGACCGGAAACGTCGACGGGATGATGAACAAGATTGCCGACTTCTACGACGTCGAGTGCGACGCGACGGTCGGCGCCCTCACCTCCCTAATCGAGCCCCTGCTCATCGTATTCCTTGGCGTCATCGTGGGCGGCATCGTCATGGCGATGTTCCTGCCGATCTTCCAGCTGGGCGCCGTGGCCGGCGGAATGGGTTGAGCCCACCGGCGCCCGCCTGCCGCCTTTCCTTTAGCGGGCGTTGTTGACTTGGCCTAGGTCACCGGGGAATCTCTACGTTCCACGCCCAAGTCATGCCCTCAGTCCTCATTGTCGATGACCTGATATCCATCCACGAGATGCTGGATGCGGTCATTCAGCCGACAGGTTTCTCGACCGCCTTCGCGACGGACGGCGAGAAGGCGCTCACGCGCTACAAGGCGGAGAAGTTTGACCTGGTCCTGGCCGACATCGACATGAAGCCGATGGACGGGATAACGCTCCTGAAGCAGCTCAAGCTGTATGACCCCAATTCCGTGACGATCATCATGACCGCCTACGCCAGCACGGAGAGCGCGGTCCAGGCCCTGAAGTTCGGGGCTTTCGACTACCTGCAGAAGCCGTTTCGCGTGGACGAGCTGATCGCCACCCTGAGGCGCGGGATAGAGTTCCGGGAGATCCAGGCGCAGCGGGCGGCCCTTCCCGCCGGCGTGGGCCTGAAGCCGAGCGACATCGAGAGCCGCATAACGGGCAAGAGCCCCGAGATAAGGAAGCTGGTCCAGCAGGTGAAGAAGCTGGCCGTTGTCCGCACGCCCGTCCTGCTGATAGGGGAGAACGGGACGGGCAAGGCGTCGATCGCCGAGATCCTGCACGGCGCGACGGGCGCCGACCAGGCCCACCTCGTGCGGATAGACTGCGCGCTCAGCTCCGAGGGCAGCTTTCGCGACGGCCTCCTCGGCCAGAACGGGGAGGGCGGGCCCTGGGTCCGCGAGGCGAAGGGCGGCACGCTGTTCCTCCAGCACCTGCAATGCCTGGCGCTTCCCGTGCAGAAGGAACTCGTGAGCGTCCTTCGCAACACGGCGCACGGCTTCCGGCTCATCTGCACGACTTCCGAGGACCTCGAGAAGATGGTCGATGAGGGAAGGTTCAACGACGAGCTGTTCTACCGGGTCGCCTCGCTGCCCCTTCAGATGCCGCCCGTGCGCGACCGCAAGGAGGATATCCCGCTGCTGGTCAAGCACTTCACAATGGCCTCGACGAACCCGATGGTCGATACAAACCTTGTGGAGTTCACGGACGACGCGATGGCGGTCCTGACGGCCTACCACTGGCCGGGCAACCTCTCCGAGATGTTCCAGCTCATCTCCAAGCTGGCGTCCACGACCGAGACCCGGGTCATCACCTCCGAGCAGCTGCCGCTGCGCCTGCGCGAGCTCAAGCACTGGCCGACGCTTTCGGAATTCATTGCGGGGCAGGAGAAACAGTACACGGACCGGGTGCTCCATGCGTGCCGGGACGACAAGGATGCCGCGGCAAAGGTGCTCGGGATAGACAGGTCCCGGCTTGGGTAGCCCAATTTCCCTTGCGGCGGATTTGGGCGGCCGCAACTGTCGGAGGAGTCCACGCGCCCAGCCAATGCCCAAACGCACCGACCTCGAGTCTATCCTGATCATCGGCGCAGGCCCCATTGTCATCGGCCAGGCCTGCGAGTTCGACTATTCGGGGACACAGGCCTGCAAGGCCCTCAGGGAGGAGGGTTTCCGCGTCATCCTCGTGAACTCCAACCCGGCGACGATCATGACGGACCCGGAGTTTGCGGATGTCACCTACATCGAGCCGCTCACGGTCCCGATCCTGGAGAAGATCATCGCCAAGGAGAAGCCGTCGGCGCTCCTCCCGACCCTGGGCGGGCAGACCGCGCTCAACCTGTCGATGGACCTCCACAAGAGCGGCATACTCGCCAAGCACGGCGTCGAGATGATCGGCGCAAAGCCCGACGCGATCGCCAAGGGCGAGGATCGTGAGCTCTTCAAGCAGGCCATGGTCAAGATCGGCCTCGACGTCGCCAAGTCCAGGACGGTCCGGACATCGGAGGAGGCGAGGGCGGCCGCGGACGAGATCGGGGCCTTTCCGCTCATCATCCGGCCGAGCTTCACGCTCGGCGGCCAGGGCGGCGGAATCGCCTACAACCGCGAGGAGTTCGAGCGCACCGTCGCCAACGGCCTCGACATCTCGCCGGTCCACGAGGTGCTGGTCGAGGAGTGCCTCCTCGGCTGGAAGGAGTTCGAGATGGAGGTCATGCGGGACCACAAGGACCAGTGCGTGGTCATCTGCTCCATTGAGAATTTCGACCCCATGGGGGTCCACACGGGCGACTCCATCACCGTGGCGCCCGCGATGACGCTGAGCGACAAGGAGTACCAGGCGATGCGCGACGCGTCGTTCGGCGTGATCCGGGAAATAGGCGTCGAGACCGGCGGCTCGAACATCCAGTTCGCTGTCGACCCGGATACGGGGAGGATGATCGTGATAGAGATGAACCCGCGCGTCTCGCGATCGTCCGCGCTGGCCTCGAAGGCGACGGGCTTCCCGATCGCGAAGATCGCGGCGAAGCTCGCGGTCGGCTACTCGCTCGACGAGCTGAGGAACGACATCACAAGGCTCACCCCGGCGAGCTTCGAGCCGACGATCGACTACGTCGTGACGAAGATACCCCGATTCACCTTTGAGAAGTTTCCTGACGCGGACCCGACGCTCACGTCCTCGATGAAGTCGGTGGGCGAGGCGATGGCGATCGGGCGCACGTTCAAGGAGTCGA
>CAZNNO010000077.1:0-17049 GCA_964574435.1 uncultured Opitutaceae bacterium
ACATCGACTGATTTCAGGTTAAGCTGGTCGAGCAGAACATTGAAATCCTCAGCCATCTGCTCGTACGTCAACCGCCCTGTGCCCATCTCGCTCTTGCCGTGGCCGCGGCTGTCGGCCGCAATCACGCGGTAATGGGACGAGAAGAAATCAATCTGGTAGCCCATTGCTCCGATGCTTTGACCGTTGCCGTGAATTAGAAGCATCGGCGGTCCTTGACCGTAAGTTTCGTAGTATAACTTGATGCCATTCAGGACAACTGTCTTGCCCGCGGCCACATTCTCCCCGTAGGGCACTACCAGCTTCGGCGCGCTAAGCTCGGCTGAGTTGAGCCTGACCGTGACCAGGAAAGCGAAGACGCCAACTACGAGGCGAGCAAGGCCGTCAAATTTCATGCGCCGCGCATCTGAAAAAAAATGAAACACCAATTTTTTGGAATCTGGATCTGACGAGCGATTTCGCCCAGCGCGATCTCGGAAAAGCGGTCCGGGGTCATTTTCTTGAACAGTCCGAACATTGTTTGAATGAAGTCTTCACGAACGGAAAGGTCGAGCGCATCCCCCCCGATCGCCGATGGTATCTCAAGTTACGACACGGGCGATTGACGCTGTCCTACGATGGTGTGGGTCATAATGACCACACAACCATCCAAGTGGGGACCCAAGTCCAAGCGCCGCGGACATACAACTCACGAGGCAGCTTAGAGAAGCGGCAGCAGCAGTGGATATCCCTCTGTTGGATCATGTTATCATTGGCAGGCGAGGAGCCGATCCCCTTGGCCGGGGGTACTATAGCTTTAGAGAAGCGGGACTTCTTTGACCCCTTAAGGTTGAGTTTGTCCATATTTATGTTTTTATGGTTCTAGTGAAAACAACCCTTGAAATTCCTGAACCGCTCTTCAGGCAGCTAAAGATCTCCGCCGCGAAACAAGGAAAGACGATCCGTGCAGTTGTTAACGAGGCGCTCACGGAGAAACTCAATCGCACACAGCATGGAATTGAGGACGTTCCCGCCTGGAGAGTTGCCTTCGGAGGTTTGCGTCGACTGCGCGACGAGACGGCCAGGATCAACCAGGACCTCGCTACAGAGTTTTCCCAAGTGAATCCAGAAGAGTGGAAATGATCCTCGACACAAACGCCCTTTCGGCGCTCGCAGATGGCGACGAAGACCTTGCCGAAAAGATGGAGTCGGTGTCGGTGCCGTCCCTGCCGTCCATCGTTCTGGGAGAGTTTCGGTACGGGATTCTAGGCTCCAAGTATCACGCTCGATATGAAGCTTGGCTCCAAAGCAGCCTTAAGGCATTCGCGGTCGTCTCAGTGGACGGTGCAACCGCAGTCCACTACGCCGCGATTCGTTTCGGACTGAAATCCCGAGGGACGCCCATTCCCGAAAACGACATATGGATCGCTGCTCTGGCTCTCCAATACCGTTTACCTGTCCTCAGCCGGGACCGGCATTTCGGCTTTATTCCCGAGATTCGTCATCTAAATTGGTGAGGCCTACTTGCTAAAGTTGGCAAACAAGCACGGCGCCAAGCTGGCAACGTTGGACACGGGAATTCCAGATTCTTTTGTAGTGCCGGCCTGATTTCCGGTTAACAACGGGGTGCCTAGCCTCGCGGTAGACCTGCGGACAGAGCCCATTCTAGGGCGATTGGGAGGGTTGTTCGCCAACAAGCCGTGTCGTGCCCGCCTTGGAATTCGATGTAGTTCACTGCGTATCCGCGGGCAAGGAGCACGTCGCGAAACCCCTGGACACCTTCGATCTGTGAAATGTCCTGAAGCACATCTTCCTTGTGTCGGACGTTGGTCGCGGTCTCATCCAAACCCACGTCCAAATAGAAATCCACGGGGCGCGCCATTTCCTTCGATCGATACTCCCTCGTCAGCCAGCATTGGTTCGACCAAAAAGATCCAGATTGAGCGATTACCTTCGCGAAGCTGCTCTTGCCGTCCAACGCCACAAATGCTGCCGCTAACCCAGTGTAGCTGAGGCCTGCTATGACGCGCTTTGATTCCGCCTTCGCCTCCGGGATCACATCCTCGATCCATGGGACCAGCTCATCATTGATGAATCGAGCGAATGGCGGGTAACACGGACATTCCCTCCAGCGAGACTCAATGCTTTGAGATGAAACAAAGACATAGAACGAAGGGCGCACGACGCCTCTCAATTCAAGGTCGTCAATGACTACATTTGCTCCCACTCGATCACGATATAGCTCGGCATCGAGGAAGACCACCAGCGAGCAGCTGTCCCCCGTCTGCGCTGGGCGCCTGATCCAAACGTTTCGTTCATTCCCCAAATGCTTACTCCTCAGGACGTATAACGATTCTGCTGCCATGGTGCGGGCGCAGAGGAATGCCTTAGCTCGATCACTCACTCAACTCACAAAAACCTCGATGGACTGAAAGTGTGGGTGGTTAACACCTACACAACCATCCATCTGGGGATCCCTCGCCCAGCGCTGCGGACATCCAGCTAACGAGGCAGCTCCGAGAGGCTGCAGCTGCAGTGGATATTCCTCTACTAGATCATGTTATAATAGGGCGTCGAGGTGCCGACCCGTTAGGGAGAGGGTACTACAGCTTCCGGGAGGCCGGGCTCCTTTGAGACCCAAGCGAACCTTGACCCACCGACAACATGACATACATTAGAAATACAATGCCTGCCATACTCACGGTTCGTCTGACGAAAGAAGAGGAAGGGATTCTCGCCAAACGGTCCAAGAGGGCGGGGATGAAGAAGGCGACGTTTGTCCGCAAATTGATCCGTGAGGAAGAGATAGTTACTGGAGCCGACGCGCTTGCGTGGACCGAGCGGCATTGGGGAGATCAGCGCCTAAGAAATATTCCTCGCGAATGAAGCGCTGCATTCTCGATTCCTCGTTTGTCATCGATTGGGTAAACGAGATGGCGGCAAGAAGAAAGGGCCCAGCCGCGGCTTGGTTCGCCAAGAATCCGCGCTGCGATTTATGGGTCACGCCTGTCACTTATACCGAGGTTCTTGAAGGCGCGGCCGACTTAGAGGCAACCCGTGGGCTCCTAACAATGTTTCGGTGCCAGACAATCGGGCGCCAGCATGCGGAGAGGGCAGCTTTACGTCAAAGCCGCGCGGGCGCCCGAATGGGCGAGAACGACGCTTGGCAGGTCGCGATTGCCGAAACGATGGATGCGGTGATCGTGGGCCACGATCCAAAGGCATTTTGCCGACTAGGTAATCGCTACGAAGACCACAGGGCGTCTTAGGACAATTGGACGGATCCGAAACACTAGTGCAAAACGTATTCCTAACTGGGGCTACGGGGACAATAGGAAGCGCGATTCTTGAGGTGCTTGCTTCGACTAAAGAGTACTCTGTCGACTGCCTTCAGCGGCATCCGGAAAGTCGCACCAAAATTGAGCTTCTGGGCGGGAACTTCCTCTTGGGCGACATGACTGACGCCGACCGTTTCCAGGAAATCACCGGCAGAAAAGACTACAGTTACATAGTTCATTCTGCTCAAGCGCACTACGCCGAACACCCAGCCAGCGCGATCCATGCGATGGATGTTCAAGCCGTCGCCAATCTGGAGCGCCTCCAGTCTGCCGCGACCAAGCTAATGGTGTATACGAGCGGAGTTTGGATCTTTGGCCACCAGAAGGATGACAAAAGGATATCCGAGACAGCACCTCACCATCCTTTCCCATCGGCCAAGGATCGCTCGGACCTAGTCAGAAAAATGCTGGGGCAGAGATCGAGCCCCTGGGCCCACCTATGTCCGCCAAGCATTGTGTATGGGGACGTGGGCCCGATGGCGGAAATCGCCCGGTCAATGAGGCCAGGACCATTAGAAATCATCGATGACGAGTCCGTTAAATGGTCTGTGATAGAGCGGATCGATCTTGCGAAAGCTTATCTTGCACTCCTGAGGGTCGCGTTGCCGGGTGAATTCTATGTGGTTTCCGAGGACAACCCCATTCCCGTCGTCGCCTTCTATGAATCAGTCGCGAGGTGCGTTCCCGGCAGTCGCGTTGTCAGAAGATCGCGTAGCCATTTCGAAAAGGTATTCGGCGAAGGGAACCTGGAAACGAAGTATGCCAACCAGCCAGTTGATCCTTCCCTTTTCAAGAATCGCACGGGCTGGCGAGCAAGGGAATCATTCGCAACTTCCGTTTGCCGGTTCCTTTCGAAGGACACCGGATAGGCACCCTGATAACGGAGTTTACTGTGGGTCGAAATGACCCCCACAGTGTCCTGACCATTGGCGAGATCCGCGCCGGAATAGAGCTTCATAGGCTCAATAACCCGTCGGCAGCTGGGAATCTCGAGCGATGGTTGCTCGGCTTGGAGACCCATTACGCTGAACGGATACTGCCGATAACAGGAAAGGTCGCTGACCGCTGGGGTCGCCTCTCACCAAGGCAAACCTTGCCGACGAGCGATGGACTCATTGCGGCCACTGGGCTTGAGCACGGCCTCACAGTCGTCACGCGCAATGTGCCTGATTTCCAAAGATCAGGCGTCAATTACCTCAATCCCTTCAGCTAGTGGGCTAGCTCACCTCTGTGCGTGCCTTCGATGAAGTCGAGGGCACGCCCTAGCGCGTCGGCGTTGCACACCTCATGCTTCATCCCAGGAACATCAATCAGGGTCGCCTTATAGCCGTCCCGGACGAAGCCACCGTTGTAGATATCGAGTAGGTTCGCGTAGCGGAAATCGCCTGAGCCCGTGACGATCACAAACCTAACCCGGTCCCGGGACTGCTGAACTTCCTCCCCTGAGGCCTTTAAGACGCCGTAAATCTCCCCGTGGTCGCGGTCCAGAGGAACAGCCTTCACCTGCGCGACAGGGTGCGGGAATTCGGTGCCGCACGACTGGATCGTGCCCGCAAAGACATCCGACTGGTAGATGCCCAAGGCGCATGCGGCTCGGGCTCCACCGGATATTCCGGCGGCGTAGACTCGACGGCTATCGACCTTGTAGCGCTCCTGGATTCGTTCCGCCGCGATGACTCCGAGGCCCAAACGGTCCGCCTCCTCCAAGGTGTTCACCGCTTTCTGCGGAATCACCAGGAGCATCCGACGTGCCTTCAGGACATCACCCCATCCGCTCGGGACGTGGGCCGTTCGATCGGAGGACGGGATGAACACAATGAGTCCGAATGGCTGGGTTCCGTCATAATTTGAGGGCACATGTATCGCGAACGGCTGATTCGCGGAGTCTACATCGTAGTTGATGCTCTTGCTACGGACCAAATTCGCAGGAAGGCCGCCAGCAAATATCTCGATTTTGTCAGGGCTCTGGGCTCCCAGCCGAAATGCAATAATTAGGGTGAGCGCGGCGACTGAAAGTCGTCTTGGAAGCATGGTTACATGCTTGCAAGGGATAGCGGGCTCTTACCAGCCCCAAGTCTCTACTACCCTGCTATTCAGATTTGTAGGTTATGACCCACACAACCATCCAAGTGTTGACCCAAGCGGTGCGGACATACTACTCACCAGGCAGCTCCGGGAGGAGGCGGCAGCCGTCGATAGCCGCCCTTGCGCTACAATACCGACTGCCCGTCCTGAGCGGAGACCAGCACTTCAGCTTCATCCCCGAGATTCGTCATTTAACTTGGTGAAGCCCTCGCCTACTCAGAAAAATGGACCGAGCCCAAATCGCCGCCTTGATTGACGAAAGCCTTACGGCCGCTGAGGCAAGTGACTTCGCCCTAACCACCGATGCACACTTGCTCGCGCTCGCGAGCGCACATGACGCTAAGCTCGTGACTCTGGACACGGGCATACCGGACGCCTTCATCGTGCCTGCCTAGTCTTCAAAGGGGCCGAATTACATTTTCGTTGCCATTGTCAAAAGGCTTGCGCTCGGCCGGGATCATCCCGCAACGATCGTCACGCCGTTTAGAAAGGCGCTAGCTCAGGACTCGGCCTCGAAAACCCCCGCTATCGGCCGCTTGAGCATACGAGCGATCCTGAATGCAAGCGGAAGACTGGGGTCATAACGAGGCAGCTCCTCTATGCGGCCACGGCAATGGATATTCCTCTGCCGGATCATGTTAGCATGGGCGACGCGGAGCAGAGCCTCCTGGACGCGGCTTGAGAGTGCGCTCGCCATCACTTCGGCACAATTCTCACCTCGAACAGCTTAGGCCAGTTCTTCCCCGTGACAAAGAGCCGGTCCTCCTGGGGGTCGTAGGCGATTCCGTTCATGACGTCGGTGTCCTTTGAGCGATCAGCCTGAGGCAATATCCCGACAAAATCGACCGTGTCGACAATCCGGCCCGTGACGGGATCGATACGCAGGACGAACTCCGTCTGCCACACGTTGGCGTAGATCTCCCCCTTCACGAATTCCAGCTCGTTCAGCTTCTCAACGGGCTGTCCGTGGGCGAAGACGTCAATGGTCCGCGACACCTGAAAGGTCGCGGGGTCCAGGAACCGAATCCGATTCGTTCCATCGGACATGATCAGAGAGCGCCCGTCGGTCGTAAGCCCCCACCCTTCCCCAGTAAACGGAAAGTCGCCAAGGAGATTCAGGGTCTTCAGGTCGTAGACAAACCCGCGGTGGCTCTGCCAAGTAAGCTGGAAAATCTTCCCACCCAGCACCGCTATGCCCTCCCCAAAATACTGGTCGGGAAGCCTGACCTCCTGGCGGACTTGTCCGGTTTCCAAGTCGACCTTGCGCAGCGTCGAGCGACCGTTGAGGCCGGTGCTTTCGATCAGCATACCGTCCATAAAGACAAGGCCCTCAGTGAATGCCTCGCGGTCATGCGGCCAGGCCTTCACCAGCGCATAGGAGAGGGTGGGAATCTCATCGGCGGCTGCGGTCCCGCCGTCAGCCGCAACGAGCCGCGCGAGCGCGATCCACGACACCAGGACGGCGAGCCACGCGGTCGCCGCCCGGCGACTGAGGCGCCGCCAGGTCACATTCACGGGATCTCGAGCCATCGTCCACGGTAGGGGCGAAAGATCCCGAAAGTCGCGCCCTTTCTGTGCGCAAAAGGACACTTCGGGAATAGCGACCTCGCCATCCGAACCCCTGCTGCCGCCGCTCTTGGGCCCTGCGCCCCGACCGGCTAGCGCTTGTCGAAGATCAGCGTCGTGTCTACCTCACCCCGGGGTGAGCTGGTGTGCCTCTGGATAGAAAGCGTTCTGCCCCCGTCGAGCAGCGTCCAGGCCTCCCTGACGGTGGTCTTGGTCCCCTCCCTCGGCCAGGAGGACGTGGTGACCGACTCGACCACGATCTGCTTTCCGGCGTCCATGAGGCGCGCGGTGGTGACTCGCGGCGAATTCATGAACTCGGACTTGGACTCGGAGCCGTCAAAGCTCAGCTTCTCCTCGGTGACCTGGTCGTCCGCGAACTCGACTATGCGGGTCGTCCTCACGTCCAGGGTGCCGCCGCGCTCGGAGAGCTCGAGCCGCGACGGGGCCATGCCCGCACCCATCCTCCCCAGGTTGCTCCTGTCCTCGTCAAGCACCCAGATCCCGGAGAAATCGGCAGGCGCAGGCTCAACGTGGAGAACAGGCAATCCGCAGGCCGCCCGGTAAGCTGCAGTCGCGCTCCAATACGCGGGATCCTCCAGGTTGAGCACCCGGGGGTCGCTCAGGAGCGCCGCGTACTCCTTCCTCGGCGTGGCGCGCACCATGCCGGCCCAAGTCATGTAATAGGTCCACCTCGGCTGCCTGGTCAGTATGTCCGGGGTCGGTGGGTTGCCGACCTCGGCTAGGGCCAAGGGCTTGCCCTGCGAGAGCGAGACAAGGCTGTCGTAGTAGGACTGCGAGAAATCGCGTCCGTAGACGTCAAGGGCCAAGACGTCGACGTAACCAATGCCGGGAAAGAACCTGGCATGCTCCATGCCGGGTTTGCCGGGTCGATCCATGCTCCACACCCAGACCAGGTTGTTGAGGTGGTGGTGGTTCACCAGCCGGTCGAACAGCTGGCGGTAAAGGGCCGCGGTGCTGTATTCTCCGGTTCGGCCGCCCCACCAGAACCAATCGCCATTCATCTCGTGGTAGGGGCGCCAGAGCACCGGAACATGGGCTTCCTGGAGCTGCCTGAGAAACACGGCCACCTCGTCAACCTGGGAGCACCAGTGGTCGTAGAGCGCGGTCCCCGGGGTAAGCACGTCCTTGAATTGCTTATCGAGCAGCCGCCCCTGGACGCTCTTGAGCATCCCCGGGGTCGCTGTGCGGAAGCGGCCGGAAGGTCACCGGCTCGTCAGCGGTCGGCGGTACCGCATGCCAGCAGATCGCGATCAGGGAGCCCTTGCGGTGCTGGCGGATCGCCTCCTGGACGTTGTCCGCTCGCGCCAGGTAGTTGTCCTTGTCCCCCGCTTTCGCGAAGCCCATGTCCATCCCGAATATGATCGGCGTCTTGCCGATGTACTTTGCCGCATACTCGGTGTTCGTGTCCCTCGTGTTGGCCATGTTGTGCTGACCGGTTAGGATGTATCTTCCCGAGATGTCGTAGAGGAGCTGCAGCAGCGCCGCAGCCTCGGGCGACGCATCAGGGGTGACCGGCCTTTCGGGGACAGCCTCCCCGAAGAGCGCCTGTGAGCCGATCGCCAGCGGTAAAGCAGCGACAAGGAGAATCGTGGGGACAAGATTCACGGGTTGATTGCCAGCCTTCTTCGGGCCGGCGTCAAAGTGATCGATCCGCCGGGGTTTTGCAAACTCCCGCGCCGCCTCGGCCCGGGCAAGCGGTCCCACGACCCCGTGGGCTCAATCCTCGGTGACGTCGAAGATGTTGCCAAACGGGTCCCGAAAATAAAGCGAGCTGCCGCGATCGACTATGATCTGGCAGCGGGCGCCCTTGAGCAGCCGCCTCGCCTTGGCGACGCTCTTTACGCTGAACGAGGGTGTCGGCGGCTGGGCCTTCGTCGAGCGGTTCAGGTAGAGGAGGAAATGGCCCGTGTCGTATTCAAGGGAGGTCCTCGTCTTGCTCTTCAGCCTGAAACCGAGGACGTCCGAGTAGAACCGCTCGGCCTTTGCAAGGCTGGTCAGATGGATCGCGACGCAGTTGTTTGAACGAAACTTCATCGCTCCCGGCCCCGGCCACCTAGGCGTGCTGGGGAAGCACGAAGAGCAGGACGGCGAGCAGGTGGCAGGTGCTCCCGCCGATCACCAACGCGTTCCGGAAGGCGTAGTGGTAGCGCAGGCGCCTAAGCGGCGCCACGAGCGCGCCGGACGTGTAGCAAAGACCGCCGGCAAGCAGGAGCCAGAGCCCGCCGTGCGGCACTGCCGCGACGATCGGCTTGAACGCCACGACAACGATCCACCCCACAAACAGGGCGGCCAGCGTCGAGGTCACCCGGTAGCGGGTTCCAACGATGAACTGGAATATGATCCCTGCGCCACAGAGACCCCAGACGATGCCGAAGAGGGTCCAGCCCCACGGGCCCCGCATGCTCACCAGCAGAAACGGGGTGTAGGTGCCCGCTATCAGCAGGAACGCGGAGGCCCGGCCGAGCTTCAGGATGAGCCGGCGGCCCCTCTCGGAATCCCACGCGTAGTACAGCATGTAGACCGAGTACAGCAGGAGGAGCGCGACCCCGAAGACGCTGAAACTCACGATGTGCCACGCGTCGCCGTAGAGGCTCGAGGACACAACGAGGAGCGCCAGCGCGAAAATGCTCGCCGCGAAGCCGAGCCCATGGGTCGCCCAGTTGGCAATCCGCTCGCCGCGCGTCGACGCGTGCTCCAAGACCGGGTCGGCCAGCTTGTCGCCCGCTCCGGCGCGGTGCCTCTCCACCGACTGGTCGGCGGCCCGGTCCAACATGCGGATCAGCCAGACTGGCCGCGGGCTCGCAAACTCCCCAGGCGTCCATTCCTCTCCGTCCGAGTAGATGCTCCTCGGCATCAGGCACGTCCCGAACGCCCAGTCGGCGAGCGGCAGGCAGAAGAAGCCCGAGATCGACTCGTTGCAGTCGATGACCGCGTGGTGCCTCAGGTGGAAGCTGTATGCGGCGCGCCAGAACGCCCCCCACCGCGGATTCTCGATCAGCGGCTCCCATCTGGCGAGGGACCAGTGCTCGATGGCGTGGACGAGCTCATAGATCGTCAGCGACGAGGCCAGCGCCGCGAAGCCGGCGAAGAACCAGGGGAACGAGGGGAGGCCCCACTGCAGGAGCGAGAGGAGCGGCGCGAGAATCAAGGCGAAGGTGACCAGCGTGTACCAGGGGAAGAACGAGGCCTCGTGCTGCTCCTCCTCGAGGATCGGGTACTTGTTCTCGATGAACATCAGGCCCTTGCCGCCCCGGGTCGCCTTCCGCGCGATCCTGGTGAGGGCATGGTGGAGCGTGTGCTGGCGATAGAACCTCCTCAACAGGGGGATTGCGGGCTTGTGAAGCACGTAGCGGTGGAAGATGTACTCGATGAAGCAGTTGACGAGGCTCAGCAGGAAGAATGCGGCGATCCCGTGCCAGATTGGAGCCAGGAACTGCGCCTCCCATGCCGCCGGGCAGATGAACCTGAGGGCGACGAGAAGGACCACCAGGGATCCGAGGACCGTGGTGATGAACAACGGGAGGGAAAACGGCCGGTTTTCGTCAGCGTTTGTCGGGGTAGTTTTTTCCATGAAAATAAAAAATGCGCCAACCCGCAGGGAGCATAACCTCGGGTGGGCGCCTAATGCAAGATGGTGGACCCTACTGGACTCGAACCAGTGACCTTTTCCATGTCAAGGAAACGCTCTAACCAACTGAGCTAAGGGTCCGCAATAACGGGTCGGAAATTAAGCAGGATTGACGCCGATCACGGCAAGGAAAATTCCGCGCGTGCCTCCGCCACGTCCCGCGCGATCTGGGAGCGAAGCTCCTCGATTCCACTGAACTTTTTCTCGGGCCTCAGAAACCGGACCCATTCCACGGCAATGGGATCCCCGGCCCGGTAGGGGCACGAAACCAGCAGGTGAATCTCCAGCCGCGGCTCCCGGGTGTCCTCAACGGTCGGCCGCAGGCCGTAGTTCGCGACCGCCGGAAGCCATCCATAGGACTTGGCCCCGCTGACGCGGACTGCGTAGACGCCGTAAAGGGGCTTGAGGTCGGGCGACCAGCCAAGGTTGAGAGTCGGAAACCCGATGGTCCTCCCGAGGTGCTTGCCGTGCACAACCGTCCCATGGGCCGTGTAGACGTAGCCCAGCAGCGCCGCGGCGCCCCTCATGTCGCCCCTCAGGATCCTCTCGCGGATCCTCGTGCTGCTTATCGGCTCGCCGTCGAGGTTGACGCGCGGGGCGCTGAACACGGAGATCAGGTGGCGGCGGCCTTCCGCGACCAGCAGGGGCACGTCCCCCTTGCGGCCCCTCCCAAAGCGGAAGTTCTCCCCGACGTAGATCCCGGAGAGCCGGGGAAGGTGGCGCTTGATGTACGGGATGAAGTCCTCGGCGGAGATCGAGGCGAAGTCGCGCGTGAAGGGCTGCACCACGATGGCGTCCACCCCCAGCTGGCCCAGTTTCTCCGTCTTAGCCGGAAGGTCGAGGATCATGCGCGTCGGGTTGGCCGGGGCGAGGATGACGCTCGGATGCGGGGAGAAGGTGAGCACGACCGAGACCCCGCCGCCGTGCCTGGCCGACTGGACCGCGCCCTCGATGACCGCGCGGTGCCCGAGGTGGACCCCGTCGAATATCCCGATTGCGGCATGGATGGGCAGCGCGGGGAGCGCCACCCGGTCCAGCCCGTCGAACTGTGCGGGGAGCGTCATAGGGCGACGCTGGGCACCGCCTGGTTGACGGGAATCAGCCTTTTCTCGATCTCGGGAATGGAGAGGCGCTCGATCTCGTCCAGGGTCAGGGCCTGGGACACGCTGAACCTGTCTGTCGCTGTCCGCCTGAGCGCGCTGAGATGGGCGCCGCAGCCGAGCTTAGCCCCGAGGTCGTGCGCCAGCGTGCGGACATAGGTCCCCTTGGTGCAGCGCAGGCGGAAATCGATGCGGGGAGACTCAAACCTGAGCAGATCCCAAGACATCACGCGGATGAACCTCGGCTCGCGCTCCACGTCCTCGCCCTTGCGCGCCTTCTTGTAGAGCGGGACGCCTCCTATCTTGATCGCCGAGAACATGGGGGGGGTCTGGTACTGGTCCCCCAGGAACCCCTGCATCGCGGCGCGGACCCCGGCCTCGCTCAGGGGCGGCACCGGCCTCGTCTCCATTGTCTGGCCGTCCGCGTCCTGCGAATCGGTCGTCCTGCCGAGCTCGATCGTCCCCTCGTACTCCTTGTCGAGGCTGATGATGTACTGGGAGACCCGGGTCGCCTTGCCGACCAGCACGACAAGCAGTCCGGTGGCCATCGGGTCCAGCGTCCCCGCGTGGCCGATCTTCCTCATCCGCAGCTTCCCCCGAAGGCGAGCGATGACGTCGTGCGAGGTGTGTTCGCCCGGCTTGTCGACGAGCAGCACGCCGTCGAGCTCCTTTTGAAGGCCCATCATGGCGTGCTACGGCCCGGGCTTCGCGCGCTCGGCGTCCGCTATCCTAAGGCGCTCGCGCAGGGCATCCAGCAGCCGCGCACGGAATGTCCCCGCATCTTCCTTCTGGTTGAGCCCCGCGGCGCAGGCGTGGCCGCCGCCGCCAAACATGCCGGCCACAAGGTCCAGCCGGCAGAGGGGGTCCTTGGCCCTCAAGCTCGCCTTCACGCCGCCGTCGGGGCGCTCCTCAATGAGGACGCCGATCTCCACCCCGTCGATGGACCGCGCATAGTCCACGAGGCCCTCCGTGTCCTCCGCCGTGGTGCCGGTCGCCTCAAACACGCCTGACGGCAGGGTGCCGACGCAGACGCGCCCGCCGCACTCCATCGTTAGCGAGGCGAGGAACAGCTGCAGGAGCTTGAGCTTCCCCTCCGACTCGCGCTCGTAGAGCTCGTAGCCCGCATCCGGGGGGGATGCGCCCCGGGCGACCAGCTCGCCCGCCAGGACGAAGCAGCGCTGCGAGGTCGAGTTGAACTGGAACTGGCCGGTGTCGGTGACGATTCCCACATAGAGCGCGACCGCCGTGCTCGCGTCTATCGGCAACCCCGCGTCGATGAAGAGCCCTGCCAGGATCTCGCACGCGGCCGCGGAATTGCTGTCGACGATGTTGACCTTGGCAAAACCCGCATTCGAGAGGTGGTGGTCGACGCTGCCCGCCGGTCGGGGAAACCTCTCCTTTAGGCGCTCGCCGGCGCGCGCATGATCGGCGCAGTCGACGAACACCGCCAGCGTCTCGGGGGAAAGCAGGAGCGCCTCGTCGGTGCGGATGAACTTCATTCCCCCCGCGGCAAAGGCCAGCCGCCGCGGCACCGGATCCGGGTTCACGCACACGGCCGCCGAGCCCCTTGCGGCGAACACGCGCGCAAGGGCCACCTGTGAGCCGATGCAGTCGCCGTCGGGCCTCGCGTGGCCCACGACGGCGACGGGCTTGCCGGCGACGGCCTTGAGCAGGGCCTGGAAGGCGCCGGAGAGCTCGGGATAGAACTTACCCATGGCTCGGGTCCGCGGAGGGCTCGGCCGGCTGGTGGCGCTCGATCTCGTCCAGGGCGCTTATCACTCGGGCCACACGGTCGCTCGACTTGTCGAGCACGTAAGTCAGATGGGGGAGAAATTTAAGGACGATCCTGCGGGCCAGCTCCGCCCGGATCTCAGGGGCCTTCCTCTGGAGCCAGCGGAAACGATCGGCGACGCTCGCCGCGTCCCCTATGATCGCCACGTAGACGCGCCCGTCCCTCAGGTCTGGAGCAACCCGGACCTCGGCGATCGTGATCCCGACCGCCTCCGAGGCGTGGCGCCGGCGCAGGATATCGCTGATCTCGCGCTGGACCAGCTCGTTGATTCTGACGATTCGATTGGACACGGACGTTGGCCAGCCGGCAGTCCCGTCAAAGGGACGCCCTGACCTTCTGGGTGTCGTAGCACTCGATGACATCGCCGACCTGGTAGCCGTTGAAGTCGTCCAGCTTGACGCCGCACTCGAGGCCGGCGCGAACCTCGTTGGCGTCGTCCTTGAAACGCTTGAGGGTGCCGACCTTGCCCTCGTGGATGATCTCGCGCCCGCGCCGCAAGCGGGCGGCCGCGCCGCGGTTGACCTTGCCCTCGGTGACAAGGCACCCGGCCACGAATCCCTTTGCCAGCGGGAAGGTCGCCCGCACCTCGGCGGCGCCAAGCTTGATCTCCTTGATGTCCGGGTCGAGGAGGTCGGCCATCATCTCGCGGGCCTTGTCGCCCAGCTCGTAGATGATGTCGAAGGTCTCGATGCGCACGCCGTTGTGCTTGGCGAGCGGCGTCACGCCGTTCTCGAGCTTGGTGCTGAAGCCGAGGATCGTCGCGCCTGCCGCAGCCGCCATGATCACGTCGTTCTTTGTCACCAAACCCACGTCCGTCGAGACGATCTCGAGCGACACCTTCGTGCTCTTTATCCCCTCGAGCAGCTGCCTGACGGCCTCCGCGGAGCCGAACACGTCGGCCTTCACGATCACCTTGAGGACCTTCTGCTGCGTCGCGGCGATGTTGGCGAAGAGGTTCTCGACCGAAATGTCCTTCTGGGCGGAGTCGACCGTTGTGACCGCCTTCTTGAGGCGCTGCGCCTCCTCATCGGCTAGGTTCTCCGCCTCCCGGGCGTTCTTCGCGACGCGAAACACGGCGCCGCTGTCGGGTGTCCCGGACCAGCCTATGACGCGCACGGGCGTCGAGGGCGGGGCCTCCTTTATGGGGCGCCCCTGGTCGTCGAACATGGCCCGCACCTTGGCCCACTGGGCGCCGCAGACGATGGCGTCGCCCGTGCGCAGCGTCCCCTTCTGCACGATAACCGTCGAGAGCGGGCCGCGGCCGACGTCCACCTGGGATTCTATGACCACGCCGGCGGCCTCCGCCTTGGGGTTGGCCTTGAGCTCGAGGACGTCCGCCTGGAGGAGGATCATCTCGAGGAGCTCGTTCACACCGGTCCCCTTCACGGCCGAAACCGGTACGGTGATCGTCTCCCCTCCCCAGTCCTCGGGGACTATGCCCCGCTGCTGCATCTGGGCCTTTACCTGGTCGAGATTCGCGCCCTTCACGTCCATCTTGTTGACGGCGACAATCTGGACGACCTTGGCGTTCCGCGCGTGCTCCAGGGCCTCGTCCGTCTGGGGCATGAAGCCGTCGTCGGCCGCCACGACAAGGACAGCGATGTCGGTCACCGAGGCGCCCCGGGCCCTCATCTTGTTGAACGCGGCGTGCCCCGGGGTGTCCAGGAAAGTGATCTTTCGCCCGTTGTGCTCGATCTGGTAGGCGCCGATGTGCTGGGTGATCCCTCCGGCCTCGCCCGCCGCTACGTTGGCCTTGCGGATCGCGTCGAGGAGCGTCGTCTTGCCATGGTCGACGTGGCCGAGGATCACGACGACCGGGGGCCGCGCCACCAGGTCCTTCGACTCGTCCGCCACGGGCTTGGCCTTGTCCTTGTCCTTCGCCTGCTGCTGCTGGGTGGCGTCGCCCCTGTGCTTGATGTCCAGCACGAAGCCGTACTTTTCGGCAACCTTCTGCGCCACGGCCTCGTCGATCGTCGAATTCATCGAGGCGAACCCGCCGATCTGGTTGAGCTCCGAGATCAGCTTGAACGGCTTCAGGCTGAGGGCCACCGCGAAGTCCCTCACGATGACTGGCGGCTTCAGGTGGATGATCTTGACGTCGCCGTGGACCGTGACGACTGGGGCAGACGACGCGGCGGGAGAGAGCTGCGGGAGCGGCCGCGGGAACGAGGGGGCTCGAAGGGGAAGCGGCGGCGGGCCCGATGCGGGCTTTGGCGGCTCGGCGTGGGGCGCGGATGCCGCCGGCGCCCTCGCAGCCGGCGCCTTGGCAGCCGCGGCGGGCGCAGGGGCCGGCGCGGCAGGAACCGGGCGCGGAAGCGTGACCGGGCGCGGCGGGGCCGGCAGCGGGGCCTTGGCGAGCGGGGCTGCCGGGCGCGACGGCGCCGCGACCTTGGCGACGGATTCCCTTTCGCGGGCGACGTCCTGCGCCGTCTTGACGAAAATGCCGGCCGGACTCCTGGCCTTCGAGGCCTCGGCCGCGGGCGGGGCCGGAGGGGCGGCCTGAGCTGCGGGGGCCGCCGGAGCCGGCGGCGCCTTCGCCGCAAATTCCTTCTCGATCTCCTCGATGTAAATCTTGCTCACCGTGCTCGACACGGACTTCGTGTCCGCAGCGACATAGCCGCGTTCCTTCAGCAGGGCCAGCATGTCCCGGCCCTCCATGTTGTGCTTCTTGGCCAGTTCGTGGATGCGGGTGCTCATTCGTCGGACGTCGGGTGCCTCAGGATGTGACGCGCTGGATCACGTCCTGCGCCTCCTCGGCCGTGAATCCCGCGCTAACGAGGTCGTCGGCAACCACCCCCTCGAACGCAGCGGGTGAATTGATGCCCATGTCGACCAGCCGCCCGGCGATGGCTGGGTCGAGGCCGAGCGACTTGACCAGGGAGCTAACGGCGTTGCCGCGCGGGTCGTCGCCCTCCGCCTTGAACTCCTCAATGTCGATGCGCCAGCCGATGAGCCGTGAGGTGAGGCGCGCGTTCTGGCCCTTGCGGCCGATGGCTATCGCCAGGTCGTCAGTCGCAACCTTGAGGAGAATGCGGCGGTTGCGCTCATCGATGATGATCTCGCGCGGGACCGCGGGCTTCAGGGCCTCGATGACCATCTCGCGCGGATCCGCGAAATACTTTATGATGTCTATCTTCTCGCCGCCCAATTCGCGCACGATCGTCTTGACGCGCGCCCCCCGGGCCCCGACACAGGCGCCGACGGGGTCGACCTTGGGGTCCTTTGAGGAGACGGCGATCTTCGTCCGGTAGCTCGGCTCGCGGGCGAAGGCCTCGATCTTGACCGTCCCGTCCGCGATCTCCGTCACCTCGAGCTCGAAGAGCCTGCGCACAAACTTTGGGCTCGCCCGGGTGAGGATGATCTCGGGCCCGCGCGGCGTGTTCTCGATCTCGAGAAGGAGGCAGCGGATCCGGTCACCGGGCTGGTACTCCTCCATCGGGACCTGCTCCTTCGCGGGCATGACCGCCTCGGCCTTCCCGATGTCGATATAGATGTCGTTGCGCTCGCGTCGGCGCACCGTCCCGGTCACGATGTTTCCGACCT
>CAZNNO010000078.1:0-15473 GCA_964574435.1 uncultured Opitutaceae bacterium
TGGCCTGGCTGTTCGCCGAGACAATCGCGACAAAGAGCGCGCATTCCCGGATCTGGCGCCTGATCTTCGCATCCCATTCGTCGCCCCCGCGGAGCTCGCTCTGGTCGAACCACACCTCGATGCCGAATCCGCGCAGCGCGTCGGCGATGCGCCGAGCCGCGTCCGTGTCCTCGCGGGCGTAACTCAGGAAAACGCCCCGGGTGGAGGTTGAATCCGCCATAAGCCGCACGCTGTATGATGCTTAAAGCCTGCGCAAGCCAGACCAAATCCCTGCGGACCAGGGAAATCGAACCCCGGCTTCCATGCGAGCCGGCACGGGGCCGGATTGGCGGTGTGCCCGTGGGATGGGGCACGGCGGGGGGTTCATGAGGCGACGCGTCCCGGTGCGTTCCGGGACAAGCCGGCCGCCCTCCGCCTGCAGGCGGCGCTCGGTCATCACCGCGCCGGCGCGGCGCGATTCAGAAAGGGAGCATTTGCCTGCTTCCAGGAACCGCGCTAGCCGTTCACGAGGCCCGTGGTTGCCGCGGGTGCAGCCGTCATCCTCATGCCATCGCCATTTCCCTACCGTACCCGCCGCACGATAAAGCCGGCGCTGATGGACAGCAGCCGCGAAATCCCCCGCGACCTGCTCGTCGAGATGCTCGAGGACGCGCATTGGGCGCCCACCCATGGGCTGACCCAGCCGTGGCGGTTCCATGTGTTCACGGGAGGCGGCCGCACGCGGCTGGCCGACGCTCTCCAGCGTCTCTACGACACGACAACGCCCGCGGCCGAGGTTCACGCGGAAAAGAGGGCCAAGCTGCGCGACGGCGTGCTCCAGGCTCCCGCCTGTGTCGCTGTTTCGGCGCTCGCGCAGGGCGGTGGAAGGATTTCGTGGCTGGACGAGCTTTGCGCCACGGCCTGCGCGGTTCAGAATCTCCAGCTTTCGGCCCACCAGCGGGGTGTCGGGGCCTTCTGGTCCACGCCGCCCGTGGCCTGTCGCGAGGAATTCGCGCTGTGGCTCGGCCTCGATTCCAGGCACACTCCAATGGGCCTTGTCTATCTCGGCTACCCGAAGGCCGGCGTTGCGCTGAAGTCGGTCCGCGTGCCCCTCGATGAGCGGGTCACCTTTCACGGCGACTAGCTGGCGGCCGGCCCTCGAACCACCCGGGGGGGGTTTCCGGGGCCGTTGCCGCTGCGCGGGCGCGAACCGCGAGAATCCCGATGGGGAATTGCGCTCTTTGCAGTGGATGAACGGTGAATTCATGATACGTGTCGGGCATTGCCCATGCCCTGCTCGCCCGCAGCCCCGGGCCTTCGCGACAACATGATCCCGGTGCCACCCTCCAGGTATGCCGACCTGCTCCCGCTCCTGGAGGCCGTTCATTTCAACGCCCATTTTGCCCGCGCTGTCCTCAAGGGCCGCGTGAGGGGAACCGTCCATGTCGACGATCCCGGGCGGCCGCAGGCCGCCTATATCCTGCATCCCTGCGGCATGTCCCTGTTGTGCGGCTCCAGCCGCCCGGTGCCGTTCACCGGCGCCTTGCTGGACTACATGCTGGATCGTGCGCACCTGCGCCGGAGCGCGGAACTGGCGCAGGCCTTCCCGGATGCCTGGCATGGGGTGCTGGCGGCCGGCCTCGGGCCTCGGCTGCTCCGGCGTGACGACCCGGCGCGCAAGGGGCTTGACTCGGCGGGCGTCCGCAAGCTGGGCGCGGGGCGCGTCGTCGAGTGGTCGCGTCTCAACTTTGAATTCGACAGCGCCGCGTTCCAGGCCTTGCGCGAGCCGCCTTTGCCGGCAGGGCTCCGCCTGGAGCGGGCGGGCAGGGACGTATTCAACCCGTGGCCGGGCTCCGTGCTCCCCTGCTTCTTCTGGGACGGCGCGGAGGAGTTCGACGCGAATGGGGTGGCCTTCGCTGTCTTTGACGGCAGCCGCCCCCTCTGCGTGGCCTTCTCAGCCTGGATGCTGGATGGTGTCCTGGAGATAGGAATCGAGACCCATGCGGACGCGCGCATGCGAGGCCTGGCCATAGTCGCCTGCGCCGCCCTGGTCAGGCATGCGCTTTCAAGAGGGCTGGAGCCCGTCTGGTCCGCGCATCGGGAGAACCGCGCCTCGCAGATCCTGGCCCGCCGGCTGGGCTTCACGATGACGCTGCAGCTGCCCTATTATGAGCTCCCGGTCAGCGCTGGCTGAAGGCTGGGCTTTGCCCCCTTCCCTGCGTCAACCCCGCGCGGATTGCGCCTGCAACGACTCCCCGTATTGTCTTTGGTATTCCCTGCTTTCACTTTCCTCGGTGGCATGATGCCTGATCCATGGTCCGCGCGCTGCTGACACCCTTCCTGGTTCTCTTTGGCGCGGGGGTTCTCCGCCTGCTCGTCACCTCATTTCGGCGCCCGCAGTACCTGTCCGAGGGCTGCAAGGCCCTCCAGATGCGCCTGCGTCTGCTGGGCCTCGTGATCCTCGCCGCAGGCATGCTTGCCGCAGCCTGCATTTACAGGACGACGCCGCCCGAGACCGTGACGAACGCGACAAAGTTAGCCTATAACGGGCTTTCCGAGGGCGACACGATCCTCTTTGGGGGGAAGGCCAATCTTTATCTCTTCGAGTTCAGGGAATGGATCGGAGGCTTCCTGCACGGGAGGATGCTGGCGCTCACGGTGGCGCTCGGCTCCGCCGCAGGCTGCCTTGCGTGCCTGCTTCTGGCGCATCCTCGGCTTGTCCATGCCGTTCGTGCGGCGAACGGGAGCCTCACCGACTCGAAGGGCGCCCGCTAGGGGTCTTGGAATGGGGCGGATTCGGTGGTTGATGCGCCTTTTCGCCGCTCCGGCGGCGAGCGCCGACCTTCGGGCGCCATGCAGCCCGCCGGGTCGGCCGTTGGCGCGGGAGACCGAGACCGGCGATTTTCGGGGTCGCAAGATCCCGGCGGCGTGATAGGAGCCTGGGAGACAAGCGAGCCGCTGGGAACCCCTTAAACGCCGATGCCATGACGCCGAGACTTGAGTCCCCGAGCGCCAGCCTGAGGGAGTCCTACCTCTCGCTGGTGGATGAGTTTCGCCGGCGGGGCGAGCCCCTGGTGCCGTTCCCGCTTGGCTTTCCCGCAGATGACTTTCCCGCCTTCCTTGAGAAGCTGAAGGCGTGTTCCGAGGGAAGGGGTATCCCGGAGGGCTTTGTCGCCCACGAGACGTTCTGGCTCGTGGCTGGGGGCGGAGGGGTCGTGGGCGTGTCCAGCCTGCGGCTGGCCCTGTCCGAATCCCTGCGAAGGCACGGCGGTCACATAGGCTACGGCGTTCGCCCGTCCGCGAGGCGCCGAGGCTACGCGACGCTGATCCTGGCGGAGACGCTCGGGAAAGCTCGGGACCGCGGGATCTCCAGGGTCCTGCTCACCTGCGACAGGAGCAACATCGGCTCCAGAAGGGCGATCCTGAATAACGGAGGGGCCTTCGATTCGGAGGAGCTCCTGCCGGGGCACGCCGAACCGACCCAGCGCTTCTGGGTTTCCGTCACCTAGCCCCTGCCCCGCACAGGGAGCGCGGCCGTCAACCGCAGGGCGAAGCGGGAGGCTTTGGGGGAGAGAGTCCCGCCGCAATGCGCTCGGCCTCCGCGACGACGGGCGCGGGATAACCCCTGAGCTCCAGGAGCCTTATGGCGTTGCGCGACTGCGCGGGACCCGGGCGGATCACGTAGTCGAAGCCGTACACGCCGTCGACCACCTGGTCCCTGAAATGGAACATGTCGAACGAGTCCCCAAGCAGCTGCTGGAGCTCGCCGTCGTGCGTCGACGCGAGGACCAGCTGCCGCCGCGCCAGATGCCGAAGGACGGATGAGGAGGACGCAATTCTTTCGACGGTATTCGTGCCGCGAAAGGGCTCGTCGACCAGGAAAAGGCAGAGCTCGGGCCTATCCGCCTGCTTCACGAACCCGAGTATCTGATCGAGCTCGGCAAAGAAGTAGCTCTGGCCGTCCAGCAGGGCGTCTTCCCGCTTGATGGACGAATGCACGCTCGCGCGGGGAAGGACCGCTGAGCTGGCCAGGCAGATGTTGAGGGTCCGCGACAGTATCAGGTTGATCGCGACTGTCCTGATGAAGGTGGTCTTCCCCGCCATGTTGGGCCCCGCTATGACCGCGGACCGGTCGGTGAGGGAGATGGAGCCGCCCACGGCGTTCGGAATCAACGGGTGGTATATTCCGGCGGCCGAGAGCTCGCGCGCGTCGGCTATCCGCGGGCGGGTGCGGGGGCTGAGTGACAGCCAGTAGCCGCTCGCGGCGATGGCGGCGTCGAGCGAGCCAATGGCTCCGAATATCTCCAGGAGCAGCGGCTGGCTCCTGCGAAGGGTCGCGAGCGAGCGAATGAAGACTATCAGGTCCAGGAGAAAGAACACGTTCAGGTACTCGATCAGGGAGCTGCACAGGTCCGGAAGGGCGCTCCTGTCGACGACCAGCCATCCGAACTGCCTCCTCAGGCGGTCGGCCGCCGGCTGCGTGCGCCCGAGGGCCTGGATCTGCGGAAGCGATTCGCCTCCGGGCGTCTCCGCCAGCCTTCGGCCGACGCCCAGCATGGAGCTTATCTGGGAGAATCCCTGGAAGTAGGGCGTGATCTGCTGCCCGTAACGGACGTGGATCGTTGCATTCACGAAGATGAGCGCGAAGGCGAGCAGCAGGATCGGATGGTAGACGGGTATGGCGACCAGGCAGACGAGGCAGGACACGCTCAGCGGAACCAGGGCCCAGGCGTGGCGCGGAACGGACGGTGCCTCCTCGAGGATCAGCTGCGCCAGCCATCTCGACCCAGGCCTGTCGAGCAGCCTGAGCTGGGACCGGACGGCCTCGCGCAATCGCGGCTGCTCCTGAAAGAGCTCCTGCTGACGGGCGCGCTCAGCCAGAACGCCGCTTCCTTCGTACTGGCGCATCTGGTGGTAGAGCACCTGCCGCCCCAGGATGGTTGCGGCCCCGTCGACCTTTGCGAACACGGCGTCCATGTCCAGGTCGGCCCATGTTCGGTCGTCGACCGCGTCGGGTGCCTGCCGCAGCGAGCGGTGGTAGGCCGCGATTTCGCCCATGTCGCGCGCGAGTTCGGTTTGCGGGCCCCCCGGCGGCTCTCTCCTGCGAAATATGCCGAAAAGGGAGGCCACGATTCCGCGGGAAAACGATGGGCGGGTCATTCCTTGGCTGGGCGAAGCGGGCAATAGCATGTGAAAGCCCCGGCTGTGGCGAGCCGTTTCCCCGCGATGCCGGATCCGGACCCGGGCCGAGCGTCGGGTCAAGCCTTGCACCAGTCCCGCCACATCGTCCGGTAGGCATCCTCCACGTTGCGGGCGAAAAGGGCGCCGTTCATCAGTGCCGAATCCGCCATGCGCCCGCGCAGCGCCGGGCGAAGCGCGGCAAGGCGCCCCAGGTCGCCCGCCCAGTTGGCGGCGATTCGGACATATTCCTCGGGACTCCTGGCCACCAACCCGGGAAGGCCCAGGTTGGAAGCCTGGCTTAGTCCCGCTCGGGAGACGGGCGTCCGGCCGCAGAGGCTCACCACGGGAACGCCGCACCAAAGCGCGTCGAGGCTCGTCGTGTGGCCGTTGTAGGGGAATGAGTCCAGGCAGATGTCTATGCGCCGGTAGGTTTCGAGGTAGCGCTCGCGCGGCTCAAAATCCTCAAATTCGACCCGGCCCGCGTCGACACTCAGAAGCCGCAGCACCCTGCGGCGCGACTCGCCCCGAGGGGCCAGGAGAACGAATCGTGAATCGGGAACGGCCCGGAGGACGCGGGCCCACATCTCGAGCAGGGTGTCGTTCACCTTGCTGAAGTTGTTGAGGCAGCCAAAGGTGACATGGCCGGCCTGCAGCGCCGGCAGGGTGCTCACCGCGGGAAGGCTGGCAAGGGGGTCATAGCACCAGAAGCTGTCCGGCAGGCGGTACGACCGTTCGCCAAAGGCCCCGTCAACGGAGCCGGGAGGATCAAGCCATGGATCGGTGAGGCGATAGTCGATGGCGTCGAGGCCCGTGCTGCCCGGATAGCCGAGCCACGTCGCCTGTATCGGCGCGGGCTTGCGAGCAAAGACGAGCAGCCGGTTGCCGGAGGTGTGAAGCATCAGGTCGACAAGGATGTCGACACGATCATCGAGGACCACCCTGGCGACCTGCTCGTCGCCGAGCCCCGACGTCGTGCGCCAGGCGTCGGCAAACGCCTTCAGCCGATTGGTCAGTGCGTCGGGCCGGTCGACCTCGGAGTAGCAGATGATCTCAAATTGGTCGTGATCGTGATGGGACAGGAGCGGTACCAGGAAAAACGCCTGGCAGTGCTCGCGGAATGCGGCCGAGACGTAGCCGATCCGAAGACGCCGCCCGGGCGAGCGTTCGTTGTCATGGCGCGGGGTCGCCCGTCCGAGCGGGGCCGCATGCCTCGCGTTCCAGCGCCGGTGTTCCCGCTGCAGCGCCAGTGGGCCGCGGCCATGCTGGTAGTGCATGGCGTAGAGGTAGTTGTCGTGCAGTGAGGCGCTCTGCGGATCGAGCTCGATCGACCGCTCGAAGCAGTCGACGGCCTCGTCCATTCTCCCGGCGTTCTTCAGCGTGACACCCAGGTTGTTCCATGCGTCGGTAAAGCCGGGCCTGAGGGCTGCGGCTCTCCGGAATGCGTCTATCGCCTCGTCGATGCGCCAGAGGCTCCGGAGCGCGGTTCCCAGGTTGTTCTGCGCTTCGGGAAAGTCCGGCTTGAGGGCCAGGGCCCGCTGGTACGCCTCGACCGCCTCGTCGAGGCGGCCGGCCTGCCTGCACGCTATGCCGAGATTATAGTGTACGGCGGCGTTTCCGGGGTCGTCCGAGAGAATTTGCCGGTAGAGCCTCTCGGCCTCGTCAAAGTTCCCGGCCTCCTGATTGCGCAAGGCAGCCGCGAAGGCCTCTTTCATGCTCATCGCCTGAGGATGGTCGCCTTCGCCTCGATGACCTCCCCGAGGGTCCCGTCCGGCCGCAGGTAGGGCGCAAGGGCCTCGCGGACCTCGCCGGCAACGCGGCTGGCGCGCGCACCCAGGACCGCCGGCGAGGTGATTGACATCGACAGCAGCCGGCCGGCGAGCACGTCGGCGGAGACGGTCAGCTCCTTCCTCACCGAGAATTGCTCCCTGACGGAAAATGCGCTGCCTGAGAAATACGCCGCCGGGTCGACGCGGTAGCTCGCCTCGTCCTTGTCAGCCCTGAGGCTTTGCCTCAGCGCGTTGTAGGGCCCGAGCCAGGGGTTCTGGTCCTCGACCGAGCTGGATCCGCAGACCGCAATTGCCCCGCCCGGGGTCAGGATGCGATCGAGCGCGGCGCTCGTGGCCCGCGGCTCCATCCAATGGAGCGCGCGGCCGATCAGCGCGACTTCGAACGGGCCGACTGAATGCGGCAGGTCCTCGATGCGGCACTCGTGGAGCGCCAGGCGCAGCCGCGCCCGCCCCGCGGCCTCGCGCGCCGCCGCGATCATGGCCGGCTCGGGGTCGACGCCGTCGACACTCCTCACGTGGGGCGCAAATCCGCTTGCAAGCATTGCCGGGCCGCATCCCACGTCGACAAGGGCCTGCGTGCCGTCCAGCCGGAGCAGGCCGGCCACACCGTGGAAGAATTCCTCCGGGTAGGGCTGCCGGCACCGCTCGTAGTAGGGCACCGTTGTCGAAAAGCGTCCCATGATCTTCAATACGATTGTTTCGGATTCGGTTTGCAAGCAGAAGGCGGCCCGGGGCGCCGCCGAGGGCTCCGGTAGGACGCGGGCGGAAGGCTCCCGGGCGGCGAGTCGGGCGCCGGGGCGAGGCATGCGCGAGCCCCGGAGGCGGCGTATCCCTCTCGAGGCTCCGTCCAGGCCCCGGATCGCCGGCCCCATATGGGTCTTGACCCATCTGCAAGGCCTTCATGGTCTCTTGCCGCCCCGCTGCCTCTGGATGCGACCGGTAGCTCGGACCGACAGCCAGGAAGCAGAGCACCGGAATTATGGATGCCGACACGTCCCGTTCCTCATTCGAGGCGCCGGAGAATCCCTACGATCCCAGGTCGTTTGACAGCCCCATCGTGAACGCCGTCGCGCCGCCCCTGGTGGCGGGCTTGGCCATCCTCTTCAGGATGAGCCCCCTCGGACCGCTGCTTGAGGGATTCCACGTCTGGATTCACGAGGTGGGTCACGCGAGCGTTGCTTGGCTCTGCGGCAGACCCGCCCTGCCGCTGCCACTCGGCTGGACAAACGTCGAGCCCAACAGGTCCGTCATCCTGTACCTGGTCATCCTTGCCGGCCTCGGCGTCCTGGCGCTGTCGGGTTGGCGCGAGCGGAAGGCATGGCCGATGATTTTGGCGGCGGCATTGGCGGGAACCCAGGCACTGATGACGTGGCGCCTGGGCGAGGATCGGGCGCACGAGTGGATGATCTTTGGCGGCGTGGGCGGCGAATTCTACCTTTCGGCTGCGATGATCGGTCTCTTCTACCTTGAGTTTCCGGATTGGTTCAGGTGGGGCTCCTGCCGCTATGTGGTCCTCTTCATCGGCGCCTCCAGCTTCTTCGAAAGCTACTCGTTCTGGAGGAGCGTCAAGCGCGGGGTGGAGGGGATTCCCTATGGCTCCATGGTCAACGGCGAGGACGACGGGGGCGGGGACATGAACATCCTTGCGGACGAGTACCATTGGACGCAGCACCGCATCATTTTCACCTACAACCATCTCGCGGACTGGTGTCTGGCGGCGATCCTGTTCGTCTATGTGTTCTACAGCCTCCGCCTGAACCGGGTGTTTAACCCGGTTCTCGCCCGCATGCTCTCAATCGGGCTCACAGGGCACGGGCGGTAGGGCGGGCGCCGTGCGGTGTTTCCCGAGGCAGCGGGCGAGAGGGCACTTTCCGGCGCGCCTTTTCCGGCGGGCGGCTCGGGCATCGGAGCGGCCCTAGGGCGCAAGCCAGAGCTCCCTCCAATCGATTTGCCCGATTGTGTTGTCCCGCCAGCCCTTGACCTGGGTCGAAACCAGAAAGGGCTGGTTGATGAAGAACAGAGGAATGATCGGCGCCTGGACGGACAGGATCTCCTCCATCGCGTCAAATGCGGCGCGCCGTTCCGCCTCGCTTGCGGCCGCGCAGGCCCGAGCATAGGCGCGCTCGTACTCAGGCGCGTTCCATCTCGTGTAGTTTTGCGGGGAATCACCCTTCTGGATCGCGAGTATGGATTCGGGCGCGTTAACGCCGTAGAAGTAGCTCATCTCAATGATCTGGAAGTTTCCCGCGCCCCCATCGGAGAACATCGCCTTCTGCTCCTCTTGGGCGATGGCAATGCGCACGCCGAGCACCTTCTGCCAGGCCTGCTGCAGGGCCTCGCCAAACACCTGGGCTCGCCGGCCCGATAGCTTGAGGTCCGCGGGGGGAAAGCCGGCGCCCCCGGGGTACCCGGCCTCGGCGAGGAGCGCCCGAGCCTGGGCCGAGTTGTAGTCGGCGACAGAAGGAGGGCTGTAGCCGCCTGTGCCCGGCCTCGTGAGCGAATGCGCGGGGGTCGCCGTTTCATGGCGAACGAGGGGAACGATCCGGTCCCTGTCAATGGCCAGCGAAAGCGCCCGCCTGACCCTGGCGTCATTAAAGGGGGGCCGCGCCGTGTTGAAGAGCAGGTACGCCGTCTGCAGCTCGGGGCTTATGTGCAGCTGCGACTCGGCATGCAGCCGGTAGCCCGCAATCCTGCTCTCGGGCAGCGAGTGGGTGACGTGCAGCTGGCCCGAGCGATAGGCGAGCTCCTCGGAATCGGCATCGTCCGTCGGATAGAAGTGGATCTCCCGGAGCCGCACGCGGCCGCGATCCCAGTAATGGGGATTCCTCACGACAACCAGGTCCTGGTTTGCGTGCCAGGAGGCGAGGATGAATGCGCCGTTGCTCACGAGGTTTCCGGGGCGCGTCCAGGCGCTCCCGGGGTGGGTTCCACCGCCGAAGCGCTCGACGACGGCGCGGGGAACGGGCTCGAAGGGGGCTCCGCCCAGAACGACAAGGATGTAGGGCTGCCTCTGCTCCAGCCTCACCTGCAGGGTCTGCGGATCAATGGCCCTTACGCCGATCGAGTCCGGCGACGACGACCGGCCCGATGCAAAGTCGCGCGCTCCCTGAATGCCGAATCCGATGGATGCGGTCTCACACGCCATCGTCGGCGTGAACGCCCGGCGAAACGAATACACGAAGTCGTCGGCCGTGAGCCTGCTGCCGTCCGACCAGCTCGCGTCCCTTCGCAGGTGAAAGGTGTACACCCGCCCATCCTGGGATACATCCCAACTCTCGGCCACCCCGGGCAGTATTGTCTGACCGTCATTGGCAACGTTCACCAGGCCCTCGTACAGGGCCGAATCGATCACGTATTCGACGGCTGCCTGCAGGCTCGCAGGGTCGAGATCCCTCGGCTCCTCTCCATTGCCAAAATGGAGAACCTGATCGCGCGTTCCAGACTCCACTCTGGTTGTGCGCCGACATCCGGCGATCACCGCTCCCAGAGCGGCGATCCAGAGCAGACGCCTCGACGCGGCGCGCAGCGGATGCGGTGTCGTGCGCGGGGCCAGGGCGCCGGATCGGCCCGAGTGCGCGCGGATCCGCGCCGGCCCTTGGGCAGCAGTCAAGCCGATGCGCTCCGTGGCCCGCGCCAAGCACGACATGAGGCGATGGCTGGTCATTGCTGCGGAAGGGTCGCCGTCGCCGCCAGCAGCACCTCGCGAAGGTCCTGGAGCTGGAAAGGCTTCTTCAGGAAATGCTCAAAGCCCGCGGCCCTGAGGCTGTCCACCGTCGCCTCGTTTGTGAAGCCGCTCATCAGCACCACGGGAAGCTTGGGATTTCGCAGGCGGATCTGCTGCGAGGCCTCGAGGCCGTTCACCCCGGGCATGAGATAGTCGCTCAGCAGGAGGTCGATCTGCCCCGAATGGTCGCGATATACCCGGACGGCCTCCCGCCCGTCCGCCGCCTCGAGCGTCTTCCACCCGAGGCGGTCCATGCACTTGACGATCACCCGCCGAACCACCTCCTCATCCTCCGCGACAAGCGCCGTGCGGGTTCCTTCCGGGCCCTTGTTCGTCCTTGGCTTCGGCGGCACCTCGGCCTTGCCTGGCGCCGCGGGCAGGTACATGCGCACTGTGGTGCCCGACCCGGGCTTGCTCTCGACGGCCATCGTGCCCTTGTGCGCGCGCACGAGTCCCATGGCCGCCGGGAGGCCGAGGCCCCGTCCGGTGAATCTCGTGCTGAAGAAGGGCTCGAATATCCGCGCGAGCACCTCGGGGGTCATGCCTTCGCCATTGTCGGAGATGCACAGCTCGACATAGTCGCCGGGCACCAGCGAATCGGCCTGCTTCTGCGCGGGCGGCCCTATGTGAACGACGGCGGCCTTGCAAAGGACCGCCTTGGCACGCGCCTCGGCAGAGTTGATCAGGAGGTTGAGGATGATCTGCTGGATCTCGGTCCGATCCCCCAAGGCGAAGATCGGCTCCGGCGGGAATTCACAGACGACATCGCAGTCCGCCACGAGCGTGATGCGCAGGAGCCTTATTGACTCGCTGACAAGCGCAGGCAGGTCCACGGCCGCCATGTGGTGAACGGCCCGGCCCGTGTACATCATTATCTGCCGGCAGATGTCCGCGGCGCGCCGACCGGACACCCTGATCTCGGCGAGCGCCTCCGGAACCATTTCGGCGTTCTGCTCGGCCAGCTCGGCGTTGCCCATGATGGAGGTGAGCAGGTTGTTGAAGTGATGCACCACGCCACCCGCGAGGACCCCCAGGCTCTCGGTCTTCTGGGACTGGAGCAGCTTTCTCTCGATCTCGTGCTGGCGCGCCTCGGCGTCCGCGCGCGCGCGCTGGTCCGCGGCCTCCTGCTCGCTCCTCTGGCGCGCGAGGCGCTCGTCGGCGGAGGCCGCGCTAAGCTTGAATGCGATCTTGTGGGCCTCCTCGAGATGCTCAAAGGCCTCGTTCCAGCGCCCCTCCTCCCGGCAGAGGGCGCAGAATTCCTCTTGGATGCCCTGCACCACGTCCCAGTCCCTTGAGTGCCCGTGGGCCATGGCCTCCTCGAGGGCGGAGCGGGCCGCGGCCAACCCTTCCGCGCGCGTCGCGCCGTCCTTTGCGGGGGCCGTCCTGTGCAGCTTGGCAAGCGTGCAGAGGAGCGAACCCAACTCGCGCAGGTTCCCGTCGCGGCGGGCCCGCTCGATCCCCATGGTGAGCAGGCCCTCAGCATCGGCGGTGCGACCCACCTCCATGTAGGCGGTCGAAAGGCTCAGGCTCAGCTCGAGGAAGGAGAAAAGTCCGCTCCTTGAAAGCTTCTCGAGGTCGTAGCCCGCCATGAACTCGATCGCCTCGTGCGGGCGGGCTGCGGCGACGAGCGCCTGAATCAGGTTGCAGCAGTTGGAGAGTTCGCCCGCGAGATTGCCGAGGCCGCGTTCCATGACGAGCGCCCGTTTGGCATATTCTATGGCCTGCTCAAACTTCCTCTCATAAAGGTAGACGTAGCCTATGTTGCAGAGCGCCCGGGACACACCTTGGTTGTCTCCGTTGGCCCGGGCGATGCTCATGCTGGTGCCGTAGGATTCGATCGCCTGCGCGGAGTCGCCCAGGCGCCGGTAGGAGGTGCCGCTGGCGTTTATCGCCCTGGCACGGCCGAACTGGTCGCCAATCTTCGTGTAAAGGGCCTCCGCCTCAAGGCAGAGCTTAACGGCCTCGTCATTCCTCCCTTCCTCGCCCCTGGCTATGCCCATCACAAGCAGGCAGCCGGCGGCGCCCTGCAATTTGCCCAGGCGCTGGTAGATGCGCAGCCCCTCCTCGGCCTCGGGATAGGCCGCGACGAACCGGCCGAGGCGCACATTCGCCCAGGCCGCATTCAGCGCGCATTCGGCCTGCCAAAGTGCGACCGATTCGGCGTCGCCTTGCGGCTGGGAGGCCTGCAATGACGCGCGGACTGATGCGACAATATCCAGAGATTCCTGGGGATTTACGTCACGCAGCCGACTGGCGAGGGTGATCTGTTCTTCGATCTGTCTAATGGCGGTGGAACTCCAAATTCCCGACATTCGCGGGGTGTCGGAGCGGAGCTCGGTTGAATCTGCGGTTGAAGGGGGATGAGGGAGGCTGTCAATGTCGAGCGATGGGCCGACAACGGCGCCGCAGGGCTGCGCCAATCCGCGCCAACGCAGCTGATAAAACGCCATATCCGGCGCGGTCTTTAGGAGTTCCGGGCGCCGGGCACCCATGGGTGCATCGCAACTTATTATCTGTTGGGCACTTAAATCGTGACGGTCGCGGGACCAGAAAGGCCAATTTTGCGCGGCGTCCCGCCCTCCTGAGTATCCGGTTGGACCGGGGGCAACTGGGATCTCCTGCGCGCCGGGCCGGGAGCGTGTCGACGGGCTGACGGCTGGTCCCAATAGGGAGGCAGTCCGGGGCAATCTCAGGATGAGAGCCGCCGTTCAGGTCATTCGGGCTTCATGGAGCGGATCCGAAGGCCTCTGGATCGGACCGGAAGCGAGACCGGACTCTGACTTCAGGCACCCATCTCGCCTGTGGCCCGAACCCAACGACGGAAGAACGGACTGTCGAAAACGACCTGATCGCCCGCCAAGGTGAGTATCTGCTTATCGAACAGCGCAGTCTGGGCCGTTCCCACCGATCCGATGGAGAGCCCGTACCTCTCGAGCGTCTTCTTGGAAAAGCGGGGCTGGTCGTCCGCTATGGCCCGCAGCAACATTCGCTGGCTTGGGGGAAGCGGCCTCCAGATTGTCCCAAACTCAGGAGTCAGGTATTCCAGCGCGATTGCATCGAGCCCCTGGGAGACGATGTCCCCCTTGCGCCCCGTGGCGGCAAAATCAAAGACTTGCTTCGCCAGCCGGACTATGTCGCCGGTGCAGGGCCCCGCAGCGGAGACAACAGCGGACCCAAATGAGCTGCCGGTCAGCCCGCCCCTGTGACTCCGGTCGTTTATCCACTTTGCCAGCAAGTCCGGGTCGATGGCCCCGATCTCGATTAGCTCAAGCTGCTTGAAAAACGCCGCGTTGGGCTCGGTCATCCATTGGAGGAGTCGGTGATCGGAGCCGGAGAAGATGAAGCTAAGTCGCTGGTAATGCTGGATCGTTCCGCGGAGCTGCCATTCCGCCCTGTCCCCTCCCAGCCTGCGCAGGTCCTGAAATTCATCCATACAAACGGTGAGGCACTGGTCGGAGGCGAGCGCGTAGTCGTCCAAGAATGAAAGCGCCTGCTCCAGCGTTTTCTCGGCTGGGATGCGCAGGTCGGTTCCGAGGGAAAAATGCCCCCCCTTGAGACTGACCCGCTCGACGTACTCGCGGAGCAGGCGCATGAGCCTCGATCCGAGGTTCTCGTCGACCGGGAAACTTCCGATGAGCTTCCGTGCCACCTCACCTAGGTCATTTGCCGTCGAGAGATCGACAAAGGCGAACGGCCTCTTTGCCGCCAGGGCCGCATGCTTGATGAGCGAAGTCTTGCCAATCCGCCGCCTTCCATGAACCAGGGCTCTTTGCTTAGGGCGGTTGAGTATGCCGGCGATGCGCGGAAGCAGTTCCTCGCGATCGGTGAACGACCATCGGTCGGCCGGAGTCTCGAAGTTGAAGGGATTGGCGATAGTGGCCGGCACAGGTTGCTGGAATTGACGTTACTGTAATTAGCGTAGCGGTCATTACAGTAATAGCAAGGAGAACCTCACGCATCGGATGACCCCCCTTGGGGCTCGGGTGCGCCCACCTATGCCGGCGCAGATTCGAAGGTGCCCAACTAAGGGTCGTCTGCCGTAAAAGGCTTGGGTATTTATAGAGCCTTGGCGGAAAAATCCACGGCTTATCGAAATACGGCAGAGGCTTGATGTGGGTGGTCGGGCCGATGGCTGACACGGCAGGGAGGTGGTGGCCATCGTGGAGCTTCTCGACGGCCTTGGGCCACATTTGGCCGGCCCCATCCCAAATGAACTCCGAGGCGCACCCCTTCCCGGTACCCGGCACGTGACGCTCGATTGCTATTCCGTCCCCAGGGCAACGCCGGGTCCACCCTTGCCGCGCGCAAGGCTGCCGGGAGGGCCATGCGCGCAGTCGCCGGAAGTAAGTGCGCCGCAGCGCCCGCGGTTAGCGATCGGACGATTCCCTGATAACGATGGGCGGTCTCTGCGGAAGCCCCGCGGCTTCCCCGGGGACACTGTGGGCGCGGAGCAGCCAGGCATCTCACGAGCGCTTTACCTTATGCTCGGGGTCCGAATAGGGTAGGTGTTCCGATGAGGTACGCCCTGCGCCAACTGGCCAAAAACCCCGGGTTTACCGTCGTCGCGCTCGTGACGCTCGCGCTCGGGATCGGGGTCAACACGACGGCCTTCACGGTACTGAACCGGATGATGCTCCAGTCGCTCCCCTTCCGCGAGCCGTCCACGCTTGTGCAGGTCTGGTCGACCTCGACCCGCGATGGAAATGTCCCGGTCTCACCCGCGGACTATTTTGACGAGAAGGACCAAAACACCGTGTTCACGGACATGGCCGCCTACTCGCCCTGGAACTCGACCAGCTTCT
>CAZNNO010000079.1:0-15334 GCA_964574435.1 uncultured Opitutaceae bacterium
CCGTCAGGAGGCGAATCAGCGTTGTCTTGCCGGCTCCGTCCGGCCCCACCAGCGCGGCGAGCCCACCCAAGCGCAAGGAAAATGAAATGTCGTCGAGCGCCAGCACCGATTCCCCTGTCTCGCGGCGAAACGACTTGGTGACTCCGTCCAAGCGCAACGCCGGGGGAGTCGCGGAAGTCGTCACGGAATCGAGGCGGTTGAAGGCCCTTTTGCCGGATCGCGGTCAAACGTTTCCCAGCCTCCGCCGAGAGCCTTATAGAGCGTTATGAGATCGATTGAGACCGCCTGGTCGCTCACCGCCAGGTCGTCTTCCGATTGATAAAGCGATCGTTCCGCATCAAGGACATCCAGGTAGCTGACGCTACCTTGGGTGTAGAGGCCATCCGCCATATCGTATGAGCGCCGGTTCTCGGCCACCTCGTCAGCGAGCGCCCCATGCCTGTTCCGCTCCTGCGCGTAGGCGACGACGGCGTTTTCCGCCTCCTGAAGCGCATTGAGGACCGCCTTCTCGTAGGTTGCGAGCGCCGCCTCCTGAACGGCGGTCTGGGCCCTCACTTCCGCTCGCACCCGGCCGAAGTCTAGCGCACGCCATTGCAGGGTCGGGCCAAGAGACCAGAACTGGCTCCCCGGCTCGAACCATTTGCCAAGCGTGACACTCTCCTGCCCGGCGTCGCCAGTGAGGGAAAGCTTCGGAAACCAGTCCGATTTTGCCAATCCTATGCGCGCTGTTTCGGCCGCCAGTTGCCGTTCTGCCCTGCGCACGTCCGGTCGGCGCCGGAGAAGGTCGGCCGGCAAGCCGATCGGAACCTCGGGTGGTGCAGGCGGCACCGGCCTTCCAGGCGAGAGCTCGGCAACCAGTTCCCCCGGCTCACGCCCGAGCAGAAATGCCAGACCGTGCATTGATCGGTGTACTGAGGCCTCAAGCGGCGGAACGGCCCCCCGCATTCCTGCAAGCAATGCCGCCGCGCGGGTGACATCGAGTTCGCTCACGAACCCAGTCTGAAAGCGGGCGCGAGCCAGCTCCAAGGCTTCCTCCTGGAGCTTGAGGTTTCGCCGTGCGATCCCCAACCGGAGCTGGCCGCCGCGCAGTTCCACATAGTTTCTTGCGACCTCGGCGAGCAGGGTCAATGTTGCGTCGTTTCGGCTCTCCAACGCTCCCTGCCAATCGGCAGTGGTGGCCTCAAGCGCCCGGCGCTTGGCGCCGAAAAGGTCAACTTCCCACGACGCATCGAATCCCGCCTGGTAGACGCTGTATTCAAAAGGAAAGTCCGCCGGCAGCGGCAGGGCTCCGATGAGAGGCTGATTCTGGCTCTGTTTCGCCCTTGCAAAGGAGCCCGACACATCGAGCGTGGGCCAAAAATCGGCTGCGCTCATCTGCCGGACGGCCCGCGCTTGGCGCAGGCGCGCCTCGGCGACGCGCAGGTCTGGGTTGGACTGGGCGGCCCTTTGTATGAGGGAGTCGAGTTCGGCATCGTTAAATGAAGCCCACCAAGCCGCGCCAGCGCCCGCGATGTCGGTCATCCCATTGGACGCAGGCGAGTTCCATGTCGAGGGAACGTGGGACGGAGCGGGTTGGTAGTCCGGGCCAACGGCGCAGCCCCCGAGCCCGGCAACGGCCGCAGCAACAGCGCCTCTGAGGATTTTGACGGAGGCCATTTGCGGGCACATTTCCGGGCGCTAGCTCTGTGTCGCAGGAGTCAAGACGAGATGGACGGTCGCCGGCATGCCGAGGCGCATCTCATTCTGGGGGTCCTGCACGAATACCCGAATTTCGTAGACTAGGCTTGGGCGCAGTTCCTCAGTCTCGACTGCCTTCGGTGTGAATTCGGCCACGGGTGAGATGAAGCCGACCCAACCCTGGAGCAATCGGCCCGGGAAGCTGTCCGAACTGACCGTTACCCTCATCCCTGCGTGAATCCTTCCCAGATAGGGCTCCGAAACATAGGTCCTTATCCACTTTGGATCCGCGATGGCCAGATTGAATACGGGCCTCTGGGGTGACACCATTTCGCCCGGTTCAAGAAGCCTGGAACGCACGACGGCGTCGCACGGGGAAACGAGCGCCGCGTCGGCCAGCTGGCGCTCGAGAAGCTCAAGTTTGGCCTTATTGGCGCGAAGGAGGGCCTCCCCTTGCGCTATGTCTTCCGATCTCGGGCCGAGCGTGGACAGGTCGAGGGCCTTTTCCGCCACCGCCAAGCGCGCCTGGGCCGCGTCAAGCGCGTCCTTGGAGCTGTCAATGTCCTGCTGGCTGATGGCTCGGCCCGCTGTGAGTCCTGCCAACGTCGTCAGGCGCTTCCACTGCTGCTCGGCATTCACCTGATCCGCGGTGGCCAAATCGACGTTCGCCCTGGCCTGCGCGATCTCCTCCGGGCGACTCCCATTGTGAAGTCTGTGGACCAATGCCTGTTGCGCCTCGAACTCGGCCTGCGCCTGCGCCGCCTGCGGTTTAAGCCGGCTAGTGTCCAGCCGAGCCAGGACCTGTCCACGTGCGACCTTGTCCCCCTCCTCGACAAGCACCTCGGCAATGCGCTCGCTATTGTTGAAGGCAAGGTCGACTTGGCGCATGTCGACATTCCCATAAAGGGTCAATTCGTTCGGGTCCTTCCTTGAGTTTCCCCATATCCGTCCGAGGAGAATGCCGATTGCCAGGGCTGCCAGCACCGCCAGGATCACTATTCCCACGACCACGGCCCTCTTCTTGCCTGATGGGGCCGTGGGAGCTGTTGGTGCTTGCACCCCGGGTTTGGCGGTGGGTTTCGGCTCTGCAGGCTGAGCAGAAGCAGCTGGTTGCGTGGCAGCGGGCATTTTTGTGGCTGCTCGTGACAGTTCCTGGGAAGGCGCCTGTGAGGGCGAGGGCGGCTCGCTCGTCGAGGTCGGCTGAGTTGTCGCCGCAGTCCTCGAAGTCGCATGAGTCTCTGTTGTTGAAGACGTTATAGTGGTTGAAGTTGGCAAATCAGTCGCGTCGCTCGACGACCTTTCAGCGCCAACAGAAGCCATCTTATCCGCACGAGGATTTTCTGTGCTTTGCACTATTGGAGCCCTTACGTCTTATTATGCGGAGCAGGTTGCTTGGTGTACGGACTCATACGGAGCCCATGGGGATTTTGCCGTAACCGCATCAGCGGGGCTATGGGGTCCACACCTGATACCGCTCGTTGAGCAAACCTCTACATGCCGTTGGCAGACCCGTGGTGCGTGCATGACAATATGGGCGCAACCACAGGGCATGTGGCCCGCAGAATTCAGGGCGGAATGGGTCTAGTTAAGCCATGCGGCGGTGTGGCGCAGGATTATCGCGTAAGCCCGATGAATCCTTGGTCTAGCCACGGTCTGTTTAAACAAATCGCCCTGAAGAATCGGCTGTGGGTCGCGAATACGCTCGATCCTCACGGGAAGGCGGGAGGGAAGGCTGCGATTTGGCGAGACCGTGGACGTGCGTCCTCCGAGACAGAGGCTCGAAGGGGCATATGGGTATTTCTTGGTCTGGCCGGGGCTGGACTTGACCCAGCGAAGTTCAGGTCATGAGCCTGGCTGTCTCTCCCTATGAAGGGCGGCTGAAAAGCGAGGGGCTTTGCGGTGCCTTTTTGGGATTGCAGGCTCGGGGGTGCGATCTGCCGCCCTGGGGAGCAAAGAGTTAAGTGTCGCAGATCTGAATGAGGAATCCCGCCTGGACGCTTATGGCTCCGGCTTTGACAGCCGGAGCATTCTGCGGGCATCCAGTGCGACGATTCCTATCCCGAAGACGGCAAAGATGGGCATTACATTTGCCATCCAGGCGTTGAGACCGTGCGCCAAGCTTAGCGCCCTTTCGTCTGACAGATTCGGCACCACGATCCGCCCCACGATGGCCGACTTGAGAAACAAGCAGAACAGGGCCGAGGCAACCGCGTCGTTCGCCAGGCGAATTCCGGCTCGGAGTTTCGTCCACCAAGGCCGGAAGCAATTTGCGACAGAAAGCGCGATCGTCACTGCAGCGCTGACCAGTAATGTGCCGGCGATATACCGCCATTCCGGAGTCAGGGTAATTCTTGCGCCGGCGAATGTGAACTCAGTTCTGAATTGCAGTACGATCAAAAGCCAAAGCACAACGGCGAAACCGGCCGCAAAGTCGAAGAGGGTGGAGGAGCGTGCAATCCGATTTGTATCGGTACGCCGGGGCAAACGGCGCGGATCCCAATTCTCCCAGGACTTAAACCCAATCTTGAATTTTTCCACAATCGCGAATCCCAGCGTCGTGAAAGCGAACATGTACATGGATCCCAACCACAAGCTTTGGAGCTTTTCGATCGGATGATCCGCACGGTAGGTCGGGGACGAAATAATTTCGGTCAGCCAAAGAAGCAGCCAAGGGGCAATGAAGACCAGGGCGTACACCTTTAAAACGAGGCTGAAGATCGGAAACAGGACCGGCCCGATCAGGTGGCGCTCGGGAAGGTAGCGCCGGGCGACGAGGAAGGGACTGCCGCGGCGTCTCAGCATGGCAGCGTATTCATCATCATTCATTCTGCGCCCGAATTCAGTCTCCCGGGCATCGACCTCCGAACGGATGTCCTCGGTCAGTTCAGCAAGTATGTCCGCGCGCTGATTCTTGGGCAGCCAGTATCCAACAGCCTGAATATAACGTTCGATGATTTCCATTGGGCCTCCTCAGAGGATTTTGTTGAGGGACGTGTTGATGCTTTCCCACTCGGCGAGCAATTGCTGGAGGAGGGATTTTCCGTCTGATGAAAGCCGGTAATAGCGCTTGTTGCGTTTGTCCTCTTCGCGCCACTCGCTGACCAGGAGACCCTGGCCCTCGAGGCGCCGGAGCAGGGGGTAAAGCGTGCTCTCGTCGATGTTCAGCCCTAGTTCGGCGAGCGACTGTCGCAGGGTGTAGCCGTACTGCTCAGTGCGGAGGCGGCTAAGCACTGCGATGACGAGACAGCCACGCCGTAGCTCGAGACGAAGCTGCTCGAAGAGGTCCTTATTCCTCTGATGGCTGTTTGTCATATGGAAGGTGACACACACTATGTGGCGCACAGTAATAATGTCAATATCTGCATCGTCAGCGAGTCCTTGTGAGGTTCAGAGTGCGGCCCCTCTTCGCGGAGAGCCGATCCTGGCTGCCCAAACGGCCCCTGCGGCGAATAACTCCCCGATCGCAGCAATGCCGCAGTTGGGTACACCGCACCCACGGGGATGACTCGATACTGTTCTTTGAAGGGATCACCCCGCATCGGCGGGGAAAATTCAATGCCGCTCTGAGAAGCCTTGGCCCGCGAGGCCCGATTTCCAAAGCTGCTTTACTCGATGCCCACGAAAAGATTGCGCAACATGATGCTGGCCCTGGATTGGGGCCAGGGACGTCGATTAGGTTGGATCACTACCGAGGGGAAGCGCTCCGGAAATGTGCTCGAACCCCTGGGAAATCCAGAATTCCCGGTCGAGGGAATTGTCCTTAGCGACCAGTATGGTCACACGGGCTATTCTGCATTCCCGTAAGCCGGCCCATTTCAAGAATCTCCTCCGCTACGCCTTGGCCACGATACTCGGGTACGACGGCCAGGTGGCAAACCAATCCGCGGCGGCCATCGTGGCTGCTAAACAGGCGCCGACAATGGCGCCGGCTCAAATGGCAGCGTGGCTCAAGCCCGGGTTGCGTCGAAATAGCGGGTGAACGATTCCTTGTCGTCTCCTTCCTCAACATCCGCGCCATCACAAATCCGCCAAAGCGCGACCACCTGGTCGTAATCGGGCGGAGCAGGGGTGCGAAATTCGATTACAGCTTGCATATACCGAGAAGAGTATATACCGAAGGCGGCATGAATCTTGGCTCCCTCAAGACAAACCTCCGTCAGTATCCGGCCAAGTACGTCCGTTTCATTCTACCGGACGGAGACGCGATTCCGGCCGATTTCCACGTCACCGAGGTCGGGCACGTGACGAAGAGCTTCATTGATTGTGGCGGCACTGTTCGGCGGCTTGAGACCTGCCTTCTTCAAACCTGGGTGGCGGAGAATGATTTGGACCATCGGCTCTCCTCCGAGAAGCTCGCGAAGATCCTGGATCTTTCCGCTAAGGTCGTGCCCTCAGAGGACCTGGAGGTTGAGGTGGAATATGAGCCGTGCGCGGTCGCTCAGTACAGGATCGAGAGCGTCGACGCGGACGGAAACGAGTTGCGCTTCCAGCTCGCCCATAAGCACACGGACTGCCTTGCACGCGAGGCATGCGGCCTCGCTCCCGCTACCGGATGCGGTTGCGCCACGAGCGAAGCCAATTGCTGCTGATTCCATGAGCCTCGTCCGAATATACCAATGCCTTTGCGACCAGACCCGCCTGCGCATCCTGCGCTTGCTTGGCGACGGTGAACTCTGCGTGTGCCACTTTCAGGAGATTCTCGGAGAGCCGCAGGTAAAAGTCTCGAAGCACCTAGCCTACCTTAGGACTCATGGGCTGGTGGAGTCCCGGAAGGAAGCGAATTGGATGATCTACCGGCTTCCTGGCAGTCCCTCGCATGAGCTTTCGGCCAACCTAGCCTGCCTGCAGGACTGTGTGACTGAAGATCCGATCTTTCAGCGCGATGCCGAGAAACGGAGAAAGTTGGCAGGCAAATTTACACAGAACAGCCCGGTTTGCTGCACGCCGAAGGTTCGGAAGTCCAAAGCCCTTGCCACCCGCCCATGAACCGCCCGCCCTACAAAGTCCTGATTCTTTGCACCGGCAATTCGGCCCGTTCCGTGATTGGGGAATACCTCCTACGTCAAAAGGGCAGGGGACGCTTTGAGACCTATAGCGCCGGTTCACATCCTACAGGAATAGTGAACCCGTTGGCCATTTGGGTCCTCAAAGACCGGTATGACATCGACGCCAGCGGCGCCCGAAGCAAGTCATGGGACGAGTTCAAGGACATCAAATTCGATTTTGTCATCACCGTGTGCGACAACGCAAAGGAGTCGTGCCCCATTTTCCCAGGTCATCCGGTCACAGCCCATTTCGGCTCACCGGACCCGGCCAGTTTCGAAGGTTCGGAAGCGCAGAAGAAACGGTTCTTTGTCCGGATCGCCTCACAAATCGCCCGTCGGATCGACCTATTCTGTGCATTGCCCGATCAGAAGCTTGAATCGGCATCTGTTCGCGCAATTGGGGAGCAGTGCAAGTTGGAGGGAGAAAGCCAGTTGGCCCGTTAAACATGAACGGCCGGACGTCTCGAGTGCCGGCTTGGTTCGTCGGTGAATCACTCGGAACCTTCATACTTGTCTTTTTTGGCTGCGGAAGCGTCGCAACCGCGGTCTTAACCGGCGCCCAGGTCGGGATTTTCCAAGTGGCAATCGTATGGGGCATAGGAATTACCACGGCGATCTATTTGACCGGAAGCCTAAGTGGCGCTCACCTCAACCCAGCGGTGACGTTAGGTTTTGCCGTGTGGACTGATTTCCGTTGGAGGGACGTCCCTCGTTATTTCCTAGCACAGTTTACCGGCGCCTTCTTGGCGAGTATTGCCCTTTTTGTTATGTATCACGGCGTTCTGGAAGCCTTCGAATCATCCCATCATATCGTGCGTGGGGCGCCGGGCAGCGAAGCAACTGCGATGATCTTTGGTGAGTTTTTCCCAAACCCGGGAGGTAGTCCTTTGACCGAAGCTGCCCGTGCAACGGTCGGGATTTCGACCGCGTTCTTCACCGAAGTGTTAGGCACAGCAATCCTTATGATGGTGATACTTGGTTCGGTAGACCACCGGAACACTTCGCGCCCGCAGATGCTTGCTGCCATCACGGTCGGCCTTACAATTACGATCCTGATTTCGCTCATGGGGCCCCTGACAATGGCGGCCTTCAATCCTGCGAGGGACTTAGCTCCACGCCTTTTTAGTGCGTTGGCTGGCTGGGGCAGCGTCCCATTCAAAGCTAACGGCAACGGATGGTGGGCGGTCTATGTTCTTGCCCCATTTACCGGGGCTGTGGCCGGCGGCGGCGTGTATAATCGACTATTGATGCAGCACTACGTGGCCGCATCCCAGTAATGGGGAGAGTTGCATCGGCTGCGCCAGCGCTCAGCACGTCGGGTTGATCTTCTTTGGTGGTTTCTTTGGCTTTGTTCGCAGGAATTCGCCACGGTTCTTGGATGTTCGCCAGCCTGAATTCCTCTCTAAAGATCATCCGATGTCGCTAAAATAAAACGACTTACGGACGTGTTCCCGCAAGTTGTTTGTATCCGTTTAATTTGGTGCAGGGCCGGATTTGAACCAGCGACCGTCATGTTATGAGCCAAGCCGACCATCGCAGGGAAATGGCCCTAAGAATGTTTATCGTGCTGGACAGAATTAGGGGACCGCGGGTCGGTCATATGAGGCAAGAGGGAATCGGGATCCATGGAGCAGCGCCGGCCTACGGCTTTAGATGCAAAAGGGTTATGGCCGTCAGCGAGCCGATGCTGATGAATAGCCATAGGGTCAATCCGGTCGCCACTGTTCGCCAGCCGACTGACCTGAGTGAGCGGAATGAAAGCGATGTGCCGATCAAGAACAATACCAGGATCATTCCATGACGGGCGATCTTGGAGAGATGCGGCGCCCATCCTGAAATAGTCGAATTGTAGCTGCTGAAGAGCGAAGCCAGGAGGAAGAGGCCAATAAACCAGGGCGCTGAGAATCTGGACCTCTTCGCCTTTTGGCGGCCTTTGGCGTCGGCCCCATCTTGCCGGCAAACGCGAAAGGCGATGGCGAGGGTCAGCGGCACAATCCAAAGCGTGCGCGACAGCTTAACGGCAACGGCGGTTTGGAGCGCTTCGTTGCCGTAGTTCAGTCCGGCGCCGACCACTGACGATATGTCATGGATCGCGACCCCAGCCCATAGCCCGAAATCGGCCTGGCTCAGGTGCAGGATTTGGCCAGCGAAGGGAAAGACGTAAAGCGCGACGGCGTTGAGCACGAAGATCGTGCCTATGGAAACAGCAATCTCGGCCTCCGAAGCACCGATGACCGAACTGACGGCGGCGATGGCCGACGATGGCGATGCTGGAGAGAACAAGGCGAAAGGGGGCGGGGGACATGGAAATCAGGGGGTTCGTGGGCCAAGAGCGAAAAGAAGGCCGATAACCGCCCCAAAGAGGGCTCCGCGCCACCAGGTAGATGTCAGGGGACAAGTGCCGGAGGAACACTGGCCAAAATAGCCCATTGCGGCACCAAGGGCGGAGGCGCCTCCAATGATGAGCAGGAACCGAACTAGGGCGGCGCTCATGACAGGTCAGCGGCGAGTTACCTTGCGTCCGCCCCAGTGAACAACGCCATCGTCACCGAGCCAGCCGAGCTTGGTGAGGATGAGCGAGGGCGGGCAGAAGCCGGTCAGCGCCGATTGGGCCAGATTTGCACCCACGAAGGTCGGCAGGAGGAGCCACCAAAGGCTCACGGAATAGGTCAGAGCAACCCCGAGGAGGACCAGGCTGCCGGCCATTAGGCGAATCAGAGCCTCGATTTTCATATTCGCGTGGACTTAGTATGCGCATATACACATGTGCTTGAGATCATGTCAAGCCTATGTTCTGTTATGCGCATGGATAAACGGATCCCTCTCTCCGAGGCTGCGTTGGAATTGGTTGCCCACCGCTTCGCCGTGTTGTCGGAGCCGATGCGGCTGCGCCTAGTGCATGCCCTGTTTGATGGTGAGAAGAACGTCAACGCGCTGGTCGAGGTGACGGGCGGCACCCAGACCAATGTCTCGCGTCACTTGCAAACACTCACCCAGGCCAATGTGCTGGCGCGGAGGAAGGAGGGACTTCAGGTCTTCTACTCGATTGCGGACCCGTCGATCTTCAAGTTGTGCGAGCTGGTGTGCGGCAGTTTGGAGAAGCAGTTCACAAAACAGGCGGGCGCGTTCGCCGGAGCCGCCCATCGCTGACAACTTGAGGTTGTGGGGCGTCCGCGTTGGGGCTCACCCGTGACAGGCCCGTGCCAAACTACCCGATTGGGTAAGGTTCCCAGGAGGCTAGAAAGGAGAAGTCACGGAATCACATCCGAATATTGTGGCGCATCCATTCGTCCAAGACCGCCTTGTCGTAATAATATGGGTCTTTCTTAAATGCATCGTTGTGGAGTTCGACGATACCAAGTGAAAATGGAGCGAGCCGCTCCGAACCCTTTCTTTGGACAGCACCGGAGCGGTCGGTGATTACCCAGTCGAATGTAAACATTGGGTTCCCAGACCACATGAAACCTCCCGCTTCTGCACTAGGGCCTGACGCCGAGAGGTTGATATTGGCGAAGGTGATGGTGAGGGTATATCCATCTGGTAGGTATGCGGGCGCGTGCTGCGTAAGGAATTCGCTGAAGATGGTTAGAATCCCATTCCTCACAGGGTTACTCGGATCACCTTGCACAGGGCCCCCGGCGACAACCACACTTCGCAACTCAGCCGGGAAGCGCTTGTCGGAAGCGTATTCGTAGTGTTCTGGATTTTCGAAGACGACTTGAATTCTAAAGTCCAGTGCGAGTGTGCCGCCACGGGTAACCGAAGCTGCGAGGCAACCTAGCATAACCGCACAGACAACGGTTCCTCGGAATGCGTGGGGTGACCTCATAAACGTTGGTGTGCCGCTTCTGATTCTGACCAGGGCTACATTGAGGTGTGACGCGTCTCTTGCCAACAGTGTACCTTGGGGTATCGACTTTTCAAGAGGCTCCAGATTTTCTTTGCCTCAGTTGGCGGCTGATTCCCAACGGGAGCGTCGCTTTCAGAGGACGGTTGGGGCCACACGCCGCGATTGTTGCCAACGCATTTCGACCAAATATCAGTACATCAACATTTGGATCTCAAGCTACGAAGCTAGGCACAGGCAAGAAGGCTCTCTTTGGATGTGCATCACCTTAAGCACATCGGTACAGGACCACTAACAAATCTGATGAACTTAAACGCCCCGTGCATTTACACTATGACGATATCCAGATGATTAGAGAGGCTATCCTATGTAGTGCGATCGAAATGTTGCACCACGCTAATTCGCTGCAGGTTTGCCTTCACGAAGAGACTTGGTCTTTCTGGTCTTTCGACCGTTAATCTACCATCCACAAGGTTGCCCAGCCCGGGCGCCATGTGCTGAAGTTCTGGATGGTCGATCCTGGAGTCGTGCTGGAACGGATCGTCGTCGACACGGGCGGAGTGCGTCCGAGCTATCTGGGCCCGCCGGAGAGTGCCCGCGTCGGTACCTCCGACTGAGCAGGGAGAGCATGTTCTCGGCGCTGGCCGGCGTCATGGAGAAAGAATGGGGCGGCCAACGGGATTCGAACCCTCCCATCGCCTCGAAGCCAAGTCTTTAGATGTTGCAGGCAACAGAAGGGAAAAGCGGGGAGTTGAGCCACTTACAGGCAACCTACATCGACGGACTTTAATCCAATGCGTGCCTATCTGCGGGAACGTGACCCCGTTGGACTAATTCGCTCGGCTACGGCGGAACACACCACATTGAATCAGAATGCCTCAAGGCGTTATGACACTCCAATGAACGGTCGCATCCGATCGACGAAGATCAGCACGCTCAACGGATTAGACCTTAACCCGAAAGAACCACCGTATTCCCGCGGGCGGACGCGACCAACGCGAACATCAGTGCGGTAGCAACCGGGAGCGTCAAAAAAGGCCGAATATTCCCCTGGGAGCCCATCGTTGCCGGAGGTTCATGGCCTAACTGCGGATTCTATCAGAAGCTCTTACTTCGCGAGCCTGCGACGAAGGGCGGCAAGGCCGGCGAGGGCGAAGCTGGAGAGCAGCATCGTGGACGACGAATCCGGCACGCTGTTGCTGCCTGGCGGAGTATAGATAGGCGTCCACGGTATGGATTCGGCGCCGCCGTTTATGCCGATCCAAGGCATTGCCCCATCCAGCACGCCATCTGGCGCCTGCGCCGTTGTAACGTCGGAATAGCTGTAGCCGATTCCCCCTATGGTGAGACCCACCGTCTGCACACCCGAAAATTCGTCGGAACCATCGATACCGGTTAGAATCACATTGGCGCCCGGGTTGAGCACGATCGGACCCGAGATATAGTCTGCATCTAGTACGAAGAGGTTCTCGCTGCCTATCGATGCCGCTGTGAGGTCAATTGCAGACCCCCCGAGATTCTGCAGGAGGATCGCATCCAAGTCCGGATCGTAGGCCGCGGCGGAGCCGGGATTGCCGTATAAGGTCGTGTTGGGACTGCCGAGCCACGGCACCGGTTGGCCTGAACCGACGCTGTACGGAATTCCATTGCGAGGTTGGTCGTTGTAGCCGGTTGAGACTTGAACTTCCGACTGCGCGTGCGCAGTTGCGACCAAGCTCGATACTACCAAAAAAACGCATGCAAACCGGGTGATGGGCTTCATGATTAAAAGTGAGCATAAACTTTGCCATAGGGTGTCGATAATCCTTAAGCTCGTGAATAACAACGTACAAGGAATCAACGTTAAAAAACAAGAGTCCGTCAATGCCTCCAAAATGTTAATTTTCCCGACACAATTTCGATTCCTCCTACGTTTTGGAGCTCTTGCGACCGTAAGGCGGCGGCCCCGCTCTACGCGTGTCTGTCAAATTGCGGGAACCACAGTTCGAACCTCTTAAAAGGGATGTGATTTGACAGGTCATACTACTTGACTACCATCTTGGTATGTCGGCAACTACCATCAAACTAGAGGCCGACTTGGTTAAGAAGGTCACGGCCTTGAAACCGAAGGACGAGAGCATATCCGGCTTTGTGCGTGATTTGATTGAAAAGGAGCACCGGGCGCGGAAAAACTGGGCATCGGCGGTAGCCTATCAACAATTCTTAGAAGATAACCCTGACGAGCGCGCTGCGATGGAGGTTTGGGAATCGGCTCCGTTAGTAGGCGAGATCGAGCCAAAGAAGCCATGAAGCGTGGCACTGTAGTGTGGGTGGATTTGAGTGACACGTCCCCACCGGAAATGGGCAAGGTGCGACCGGGCATTGTCGTGTCAGGCACAGTCCACAACGAGGTGCTCAATACCTTGGTCGTGATACCTACCTCCACGGTCGCGCCCGAGATTTTCCCGCTTCGAATGTCGGCCGGCTGCTTTTCTGGCAAGGAAAGCTATGCGGTGATTCCCGGAATCCGCCAAGTGAGGAAGGGCCGCTTGCGCGGGGTTATAGGCCAACTCTCGCACGAGCGCCTCTTGGCGCTCGATGATTGTCTGGAAGCATACCTCCACTGATTCGAGTCAGAGTGGCCACAAGAAGGCCCTTGGAGTGGGCCCAAGGGCCTAAAATATGGTGCAGGGGTCGGATATGGACCAGCGATCTTCAGGTGATGAGACAGGCACTTGCCGACGGGAGAACCCGGCAACCGGATCGTTTGCCAAGCCTCCAAGCCGGCGACGATCCCGTGCGCGTTGATTTCCCGGGGCTCTAAGATTTTTTCGAAGCGCCTTCCGCCAAATGGTCCAGGATTTGGCGCCAGCCCCTCGTATGGCCTTCAAACATCGCCTCCGTCGGCAGACGCTCGTGGGTGAGCACGAGATCGGTTTCATTGCCGTTCGGAATGAGTTCGAGGGTCACCAATGTATTCACATGGTTCGTCAGGGGTCCCATCCACGTGAACACAAGCCTGCGCGGACGGTCAATCTGCACGTAGGTGCCGGTGACCTCTCGGCTCGCTCCCTCCGTTGACATGACCAGACTGTAACTTCCTCCCGGGCGGAGGTCGCAGCTTGCTTGGCAATGGACGGCGCCCGGAAAGGGGCTCATCCACCGGACCATCAATTCAGGTCTGGTCCACATGTCGAATATCTCCTCCGCCGTCGCGCCCACGCGTCGACGCACCTGCACGATCGGGCGCGGCGTGTCAGCGGGATCCATGCTTGCGATCCCTTGGCCCCGATGCGCGCGCCTGCTTGAGCTCGCGCAGCACACCCTCCATCGCATCTAGGCGTCCCTCCCAGAAATGGCGTGTTCGTTCGATCCACCCGACGACCTCGTCCAGAGACCGCGGATTGACGGTTAGAATGTGGACGCGGCCCTTGCGGTGGCGCTCCACCATGCCGCTTGCCTCAAGCGTGCGGATGTGTTTCGACACCGCGTTCAAGGACATGCGGAACGGCTCGGCGGTCTCGGTCACGCCCGCCTGCCCGTGGGAGAGGCGCTCGACGATCGCCCGTCGCGTCGGGTCGGCCAACGCCGCAAAGACCGCGTTGAGGCGCGCGGCGGATGAAGCTGCCTTCTTCCGGGCCTGGGTGTCGATCATGGCGCCGAGCTTTTTTTGATTTTCAACTTAAAATCATTCTACCGATGGGTTGACAATCTGTCGAGTAGCGACGTAATTCAACCTCAAGGTTGAATAACGTTAACATGAAATATTCCTTGATGTTAAAAGAAATCGTTGCCGCAGTCTTCGCGCTGCCGCTTCTTTCCGCCATCGTCGCCCCGGCTCAGGCCACCCCCGTCAAGAACATCGTCATCGTCCATGGGGCCTTCGCCGACGGCTCCGGATGGCAGGCCGTCGCCGCCATTCTGGCCAAGGACGGTTACACGGTCAGCGTGGTCCAGGAGCCCTTGACGTCGCTCGCCGACGATTCGGCAGCGACCAAACGGGTGTTGGACTTGCAATCGGGCCTCAGCCTCCTGGTCGGCCACAGCTATGGAGGGGCGGTCGTCACCGAAGCGGGCAATGCCCCCAACGTAGCCGGTCTCGTCTACATCGCCGCTTTCATCCCCGACCAGGGCGAGAGCGTTGTTGGATTGCTGGGAAAAGCTCCCCCCGCCAACAACGACATGCGCGCCACCAAGGACGATTTCCTCTACCTGGATCCGGCCGCCTATCCCCGTGATTTTGCGGCTGATCTGCCGCCCGCACAAGCGAACTTCATGGCCCTTTCCCAGCCAATGCTGGCCAAGGCGGCCGGCGGCGCACCCCTAACGACGGCGGCCTGGCGCACCAAAAGAAGCTGGGCGCTAGTGGCTACCAACGACCACAACATCAATCCCGATTTCGAACGCACGATGGCCAAGCGCGCTGGTTGCGAGACGATAGAGGTCCCCGGCAGCCACGCGGTCTATGCTTCCCATCCTATCGAAGTGGCGGACCTGATCGAACGGGCGGCCAAGGCGCTTAGCCAGTCACCGTAAACGCATCCAGACCTGCACTATTTTGGTGCCTGCAATGTGGCGAAGGCGGTGGCGAAGGCGGTGGCGGGAGTCCCAGGAAGTCCGCCGGCGTCGTAAAAACTTGGCGGAACAATTTCCAATCCCATTAGATCTCTTAGAATGCCACAAAAGGCCCTCGGACTGGGTCCAAGTGCCTCAGATTACTGCCCGAAATTCTGGAGTGCGATGAGTACGTGAACGCCGATGCGATTGCAAAGGCCCTGTCGCCATT
>CAZNNO010000080.1:0-14887 GCA_964574435.1 uncultured Opitutaceae bacterium
AACATTCGGATCGGCGCCATAGGCACGGCGCCACAGGCCATCGCTGATCACGGCCACGGGAGCGAAACCGAGCGCGAAGTCCTGCGGACCAAACAACCGTCCAATTTGCGGGGTCACACCCAGCATGGAAAAGTAGCTGAAACTGCCATTGACCGCCTCGAGACGCTCGGGCTGTTTGGCGCCGGTCAAATTCTCGCTACCCTCAAAGATCGGGGTCACATCTTCAAATACACCCGCTCGCGTCTGCAGGTCATCCAGTTCGGGCTTGGAAAACCTAACGTCCCGCAATCCTACGCCGGGCTCGTTAAAGAAGATTCGTACCAAACGATCGGGATCGGGGTAGGGTAGAGAACGCAGCAACACGGCATTCACGATGCTGAAAATGGCTGTGTTGGCTCCCACGCCCAGAGCCAGCGTCAGGACAACCACGATCGTGAATGCGGGCCTCTTGACCAGCATGCGCAAACCAAAGCGGACATCCTGAAGTAAAGTCCCCATAAAGGCGCTCCTCCCGGTCTATATCACAGAATCCTATCCGGCGTATCGGACGCTCGAAAGCAAACCACCGCTTGCTTGCCGGTGCGGATAGAACAGTGATGGAGAAGCACCGCCTCGACGGCGGAGAAGGCCGCGGTGACGGCGCCGATTCCGAGAGCGAGGATGAGCACCGACACGGCCGTGAAACCAGGGGCCTTAAGGAGACTGCGCAGCGCGAGGCGGAGGTCGGAGATCATGGCGTGAGGCAGAGATCGGTATCTGCACCATCCGTGCCATCTCAACGGACCTTCGCTAGAGGCTGGACGACAGCGGTTAACACAACCTCATTTCACTTGAAACCTCTTCAGTAAATCGAAAACGGGATTCCACCGTCTCAAATCTGGGACGATTCCCGAGGGCTTCGGAGAACGGAAGTGCCCTAGATAAACCGATCCATTACCGCCGCGACTTGCTCGGTTACATTCTCCATGAGGCAGCAAGTTTGCCGGACACTTGGGTGGCCGACGGACTCATGTCATCATGGCTCCTGTCCTCGGAGCCGGCCAAGGCATCACAACTGCATCCGTCTCCCGGGGAACAACTTTACACCCAGGAAACACGCATCATCAGAACGGCACGTCCTCGTCCACCGTGTCCTTCGACGCAGCAGGGCCCTTCGATGGACCCTTCGCTTGGGCATCGCCCGGAGAGGTCTCAGCCGAGTCGCCGCCCGCGCCTCCCCCACCCTGGGCCCCGTCGCCGCGGCCGCCGATGAACTGGAAATTCTCGAGGACCACCTTGAGCTTGCTTCGCTTCTGGCCGCTGGTCTTGTCCTCCCACTGGTCGAACTTGAGGCGGCCCTCGACGAAGAGCGGCCGTCCCTTGACGCAGTACTTGGAGATGACCTCCCCCTGCTTGCCCCAGGCCTCTATGTCGACGAACGCGGTCTCCTCGCGGGTCTGGCCGCTCTCATCCTTCCAGGACCGGCTGATCGCGAGTCCGAACTGGCAGATGGCCGTCCCCTTCGGGGTGACCCGCATCTCCGGATCCCGCGTCAGGTTGCCCATCAGGTAGACTTTGTTGAAGTTTGCCATGGGAGTCAGACCTCCTGGACAAATGTGCGGTAGACGCTCCCGTTCAGCCGGAGCCGCTCGCGCAGCTGTGCGGGGCCCTGCGGCGGCGCGCTGAAATTCACGTGGACGTAGGCCGCGCCGGTCAGCTTGCGATCGGTGACGCGGGCGAAGTCCCTCTTGCCGATGTTCTCCACGGCGGTGACGTCGCCCTGGATGGCAGCGATCTCCTTTTTGACGCCGTCGACGATCTGCTCGACGGTCTCCTGCTTGCCGCGGTTGTCGAGGATGAAGGTCGCGCGGTAGTTGCGTTTGGTCGGATTGCTCATGGGTTGTCTCTTCGGTTCAGCTGGTTCATCGCTCGGTCGGGGCCGCTCGCGAGAAGCAGTTCCAGGCCTTGGACGTAGGTGGTTTTCTTTTGTTGGATTAGAGTGAGTTGTTCTTCTGTGAAGCGTGCGAGCACGAAGTCCTTGAGGTCCATCTCCGGCGGCTGCTTGGGGCCGATTCCGAGTCGGTAGCGGGCAAAACCGGTCCCCAGGTGCTCGAGCAGGCTCGCCACGCCGTTGTGGCCCCCGTCGCTGCCCGATACCGACACCTTCACGAGTCCCAGGTCGATGGTCAGGTCGTCGTAGACCGCCGCGACGTCCTCCGGAGGAATCCGGTGGTAGCGCGCCAAGGCGGCAACGGCGCGGCCGCTCTCGTTCATGTAGGTCTGCGGCTTCATGAGCCAGAGGGCCCTGCCGGGACCCAGGTCCCTGCGGGCCGTCATCGCCTCGAAATCGGGGGCGCTTCTCCAGGCGAGGCCGTGCTTCGACGCGTAGGCTTCGACCGCAACCCAGCCGAGGTTGTGGCGCGAGAGCTCGTATTCGCGGCCCGGGTTACCAAGGCCAGCGACGAGCGAGATGGACATGACTCAAAGAACGGCCGGCGAATGGCTCGCCGGTTGAAAAGGCTACTTTTTCGCGGGCGCGGCGGGCTTTGCGCCGGCGGCGGGCGCCGGGGCCTTCTTGTCGCCCGCCGGGGTGGCGGCCTTCTTGTCGCCAGCCGCAGGTGCGGCCTTCTTGTCGCCGGCCGCGGCGCCCTTCGCATCCCCCGCGGGTGCGGCCTTGCCGTCGGCCGCCGGAGCGGCGGCTGCGTCCCCGGCGGCGGGGGCGGCTGCCGCGCCCTCCGCGGGAACCTCGGCAGCGGCCACCTCCTGCACGATCTCGGCCACGGGCTCGACGCAGGCGACGACGGGCTGTCCCTTGTCGTCGAGGAAAGTGACGCCGGCGACGGGCTTGAGCTCGGCGACCTTGATCGTCTGGCCGACATTGAGCGCCGTGACATCGACCTCGATCACCTCGGGCAGGTCCGACGGCAGGCAGCGGATGCGCAGAACGTGGGACGCTATCTCGAGCACCCCGCTCTGGTTCTTGACGCCGAAGGACTCGCCGACGACCCGCACCGGCACGCGGATCTCGAACTTCTCGTCGGCCTTGACTTCGTGGAGGTCCACATGGAGGTAGCGGTCCGTGATCGGGTCCCTCTGGATCTCCTGAAGGAAGGAAAGAGCCTTCTCGGCCTTGTCTTCGCGGTTGAGCTCGATCAGCAGCGAGCGACCCGCGACCGACTTGAGGAGCTTGGTGAACTCCGGCACTTCGATGGAGAGCTTCTCAGGGTCCGAATGCTTCCCGTAAAGGATTGCTGGGATGCGGTTTACCTTACGCAGGCGGCGCGAGGCACTGCGCCCGGTCTGGGTACGCGTCGCGACTTTGAGTATGAGCGGAGTTTTCATGGTTTCGTTCCCCCTGGGCCCCCAGGAATCGAGGGCAGGCGTAGTTGAAGCTGAAGATTAGAAAGGCCGGCTGCTGGGAAATCAACCAAAACTTCACCGCACCCACTGGATCGTGGAGACGTCCAGCTCATGGTTGGAGAAGGCGACAATGTCCACGATCTGGCCCCTGGCCGGCACCGTCTCACTATGCTTGATGACGACCGGATAGCCCTCCGTCACTATGTAGCCCCCCCTCAGGTGCTTGCCGTCCGTCGTGACGCACCCGAAGTTTCCCGGAAGGATATCGACGGGGGTGTCCGTGTCGTTCTTGACAACCACCTCGACGCATCCCTGCGAGGCCTGGAACGCCTTCAGCTGGAAGCTCACGATCGTGCAACCCTTGTAGACCGCCGCGCTTGGCGGGTTGGGGTCCGGCGTGGGTATCTGGAGCGGCCTGACCGAGGGCTCGGAGCCCGGGGCCATCAGGCCGGGGCTGGGATTGAACGGCTGCATCACGAGTTCCGGAGTCGGGGTCGGGGCCACCCGGGCCGGGTAGAGGTCGGCGACGGACTGGGGAAGGTTCGACTTCGATATCTTGATCAGCCCCTCGTCGGCGCGAACGACAATGCTGGCGGGTTCGTTGGACATGACCTTCACGTTGTGCAGCTGGCGGCCGTCCTTGAGCTGAACCAGCGCGATTGGGGCGGGCGTCGTCGCGTCGGCGGCGCTCGACGCGGCAGTCACCGTCAGCCACCCGGCGACAAGAAACCCGATGCAAGCCCTCATCCTCATGGATTCCCCTAGATCGCATCCCGGCGCCGCGGACGCAAGCCGTTAGGATTTTCGCTCGCAAGCGCGGCGCGCCGATCCAAGCGTTGGCGCGACATGCACCCCACACTTGCCGCCCTCGGCATCAGCGCCCTGATGGGAATAGCGTCGACCGCGAGCGCCGCCACGCCGTCCTGCTGGGTCTTTTTCGGGACGTCGGCGACCGATTCAAACCGCGGCCTTTACCGCTCGAGGCTCGACCAGGAGACGGGGGCGCTCTCGCCGGCCGTCCGGGTTGCCGACAAGTCGGACTGCGTCTTCTTCGCCTTCGCGCCGGACAGGAAGCACCTCTATTGCCTGGCCGAGGTGCCCAGCCCCGGCCGCAGGCCGCTGGAGGCGATCGAGGCCTACGCGGTCGACGCCGCGACGGGCGACCTGAAGCACATCGGCGAGCGCGTGGTCGACGGGCCCGAGGCGTGCCACATCAGCATTGATCCGTCCGGCAGATGCGTTCTGACCGCCAACTACGATGGTGCCTATGTGGAGGTCTTCCCGATCCGGGGCGACGCGACGGTTGGCGAGCGCAGCTGCATCATCCACCACAGCGGCAGCGGTCCCGACCTCTCCCGGCAGACGTCGGCCCACCCCCACTCGATCAACGTCGATCCGACGGGACGGTTCGCGATCGTCGCCGACCTGGGTCAGGACAAGCTGTTTGTCTACCGGCTCGATGCGTCAGCGGGAACGCTCGTCCCGAACGATCCCCCCTTTGCGAGCGTCGCTCCGGGCGCGGGTCCCCGGCACTTTGCCTTCCATCCCGACGACCGGCACGCCTTCGTGATCAATGAGATGGGGGGGTCGATCACCGTCCTCAACTGGGACTCGAGCAAGGGAGTGCTGACCCCCGCGGGCACCACGCCGATCCTGCGGGAGGACTACAAGGGGCTGAACACCTCGGCCGAGGTCGTCGTGAGCAGAAACCGCAGGAATGTCTACGGCTCAAACCGGGGCGACGACAGCCTGATCGTCCTCTCGTTTGACGAGTCGACCGGGAAACTGGCCCTGGTCCAGAGGATGGCGGACGGCGTCAAGGTACCGCGCAATTTTGCGATCGACCCGTCGGGCAATTGGCTGGTGTGCGGGAATCTGAAGGCCAACACGGCGACCGTGTACCGCGTTGACCCGAGCTCGGGCCGGCTGAAGCTCGCCGGGAGCATACCCGTCCCGGAGCCGCTCTGCGTGCGGTTCCTTAAGTCCTAGGCGCCGCAGCCTCGCCCCCGCAGGCCGTCTGGCACGATAGTTGCGGCGTCAGGCCCATGCCCTGCGCCCAACTGCGACCGTCGCTCGTAGCCCCGATCCTGCTTCTCGCCTCAAGCGCGTTCGCCGGCTTTCCGGCGGCCTCGCTGGACGACCCAGGGTGCACGCCCGAGGATCGGACCTTCATGGCGCGGGCCTACGAGCTCGCCCGGTATGCCACCACCCACGGGGGCGGTCCCTTCGGGGCCCTGCTCGTCAAGGACGGCAGGATCCTGGCCGAGTTTTCAAACTGCGTCCACTCGACCCACGACGTGACCAAGCATGCCGAGACGGGCCTGATTTCGGCATTCAGCCCCAAGATAGACCGAGCAACGTTTGCCCAGTCGACGCTCTACACGAGCACCGAACCTTGCGCAATGTGCTGCGGCGCCATCTGCTTCGCCGGGATAGGGCGCGTCGTCTACGGGACGTCCGAGGCGCCCTTCGAGCTGGTCATGGGGATCCGACCGGGGCCAAACCCGCTCACGAGCCGCGAGATCATCGGCCGCATCGCTCCGCAGACGAAGGTCCTCGGCCCGCTCATGGAGGCCGAGGGACTGGCCATTCACGAGGGCTACTGGCCCGTGCACCCGGAGGACGTCGGCAAGTCCTAGACGCTGTCTGGGCCGTCTGCGCCCACCGCGGCCGACCTTCGGCCTAAGAGGGACGAGCCTCCGCTCGCCTCAATCCGCTGGCACAGGATCCACCGGCCGGCCGGGCCCGAGAGGAACCTGATCGCGTCGGCGGCGCCCGGCCAAACGGCCACCCGCTTCAACGCCTCGTGCTTAGGCAGCGTCGAGCGGCCGGGCTACCTGACCTTGCCCGCTGAATTCTCGAGCACCACGTTCGAGAGCTTCGCGGTGTCGGAGGTGGCGGGCAAATGCGAGCAGAAGGCGATGCCGACGTAGAAGGGTGCGTCGAAGTGCAAGTCGACCGGGGGCCCAACCTGGTGCATGGGCTCGCCGTCAAGGCTTACATAGAGCGAAAACGAGTCGCCGTGCTTCTCTATGCCAATGCGCTCGACCCCGGCTCCGGGGCTGCTCGGCGCCGCCCGGCCCTTCAGCCTGAAACTCTCCCTGATGTTGGCTCCCTTCTCCGGGCGCAGCGCGAGGTGGATCAGCCCCGCGCCGTGCAGGGCAGCCATGATTTCCTTCGATCCGTCGTCCAGGTCCTGGCGGATGACGAGGACGGCCTTGCGGTCGCCGTAGCCGTCCGGCTTCGGGTACGCGATGTCCGCAGCGAGTGATATGTCGCCCGACATCCTCTTCCAGAGGTAGCGGAACTCGTCGCGCGTGTACCAGATGTTGTAGCCGGCTGAGTTGATCGTGTAGGTCTTCGTAGCTGCATCGAAGCTTGCGCTTGCCGGCACCACCGCGGCCCCGACGTCGGACTGGCCCTCAAAGATGCCCAGGGGGGCGTCGAAATTCCTGGTGGGCCGGTGGAAGTCCGCCGGAGGCGGAACTTGCGCGTGCGTCGCGGAGCCGGGCTGGGCCCAGTCCGGGACATCGGGCGACTGCGCCCGGAGCGCGTGCGCGGCGGCGCAGAACGCCAGGGCGAGGAGCGGGGCCAGGCGGTCTCTGTTCATGGCGAGGCGTGCGAGTTGGGTTCCCATTGATAAGAATGAAAGCGGGCCAAAGCCTCGGCGCGGCCCGTCATTTCTTCAAGGAAATCAGTCGGTCCACAGCCGGGGCTGTCCCGAGGAATATGTCCCTGCGGCCCACATCGTGATCCGCCCCGGTGGGCCGGACACCGATCGGGCCGCCCGAGCCTGGACGGGTCCGGCCCGAAAAGTCCGGGACCCCGATCCCGTTCATCGCGATCCGGATCGTCGCCTTCGGGCAGTTGACGGGATCCTGGAGCGCACGACCGCGGCCGCCAGGTGACCCCTCCGCCCCGGCAGCTTTGATGGAGCAGGGCCGGCCTCCATTTTTGCCAAGAAACGCGGAGCCAAGGGGCGCACCCGCGCAGTATCCTCAGGCAAATTCCAAGCCCATCGTTGGGGCTGCGCCCGAGCTCCCGGCTGACGGGAATACTGTTTCGCCGCGCGCCGGGCCCCTAAGGTTTGGAAATTTGGATAAATTCGAGCCTTGCATGTTTTTATAATAAATTGGTTATCAACAGGTAAATGATTGCTATCCGACTACGTAGTTACCTCGATTGTAGATGGGCACCGCCGAGTCGATCATAGGGCATTGAAAGCCGTGCACTTCCCCAACGCCAACGCTCCCCGGCTCCTGTGCCCGCTCGTCGCGGCGCTGGCCCTGGCGTTTTCGGGATCGCCGGCCCGGGCAGCGGGCACCGCCACCAACATTACGGGACTCTATTACACCGGGCTGACCTCGACGGGTGCGCTCCAGTCGGCGGGCGGCCAGGATGCAAACTGGACGGTCACCTACGCCTCGACCAACGGCGGAGGCTCGGCAAACACGACCTACGAGGGTGCGGCCTATGTGATCAGCCCTTCGTCCATCTCGGGTTCGGGCTATACGCCGAACACCTCCAGCGCGCAGTGGATCACCGCCCCGGGAGCCACCCTCTCGAACGGCACCTCCCCGAACACCGGCGGCGACTTCCTCCCCGGCAACGGCACGGCTGCCCCCAACGAGGGCATCTACGTCTACACCCTGGCCTTCACGATCACGGGCACCGGCGGAAATGGCGCCATCATCCCGAGCACAAACAGCCAGATCCAGATAACGATGACCATGGCGGCCGACGACCAGTACTCGGTCTACGTCAACCCGACCGGCAACGGCACCACAGTGCCGACCGGCACCGCCGCCGCGTCGGCCACCTCCGCCTGGGCCAACACGACCCAGCTCTCGCTCCAGAACTACGGAAGCTCCAACAACGCGACCTTCAAAATCGGAACCAACTACATCGTCGTTGTCGTGGACAACACGAACAGCGTCACCGGTGCCAGCAGCAACACAGCGGCCAACGCCAGCGGCCTGCTGGTCTACCAGACTTCAGAGGCGACGATCAACGGCCAGCCGGTCCCCGAGGTGGCGACCTGGCTCCCGCTGATCGGCGTCATCGGCTGCTACGGGCTCGTCGTCCTGCGGAGGCGCCAGGCCCAGCTCCAGCCCTGCTGCGCTTGAAAGGGCCCGGCCGGCCGAAGCGCCGTCTTGCCTCGGGCCGCAAGCTCTGCGAGTAGGGGCTGCCGATGAAGCCGCAAGCTCCGCGTTGCACCGCCTTCAGCTCGCTGCCGCTGCTCGCAAAATCCAACGCAATCGGCCTTTGCGCGGCCGCAGCCGCCTTCTCCGCCCTGCTCTGGCCCCAGTGGCGCCACGACGACAACCTGGTCCACGGGCTCTTCCTGCCGCTCCTGTCGGCTATCCTGGCCGTTGAGAGCAGGCGGGACCCGTATCCCCGCTTCTCGCGAACCGGGGCCGCGCCGCTGGCGGCCTGTGCGCTCCTGATCCTCGCCAGCCTGGCAAGCCTCGCCGTGGCCGTCGTCTATGCCGTGGCGCTCGGCTGGAACCACGCGTTGGCGGAGCTCCTGCTCTCGGCCTGCCTTGTCCTCGCTCTCGGTGCCGCCTGGCTCGGATTCGCCGACGAGCGCGTGCGGTTCATCCCGTTCAATTGGGCCGCGGCCGTGGCGGTCGCCCTCTGGCTCTTCGCGAGCCCCCCGCCGCCGGGCACCTACGCGCGCCTCGCCCTTTTCCTGCAGAACCAGGTCACGGGCGGAGTCGTGCGCGTCCTCGGCGCCCTTTCGATCGCGGCCTACCAGGACGGCAACGTGATCGAGCTGGCGCGGACAAGCGTCGGGGTCAGCGAGGCCTGCAGCGGCGTACGGAGCCTCATCTCCTGCACGGTCGCCGGGCTGTTCCTGTCCGCCGTCCTCGTCCGCCGGCCCCTCAACCGCGGTCTCGTGATCGCGCTTTCCCCCGCGATCGGGCTTTCCATGAATTTCGTGCGCTCGCTCCTGCTGACGCTGCTCGCGAACGCGGGTGTCGACATCGAGGGGCGCTGGCACGACCTCACGGGGGCATCCATCCTCGTCGTGACCACGATCCTCGTCTCGGCCTTCGCCCTGCGGCTCCATCGCCGCGAGCCCGCACCGCTAGCCGGGCGGCTCGAAGACCGGCCCGCTCCCACAGGCCGGTCGCCTCTCCAGGGGATGCTTGCGGCCGGCCTTCTTCTCGCGGCGGGGGCCGTCGGCTCGCTGGCTCTCGCGGGCGGACCGCCGAAGACCGCGTCCTCCCCTGCCCCTGACCTGGCCGCCCTCCTGCCCGCGCCGCCGCCGGGCTGGACCGCGCAGACGACGCCAAACCTGGAACAATTCAGCGAGATCCTGCAGACGCACGCCCTGGTCGAGCGGGTTTATTCGGCCGGGTCCGCGCCCGAGAGCGCGCGCCTGACCCTCTATCTCGCCTACTGGCGTCCGGGGGAGGCGCCGGTCAGCCTCGTCGACACGCACACCCCGGACGCCTGCTGGCCGGGAACCGGCTGGACGCTTGTCCCCGTGCCGAGCGAACGCGCCTCACTGGGGATCGGGGAGCGGGTGCTGGCGCCGGCGGAATGCAGGCTCTTCGAGCGCTCCCGCTTTGAAACCCTTGTCTGGTTCTGGCACCTGTACGGCGGGCGGCCGATAACCTATGTCGATCCGCACTCCGCAGCGAGGCTCCTCAGGCTCGCATGGCGCTACGGCTTCGGGCAGCCAAGGGACCAGCTGTTCGTCCGCGTCTCGAGCAACCGGCCCTGGCAGGAGATTGCCTCCCAGCCGACGCTGCGGCAGTTTTTCGCGAATCTAGAGCCCCTGGGCCTCTGACGCTCCGATGCCCCCTCCGCCCAAAAACCCAGGACCTGAGTCCCCGCCTCCGAGGAAGGCCGCGAAGCCCCTCAGGCGGCTGGCGGCGCGCGACGCCCGCGAGCACCTGTGGTCCCTGCTCGATCTCCTGGACGCGCGGCCCGGATTGAGGAGGACGCTCCTTGTCGGCCTGGCCGCCCTCCTGCTCGCATCCTGCGTCGGGGCCTGGGGCTACCGCCGCTGGGCCCAGACCCACTCGATCCGCATCGCGCGTCAATGGCTGGACGCGAACCGGCTGGACCGGGCCTCCCCCGCCGTCGAGGACGCCCTCGCGACGGAGCCAGGCCTGCCCGCCTCGTGGCGCCTGGCGTCGGAGCTCGCCTGGAGGAAGGGCAACTGGGCGGCCTCGGTCGGCTACGCCAGGAAGGCGGCGGTCGTCGGCGGGTACCAGGCCGACGACGTGCTCGCCTGGGCCGAGGCCTCCCTACTCTCGGACGACGCGGACCAGGCCAGGGAGGCCGAGACCCACCTTGATGCGAAGACCGCGCGGGAGTCTCCCCGGGCGCTGCGGCTCGCTGGCGAAATCGACAGGCGGGGCCGTCGCTTCGCGGGGGCTCGCGACCGGTTTGAGGCGGCCCTCCAGGCGGACGCCAGGGCGGGCGCCCGCGAACTCGCCGTCGACGAGGTCCCCCTCGCGATCGTCTCCCTGCAGACGGGCGAGGCTGCCGACAGGACAAGGGGGCAGGCGCTACTGGCCAGGTGGGCGGCCGATCCCGTCTGGGGCGCCGAGGCTCTTCGCGCGCTGATCGGCGACGCGGAGGGGCACGGCGACCGCGAAGCGGCGGCCCGGTGGGCGGAGAGCCTGCGGGCCCACCCGCGATGCACCCTGGGTGACATTCCCGTCTGCCTGCGTGCGATCGCCGACTTCGACCCGGCGCGCTACAATTCCCTGCTGGCCCCGCTGGAGGAGAAGGGCCGCTCGAGCCCGACCGAGGCCGCCCAGGTCCTGGGCTGGCTGGCACAGATTGGCCAGGGCGCCGAGGCGGTCCGCTGGGGTGAGTCGCTTGACCCGGCCGCCGCGCACAGGCCGCCCGTCGCCCCGGGCATCGCGGAGGCGCTTCGGGCCACGCACCGCTGGGCGGACCTCCAGGCGTGGGTCGACCAAGGGGATTGGGGGCCCGACCTCGCATTCCTGCAATGGGCCTACGGGATGGTGGCGGCCCGCCATCTCGGCGAAGGTCCGAAGGCGGATTCACTGTGGCGGAGCCTCGACGCCAACGGGCGCTCCAGCCCGGCCCACGCGCTCTTTGCCGGCGATTCGCTGTATGCCTGGGGCTATCCCAAGGAGGCGGCCGAGCTCCTTTGGGAGGCGGCGGAGCGCCAGGACCTGGCCTTCCAGGCGCTCGGATCCCTGGCCCGCCTTTACCAGGTGCAGCGCGACGCGGCCGGGCAATACCGGGCCTTCGAGCAATTGAACGCGATGCGTCCCGGCGACCGCGACATCGCGAACAACTACGCATACTTCGCCGCATTGACCGACGAGGGAAGCCAGACGCGCATTGAGCGCATCGCCGAGGAGATCTTCACCCGGGAGCCCTCCAATGTGAACTACCGCTCCACGCTCGCGTTCGTGCTCGTCTGGTCCGGGCAAGCACCCCGGGCGCTTGCGCTCATGGAGCCGGTGTCGCGCGACTGGAGGCAGTCTCCCGCAATAGCGTTCGCGTACGGCGCCGCGCTTGCGGGCGTAGGGCGCAAGGCCGAGGCCAAGGAGGTGTTCGATTCGCTCAATCCCCGCGACCTCGGCCCCCAGGAGGCCGACTGGATCCGGGCGGCCCTGCGCTGAAGCGCCCCGCACGCCCGAAACGACGAACCGCAGCCCATGTCCAAGCAGCGAGAATACAGGGGAACCCGAGAAGCACCCCGCCCCGATTTTCCCGGTAGCTACCGCCCAGGCGGGGCGCCCGGGTCGAACGCCACCACTCAATCGCCGAAACCCCTTGCGGGTTTCCCGAAATAAAACATAGGGAAACAAACCAGCATGCAATCAGCCAGCTTTGGATCGTCATTCACGTTCTTCGCGTACTCCCACGCCCTGTCCTCCGTGCCCGAGGGCGAAACACTCCAGGTTTTCGAGCTTCCCGAGGGCTACGTCCTAAACGTCCCCATCACCTCGCTTGCCCTGACGATCCCCAAGAAGGACCTCAAGAACAACCCCGGGACGGGCTCGAAGCTCAATCCCCGCTATTTCCTGTTCCAGAACGAGCGCCGGCCTGACATCTCCGTCAGCGGGTGGATCGAGCCGGCCAGGAAGTTCACGTCGGCAAAGAAGATCTGGGAGGGCGACAAGATCCAGTGGGAGATAAACGGGCTGCCCAGCCCCACGGACGTCGAATTCAAGAGGATCGGGGGTTGGGACGCGGTCCTCTACAACATGAACATACCCGAAAACACCCACTCGAACATCCGGGCGCACTGGATCCAGGAGAGCACCTGGATCGACATCCACCTGTCGTCGCTCACGGAGGCAAAGTCGCCGCGCCAGTGCCGGGCAACCCTCGTCAGGCTGCTGGGGCAGATACGGGTCGAGAACACCAACACGACGCTCTAATCTCGGGCGGGGCAGCCGCGCAGGCCCGGCTGGCCCCGCGTGGCAGCCGGGGCCGGCACGAGCGTCAGCAGGGCTGGTGGCCCCAGTCCTTCTCCTTCAGGTCCCTCTCGAACAGGGCCATCTGCTCCTCCGGCGTCAGCACCGGCGTCGCTGGCTCCCCGGGGCTTTGCTCGCGAGCGGGCGGCTTCGGCCCCGACGGCTCAGGCCCGGGCACGCCCCCCGGTTTCGGGGTCGGGCTATCCTCGCCGGACGCGTCGTGAGGTTGGGCCATGGGCTGATTCGCTGCTCGCTCGCGGCATCATTGCCCACAGGGATGCCTCGCGTCAAATTTGATCCCGCAGCCAGCGCCGCCGCCGCAGGGAGGCCATCCCGCGCGCATCCCCCGAGGTTGGCGCGAGATCGACGTTGGGGAAGCGGGAGACCCCCCCCTTTTGACAGGACCCGATCCCGGAGAAAGTCCTCGCCCAATCCCCGCTGCGCGGGCAGCTTTCCGCGCGGCATGCGACGCCAGCTAATCGCCCGCAAATCCATTGACCGGCTGATCGCCGACTCCGAGCACCCCCGCCAGCGCCTGGCGAAGTCGCTCGGCCCCTGGAGCCTGACGGCGCTCGGCATCGGTGCGATAATCGGCTCCGGGATCTTCGTCCTCACCGGCACCGCGGCCGCCGGCGAGCATTTCGAGGCGCCCTCGCTGCTCCACGCACAGGTCATGGACCTGGTCCTGAATTTCATCCAGCACGGCAACCTCTCCGGCGCCCTCCTCCACGGACGCCCTCCGGCCGGGCCGGCCATCGCCCTGTCCTTCATCCTCGTCGCGGTCGCCTGCAGCTTCGCCGGCCTTTGCTACGCGGAACTGGCCTCGATGATCCCGATCGCGGGGAGCGCGTACACCTACTCGTACGCAACCCTCGGCGAGTTCTTCGCGTGGGTGATCGGCTGGGACCTGATCCTGGAGTACGCGGTCGGAAATGTCGCGGTCGCCGTCGGCTTTGCGGGCTACTTCAAGGCGCAGCTTTCCTCGTTCGGAATCGACCTGCCCGACCGCTGGTCGACGCCGGTCTGGTCCGACGGGCACCTCACGGGGGCTTGGTTCAACATGCCGGCGTTTCTCGTCGTCTTCGCCATCACGCTCCTCCTCGTTCGCGGGGTGCGGGAGTCGGCCAGGGCAAACAACATCATGGTGGCGGTGAAGGTCGCCGCGATCATCGCCTTTCTCGTTGTCGGCGGGATGCTGGTGCACCCGGCCAACTGGCACCCGTTCGCCCCGTCGGGCTTTCGGGGCATCGTGACCGGAGGGGCGATCGTCTTCTTCACCTACATCGGCTTTGACGTTGTCTCAACCGCCGCGGAGGAGTCGGTGCGCCCCCAGAGGGACATGCCGATAGGCATAATCGCCTCGCTCCTGGTGTGCGCCGTCCTCTACGTCGGCGTCGCCCTGGTCCTGCTCGGGATGATGCCGTACATGACATTTGTCTCGGGTCCGGCGTCCGAGGCGCCCGTGGCCTATGCCCTCAAGGCCCTTGGCGCCCATCCGGCCTTTCTGGCGATCATCACGATCGGGGCGATGACGGGCATGGTCTCCTGCCTCCTGGTCTTTCAGTACGGCCAGGTGCGGATCTGGTTTGCGATGTCCCGGGACCGGCTGCTCCCGGGATTCTTCTCCACCCTGCACTCCCGCTTCCAGACGCCGCACTGGTCAACGTGGATCGCCTGCGCCGCGGTGGGGATCCCGGCCGGTCTTGTCGACATCGGCGATGCGGCCGACTTGACCAACATCGGCACGCTCTTCGCCTTCGTCCTCGTGTCGCTCGGCGTGATCGTCCTCCGCAAGAGGGATCCGCACCGCCGCCGCGGGTTCCGGGTGCCATTCGTTCCCGTATTTCCGCTCATCTCAGTCGCCCTTTGCCTCGGACTCATGAGCGGCCTCCTCGTCATCACCTGGATACGGTTCTTCGTCTGGCTGGCCATCGGCTTTGCGATCTATTTCGGGTACAGCCGACACCGCAGCGAATTCGTGGCAAAGAAACCCGCGCTGTGAGGTCGCTTCCTGCGCACTGTAGAGTAGAAGGCACAAGGACGCCTCCCCTCATCGAACCGGACGGGCGGATTTCCCGCATCCGGCTCTCCGAGGTCGTTCACCGCAATGGCTATCGGTTCCACGC
>CAZNNO010000081.1:0-14744 GCA_964574435.1 uncultured Opitutaceae bacterium
GAGCGCTGGCGCCACGACTATAACCATCTTCGTCCGCACAGCTCCCTGGCAAATCGGCCTCCGGCCGAGTTTGCCAGGGAGCCATGCGGAAACCAAAAACCGACCGTCTAACCGCCCGAAATCCGAGAATTGCGGTGTCCAGTCAAACGGGGCAGGTCACAGGTTCTCCCATCACGCTCGACGCGTGTCCGAAATTTCCGGGGAAGCACAGCGTACTCTTATAAGGGAACGGTCTAGGAGCCGCCCGGTGGCTGCTTAGCATCGATAGGGACGGGGATTGGGTCCAAAACTCGGTGAACCTCCAGGTCGTCGCCGTCGGCAATGGAGTGAATATTGCTTCCGAAGTTCGGGATGGAGTGAACTTTGCTCCGATTCGATGGAAATTGACCGAATTAGCCTGGGAAAGGAGGGGATGCCGGAGCTCCATGACGTTTGCCCAAGGCCGCTACATCCAAATTCGACTGGCAAAGTAAGCCCGTTGTCCGCGATGGAGTGATCTTTGCTTCATCGGACAAGCACAAGGCGGGTTCTTTTGCTGAGATCCGAGTACTTAACATAATGTATATTGTGCGTTTTCCCGAGGAGGGAATCCCGAAGCACCCGTCTCACATTACCGAATCTTGCTTCCGTTACCACACGGCTTGGTGCCAAAACGAACGTTCCCGCTGCGGATTTGACCGTATCTTAATTTTCGTATCGCCTGAGACCTTGCGCTACGAATTTCAGCTGCCAAAGACGATAGCGCGCTAATGCAGGTACGCGGGTTACATGTTTTCATAACGGGGGGATCGAGCGGCATCGGCCTTGCCTTGGCCAGGCAATCTGCGGTTGCCGGTGCCAAAGTGAGCATCGTTGCGCGCGATCCCGCCAAGCTAGAGCGCGCGCGAACCTCCATTCTGGAAGCCGGGGAAAATGCAGGGCAGGTTTTCACGTCGGCCGTCGATGTTTCGGGCGAAGCCGCGCTGAAGGTCGTTATTCAGGACGCGGAACGCTTCCACGGACCGATAGACGTCCTTATAGCCTGCGCCGGCGTCTCGATGCCCGGCTATTTCGAGGAGATACCGATCGAGGTCTTTGAGCGGACGATGGCAGTTAACTATTTCGGCACGCTCTACGCGATCAAGGCGGTCGTCCCGGGCATGAGGCAGCGCGGCCGCGGCGCTGTAGTCCTGATCTCCTCCGGGGCGGGATTGGTGGGGTTGTTCGGCTATACGCCCTACTCTCCTTCAAAATTTGCCCTGCGCGGCCTTGCCGAGTCACTGCGAGCCGAGCTCGCGCCGTCAGGGGTACGGGTGATGATCGTCTATCCGCCGGATACCAAAACCAACCAGCTGGAGGAGGAAAGTCGCACGAAGCCCCCGGAGACAAAGGCCATCACGGCCACCGGGGGCCTCTGGAGCGCCGATTCCGTCGCCCGAGCCACGCTTAAGGGCCTTGAGAGGGGCAGGTTCGAGGTCACACCCGGGTTTCAGATGACGGCTTTGGCGAGGCTGCACAGCGTGCTCGGTCCCGTCCTGTTCTGGGCTTTTGACAGGATTGCTGCCAGCGCAAGGCGCAAGGAGCATGAGAATGCCTCAGGCCGCTGAGGATCCTGACTCCGGGGCGGGCACCGCCCGGCCGGCATCGGCCTTGGCTGGCACCGGTGCCGCACCTGGGACCGCCATATGACCATGACACGCGACGAGAAGCACCGTGCGATCCGATCACTCCTTCGGGAGGGCGCGATCTGGAGCGAGACGGCAGGCTGCTATGACTGCCTGCCCCCGAAAGTCCGCGAAAGATACGAGGTCACCGACTCCACAAACGCCTCATCCCACGGCTACGATCCTTACGCCCAGGCCATTCTGCAAAGTTGCCCTTCGGGATGGGTCCTTGACTGCGGTGCGGGCAGCCGTTCGGATTTTATACCCAATGTCGTCAATTTCGAGATAGCGGCCTACCCGTCGACGGATGTCCTTGGCGTTGTCGAGGAGCTTCCCTTCAAGGATGATTCATTCGACGGGGTCCTGAGCCTCAACGTGCTCGAGCACGTCAAGGATCCCTTCAAGGCCGCCCGCGAGATAGCCCGCGTCTTGAAACCGGGCGGCCAGCTCTACTGCGTTGTCCCCTTCCTCCAGCCGGTCCACGGCTTCCCGCACCACTATTACAACATGACCGCCCAGGGGCTAGCCAACCTGTTCGAGGGCCACCTCAGGGTGGACAGGCAGGTACTCCTCGCAAGCGGCCTCCCCATCTGGAGCCTCTCGTGGATTCTCAATCACTGGCACAAGGGCCTGCCCGAGGAGGTGAGGCCCAGCTTCCTTGAGATGCGCGTGGCCGACCTTATCGGAGATCCGGCAAGCTACCTCGGCAAGCCCTTCGTCACCCAGCTGCCGGACAGACTTAACGCCGAGTTGGCAAGCACGACGGGGATCCTAGCCTCGAAGCCCAAGCCCTGAGCGGCGGCGACACCCCGGGGCCGGGCGTCAGTTATTCTTGCTGAATGCGACCTCCTTGATGGGGCCGACTTCCACGTGGCCCTCGGGAAGGGGCTTGTGGATGAGCTTGCCGCTGTCCTTGCCAAAATACTGCGAGGCGGTTGCCGCCATCGCCGCCAACTCCTTGCTGAAGTCGCTTCCTCGGTCGCGGACGCTGAACCGTGCCTCCCAAAGCAGCTTTGGCTTCTTCTCTTTCCACATCTTCTGAAAATCATAGGCCATCAGGACCACGAAATACCTTCGGGCCTCGAGCTCATCCATCATGTCCTGCTGACGAAACTCGAGCGCCGTTCCCCTGTTTTGAGCCGTCTCCGTCCACCAGGAGTCGTAACCGAGCATGCTCGCATTCTGTGCATCGAGATGCGTCCGCTGATTGTCCTCGGCGGCCGTGGCGGCAAGGGCGCCCGTAAAGGCGTTGTCCATCTCAATCTGCTCAGGGCTCCTGATGGCGTAGCCGATCGTTGAATCCTGCGCCATCTGCATCGGGGCGCATGAGTCGGCATCGTTGAATCGAGCCATCTGGGGGCGATTCGCCGCCATCGCGGCTGCGCCCGCCGCCTGAAGATTCTGGCTGGCAATCGAGCTGCCCGGGTGATCGGGCGTACGGGTCGTTCCCCAGTATACCACGACCAGGAGCTTGGTCGTGCTCGGATCCTTGCTCGAAACGAACCCCTGGCCTGAGAGCGGACCTGCGATCGTGCGGGCAACGTCCATGAAGTTCAGCATGTCGCCCGAGCCACCGGTGGCGCTCCTCCACACGCCGCCATTGGCAAACGCGAAGGACTCCAGTTGGTAGGAGCCGTCAGGGAGGCGCGTGCGGGTGTAGTCGCTGCTCACCCTCGACGAGATCGCGACGGCCTCGGCATCGTCGCCTGCGAACGGACTTGGGAGTCCCGCGACCGAGGACGCAATCCCGGCGAGCACGCAGGTGACGGTCGGAACGGAGCGCGCCGCGCCCCGGATGATTGCGGCCAACGGACCGCGCAACGCAGGCCCGGCCTCATCGTGGGGAAAAAAAATTTTCATCGCGCAGGAGTGGATTGCCCGGCATAACACCTTGGATCCCGACTGCCCTTCAGGTATCTGGAGACCCGCGGGTGCGCTGCCTTCCGCGGGGCGGACGCGGATAGTTTGGTGGGAGCCTCTTCCGCTCGACTCGCCAAGCCTTTCCTGTAATTCTCAATCACTCGGAGCCAAACCCCAACCCCGTTCCTCATGCCACTGCCTCCCAAATGCACCCGCAGAGAATTCCTGAAGACTTCCCTGGCCGCGTCCTCGCTGTTCGTCCTGCCCCGCTTCGCCATCGGGCAGCCGGGCCTGGCTCCCGGCCGGAAGCTCAATCTCGCGTTCATCGGAGCGGGCGGCCAGGCAGGCGACGCCTACACCGGCTGCGACGGGGAGAACTTCGTCGCGCTCTGCGACGTGGATGACAAACGGGCAGCGGAGGCCTACGCAAAATTTCCCGGCGCGCGTCGGTTCAAGGACTTCCGGGTGATGCTCGACAAGATGCACAAGGAGATTGACGCGGTCGTCGTCTCCACGCCCGACCACATCCATTTTTCGGCGGCGTTTCTCTCGATGCAGCTCGGAAAGCACGTTTTTGTGCAGAAGCCCCTTACGCACAATATCTGGCAGGCGCGCACCCTTCGCCGGGCCGCCGCGCACTACAAGGTGATCTCACAGATGGGCAACCAGGGCCATACGACCGAGGGCATCCGCTACGTAAAGGAGTGGTACGACGCAGGGGTCCTCGGCAGTGTCCGCGAGGTCCATGCCTGGTTCGACGGCCCGGACTTCACTGGCGGCCCCTATTTCAGGATTCCAAGCTCCTTCCCGCCGCCAACCGCAAGCGTGCCCGAGACCCTGGACTGGGACCTCTGGCTAGGGCCGGCGAAGAAGAGGCCCTACAGCCCGGCCTATGCGCCGCTGATCTGGCGCGGATTCTGCGATTTCGGGTGCGGCGAGCTGGGAGACTGGGCGTGCCACACCCTCGACGCCCCGTTCTGGTCCCTGGACCTCGACGCGCCCAGTCGGGTGTCCGTGGAGAACCTCGAACCCATCCACGAGGGCTTCGTGCCCCGGTCCTCCCATCTCAAGTTCGATTTTCCAGCCCGGGGCTCCAAGCCGCCCGTCGCCCTCCACTGGTATGACGGGGGCCAGCATCCCGCGCCGCCGCTCGACTGGGACCGGACGAAGGAGTTTCCGAAGTCAGGCATGCTCATGATAGGCGACAAGAACACACTCATGACCGGCCCGCGCCCCGACAGCCCTCAGCTCCTGAACGACGCTATCTGGCAGGAATTCAAGAAGAACCTTCCCGCGAAGACCATACCCCGCGTAAAGGGCGGGCCGTTCCAGGAGTGGGTGCGAGCCATCAAGGGCGAGGGCCCCCTGCCGGGCTCCAACTTCGACTACTCCGCGCGGTTGACCGAGGCGGCCCTGGTCGGCGTGATGGCCCAACGCACAGGCCAGGATATCCAGTGGGACGCGTCGAATATGCGCGTCACAAACCACCCGGATTTCGACAGGTACGTGCGCGAGCCCGCGCGTCGCGGCTGGGACTTCGGCGACGAGGTCTGGAGCTAGCGCGAAGGCGGGCGAACCCCGCGAACGCTCGGTCCATGCGCCAGCGCGCAGTCCGCTTTAGCGCAGGAGCTTAAAGGCATGGACCCAGTCGTTCTGCCGGAAGCCGGGTATGCACCAAAGCACGCAAAGCGGCTCGATCGCCCGCGCCGCCTCCGCTCCTCCCATGTCCTCCGTCTCCCAGCCGAACTCCGTCAGGATGGATGAGGTCACTCGCTTGGCCTCTGCGTTGTTGCCGGCGATGAACATCGTCGGCTTCCCGCCCTTGAACCTGGGGTCCACCATGCAGGCCGCCCCAACCGAATTGAAGGCCTTTACCAGATGCGCATCGCCGAATTCGCGCTGGAGCCTTTCCATGAGCGATTCCTGAGAGTCCGTGAAAAGCTTCAGCACGCCGTTGACGGGAGGCCCTTCGGCTATGGGATTGGTGGCGTCGATCACTGGCTTGCCGGCCAGATTCGCCGCTCCGGCGCCGCGCAGGGCGTCCGCGGCCACCGTTCCCTTTACGGCCAGCACGACGACCGAGCCAAATTTCGCGGCCTCGGCGAACGAGCCGAGCCTTCCGCTCGGGTTTTGCCGCGCCCACTCCGCAAGCTTTGCCTGCTCGCGGGTTCCCATCGTCACCTCGTGGCCGTGTTTCAGAAAACCGACGCCCAGGGCCTTGGCCACATCTCCCGAACCGATGATTCCAATTTTCATGAAGGTAAAGTTGCCGACTCCTGTACTTAGGCAAGTCGGTTACCAGCCGGCCCCCAAGGGGCTCGCGGTGAATCCCCGGACCGGAGCGCCTAGCCGCACTGTGCCAGCGGCTCAACGCCCAACCTGCTGACAGCCTCGGCGCCCGCGCAGTCGTGCATGATCAGCGGGTGCTGGAGGTTGTGAAGCTCCTCGTAATTGCGCAGGCGCTGGATGACCATTGGCGTCAGCCGGCTGCCTCGGCCGAGCAGGAGCACGCCGTCGGAGGTCAGGATGTCGGACACGACAGCCATCCCCGCCTTCAGGTCCTTGACGTTGTATGCGCGGGCGAAGTGTTCGCCCGACCCTGCGAGCGTCAGGACGCTGTCGATGCAGTCGAAGCACAGAAGGAGCATCTGCGGATCATAGACGCCGGTGCGGCCCCTCATCGTCTCGCGAGCGTTTTGCCAATCGGCGCCCCTGGTCTCGAGCTGGAAGCGGTCAACCAGGATCTTAAGCATACGAGCGCCGCGCGGCAGCTTCTCGCCCAGGCAATCATCAAAGGGGAAGCCGTCCCCGTTGTAAGCCTTGTTCTGGTAGAGTATAATGCGAGCAACCTCCGAGAGCCGGGGTATTCCGACCAGGAGGTCGTGCCCGACCTGCGGCACCCGGCGCACTATCCTCTCCTCGTCGGCCGAGAGGAGGGATCCCATGCGGACCTTCTGCAGCAATGGAATCGGAAGCGACGTATAGCCAACGGACGAAAGGAGCGCGGCAATCTCGAGCTCCCAAATCGGCACCGCATTCGCGGCCGAAGCAAATCGCCTCATGGAATCGCGGAGCCTGAGGCCGCGGTCGAGGGCGTCCGGCGCCACCATGCCAAGCACCTCGGACAGTATCTTGACGCAGCCCGTGAGCGTGCCCTCCAGCAGCTCGCGCTCCATCAGCTGCATCTCAAAATGCTTAAGCGCGGTCTCAAGGGTCGGGACCAGGGTTTCGGACGGACACGGCTTGTTCAGGAAGCGGAACACCTGGCCCCGGTTGACCGCCTCGACTGCGGTCTGCTGGTCGGCATTTCCGGTGAGCATGATCCTGACCGCATCCGGGGCCACCGCCTTGGCCCGCTCCAAAAACTCGACACCGTCCATGAAAGGCATCCGCATATCGACCACGAGGACGGCATACGGCCCGTGGGTGCGGATCCGCTCGAGAGCCTCCTGGCCGCCCACGGCCGTGTCGAAAAGGAAGCGGTTGCGTAGGTTGCGCTGGAATGCGGCCAGCAGGTTGGGGTCATCGTCAACGAAGAGTATCTTGAGCTTCATGATCTCTATTGAACAGGTTGCTAATGCTCGGGCGTATGGCGGCTACGGAAGTGAAAGCGGCAGCCTCAAGATAAACTTCGAGCCAATGCCCGGCTCGGTTTCCACGGCGATGGTCCCCCGATGGTGCTTCACCAGGACCGCATGGACCACGGCGAGGCCTTGTCCAGTGCCCTTGCCGACGGGCTTCGTCGTGAAAAAGGGCTCGAAAATGCGCTCCCGGATCTCCTTCGGTATGCCCGTGCCCGTGTCCTCCACCTCCACGACCGCCCAGGACGGCTCGGCGCGGGTGCGCACGATGATCTTTCCCTTGTCACCGCCACGGGCCTTCAGCGCCTCGCCGATTGCGTGTGCAGCGTTGATGATAAGGTTGAGCATGACCTGATTGAACTCGTCGACGACGCAGGGCACCGGCGGCAGGTCCGCGTCGAGTTCCGTCGCGACTTCCGCCACATATTTCCACTCGTGACGGGAAATCACTATGGAGTTCTCGATCGCCCGGTTGAGATCCGACGGCGTCAGGTCCGGCGAACCCGGGTGCGCAAACTCCTTCAGCGAACCGACGATGCGCGCGACGCGCCCAAGGCCCTCGAGGGATTGCTCGATGCAGTGTGGAATCTCGCTCGTCAGGTACGAGTATTCAACTTCAGACACCGCCGCCGCTGCGGCCTGGATCTCGGCCGCGCACCCGGCCCCGCTCTCCGCGGCCGCCCGAAGCGCCTCGTACCGCGCAATCAGCTTCTGGAGCTTCGCGAAGGCGTCGGCAAGAAAGCGGGTGTTGTCGGCTATGAACTGGGTGGGCGTGTTGATCTCGTGCGCGACGCCGGCCGCCAGCCGGCCTATGGACTCCAGCTTCTGGGCAAGCTGAAGCTGCGTCTCCATCTCGCGGCTCGACTGCTCGGCGAGCTTTCTCGACGTGATGTCGCGAGAGATGCCAAATGTCCCGGCGATTGCCCCCTTGGCGTCGAACAGGGGAAGCTTCGTCGTGGAGACCCAGGTCACGTCGCCGTGCTCCCAGGTCTCCATCTCCTCGTGCCCGACCAGGGGCTCCCCTGTGCGGATGATTCTCTGCTCGTCCGCGAAAGCCGCCGTCGCGTGCGCTGCGGCGAAGAAGTCAAAGTCGGTCTTGCCGATGGCCTCCTCCGGGCTCCTTAGCCCGAACTTCTTGGCCTGAGCACGGCTTATTCGCATGAATCGGCTGGCCGTGTCCTTGAAGTAGATGGATTCAGGCGCGTTATCCAGGAGCGCGCGCAGGAGTTGCCGGTCGGTGATGAAGGAGCTCTCGGACTCCGTCTCCTGGGTGCGCTCGTAGGCATGCAGGCACAGGTAGTCGCCGCTCGATTCATGGAGGGATGTCGTCATGACCATGTCCGCCTTGAACTCGCTGCCCCAGCAGTCGCGCAGCTGGCATTCGCCGGACCAGTATCCCGTCACCCGAATCTGCGGGAGCACATCGGCCTGAAGGCGCTGAAGGGAACCGAGCCCAATGATCTCCATTAGGCTCAGCTCCCCGGCTCCCTTGCCCCCGTTCGCGCGGAGCCTGGCTTGCGCGGTGTGGTTCAGGTAATACACCTTCAAGTCCGCCAGGCTGCAGATGACGACCACCGCCGGTATGAACTCGAGGAGGCTGCCCAGGAGCCTGGCCCTCAGCTCCCGAGGCAACGGTCCGGCGTCATCGGGCGGCAGCCTCGATGCTACGTCTGGATTTGCTGCTAGGATCATGGGGAAAGCCGGGTTACGAGGAGACAGTGCACCTCTGGTGAGCATCGTCACCCGCTTGGCGCACTTCAGTGGAATCTGCGGCGCCGCGGAGGCGCCCCGCGTTCTGGTGCGCGGCCCACGATGCCCCTAAGCCTGGCTCGGATTGTGACGATTAGGTGTGCGTGGACCGGGGACCGCCCAGGCCGCGGTCCGTCACGCCTTGGCGCCCCGGAAGCTGCGCCACCTCGCAATCGGAGTAACAGCCAGACCGATGATCGCCAGCTGGCTGCCCACAAAGACGATCAGCCCGTAGAAGGCCGAGCTTGTGAAGCCGTAGCTGTGCAGGCCGACGCCAAGCATGTTGGTGCCGAACCAGCTCCAAGCAGTTACTACGTTTCCGAAGACGGCCAGCGCCATCATTCCACGCTGGCGGACGAGGCCTCCCCAGCGGCAATGCAGAATGATCGCGTTCCAGATCACGATGAGAAGAGCCCCGTTCTCCTTGGGATCCCAGCCCCAGAAGCGGCCCCAGGACTGGTCGGCCCAAATACCCCCGAGCATCGTCCCGACAAAGCTGAAGAGTGTCGCGAAGCAAACAATGCCGTAGACCATGCGCGCCAGCGAGTCCGCCGTGCGCTGGTCGAGGGAGCGCGTAAAGAGGCCGCGCACGATGTAGATTATGGCCAGGAATCCGGCGAGGAACGTCGACGCATAGCCCGTCGTGACCGTGACGACGTGGGTCGACAGCCAGAAATTGGAGTCCAGGACGGCCCTCATCATTTCAAGCGTGTCGCCGCTAAGGGACAGGTGATGCGCGATGACGAGGGTGCTGAAGCCGATCATGCTTCCCGCCGCACTTGCGACGGCATTGCGGTGGAGCTTTTCGAGAACGAGACAGAGGGCAACCGAGCCCCACCCGATGAAGAGGGCCGATGAGTAGAGGTTCGTGACGGGAGGGCGGCCCTCAAGCCACATTCGAGCGAAGATGCCAAGGGTGGCGACGCCAAATGCCAAACCCATCACCAGGAAGGCCGCTCGCCCGAGGATCTCCGGCCAAAGCAGCCAGGAGATAACAGCCAGGAGAAAAGCCACGACGTAGAGGAAGAGGCTCGTGATGAAGGGTTCCGCCCGGTTGAAAAACGCCTCTATGCCGGAGCGCCTGAAGGCCGAGGGAACCTGCGCGGAAAGCGTTGCCCCATAGGCTTGGACCGCCTCATTGAACGCCGCCGGCTGCAGCTCGCGCCAAGAAGCCCCCATGGCCGCAAACGCGGACACGTGTGGATCGACCTCGGAGGGCGATGTCGCGCCAAGAAGCGAGTGCCCCACGCTTTGCCATCCGGCAGGGTCGCTCGGTGCATTGTCGGAAGGGACCGCGCGCAGCGCGCTAAAGGTGTCCATGGACTCAAATGCAGAGTGAAGCGCCTGGATGCGCGCCGGGTCCGAAAGCTCGCCAGCGAAGTCCCCGATCCCGGGCGGCTGCAGGCTGAATTTAAGCCTGACATAGAACTCGACGTGGCTGCGCAGCTCGACCACGGCCCGCTGGAAGGCGCTCCTTTCGGCGTTCTCAACAGGTTCTGCAAGGTGCGCCTGCCTGTCGAGCTCGTCCAGGCCCGCCTGCATCTGCGAGAAGGAGAAGCGGACGCCCCCTTCGCCATCCGATCGAGCGAGGCTGAATATTGAGAGGACGTCGGAATTGTCTATGCGGAAGACCTTGCAGCTGTCGGCCACCTCGGGCCGGAAGAAGACGTCCAGGAGCCATTCCTCGGGCGTGATCTCCCTTCCGTCGGGCGCGAGCGTTCTCTGGCGCCCCTGCAGCATGAGGAGCCCCGTCCTCGCTATCGTGTCGAGTGGCTTGATCCTCCCGCCCGAGAGCACCGGAATGCGGCCAAAGCCCGCGAGATCGTAGGAGCCCGGGTTCGCACGGGGCACGAGCGTTGAGGCCACCCAGATGATGGCGAAAGCGAGCGTGATCAGGGGAATGTGCCGCTTCACGGTGGTGCTGGGGCGGCCTTTGCCCCCGCCGGCTTCTGCGGTGCGGCGCCGCGTTTCTTGAAGAATCCAAACAGGCTTAAGCCGAACTGCACGACCAGGCCGAGGGCGATCAGCGCGCACGAGAGGTACGGAATCTCCCAGCTGGGGTTTCGGACGGCCTGCAGGACGGAAGTGTGGTCGTTGTTTGCATAGCCGGCCTGGTAGAAGGCAAACCCGCCGAATCTCAGAGGGTTGTTCATCGAGATGAGCACCGAGCGGTCGTCCCGGCCGTCGTCACTGCGCAGCTGGACGGTGCTCGCGAAGTTCTTAGGTATGTCCGTACCGGGATAGATGTCGTGGGTAAACCTGCCGAGCGTTATCGTGAACGGCAGGTAGTCGCGGCGGGCGCGCAGAGCCAGCTGCCACGTGCGGCCCTGGTAAGTGAATGTCTGGGGCTCCTCGAGCTGCGTGGAGACGAGCCACGTGCCAAGCGTCCCCTCAGGACCGCTCAGCTCCACGTACCCCGTGGGCCAGTTGCTCTCGTCCGGCTTGTAGGTCACGGGCGCGGGCTCGGCGATCATCTCGGTTCCGTCGCCATTGGTCGCCATCGACGGCAGCGCGTTTGGCACCTGGCTGCGCATCCGCAGCGTCGCGTTCTCGAAATAGGCAACCGGCCGGATCAGGAACGGCAGCTTCGGGTACTGGATGACACCGTGTCCCGAGAGGAGCGCCACGGGAATCGAAACGACCTCGTCGTAGCCGGGGCCGGTCACATCCGAGACCGCAAGCTCGGTTTCGCGGAAGCTTTCGACATAGCGCCGCGTCTGGCCCACGTCCAGCCGCACCTGCCCGTCGCGCTGCATCAGTCCCGAAAGCCCCTCGCCTATCAGCAGGAAGATGAGGCCCACGTGCGTAAGCCAGATGCCGGATTTCCTCCACGACAGCCGAAACCGGCTCACATGCGCGGAAACGAGGTTGATCAGGAGAGCGCCTCCCAGCAGGTAGCCGCCGGGAAAGACCGGCATCAAAATCTCCGTGCCGGGGACCTTGCTCATGACAAAGAAACTGTGGAAATACTTCTGCTGGACGCCCCAGACGCCAAGGTGCACCTGGTCAAGCGTGGCGACAAAGATCATGACGAGCGACAGCGAGAGCAGGGCCACCGTCAACTGGAGTGACGCCAGGGTATCCCAGACCAATCGGGGCAACGAGGGCCCGCCTGGCGCGCCGGAGGATCTATTCTGAGCCTCATTCATTGGCGATCGCTCTTTCGGGTGCTCACCTCGGCTGGACCGTCCTTAGGAAGGCGACAAAGGCGGGCTTCTCGTCCTCGACCAGGGCGGCCGGCCCCGTCAGCTTGAAGAACCAGGTGCCGCCCTGCCAGGGAGCGAACGCCGCCAGTATCCGCTGCTGGCCCGCCCCCTGAGCCCCTGCAAAGTCGACCAGCGTGAAATGGAGCCCGTTTGCGTCCAGCCCCTCGGTGACCCTCCCGACTTCGGAATCCCCAATCGGCTCCAGGCCCACCTGGCCGCGCCAGCGGTTCACGTTGGCCGACAGGCCGCCAACATCCCCTGGGAAGGCCGTGATCGACAGGTCGGCCTCCGCGCCGTCGCGGCCGACCGAGAAGCTTCCCTTGCGAACGGCCGTTGCGGGCTTTGGCTTCCAGTCCGCCGGGGCCTGCCACTTCAGGAGCGGTTCGCCTGTGTCTTTCGTCGGCACCACCGCAAATCCGGGGTGAGGCAGGTCGTTCGTATTCGCCTCGGTCCTCGCACCTGCGGACTGCTCGATGCGGGCGGCAACGCCCGGGGCGGAGGCCCCGGGAGTTACCGACCTGAGAAACCCGAAAAAGGCGTCCTTCTGCGCCTCGACGATGTCCTCGGGCCCCATCATCTTGAAGAACCAAACCCGATCCGATTGCTCCGTCCACGCGCCAAGGATCCGAACCGCGGCCTTGCCATCCACCGGTTCGCCCCGGATGTCGGCGACTGAAAAATGCCCTGCGGGGGCCTCAAGCGCGCCAATCTGGGCGGGAAGCTGCTCGGCTGTCACCGCAGGCAGCTTCAGCTGCCCCCTCCAGCGGTTGATGTTCGCCAGGGTGTCGCCGCCGGCGCCGCCAAATGTCACCACGGAAACATCAGCTGACGCCCCACCCTTCCCCGGAGCGAGGAAGCTTGCGACCCGGAGACCGCTGGCGGCCTGCGGCAGCCATCCCACCGGAACCTCCCAGCGCAGGGGCGCCTCGGCGGCCGGTGTGCCTGAAGCCTCCGGGACGCCAGGGGGCTGCGCGGCCCCCGCGTCCTTGGGGACGCGGTAGGCCGTTATGTCCTTGTCCGAGCATCCCGCCAGCGCGAGCGCTAGGCAGGCGAAGGCGCTATTTGGAAAGCGACCGGACATAGGCGACCAGGGACTTCACGTCGTCGTCGGAAAGCTTGTCGGCAAAGGCGCGCATCTTCTCCTTCCCGGACGGATCCTTCAGTCCGTCCTTTATCTGCTTGGCCGCCTGCTCGTCGGTAAAGGTCTTCTGGTAGTCGGGGTTGGTCATGTCCTTCACTTGCGCCATGCGGCCGGCCTTCGTGTGGCCGGTGCCGTCGGGCCCGTGGCAGGATGCGCAGTTCTTGCTCCAGTTCTCCGGGATCTCAGCCGAGCGGGCCACGCCTCCAAGGAGGATCAGGGAGGCCGTCACTGTTGCGGATAATGCGATTTTTTTCATGGGGTTAATTCGTTGGTCGATGGTTGCCTTAGACTCTGCGTGATCGTTGGGGGCGCGCCATCCTCTGTCCAAGTGAAACAATGCGCAGTTATTGCGAATCGCTGCGCGACTCTTGGCCGGTCGCTCGGGATAGGCAAGAAATGCGCGGAGTCAGCCAAGAGATGCCGAGCCGCTTCCCGCGGCATGTCCTAGACTGGGCCGGGGAAAAAGATGATTTTCGATAAGAAGGCCTCAGTCGTCCTAGGGATTCTGACCGCAGTCTTTGCGGCCCTTGCGGTCGTATTCGTGCTGGTGCCCGCCCGGCCAGGCGCACCGGTGCGGCCCCCGATAGTGCCCCGAGGGGACCTCGCCATCTTGACGCAGACGGTGCGCATCTCGGCCGCCCAGCTAATCCGCAGTGGCGGCGACGTCTCCGGCCTAGACTGCTATGCCTGCCACCACAAGGAGGCACCCCCCGTGGTCAAATTCGACGCCGATCGCCGGATCATCCTCCCCCGGGAGCACGCCGACCTGATCATCAGCATGCGCAACTGCGCGGAATGCCACCCCGCGAACGACCCCGTGAAGCTCGATTACGACGACAGCGGGAACGTCATCGTCCCGAAGGCGCACAAGGGCCTTCTATCGATGGCCCACGGGCGCAACTCGCGAAATGAGGACTGCTACAACTGCCACGACCGCGACCAGCTGGACCAGCTGCACACCCCAGACGGACAGAAACTCAAGTTCGACCAGGCGACCCTTCTGTGCGCCGCCTGCCACGGCCCCACCTACCGCGACTGGATGGCCGGGGCTCATGGACGCACGGGCGGCTACTGGGATCGAAAGGCGGGCCCGATCGACAGGCAGCAGTGCGCGTCCTGCCACGATCCCCACGCACCCGCCTTCACCGGACTGATCCCGATGCCGGGCCCCCACCTGCTTCATCCCCAGGCCCAGCAGCCCCCGAGTCCCGCAAAGGCCGACGCACATGCCCTCTGAGACGACGAACGACGGAATGTCCCGGAGGAGCTTCTTGAGGACCTCCACCGCGCTTTCGGCCGGAGTGGCCGCGATTGCTGCCGGCTTGGCGCCGCTGAGGAAGCTCGGGGAATTCAGCTCGGTGGACCAGTTCCTCCAGAAATACTACAAGGAGCTGACCCCGGTTGAGATGAAGGCGGTCCTGGCCCGGATCGAGGACGAGGTGCAGAAGCAGTACGGTATCCGCCCGCATGTGCGCGACTACCGGCCGCTTAACGGCGTCGAATACGTCTACGCCCTCAACCTGACCCGCTGCGTCGGCTGCCGCAAGTGCGTCCACGCCTGCGT
>CAZNNO010000082.1:0-14057 GCA_964574435.1 uncultured Opitutaceae bacterium
CCAGCACCCGCGACATCCGCCGACGCATCAAGTCGGTCAAGAACACCCGCCAGATAACGAAGGCGATGGAGCTGGTCGCGGCGTCGAAGATGAAGAAGGCGCAGCAGATCGCCCTCGGTGGGCTGCCCTACGCCAACCTCCTTGCCGACGTGCTCGCGGCCCTCACGACCCGGATCGAGGATGCCTCGCATCCGTTCCTCGTCCAGCGCGAGGTGAGGACCCGGGGAATCCTGCTCATCACGACGGACAAGGGCCTCTGCGGCCCCCTGAACGCGAACCTCTTCAAGCTGGTCACGGAGATCCGCACGCCGGCGAAGTATTATTCGATCGGCAGGAAGGGAACCCAGTTCCTGGCCCGCACGAAGCGCGCCATGGTCGCCGAGTTCCAGGTCCATGACCGCGTGCCGTTCGGCGAGGTGAAGGTGGCCTCCGAGTTCATGATCAAGCAGTACCTCGAGGGGGAGATCGACACGATCGAGGTGATCTATCCCAGGTTCAAGAACACGCTGGTCCAGGTGCCGACCGTGAGGCCCGTCCTGCCGCTGCGCAGCCTCAAGGACTTTCTCGACCAGCTGGGCCGCGACACCGGCACCGTGAGGGTCCCGCACGCCGACGAACGCGAGTTTCTCTTCGAGCCCGGGGTCACCGAGGTGCTCAACGCCCTTCTGCCGTTCTACGTGGACCACCAGATCCACCAGATAGCGCTCTCGGCCAAGGCGTCGGAGCACAGCGCCCGGATGGTCGCCATGAAGACCGCGAACGACAACGCGACCGAGCTCCTGGGCGACCTGACTCTCGAGTACAACAAGGCCAGGCAGGCCGCGATCACGCAGGAGATCCTGGAGATCGCCGCGGCACAGTTCAGCGCAGCCTGAGGCCGCCGCACTTTCACAAGAAAACCCATCCTTCCCTCGACACAATGAACACAGGAAAAATAGTCCAAGTGATCGGCCCCGTGGTCGACGTACAGTTCGCGGGGCACGCGATCCCGCCGATCTACCAGGCCCTCACCATCGAATTCACGGTGTCGGGCAAGAAGGAGGTCCTCACGCTCGAGATCCAGCAGCACCTGGGCGGGGGAGTGGCCCGCGCGATCGCGATGTCGTCCGTTGAGGGCCTGAAGCGCGGGATGTCGGTTACGGACACCGGCGGCCCGATCACCGTCCCCGTCGGCGACGGAGTCCTTGGCCGCATCTTCAACGTCACCGGCGACCCGGTCGACGGGCGCGGCGAGGTGAAGTACGAGAAGAGGTACCCGATCCACAGGCCCGCCCCGGCGCTGGTGGACCAGGACACGAAGGCGCAGATCCTGGAGACCGGGATCAAGGTCATCGACCTCATCTGCCCGTTCATCAAGGGCGGCAAGGCGGGCGCCTTCGGCGGGGCCGGCGTCGGAAAGACCGTCGTGATCCTGGAGCTCATCAACAACATCGCGAAGGCCCACGGCGGCTTCTCGGTGTTCGCCGGGGTGGGCGAACGCTCCCGCGAGGGCAACGACCTCTACCACGAGATGTCCGAGGCGGGCGTCATCAACCAAAAGGACCTTTCAAAGTCCAAGGTCGCGCTTGTCTACGGCCAGATGAACGAGCCGCCGGGCGCCCGCATGCGCGTCGGCCTCTCGGCCCTGGCGATGACCGAGTATTTCCGCGACGAGAAGAACCAGGACGTGCTTCTCTTCATCGACAACATATTCCGATTCTCGCAGGCGGGCTCCGAGGTGTCGGCGCTCCTCGGGCGCTCGCCGTCGGCCGTCGGCTACCAGCCGACCCTGGCGAACGAGATGGGCGTGCTCCAGGAGCGGATCACGTCGACGAACAAGGGTTCTATCACCTCCGTGCAGGCCGTGTACGTGCCCGCCGACGACCTCACCGACCCGGCGCCGGCGAATACGTTCGCCCACCTGGACTCGACAATCGTCCTCGAGCGCTCGATAGCCGAGCTCGGGATCTATCCCGCGGTCGACCCCCTGGCCTCGGTCTCGAAGGCCCTCGAGGTGTCGATCGTCGGCGAGGAGCACTACCGCGTGACGCGCGAGCTGCAGCGCGTCCTGCAGCGCTACAAGGATCTCCAGGACATCATCGCGATCCTCGGCCTCGACGAGCTTTCGCCCGAGGACAAGCTCACCGTCTACCGCGCGCGCAAGATCCAGCGCTTCCTTTCCCAGCCGTTCTCGGTGGCGGAGGTGTTCACGGGCGCGCCGGGCAAGTACGTCCCCGTGAAGGAGACCGTACGCGGATTCAAGATGATCCTCGACGGGCAGCTCGACGACGTGCCGGAGGGCGACTTCTACATGAAGGGCGGCATCGACGAGGTCATCGCCGCCGGAAAGAAGTAGCCCCCCATGCCGCTCACCCTCGAGATAGTCACCCCGGAGGCCCGGGTGTACTCCGAAACGGTCGACTCGGTCGTCATCCCGACCGTGGAGGGCGAGGTCGGCATCCTGCCGGGACACATCCCCCTCATGACGCAGGTCGGTGCCGGGGAGCTCCGCGCGACAAAGGGCAACGTGACGCAGCTTCTCGTCGTGGGCGGCGGCTTTGCGCAGGTCACCGCCGAGAAGGTCTCGATCCTGGCGGACAGCGCGATCAACGAGGAGAAGATCGACGAGAACGCGGTGGCCGACGCGATGAAGCGCGCCGAGGACGCCCTCCGGGCAAAGGAGTCGCTTTCGTCCGCGGAGATCGAGCGCCTCGAGGGCATCGTGCGCTTCTCGGTCGCCCAGCTCGGAGTCAAGCGCCGGCGGTGAGAAAAGGGCTTTCTTGAGCGCCGTTCCAAGCCGCCCCCTCCCGGCCGGATGCCGGACGTCCCGAATGGCAATAAAAGGCGAATTTACATGGATTTTGGGCTGTTTCTGGGAAGAAACGGGCCTCTTTTGACCAAAATCGTGTTTTTCCCCAGGGACCCGAAATGACCGAATTCACCGCCTGCACGGCGTCATTTTATCCAGGTTCGACAAGATTTTCTTGAAACTGAGTCTCAGTTCCCTTACCCTTGCCTTTCCATGCCCGGAATCCGAATCAACCCCCTGCTTCCGCTCTGCCAGCTGCCGGCGCATGCAACCGGCCGCATCTGCGAGCTGAAGGGCGATTCCGAATTCTGCCAGAGGGTGCGCGAGATGGGATTTGGCGAATCGACATTTGTCACGAAGGTGGCGGGCACGCGGACCATCCTGTGCCAGGTCAACGGCACGCGAATCGCGCTCAGCCACCGCGCGGCCAGCCAGATACTGGTTGAGCGGATCGGCTCCCGCTAGGCGCGGGAACGCCATGGCGGCGGTGGTCAAGCTTTCCGAGCTTCCGATCGGCGCGTCCGCCGTCGTCCGCGAATTCCCAAAGACGGGCTCCGCCTCGGTACGCCTTCGGGAGATGGGCCTGCTCTCGGGCACGCGGATCACGCTGGTCAGGTGCGCGCCGTTCGGCGATCCGATGGAGATCAAGGTCCGCGGCTACCACCTGACCCTCAGGAAGAGCGAGGCGGAGCATGTCATGGTCGAGCCCCAGGAGCCATGATGCACAACCCCAGGCCGCCAGGCCAGCCGCGCTCGCCCGTCTACGCGCTTGTCGGCAACCCGAACTGCGGCAAGAGCACGCTCTTCAACGCCCTCACCGGACTGAAGCAGAAGGTCGGCAACTATCCGGGTGTCACCGTCGAGAAGAAGATGGGCACGCTGTACTCGCAGCACGGGCAGCCCATCTCCGTCATCGACCTGCCCGGGGCCTATTCGCTCGCGGCGCGGTCCCCGGACGAGGCGGTGACGCGCGACGTCCTTCTCGGACGCAGGTCGGACACGCCGCAGCCGGACCGGATCCTCTGCATCGTCGACTCCACGAACCTCGAGCGGAACCTTTACCTCGTCCACCAGGTGCTCGATCTCGGCAGGCCCGTGATCCTCGTCCTCAACATGATGGACCTGGCGGCGCAGGCCGGCCTCTCGATCCGTGCGGCGCGCCTGGAACAGATGCTCGGGATTCCCGTGATCCCGTGCGAGGCCTCAAACGGCAAGGGGCTGATCGGGCTCAAGCTCGCGATGAGCAGGCAGGACCTGCCCCTTTCCCGCCATGCCTGGAACATCCCGGCGGCCATCTCCTCCGCGGTAGCCGAGCTCCAGGCCTCCCTCGTCGCCAACGGGGGCAAGGCGCCCCTGATCGCCCGCGCCGAGGCGCTCCTCCTCCTCACCGACCAGGATTCCGTGCGGGTGGCGGGGTCGGCTCCGCTGGACCGCCGGACCGAGGAGATACTGAAGTCCTGGCAGAGGCGGTGGGAGGGCGACGGCATGGACTGGGCGGGCACGCTCGTCAACTCGCGCTACGAGGCGATCGGCCAGCTGGCCGCGGAGGTGGTCCAGTCCACGCACGCCACGGCGCCGAGCGCGAGCGACCGGATCGACGCCGTGGTGACCCACCCGGTGTGGGGCTGGCTGGTGCTCGCCTGCGTGATGACGCTCCTCTTCGTCAGCATTTTTTCATTCGCCCAGGCCCCGATGGACTGGATCGGAAACGAGACGACGGCGCTGGCGAACTGGATCAAGGTGGCGATGCCCGCGGGCAGCCTGCGCAACCTCATCACCGACGGCGTCATCGGGGGAGTCGGCACCATCATCACGTTCCTGCCGCAGATCCTGATCCTGTTCTTCTTCATAGGCCTCCTCGAGGACACGGGCTACATGGCGCGCGCCGCGTTCATCATGGACCGGATGATGAGCAGGGTGGGGCTCAACGGGAAGTCCTTCATCCCGCTCCTCAGCTCCTACGCGTGCGCAATCCCGGGCATCATGGCCACGCGGACAATCGAGGACCCGAAGGACCGCCTGGTCACGATCCTGGTGGCGCCCCTCATGAGCTGCTCGGCCCGCCTTCCCGTGTACCTGCTGATGATCGCCGCGCTGCTCCCGGGCTCGAGCGTGTCGCTCGCGGCGAAGGTGGGCATCATGGTGCTCATGTACGGCCTCGGCACGCTCGGCGCGTTCGGTTTCGCGTGGCTCTTCAAGCGCACGCTCCTCAGGGGAAAGCCGCCCCTCATGATCATGGAGCTCCCCCCGTACCGGCTGCCGCGCCTGAGGGACGTCAGCCTGCACATGGTCGAGCGGGCCGGGCTGTTCCTGAAGCGCGCCGGCACCGTGATCCTCGCCATCAGCATCGTCCTCTGGGCCCTGGCGGCCTATCCCAGGGCGCCCGAGGGGGCGACCGCCACGCAGCAGCTCGCCCAGAGCCTCGCCGGCCGCGCCGGCCACCTGATCGAGCCGGTCATCAGGCCCATCGGCTTCGACTGGCAGATCGGCATCGGCCTCATCAGCTCGTTCGCGGCGCGGGAGGTCTTCGTGAGCACCATGGGGGTCGTCTTCAACGCCGAGGCCGACGAGGGGAACACGACGCCGCTCCGCAACGCGCTCAATGCCGCCAAATGGCCCGACGGCCGCGTCCTCTTCACCCCGCTCGTGTGCATCACCCTGATGATCTTCTACGTCTTTGCCATGCAGTGCATGAGCACGATCGCCGTCGTGCGCCGGGAGACCAACTCCTGGCGCTGGCCCCTCTTCCAAACCGCCTATATGACTGGCGCTGCGTGGCTATTGTCGTTCATTGTGTACCAGGCAGGAACAGCCCTGGGCTTCTAGAACCACCATGTCACCCGATTTCCAGGCAGTTGGAGCCCTTCTGATCGTGGCCGCGGCCGCGACCTGGCTGGTGGCGCGCTCGTTCGCGAAGGGCCGCAGGCCCGGCTGCGGCGGGGATTGCGGGTGCGCCGCAGAGGACCTTCGGTCGCGGGCCCGCGACCGGGAGAGGGCGGCCAAGACGCACGGATGACCGGCCGCGCCCGACAGCGAGGCGCGGCGGCAATCGAAGACGGCAACCCGGCACCAATCCGAGCGACCGATGTCCATGCTTCTTCTCCACGACCCGCGGTGCGCCGAGTACGGGTCGTACCAGCACCCCGAGAGGCCGACGCGGGTGGTGAAGACGGCGGAGCATCTGAGGGAGGCGTTCCCTTCCTGGAGCTGGAGAGATTCCCTGGACCCGGCCCCGGACGAGCTGCTGCTTCTCGCCCACACGCCCGCCCATCTCGCGAGGCTCAGGGTCCCTGCCGACTTCGACGCGGACACGGGGTACTTCCCCGACATCGGGGAGCACGCGCGCCGCTCCGTCGCGGCCGCCTTCGCGGCGGCCGACCATGTCCACAGGACCGGCCAGCCCGCGATGGCGCTCATGCGCCCCCCGGGCCACCACGCGACCGCGAGCCAGGCGATGGGCTTCTGCTACCTAAACCAGGTCGCGATCACCGCGCTCGCGGCCAGGCGCCACCTCGGCGCCGGGCGCGTCGCGGTCTGGGACTTCGACGCCCACCACTGCAACGGCACGGAGGCGATCCTCTTCGGCCGCGACGGCTTCCTCGTCTGCTCGGTGCACCAGTCCCCGGGCTATCCCGGCACGGGCCTGCACGACGCAGGGAACAGCCGGAACTGGCCGATCGCCCCCGCGACGCCCAGGGAGAGTCACATGGAGGCCCTCCGGGCGTCCCTTGACGCCGTGTGCGATTTCCACCCCGACCTCGTGCTCGTCTCCGCGGGCTTCGACGCCTACGCCCGCGATCCCATAACCGAGATGACCCTGGAGGCCGCGGACTTCGCGACGCTCGGGCGGTGGCTCAGGCAGTCCGGGCTCGCGGCCGCGGCCGTTCTCGAGGGCGGGTACAGCCCGGACCTCCCGGTCCTCGTCGCGTCGTTCCTCAAGGCGTGGGAGGGGTAGGCGCCCCGGCGGCCGCGGCCAGCTTTTAAGAATCGCACTCGGTGGCCGGGCCCGCCACGCTCCGGTAGCTTGAGATGATATCCCGTTTTCTGCCGCACCCGGTCCGCCGCCTGCTTGGCGTCAAGACACAGCATCCCCGCATTTCCGGCTTCAGCCTGATTGACCAGCCCGGGCAGCTCCCGTCCCTCCTGACGGCCATCGACCAGGCGGACGAGGTGGTCATGGACACCGAGGCGGACAACATGTACCGCTTCCGCGTGCGGGTCTGCCTGCTGCAGTTCTACGTGTGCGGGGAGGTATTCCTCGTGGACGCCCTGGCGCCCCTGGACCTTGGCTCCGTCTGGCAGCGCCTCGCGAGGAAACACCTGGTGATGCATGGAAGCGACTTCGACCTCCGGCTTCTCTACGACTTCTGCGGGTTCCGGGCGAAGAGCCTGTTCGACACCATGCTCGCGGCGCAGCTGCTCGGCCGCACCAGGATAGGCCTCGCCTCCCTGATAGAGGACAACTTCGGGGTGAAGCTCGACAAGGACGGCCAGAAGGCCAACTGGTCGCGCCGGCCCATCACGCAGAAGCTCCTCGACTACGCGGCCCTCGACGTCTGGTACCTGCCCGCGCTCCGGGACATCCTCGCCCGCGAGCTCAAGCGCCTGGGGCGCCTCGACTGGATGGAGCAGCAGTGCAGGGCCCAGATCGAGGCGGGCGTCACAGGATTCTCCCCTCCCGACGAGAACGACTGGCGCATCGGCCGGTCGGAGCGCCTGCGCGGCCGGGGCCAGACGGTTCTTCACGCCATATGGCACTGGCGCCAGGAGCAGGCCCAGCGGCTGGACACTCCGCCGTTCAAGGTGTGCTCCAACGAATTCCTGGTGAGGCTGGCGGCCGGCGCGGACGAGGGCCAATCCGCGGAGGCGATTCTTGGCACGGTCAACCTCGGCAAGCGCCATGCGCGCCTGATCGGCTCGCTGGCGGCGGCGGTCAGGGAGGGACTCGAGCGCGACCCCCGCACGCTTCCGCGCCGTCCGGGGCGCGACCCCAACCACTCCCCGCTCACGCAGGCCGAGATCGCCCTGCTCGACCGGATCAAGGAGGAGCGCGACAAGATCGCGGCAAGGATCGCGATCGAGCCGACATTGATTGCCAACCGCTCGCAGCTTTCCCAAATCGCGCGCACGCCCCGCAAGCTGGGCGAGATCCTCCTGCCCTGGCAGGCTTCCCTCCTTTCCGAGGCGCCATCGCTCAAAGCGTGAACGCAAACATCGCCCGCCATCTTGACCGGATGGCTGCCGCGCAGCCTGGGACGACGGCGCTCAAGGTTCCGCGCGGGCGGCTGGCCTCGGGCGACATCGACTACCTCTCGCTGACCTTCGCCGAGCTTCTCGCCGAGGCCGACGGATGGTGCGCCAGGCTGAGGGATAAGGGCGTCGGCCGGAACGCCCGGGTCCTCGTCATGGTCAGGCCGGGGCTGCCGCTCATCGCCTCGGTGTTCGCCCTCTTCAAGGTGGGGGCCGTTCCCGTGGTCATCGACCCGGGGATGGGGCTCAGGAGCTTCCTTTCCTGCGTCAGGCGCTCGAGGCCGCGGGCCCTCGTCGGCATCCCGTTCGCCCAGATCCTCTCCCGCGCATTCGGGAGCGCGTTCCGCAGCGTTGGGGCGCGCATTCCCGTCAGCGGGTCCCTCACGGCCCGGATAGGCGGGCATTCGGGCCCATCCGTCGACGCCGCGCCGGCCGCGCCCGGGGATCTCGCCGCGGTCCTCTTCACGTCCGGCTCCACGGGCGCGCCGAAGGGCGTGTGCTACGAGCACGGGATGTTCGAGGCGCAGGTCGGCCTGATCCGCGACACCTATGGAATCGAGCCGGGGGAGATCGATCTGCCGCTCCTCCCGATCTTCGCGCTATTCAACCCGGCGCTCGGGATGACGAGCATCATCCCCGAGGTCGACCCGCGGCGGCCCGCAAGCGCCGATCCGCAGAAGATCGTCCGGGCCATACTCCAGGAGGGGGTCACGAACTCGTTCGGGTCGCCCACGCTCTGGGGAAAGGTGGCACGGTTCTGCATCGAGAGGAAGGTCGCGCTGCCGAGCCTGCGGCGGGTGCTGTGCGCAGGGGCGCCCGTCCCCGCGGATCTCTGGGAGGCCTCGCGGGCGTTCCTCACCGGGGGCAGGCTCCACAGCCCGTACGGCGCCACCGAGGCCCTGCCGGTGAGCACGGTGTCCGCCGACGAGGTGGACCCGGGCTCGACGCGGGGCGCCTGCGTCGGGCGCCCCGTCGCGGGCGTCGATGTGCGGATCATCCCAATCTCCGACCAGCCGATCGCGGAGCTCCAGCCGGGCGGCGCGGTTCCGAGCGGGTCGGTCGGTGAGATCATCGTGCGGGGACCCGTCGTCACGAGGGAATACGACTCGCTGCCCGGCGCCACCGCCGCGGCGAAGATCGCCGACCCGGCGGACCCCGGGGCCCCCTGGCACCGGATGGGCGACTGCGGCTGCCTTGACGCCGACGGCCGGCTCTGGTTCCTCGGCCGGAAGGCTGAGCGCGTCGAGACGCGCGGCCGCACGCTGTTCACCGAGCCCTGCGAGCAGGTTTTCCGGGTCCACCCCAGGGCGAGGCGCTGCGCGCTCATCGCCGTCGGCTCCGAACCCGCGCTCGTCGTCGAGACGCGGACGAGCGGGGAGGCCGACGCCCTGAGGCTCGCTGCGGAGCTCCGCGCGCTCGCGCTCGGCCAGCCGCACACCGCCTGCATCGAGACGTACTACTTCAAGAAGCGCTTCCCGGTGGATGTGCGCCATAACGCGAAGATACACAGGCTGGGGCTCGCGAAGTGGGCCGCCGGGGCGCGGGCCAGGCGCGCGGCGTGACTCGCATGCGCCGGCCCGCAGAAACATGAGCGAAGCGAAGCCAGCCGATTCGTCCCTGGGCCCCGTCCTCGTCACGGGAGGGACCGGCTTCCTGGGGCGCGCTATCGTGGAGCGGCTGCTCGCGCAGGGCCGCGAGGTCGCGGTGGCGGCCCGCAACCCGGCCCCCGACCTTGAGGCGCGCGGCGTCAGGTTCATCCGGGTCTCGCTCGAGGACGCAGGGGGCGTGCGGGCGGCATGCCGCGGGATGCAGGCGGTGTTCCACGCGGCCGCGAAGGTCGGCGTGTGGGGAAGGCGCGCTGATTTCTTCCGGGTGAACGTCCTCGGGACCCGGGCCGTGATCGACGGGTGCCGGATTCACGGCGTCCGCCGGCTTGTCCACACAAGCACGCCGAGCGTCGTTTACAACGGCCGCAACCTGGCCGGCGCCAATGAATCGCTGCCGCTCACGACGAGGTGCCCCAGCCCCTATCCCCTGACGAAGGCCGCCGCGGAGGCCGAGGTGCTTGCGGCGCACGGCGCCGTGCTGGCCACCGTGGCGCTGCGCCCCCACCTCATTTGGGGGCCCGGCGATCCCCACCTTGTGCCGCGGCTGCTGGCGAGCGCACGCACGGGCCGCCTTCGGATCGTGGGAGAGGGGACGAACCGCGTCGACATGGTGCACATCGACAACGCGGCAGAGGCCCATGTCGCGGCGGAGCGGGCGCTGGCCGGCCCGTCCCCTGCCGCGGGGGGCCGCGCCTATTTCATCACGAACGGCGAGCCGGTCATCCTCTGGGATTGGATCAACGCCCTGCTGTCGGCGCTCGGGCTGCCACCGGTCACGAGGCGCATCTCGCTCGGCGCCGCGACGGCGATTGGCTGCGCCTGCGAGGCGGCGTGGAGCCTGCTGCCGCTCGACAGCGAGCCCCCGATGACGCGTTTTGTCGCGGCCGAGCTCGCCAGGGACCACTGGTTCGACATTTCCGCGGCAAGGCGCGACCTGTCCTATGCGCCGAGGGTCGGGATGGCGCAGGGGACGGCGGACCTGGTTCGGGCGCTGCGGCAGTCGGCCCAGGCGAAAGTGTTCACTTAAGGCGTGCGTTCTGATTTTTCCGGGCGGGAACCCGGCCATGGCACGCAGCGCCGTGACTCTGGCCACCCGGGGGGAGGGATCGCCGATCGCGGCTCACGCCGCGCTTCCTGGAGAGTTCCCTACAAATCGGCAGACGCCGCTTGCACTACTTCCAAGTTCCCGTTTGTTCCGATCGTCCAGGGGCAGATGAGCGGGCGGCGCACGGCGGCGAAAACGATGGGATACCGTTGGGCCGAAACCAAAGGATGCAATCAATTCAAGTGAGAAACGTTGGCGGACCGGAGGCGATGGAGGAAATCGACTTGCCGGTGCCGCAGCCAAGACCGAATCAGGCCCTGGTGAAGCTGGCTGCGGCGGGGGTGAACTATATCGACGTCTACCTGCGGGAGGGACGGTATCCGGCGCAGTTGCCGTTTGTCTTGGGGCAGGAGGGAGCCGGTGTCGTGACATCGGTGGACGCGGAAGTGTATTCGGTAAGGCCGGGGGACCGGGTGGCGTGGACCTCCGTGCTCGGCGCCTACGCCGAATATGCGGCGGTGCCGGCGGACCGCCTTGTGACCATTCCGAAGGGGGTCAGCGACAACCAGGCCGCGGCGGCGATGCTTCAGGGAATGACGGCCCATTACCTGTCGCATGACACCTATCCCCTCAAGAGGGGCGAAACCGCGCTGGTTCACGCGGCGGCGGGGGGCGTCGGGCTGCTCCTCGTCCAGATGGCGCATGCAATCGGCGCGCGGGTCATTGCCACCGTTTCGACAGGACAAAAGGCGGCGCTCGCACGGGAGGCGGGAGCGGACGAGGTGATTCTATACACCGAGGCCGATTTTGAGGCCGAAACCAAGCGCCTGACGGGCGGGCGGGGCGTGGATGTGGTCTATGACTCGGTCGGAAAGACGACGTTCGACAAAGGGCTCAATGTCCTTCGCCCGCGCGGAATGATGGTATTGTACGGCGGATCGAGCGGGCCGGTGCCCCCGTTCGATTTGGTGGCGCTCTCCCAAAAAGGATCGCTCTACGTCACCCGGCCCAGCCTGGGCAGTTATATCGCCACGCGCGAGGAGCTGCTCGCGCGCTCGGGCGCGTTGTTCGCAATGATCGGGGCGGGAACGCTCAGGCTTCGAATTGAACATACGTATCCGCTGGCAGAGGCCCGCCAGGCCCACCGAGATTTGGAGGGGCGCAAGACGACGGGGAAACTGCTCCTGATCCCGTGACCACGGCCTTCGGGCCATCCCCGGCGACCGGCACCCGAACCCGGGAACAACCCGTTGGAACCTCACACCTGGGCGCGCCGCTGGCGGACCGCCTCGAACAGCGTGATCAGCGCGGCCATGGCCACGTTCAGCGAGTCCGCCTGGCCGGCCATGGGTATCCGCACGGGGACGTCCGCATTCCTGAGCCAGAATTCGCTTAGGCCGTACTGCTCGCTCCCCATGATCACGGCCAGGGGCCCGCGCAGGTCGCAGTCCGAGTAAACGACCTTCGCCGCGGGGGTCGTAGCGATGGTCCGGATCCCCTTCTCCCGCAGCCAGGAAAGCACCCTCGCGCTCTCCTCGACGACGCAGGGAACCGAGAAGAGGACGCCGGTCGAGGCCCGCACCACGTTCGGGTTGAACAGGTCGGTAACCGGGTCGCAGACTATCACGGCGGAGCATCCCGCGGCATCGGCGCTCCTGAGGATCGTCCCCAGGTTCCCGGGCTTCTCGATAGCCTCGACCACAAGCACGAACGGGCTCGCAGGCGGCGCGAGGTCCGCGAGCGTCCTGCGCCACTGGGGCGCCACCGCCAGGATCCCGTCGGGGCGCTCCCGGTAGGCGACCTTCGCGAACGCCTCCTTGGAGAGCCCGAAGAGCTTGGCCCCGGCGGCCCCGGCCGCCTCAAGCAGCGCAGGCTCGTTCTCGCCAAGGAACCATTCCGCCGAGAAGTAGAGCTCGTCCAGCGCCACCTTGCTCTCCAGCGCGCGCCTCACCTCGCGGTAGCCCTCGACGAGGAAGGCGCGCTCCTCGTCGCGCGCCCTGCGGTCCCTCAGCCGGACAAGGCGCTTCAGCCGCGGGTTCTTCAGGCTGGTGATTATCTCGACGGGCATCGCCCTATTTGAATTGTAGTAGGCGTCCGTGTCCAAAAAGAAAAAATTCAACGACAGGCCGTTTGCCTACCACCAGGAGATCGAGCTTTCGGTCTCGACGCTCACGAACCTCGGGATCGGCCTCGGGCGGCTCGCGCTCGAGGGAGGGGAGGCCGGCCGCAAGTGGGTGGTCATGGTCGCGTTCGCCCTCCCCGGGGAGCGGGTGAGGGCAAGGGTCTTCCGAAACCACGCCAACTACTCGGAGGCCGACCTCCTTGAGGTGCTCGATCCTTCCCCGGACAGGATCGAGCCCCGGTGCGCCCTCTTTGGCCGCTGCGGGGGCTGCCAGTACCAGAATCTCCGCTACGAGCAGCAGCTGGAGTGGAAGCGCCGCCAGGTCGCCGAGCTCGTCGAGCACATGGCGGGCCTGACCCTCGCGGTGTCCCCGGTCATCGGCTCGCCCCGTCCCTTCGGGTACCGCTCGAAGATCACGCCCCATTTCGGCGCGCCGCGCGAGGGCTCGGGGCTTGCGATCGGGTTCCTGAGGCAGGGCACGCGGTTCGACATCGTGGACGTCCCCCGATGCGAGATCGCGACCGAGGCCATAAACTCCCGCCTCGGGGCCGCGCGCGACGAGATCCGAAGGAAGGCGGGCGAGGGCGCCTATCCCCGGGGCTCGACGCTCCTGTTCCGCGACGCGGGCGGAAGCGTCACCACGAGCCATGAGGAGCGGGTCACCGAGGAGATCCCGCTGGGGCCGGGCGAGGTGCTCAGGCTGGGTTTCCTCGCGCGCGACTTTTTCCAGAACAACCCCTTCATCCTGCCCGCGTTCGCCTCATACGTGCGCGACCAGGCCCGCTCGAGCGGCGCCCGGTTCCTCGTGGACGCCTACTGCGGATGCGGCCTGTTCGCGCTCGCCTCCGCCGGGGCCTTTGAGCGGGTCGCCGGGGTCGAGGTCAGCGAGTCGGCCGTCGTGTTTGCGCGGGAGAATGCCGCCTCCAACGGGATCGGGAACGCCTCGTTCCTGACCGGGGACGCCTCCAGCATCTTCTCGGCCCTGGAGTTCCCGGGCAGCGACACGGCTGTGGTTATCGACCCTCCCAGGAAGGGATGCGACACGGCCTTTCTGCGCCAGCTCTTCTCATTCAGGCCGTGCGCCGTCGTCTATGTAAGCTGCGACCCGGCAACGCAGATGCGCGACATGGGGGCGTTCCTCGCCGAGGGTTACGCGGCCGTGGCGGTCCAGCCGTTCGACCTGTTTCCGCAGACCCGGCACCTGGAATGCGTGATAACGCTCGCCCGGCCCGGGTATTGCCAAGG
>CAZNNO010000083.1:0-14020 GCA_964574435.1 uncultured Opitutaceae bacterium
AGCGGAATCGAGGCGATCCGCAAGTTCACCAAGTTGATCAGGCGTCAGAACCTTGGCCGATAGCGTGAAATCGAGGTCAAGTGCCTCGGCCGCCTTGCCTATGCTGTTGAGCGTTATGGACGTGTTGTTGCTGTCCAGGATTCGGCGGATGGAATTTCGACCGGTCTTCGTCTTCTTGGCGAAGGTCGTGATGTTCAGGTTCTCTGCGGCCATCCTCTCACGGATGGCGCTTGCTAGGGACCGCTTCATTTTCAGCGCAACGCTCATGGGAGCATAGTGGGCCAAATTTGGCACACCGTCAAGACGATGCCGGAGGGCCCGGTGGGCGCTCTGCGGATTACCCTCAGCTAGGAAGCCGGCTCGACGCCAAGGCTGATTTGGCAAGCTTCCATGTGCGACGTGATAAACAGATGGAAAACGTTGAAAAAAGAGCCACCGAAGAGCCACTAAACAGGTGCCTTGGCCCCTGCCGCCCAGGGAAGACCACGAAAGTCGCGGGTTCGAGTCCCGTCCATCCCGCCATTTTGGTAAGCCATTTTTTTTAAACGACTGACGTCAAATCGTTGATGGCTTGTCTGAAGCTGTTTGAACCACATTGGGAACAGAAACGTAGGAATGCCTCGAAATCCGGCTTTTCCCCATGAGGCCGTCATCGCTGGCCCAGCCTTCGATCTCGGACCTGAGGATGTGGCAGGTGGGCCTACGGGGGGCGACCAAGCGTGTCCCCGCAGCATCTTACGCGAGTTGCTTCGACGGAGCCAAACCCGAGAGGGAGCGCTCCTTCCTCCATTGGATCATTCGCGCTGAAAGAAGAGACACGAGCGCCGCCACGCAAATCCAAGCGAAGAGGTCGCCAATCTTGGCGTATACGGTACCCACGCCGTGCACCGGGACGTTTGCCACAATTACGTGATCCGAGCCCGTAAAGTAATCCGTTTCGGCAAGAGTGCGACCCAGGTAATCGACCGCCAGAGACCGGCCGTTGCTGACAGCACGCACCAAATTGGAACCGTTCTCGACGGCGCGAAAGGCGGACATGTGCGTGTGCAGCGGATCGATTGCCGCCCAGTCGTTCGCCGGAACGATCAAAAGATCGGTCCGGTCGCGACCCGCCTGTAGCACGAGCGAAGGGAAATCCAGGTCATAGCAGATGAACGATCCCAGGCGCCCTGTGGAAATGTCCGTGTAGCGCATAGGGTTGCCGTTGACTTCCATGGTTGCTTGCTCAGCGCCGGGAACCGCCCGGGATTTCCAGTATTCATAACAGACCTTCCCGTCAGGGCCGATCAACACCAGCTTGTTCTGGCGAAGAGGCGATTGCGCCGGATCAAAACTGATCAGGGCCATCCCCAGGTAGATCCGATACTTAGCCGCCAGCGCTGATCCCTTAGCAATGAGGCGCGGTTCATCCTGCTTCAGGACCCACGCGCCCCCTTCGCTCCAGAATACCACGCGCGCCCCCGCCTGGGCTTCATGCTCGGACTGCTCGAGCAGCCGATCGGCCTTTCCCGCCATATCAGCCCTCACCGGCGCCTTCTCTGCTTCATTGAGCGGTTGGCCCGACCAGAAGCGGTCCTGAACCGACTGATTGAGAAACGTCCAGATGTTGTCACCCGCTGCGATTCCGGCGACGCGCACGGTTCCGGGGCCGGGCCCGGCTACCATAAGCCTCACGCAACCTAGGGCGTACACGCTGCCTACGACGGCGACAAAGACTGTCGCTCCTCGGCGGAGGCGGTGCCAAGCAAAGCTTTCCTCCCATGCCCAGTTCGCCACCGGGCCAAGCCAGGCGACCAGGAACGAGATTCCGTAAATCCCCGCCACCGATGCGAACTGCATGATCGGCAGATTCCCGAACTGCGAATAACCCAGCACGCCCCAACTCCCATACGGCGAGACGCGGGTGCTGAAATCGATGGCGGCTACTGTGCAGGGAAAGACGAGCGTCGAGACGAATCCCGGTCGGACCCGGTTGGCCCAGCGGTCGAGGGCATAGGGGAGCAATCCAAGTATCGAGGATGCCACGCCGACCGCCGCCTCGCCGGCCGGTGGCATGGGCACGACCCCGCGAAATTGGAACAGGAACGAGATGAACAGAACGGCCCAGGCGGGGACCAGGCTAAACCGGAAACGCGCAGTGCGGGTGAACCGCAGCATGAAAACCGGTGCAAGCCAGGCGGCGGCGGCGATGGTGCTCGCGCCTATCGCAAAGGGCAGGAGCAGGGCCGCTAAGGCGAGGGCCAGAGCCGGGTGGGGCCGAGCGGGCGCTAACGGGGGTTGTGCGTCGGTGGGCATGCTTTACGTGGACTGCTTGCTTCGATGTTTCTTTTGGTGCCTAACACTACCTGCAACAAACAGTCCGTGAAGAAGTGTATCGGCCAGTGAGTCCACGAGTGCCTTGGTCGAGGCCCAGGGAAAGTTCGGGCGGACGATGAGGAGCGATGTCAACCCGTGCGTGGCCGCCCAGATCGTTTGGCTCACCAACTCGACGTCGCTGGACAGAAAGACGCCGGCTTTCATCCCCTGGCTCACCATTTTGCGCAGGCTGTCGAAAGCAGCGTGCGGTTTGTAGTGCTTCGACTTCGACGTCCCTGACAGCGCAAAGGCGCAGCGGTAATGGTGGGGGTGCTCGAGGCCGAAGGTGACGTAGGCGCGAACCATGCCGTGCAGCATTCGGCCAGGGGCAGCCGCCGCCGCCGAAGCCTGCAACGTCTCGTTAAGCTGGCGAAAGCTGTCCTCAACGACGGCATTCAGGAGGTCCTGCTTGTCGTCAAAATAGAGGTAGACTGTGCCGACTGCGCACCCCATCCGAGCGGCAAGACGCCGTATCGAAAAATTTTCGAGCCCGCGGGTGGCGAAGTCCTCGCTGGCGGCGTGGATAATTTCGCGCTCGAAGCCGGCCCGCATCGCGGCGCGTAGGGATTGCAGCGACATGATGAACGGTCATCAATAACATGAACCGTGTTCATTTATGTCCATCGAAAAAGCGTAGGGCGATGGAAAACGAGGGCCATATGTTTGAAGAGAGGGTCGCGATGACGACTACGGCTTTGTGATTGACTGAGATCCTAAGGTTTCCGGCAAGTATAGAGGATGAACTGGAGCGAGTCCGTTCTGCCCGTTTTGCCTGCCGGGAGCCGCTTTGGTCGTTGGGCCATCAAGAATTCGCTGCCTGTCACGCCGTAGGTCGATGGTCCGAATCCGGTCTATCCCGCCATTATTTGACGCCGAATGTCGTCCCTATCCCTATTCGGCGTTTTCCTTGAATGGGTTGAATACCTTGAGTCCTGGACGACGGAAATCCCGGTCATTTCCTGTCACAATCGTAAGATTATGACGGCGCGCCGTGGCGGCGATATAGCTGTCTTCGACCGGCATTCTTTGGCCAGCCAGCTCAAGAGTTCGCTCCTGGTCTGCCCATACATGGGCCACCGAGACATTGAAACCGTGGATGCGCCCGTGCATCGCCTCGACAAGCCGCGTAAGCCATGCTTGCAGGCGATCTCGCGCATTCCCGTCTTTGCTCCTAACCCAATAGGCGAGTTGCGCGATCACGATAGCACTCGTGTAACAATTGTTCTTCTCGACCTCGAGCCATGCAATTACTCGAGGATTGCCGTTCTTCCTTGCTGGCTGACTCAGCACGTCAGAATCCAAAAGCCAATTCATAGCTTCCGTCGCCGGGGCAACTCACGTCGACGTAGAGGCAGGTCGTCCATTGGCACAGGACACTCTTTCAGGACGGTCAACCAGTCTCCCTTGGGTGCGAGTCTTCGAAAAATCAACGTGTCATCCTCGGGGTGGAATTCAGCCTCAAAATGATCCCCTGGGCGCGACGGTGCAAGCGAACTTGGTACCGTCAGGCGGCGTTTAGCATCGAGAGTGAGGAGCACGGTGGGACCATCCCACCAAAGCCCTCTCGTGTCAAGAATCTCCCAAACTCGTTCACGGCGATAAATTTTGGGCTGAAATGAGCCACTGAAGAGCCACTAAATCGGTGTCTTATCGGATTCGCCCCGGTAGCCGGCGATAATAGCGGCGGGTTCGAGTCCCGTCCATCCCGCCAATTGGCAACAGTTTTGCCCCTAAACCATGGTTGCGCGCCTTCGAACGGGAACTTTCCCTCCCGCCGCGGGGACCCGTAAGCCTCGGATGACCCCTACGGAACCAGATAGGCCTCTGCAAGCGCGACGCCGCTCGTGCCCCCGACTCCCGAAATCACCGCCGTGTAGGAACCCGGTTGGAGAGTCACAACGACCGCACAGTCGGCGCTTCCGGAAGGCAGGGCAAAGGCTCCCGCCGACGCGGCCGCCGCTGCGACCGCCGCTGCATTGGAGCCGCTCGACCACCCTGTGTTGGAGGCGACCGTGTTCCCCGACGAATCGGTCACGGCAAGCGACGGCTGCGCCAGCACGCCGCTCACACCGAACTGCGTCAAGGCCGGACCGACCGCGCGGATCAGCACCGTTGCAGGCTGTGAGCCCGTGACCACGATGCCGGCGATTTCCACGTTGGATCCCGTGCCGACGTACGCCCTTGTTGAGATGTTGACGAGCTGCGCGCCCGAGCTGCTCACCTCATAGACCTCGGCGAGAGCGACACCCGGCGTGTTGATGACTCCGGTAAAGTTGGCCGTGGCGGACACCTCGGCCGTATAGCTGCCGGGAGCCAGGCTGACCACCAACGCAGAGTCGCCGCTCGAATAGCTCAGCGGAAAGGCTCCGGTGGTCGATTCGGCCGATATGATCTGCGAGAAGTCTGAATTCGCGGCCCATGTCTCGTCGGTGGCAATCTGCTCCCCGCTGGAGTCGAAGAGCGTCAGGACGGGATTGGCCAGCGCCCCGCTCACGCCAAACTGTGCGAGCGATGGGCCGATTCCGCGGATTAGGACCGTGTCGCTGGATCCGGGCGGACCGGAAACCACAAAGCCGGCTATCTCCAGGTTCGCACCCGTGCCGACATAGGCGCGGCTTGAGATATTGATCAGGCGTGGCCGGTTCACGAGGGCGACAGGAGGAACGCCCGGGCTTGAGAGCGTGGCGGGGCTCGATACCACGCTGGCCACGCTGTTTGAAACGGCGACCGAGTAGGTTCCCAGGCTGGTGGCCTGCACATTCGCTATCGTGAGCGTCGGACTCGTCGCGCCGCCGATGCTTGCGCCGTTGAACTGCCATTGGTAGGCTGGCGTGGGCACCCCGGATGCCTGGACTGCGAACGTGGCCGAGGCGCCGATCCCAACGGACTGCGAGGCCGGCTGGGTCCCGATCGTCGGCGCGGCATTGGCCGCTGCATAGCGCTCGCGGATCGTATAGTTTAGGGAATCCGTGACAAACACGTCACCAGCAGCGTCCACGGCAACACCGTAGGGCAGATTGAACTGCGCACCGGCACCCGTGCCGTCGGCCGAACCCGTGATCCCGGGCGTGCCGGCCAACGTAGTGACGACGGCCGCGCTCGTGATCTTCCTAATCGTGTTGTTCGCGACGGTGACATACAGGTTTCCAGCAGCGTCCGCCGCGATCCCGTTCAGCGCATCGAATTGCGCGGCGCTTCCGGTTCCGTCGGCGGCGCCGATTTTCCCGGCCGTGCCGGCGAAGGTCGTCACGGCACCGGCGCTCGTCACCTTGCGTATCGTGAAGTTGCCTTCGGAATCGGCGACGTAGATATTCCCGCTGCCGTCAATGGCCACCCCGGAGATCCCGCTGAACCGTGCTGCGTTTCCGGTGCCGTCGGCGTTGCCGAAGAGCGTGGAATTACCCGCCAAAGTGGTGACGCCTCCCGAGCTCACCGCGACCTTGCGGAGGGTGTAGCGGTCGCCGACGTACAGATTGCCCTGGCCGTCGTAGGCGAGACCCAGGGGATTGATAAACCCTGCTTCAATGCCAATGCCGTCCACCGCGCCGACGTTCGCGCCGTTCCCGGCGATGTAGGTGGTGGCTCCGGCGCTCGTTATCTTCCAGATCACGCGGTAGCCTTGGTCGGACACGTACAGGTTTCCTGCGCTGTCGGTTGCCAAGCCTGAAGGGCTAAAGGCGAGGCCCGCCGTGCCTTCATTGGTGGGGAAATTCACCGCATTTGCCATGGTCTGCGCGGTGACGAATGTGGTGACCACCCCTTCGCTCGTGATCTTTCGGATCAACCCGTTGCCAACATCTGCAACATACACATTTCCGTTGCCGTCCACCGCCACTGCCTCCGGCAGGCTGAACCACGCCGAGGTTCCTGTCCCATTTACATTGCCCTCGGCGCCCGCCCGGCCCGCCAGCGTGGTGAAGGTGTAGGGCGTAGCGTAGTCGACCTGGCCGTGAAGCCCGGCAGCTGTCCCCAGGGCTGTGACAATCAGGCATGCGGTCCGCATTGGGGCGGTGCGCGATGCGATGCTAGCGGAAAAGGGTGCCAGATCGCGCAAAGTGGCTGCGAGCAACCTGGACGTCGCGGATTTCCGCCGGATTGGTGCTGGGGGATGGGCATTCATGTTCTTGGGTGGAAGAGAGCTATGCGATGGTCGCCCGCCGAATGACGTCGCCCTCCGCGAATCGGGTCGGGCAGCAATCGGGCGGCTAGAGGCTGATGTTTGGGTGGCGAAAAGGCACGAATACAAACCTTTGCTCGCCTCCTTTCCGCATGCGCGATGCCATTCGGATTGGGCCCGCACTAAGGTATTCGGGCAGTGCAAGTAACGAAACTTGCGTACCATGCGCCTCTCCAACGGGGTATCCCTTATGGTTGTGCGCAACCGCATTCCCGACCGCTTCCTATCCCTATTGGGTGAAGCCAACCGATGCCGGACTTGGGCCCTCGATGCGCACGGGCGCTTTCCGACGGCCGGTCAGGGCCACAACGGGCTTGCGGGCCCGGGTGCAGGAACCCACCTACAATTTGGTCCCCTCATGAGCCGCCGAATGGATTCCAGGACGGCCGCCTTTCGTTCCCGCGCCGACAGTCGGTGCTTCGGTGGAGCTTTGCCCTTGATTGAAAACGTAGTTACATAGTCGCACAAGCCAATGCCACCCTCCGCCTCCAAGCGCCGCTGCCCTTGGCCCACCAAGCCGCACGATATCGACTACCACGACAAGGAGTGGGGAAGGCCGCACCATGACGACCGGGCCCTGTTCGAGCTCTTGATTCTGGAGGGCGCCCAGGCAGGGCTCAGCTGGTCGACGATCCTCGCCAAACGCGGGAATTACCGAAAGGCGTTTGAAGGGTTCGATGCGGGAAAAATCGCGAAATACGGCGTACGGGAAACTGCAAGGCTTCTGGCCGATTCTGGCATTGTGCGCAACCGGCTAAAGATCGCGGCGACAATTCGGAACGCGGAGGCTTTCCTGTCTGTGCAGAAGGAATTCGGAAGCTTTGACCGGTACCTATGGTCGTTCGTCGGCGGAACCCCCAAGGTCAATCGTCGCCGCGGCCGCGGCGACGTGCCGGCGCGAACGGCGGAATCCGATACGATGAGCAGGGACCTGAAGGCGAGGGGGTTCAGGTTTGTGGGAACGACGATCTGTTACGCCTTCATGCAGGCGACCGGAATGGTGAACGACCACCTCACGACCTGCTTCTGCCACGCGGAATGCGCGCGACTCAAGTGAACGCCGGAGACGTGCTGGCGTTGCGCCCTCCGCGAGTCTCGCACCTTTGGGTGGAAAGCTAGGGTTGCCTGATCCGACGCAGAAAAGCGGGCCGCTGAGAAGCTACCGTCAGGCGTGTTAAGCAAAAGATCCTGCGGTAGCATCCACGAAAACTGAGCCAACGAGCTTACCCCCTTGCGCGCCGCGGCTTCCGGAGAAACCCGGCTTATGCGTCACTCCGGGTCGTCTGCGGGTGGAGGCGTTAGGATGTACACGCCATGCACGCTTCCGGTGCTTACCAGGTTCAGAAGCAGGCGTGCGTGCGTCTCCTCGAGTTCCTGGTCGATGGCGTCCTCGGTCTTGGTCATGTTCCTTTGGGTAGCAGGCCCCGTGCCAGCAGCAGAACCGCAGGGGGCGGGAGACTCCTATCCCTATCTGGGCTGCGCCCCGGTCCTGGCGCGCAGCTGGATCAGCGGGACCCTACGGATTCGAGGGCGGCGCGGTACTGCGATTCGAATTCCCGGGCCGACGAGACTCCAAGGCCAAGATTTCGGATTATCCCGTCCTTAAGGCCGTAGATCCAGCCGTGGACCGTCAGGGCCTGGCCCCGCTCCCAGGCATCGTTAACGATGGTGGTCTGGCAAACGTTGTTCACCTGCTCGATCACGTTCAGCTCGCACAGGAGGTTCGTGCGCACCTGGTCCCCCTCGATCGCGTGCACGCAGGACCTGTGCTTCTCTGCGACATCCTGCACATGCCTCAGCCAGTTGTCGGCTAGCCCTATGCGCTCGCAGCGCAGCGCGGCACGCACGCCGCTGCAGCCGTAGTGCCCGCAGACGATGATGTGCTTCACCTTGAGCACGTCGACGGCGAACTGCATCACTGAGAGGCAGTTCAGGTCCGTATGCACCACCACGTTCGCAATGTTCCGGTGGACGAACAGCTCACCGGGCAGGAGGTTCACGATCTCATTTGCCGGCACCCGGCTGTCGGAGCAGCCAATCCACAGGTATTCGGGCGACTGCTGGCGCGAGAGCTTGAGGAAAAACCCGGGATCCCTTGCGCGGATGGCGTCCGCCCAGGCGCGGTTCTGTTCAAAGAGATGATCAAGCTGTCCCATAGGAGGGCCCATGGTTGAAGAGCTTGGGCACTTGTCGATTGCAATTACCGATGCGTGGGAGGGCCGCCAGGGTGCTCAATTTACGGTCCGTCACAAGGCGCTTATCGTCGGAAATTTACGGCGCAGCATTATAGCATTTACGTGGGCGGCCGATAGGGATAGCGTGGCTGCTGTCAGTATGAAACGGTTCACATGGCTCCTGATCGCCGCCCTCTGCACTGCGTTTGCGTCGGTGCAGCCTGTGGAGAGGCTGTCGCCCAAAGCCTGCTGCTGTGCGGACCACGGATGCCAGGGTTCGTGCGGTAAGGCGGGATGCGCCTGTCCGGCCCTACCGGCGCCGGCCCTGTTCGCGTCTGATAAGCCTGCGGGCGCTGCAAGCGTGGCCGCAGCGCGCAGGTCGCTGCCGGCACCCGCGCCGGACGTAAGGTTTTTTGATGTATTAGTCTGTTCCGCGGCTGAAAAGGCCGGGACGACGACGCCTGCCACGGCAGCGCGTGCTGCATCTGCGCCTTTGTTCAAGGCGTACTGCAGTCTCCTGATCTAAGGCCACCGGGCCGAATGGCGCCCGCGCAGTGACGCGGGCTGTGTCACCCCCCCCTCGCTGCCGGCGCCACGCCGCGCGCCCACGCAGCGGGCTCGCTCCGCCCGTTCATCCTCAAATCCCCGTGGTTCATGAAAACATTCCGCCTTATTATCCTCCTCATCGCATTCCCAAGCCTGCCTCGTCTCCTTGCTGGCGACGGCGCGCCGACTGACGGGCAGCTCGCCATAACCCCCGACATCGTCGATCGTCTACTGCACGAGGCCAGGGCGGCCAATCCGGCCCTCGAGGCCTCAGGCGCGCGTGCCGACGCTGCCTCCGCCGCCATCGACTCGGTTCGAAAATGGGAGGACCCGACGTTTTCACTGGGCCTATGGCAGTCCGCGCCGCAGGGGATGAAGGCGTCGCAGGAGGGCAACATCATCTACGGCGTTGAGCAAAGGTTGCCGGTGTTTGGGCGTCCGGAGCTGGCGCGCAATACGGCCGAGGCTCGGGCTGCGACGGCGCGCCTGGGCGTCGCCTACGACATCCAGAGGCTTAGGCGCGACCTAAGCGTGAACCTACATGAGCTGGCCTTTGCCGACCGGAGCCTTGAGCTGGGGCGCGAGGACCTTCGCTGGCTCGAGGCCACGGTGTCGGCCGTGGACAGCCGCTACAGGGCGGGCAAATCGAGCCAGGTCGAGTGGCTCCGGGCGCAGACCGAGCGGGCCAAGGTGGCGGACAACATCACGACACTCGAACTGGAGCGTGAGCATGAGCAGGTGCTGCTTAACCGGCTGCTGAACCGCAACCTGCACACTCCATGGCCCAGGGTCGCCCTGCCCGATGTCGCGGGACGGGTGCCCTTCAGCGACGCGCTTGTCAGGGACGCCATGGACTGGGCCCCAAAGCTCAAGATCCTGCGCGAGGAGACCGAGGAGAGCGAGGCCGAGGCGCTGCTCACCAGGCGCCAGCGCCTGCCTGCCATCGGGGTGGGCCTTGAGGCCCGCCAGTACAGCGGGGACGCCGGGATCCGAGAGGGCATGCTGACGGTCGACTTCACCCTGCCCTGGCTCAACGGGAAGCAGTACGACAGCGACCTGCGCCGCGACCTCGCATTGAAGCGGGCGCGGGAGCGCGATGCGGCGGATTACGAGCTCAGCATCCGCGAGGACGTTCACCACCTCACCGTGGACCTGGACAACTCGAGGCGCCAGGCGCTGCTCTACCGCGGCCAAATAATACCGCTAACGGAGCAGACCCTCTCCAGCGCCGAAGCCGCCTGGGAGAGCGGCCTCGGGCCTTTCCAGGACGTCCTGGATGCCCACCGCATGCTGGTTGAGAACCGGCTGACGGTTGCCCGGGCCGTAACGGACCAGGCGGACAGGCTGGCCGATCTCACCCTCCTAACCGGAGTGTACGACCTTTCCTCATACACCTCGGCGCACTCGCCCGAGGAAGCCCACCACTAGATCACCTTCAAGGAACAGGAATCACAATGAATAGAAATCCCCACTTTTGGCATTCGCTAGTCTCCATCGCCGCCGTCGCGGCTGCAGCCGCAGCCGCCCGAGCGGCGGAGGACATCCCGGCCGGCGCCCCCGGCGAGTTCGAGATACCGCTCGAGCGGCAGCAGCAGATCGGCGTCACCTTCGAAAAGGCAGCCCGAACGCCGCTTCGCAGCGTCCTGCGGGCGGCCGGAACGGTGGCCGTGGCGACCCAGCGAGCCTGGGACAGCGTCGCCCGGGTCGACGGCTACATTCACGACCTGGAGGTGCTGGCTCCCGGCGACGCGGTCTCCAGAGGCCAGGCCCTCATGGACATCTACAGCCCAGACCTTGCATCCACCGAAAGGGAGTACCTGGACCTCCTTCGCATGCGAGACACAGCGGAAAGGTCCGGACCTCCCGGGTCGGCGGACGATGTCGTGCGCCTCATCGACTCCGCCCGGGAGCGCCTCCGGCAGTGGAACGTGCCCGACGCGGAGATAGAGGCCCTCGAGGCTACACGGCGTGCGAGGCAATACCTGACGCTTGTGTCGCCGGTCGACGGGATCGTCGAGTCCATCGGGGTCCGCCAGGGGCAACATGTCTCGGCGGGGGACCGCCTTGTGACCGTTGCCGACCTTTCGGCAGTCTGGGTTTGGGCTAATTTCTACCAGGAGGACCTGTCGCTGCTCAAGGTCGGGCTGCGGGTGACGGTTTCGTCATCGGCCTTCCCGAGCGAGACGTTTACTGGAAAGATAGCGCTTGTGGATCCGTTCACGGACGAGATGAAGCGCACCGTGCGGGCGAGGATCGACATCGTGAACGCAGACAGGCACCTGCGCCCGGGCATGTACGTGGACGTCGGGCTCGTGACAGACCGCGGAGAGGGCCTAACCGTGCCGGTGAGCTCGGTCCTGCCGACGGGGCTTCGCTCGATCGTCTTCGTCGACAGGGGCGGCGGCCGCCTTGAACCACGATACATCGTGCTCGGCAGGAAATACGGCGACCGCTACGAGGTCGCCAAGGGCATCGCCGAGGGCGAACGGGTCGTCAGCAGCGCCAACTTCCTCGTCGACGCCGAGTCGAAGGTGCAGGGGGCGCTCAAATCGTGGTGAGCCCATGAAGATTCCCGAATCACCCCCTACCGCCATCGAGCGCGTGATCGAGGCAAGCGCGCGAAACAAGTTCCTCGTCGTCATTCTCGTGGTCCTCGCGCTCTCCGGTGGCGTGTGGGCGCTCAGGCGCACGCCTCTCGACGCGATTCCCGACCTGAGCGACGTGCAGGTCATCATCTCCACCGACTGGGAGGGCCGCTCGCCCGACCTCGTCGAGGACCAGATTACCTACCCCATATCAACCCGCTTTATCGCCGCCCCCCACGTCAAGTTCGTCCGTGGCGAATCCATGTTCGGAAAGTCGTTTGTCTACGTGATATTCGAGGACGGGACTGACATCTACTGGGCCCGGTCGCGCGTCCTCGAGTACCTGAGCTCGGTCAGCGGATCGCTGCCGGAAGGAGTCAATCCCGTCATCGGCCCGGACGCTACGGGAGTCGGCTGGGTGTTCGAATACGCCCTGGTCGACGAAAGCGGCAGGAACAGCCTCGCCGACCTTCGAGGACTGCAGGACTGGCACCTGCGCTACGCCCTCGAGTCAGTGAAGGGCGTCGCCGAGGTGGCTCCCGTCGGGGGCTTCGTTAAGGAGTACCAGGTCGACCTCGATCCCAACAAGCTGCTTGCGCACGGGGTGACGCTCGGGGACGTGGTCTCCAGGATCCGCCAGTCGAACAGAGACGTCGGTGGAAGGGTCTTCGAGGTCGGCTCCACGGAGTATTATGTCCGGGGACGCGGCTACATCAGGAGCGTCGCAGACATCGAGGATATCCCTCTAAAGTCCGACGGGGGCACCCCGGTCCTCGTCAGGAACGTCGGGACAGTGCACCTGGGTCCCGACATGCGCCGGGGCGTCGCCGAGCTCGACGGCAAGGGCGAGGTCGTCGGCGGCATCGTCGTCATGCGCTACGGGGAGAACGCCCTGGACGTGATCGACGGCATAAAACGCAAGATTGCCGAGATAGCGCCGTCGCTTCCTCCGGGGGTACGGATCGTGCCCACCTACGACAGGAGCGAGTTGATCAGGAAGTCGATAGAGACCCTCCGGGAGAAGCTCCTTGAGGAGAGCATTGTGGTGGCCCTCGTCTGCCTCGTGTTCCTGTGGCACGTGCGCTCGGCGCTGGTAGCCATCGTGACGCTGCCGATCGCCATCGTGCTCTCGTTCATCCCGATGCACGGGCTCGGCCTTACGTCGAACATCATGTCGCTCGGCGGAATCGCGATTGCGATCGGAGCCATGGTCGACGCGGCGATAATCATGGTCGAGAATGCCCACAAGCACCTGGAGCATTTCCGGGAGGAGAACGGCCGCGAGCCGTCGGGCCCCGAGCGGGTCTCGGTGATCGTCGCCGCCGCGCGCAGCGTCGGCCGCCCCCTCTTCTTCTCGCTCCTGGTGATCACGGTCAGCTTCATCCCCGTCTTCTCGCTAGGAGGGGAGGAGGGGCGTCTCTTCAAGCCGCTCGCCTTCACCAAGACATTCTCGATGTTCTTCGCGGCGCTCCTCGGGATCACGCTTGTGCCGGTCCTCATGGTCCTGCTCGTGCGCGGCAGGATCACGCCCGAGGCGCGGAATCCCGTCAACCGCTTCCTCGTCTGGGCTTACAGGCCCTTCGCCCGTTTTGTGCTGCGCCACCGCTGGTCGACCATCCTAGTCGCCGTCGGCGTCCTTGCTGCGACGGTCATTCCCTTCAGTAGGCTGGGAAGCGAGTTCATGCCGCCGCTCAACGAGGGCTCGATCCTCTTCATGCCCACCGCCGTGCCGGGAATGACAATAGGGGAGGCGACCCGCATCCTGCAGATCCAGGACCGGATCATCCGCCAGACCCCCGAAGTCGAGACCGTCTTCGGCAAGGCAGGCCAATCCGAGACGGCCACGGACCCCGCGCCGCTGTCGATGTTTGAGACGGTGATCACGCTCAAGCCCCACGAACGCTGGCGCGAAGGCATGACCTGGGAGAAGATCCTCGCCGAGCTCAACGAGAGGCTGAAGACGCCCGGAATGGCCAACATCTTCTGGATGCCGATCCAAACCCGCACGGAGATGCTGACGACCGGGTTCCGCTCGGTACTGGGCGTCAAGGTGTTCGGTCCCGACCTGGCCGAGATCCAGGACCTCGGCGTGCAGATCGAGAAAGCGCTCGCGGACTACCCGGACACGCGGAGCGTCTTCGCCGAGCGCACCACGGGCGGCTACTTCCTGGACTTCACCGTCA
>CAZNNO010000084.1:0-13762 GCA_964574435.1 uncultured Opitutaceae bacterium
GAGGCGTTCAGGAAGAGGTACTCCGTCCGGAAGAGGCCCACGCCCTGGGCGTAGAACTGCTTCACCTGCTCGACCTCCTCGACCTTCTCGATGTTCGCCATGAGCGTCACGTCGACGCCGTCGAGGGTGACGGCCTTCTGGCGGTTTGCCGCAAGGAGCCGGCCCTCGAATGACTTCTTGAGCGACTGGATCTTCCCGTAGCGGAAGAGCGTCTGCTCGGAAGGGTTCAGGATGACGAGGCCGTCGTAGCCGTCAACGAGCGCCCAGTCACCCGTCCGGACCCGCCTTGTAAGGTCGCGCACGCCGACGACCGCCGGGATCTGCATCGAGCGGGCCACGATGACCGCGTGGCTGGTCCTGCTGCCCGAGTCGGTGACGATCGCCAGCCCCGATCCGCGGTCTATCCCGGCCGAGTCCGAGGGCGAGAGGTCGTTCGCCACGACGATGCGCCGCTCGACGAGCCTGCTGATGCTGGTCTCGGCCTGCCCCAGCAGGTTCTGCAGGACGCGCTGCGCCACGTCGCGGATGTCGCCCGCCCTCTCGCGGAGGTACTCGTCGTCGATCTCCGAGAACGCCTGGATGTATTTCCTGGAGACCATGTCGAAGCAGGTTTCGATGTTGCGGCCCGTGGTCTCGAACTCGCGGATCGTCTCCGAGATCAGTGCCTGGTCCTCGAGGACGAGCAGGTGTGCGTCGAAGATCAGCGCCTCGTTCTTGCCCAGGTTCTTCTCGACCTCGTCCTGGATCTTCGAGATCTGCTGGCGCGTCACGAGCAGCGCCTTGTCGAAGCGCGCGATCTCGTCGATGCGCTTGTCGGGGTCGACCTGGTAGGAGGGGATCTCGACCTCGCTCTGGAGGTAGACGAAAATCTGGCCATAGGCTATGCCCTGCGAGGCTGAGATGCCTTGCACGACGACTTCCTCCTTCGAGCTCTGTTCCTTGGCCATGGCAAAGTGGCCGTGTGGAAGGGGTTCCGCGGGCCGAAGTCGATAACGGGCCTCCCGGGCGAGCCGGTCAATTCGATTTACCGCGTAATTGCGCGGGGCGCGGGGCGCAAGGGCCCTCAGGCCACCCGCGTCTCGACGACAAACGCCGACGGGCCCCAGGCCTCTCGGATCGCGGCCGTGGCCGGCCCCGCGTCCGCGCTCTCGTCCAGGAGAGCGAAGCAGGCGCTGCCGCTGCCGCTCATGCGCGCCTCGATCCCCAACTGGCCCCGCAGGCGCTCGAGCAGCAGCGGCAGGGCTCCGAACTTGGCGAATGCCGGCGCCTCAAACGTGTTGAAGAACAGCTCCTGCGCCCGCGCGCCGGCGCGCCCTATCCATGCGGCGAGCATCGCCTCGGCCGTCGCCGCCTGCACGTAGCTTTCCGGGGCTCCCGCCGCGAGCGTCGCATACGCCCAGGGGGTCGCGATCGCGAAGGCGGGCTTGAAGAGGAGGACACGCATGCCGCGGATCCGGCTGTAGGCCTCCTTGGCGAGCGGCTCCACCCGCTCGCCCCGCCCGCGCATGACAACGGGCCCCTTCGCGAGGAACAGCACGCAGTCCGAGCCCACCGCTGCGGCAACCCTCGCCAGGCCCTCGGGCCCGAGCGGGCCGCCCGCCCTCTCGTTGAGGGCCTCGAGGACCGTCGTCGCGTCGCTGCTCGCCCCTCCAAGGCCCGCGCCGGACGGGATCCGCTTGACAATCGTGAACCTGGCGCCTCCCGACCACCCCGTGGCCCTGGCGAAGGCCTCCGCGGCCCGTATGACGAGGTTCGACCGGTCCTTTGGGACCTCGGCGCTGTCGCATTCGACCGAAAAGGTGTCCCCCACGCATTCGACGCCGAGCGAGTCGCCCCAGACGAGCGGCGCCGCCACCGAAACCAGGTCGTGGTACCCGTCTGGCCTGCGGCCGGTGACGGCAAGAAAGAGGTTTATCTTCGCGGGGGCTGGGAGGTCGGCGCTCAAGGCGGGGGCCGATCCTTGTCAAAAAATCGTTAGGCGCCATGATTTTCCGTGTCGCACTCGGGTCCAAAGGGCGTAGGCTCGACGGTCCACAAACAGCTATCGGGCACCTATGTCGCGCACCGCGGTCATACTTCTAGCAGCAGGCGCAGGAAAGCGCATGGCGGGAGCCGTGCCCGACAAGATGCTCGCCCCGCTCGCGGGCCGGCCCGTCTTCGCGCATTCCGCCGCGGCTTTCGCCGCGAGCGGCGTGGCCGACTTCTACGTTATCGTGTACAGGGACCGCTCCCAGATGACGGCGCTGTCGGCCTTCGCGCCGACCCCTTCCCTGCTGGTTCGCGGGGGCAGGGAGAGGCAGGACTCGGTCGTCGCCGCGCTCAGCGCGCTGCCCGGGGACATCGACTACGTCTTCATCCACGACTGCGCCCGCCCGCTCGTCCTTCCCGAGCAGCTGGTCGCCCTCAACAAGATCGTGAGGCGCGAGGAGGCCGTCGTCCTCGCCCACCGCGTCACGGACACGATCAAGGAGCACCGGGGAAGCGGCCGGCTGCGCAACATCGAGCGCTCGCGCCTTTGGGCCATGGAAACCCCCCAGGTCTTCTCAAGGGCCCTGATCGAGCGGGCCTACGCCCGCGTCACCGGGCGCCGGCTTTCCGTGACGGACGACGCCGCGGCCGTTGAGCTCCTCGGCCGACCCGTGGCGCTTCTCGAGAACACCCATCCCAACCAGAAGCTGACCTCGCCCAAGGACCTGGCGTACCTCGAGTTCCTGCTGGCAGCCCGAGTCTGAGAGGCCAGACCTGCACCATGTCCTACCGAGTCGGCCACGGCTACGACATCCACCGCACGCTCCAGGGCAGGGCCCTCGTGCTCGGGGGCGTCCGATTCGAGTCCGAATTCGGCCTGGAGGGCCACAGCGACGCCGACTGCGTCACCCACGCGGTCTGCGACGCGCTGCTGGGGGCCGCGGGGCTGCCTGACATCGGGAACTTTTTCCCCGACACCGACCCGACCTGGAAGGGCGTCGATTCCCAGGTCCTGCTGAGGCGCGTGGTCCAGGTCCTGCGGGAGAACGGTTGGGAGCCGGTCAATATCGACGCGTCGGTCATCGCCGAGCGCCCGCGGATCTCCGGACGGATCGCCGAGATGAAGACCGCGCTCTCCGCTTCGATCGGGATCCCCGCGAACTCCATCGGCATCAAGGCGACGACGAACGAGGGCGTCGGAGACCTGGGGCGGGGGCTGGCGATCGCCGCCCACGCTGTGGCGCTGATCGAGAAGGCATGAAGCAGGGGAAAGCCTCGCTCGCTGCCATGCTAGCGGCAGGCGTCGCGCTTTTCGGCTGCTCCCGCGGGACAAACGTGAGCACGGGGGACCGAGACCAGGTGCTCCACAGGGGGATAGGCCCGGACCTGGCCGACCTCGATCCCCACCTGGCGACCGAGACCAAGTACTACACGGTGCTTTCCGCCCTCCTTGAGGGCCTCGTTGCCGAGGACCCTGTCGACCTGCACCCGGTGCCCGGGGTCGCCGAGCGCTGGGAGGTCACGCCCGACGGCCTCACCTACACCTTCCACCTGCGCTCCGACGCCCGCTGGTCAAACGGCGACCCGGTTACCGCGCAGGATTTCGTGGCCTCGTGGCGGCGCATACTGACCCCCTCCCTCGGAGCCGCGAGCGCGAGCCAGCTTTACCTGATCCAAGGGGCGGAGGCCTTCAACAGGGGCGACGGCGACTTCTCCCAGGTCGGCCTTCGGGCAAGGGACGCCCTGACGCTGGCCGTGTCGCTCGAGCATCCCGCGCCCTGGTTCCTCTCGCTTCTGAGCGGCCCGGCGTGGATGCCGGTAAACATCGCCACGGTGGCCAAATACGGCGCTTTGGCGGAGCGGGGCAATCCCTGGGCCGCCCCGGGGCGCTGGGTCGGGAACGGACCTTTCAACCTCGTGTCGTGGAAGCGCGGCGAGGAGATCGTCGTCGCAGGCTCCCCGAGCTACTGGGACGCCGCGCGGGTCAAGCTGCGCGAGATCCATTTCCACGCCTACGACTCGATCGACGCCGAGGAGCGCGCCTTCCGCTCGGGCCAGCTCCACCTGACCGAGACGATACCACCCGCGAGGATAGACGCCTACCGCAAGGACTCGCCCGAGCTCCTGAGGAGCGATCCCCTTCTCGGCACCTACTTCCTGCGCGTGAACGTCCGGCGTCCCGGCCTAGGTGACGCCCGTGTGAGATTGGCGCTTGCGCTGGCGATAGACAGGAGCGCCGTCGTTGAACGCATCCTGCGCGGCGGCCAGGCCCCCGCGGCCACCTTCACCCCGCCGGGCATCGGGGGCTACAGGCCCGAGCCGGTACAGGGGTGTCGGACGGAGGAGGCCCGCCGGCTCCTTGCCGAGTCCGGCCATCCCGCAGGGGCCGGCCTTCCCGTCTTCGACCTGCTCTACAACACCTCCGAAACCCACCGCACCATCGCCGAGGCCCTCCAGGAGATGTGGCGGCGCGACATCGGCGTCCAGGTGCGGCTCGTGAACCAGGACTTCAAGAGCACCGAGGAGGCCCGCAGCACGGGAGCCTACGACCTGCTGCGTTCCTCGGAGATCGCCGACTACGTCGACCCGTCGGCGTTCCTCGAGAATTGGCGCGGCGACAGCACCAATAACTACACGGGCTGGTCCAGCCCCGACTTCGACAGCCTCCTCTTCGCCGCGGCCCGGGACGCGGATCCGGCCGCGCGAAACGCCCTCTATGCGCGGGCCGAGCGGATCCTGCTGACCGAGGCGCCGGTCATTCCCCTCTTCCACTACTCCCACGTGTTCCTGATCCGGCCCTCGGTGAAGGGATGGAGCCCCACGCTGCTCGACCACCACCCGTACAAGTGGGTGTCGCTGGCTCCGTGAGCGCCCGTTCGGCGCGCCGAGGGCATCTGCCCCGGGCGAGTGCCGTCAGGGTCCCTTCAGGTAGCCGCGGTCGCCGAGCCAGTCCGCCATCCGCTGCGGCCAGTCCCTCACCGCAGCGAACGCGGATCGCTCGCCCATGTTGAACCCGTGCCTTCCCTGGGCGATGAAGTGGGCCTCGACCGACACCTTTGCGTCCCGGAATTCCCCGAGGAGCGTGAGCGCCGCCTGGTCGCAGCCGTATTCGTCATCGTTCGCGCAGAGCAGGAACGCCGGGGGGGTGTCCGGGGGCACGGACTTGGGAACGATGTCCTTTCCCGGGTAGATCATCATCTCGAAGCTCGGGCGGCCGTTCACCCTGTCCACGGGGTCGGGAGCGCTGGGGTCGCCGTCCCCTTTGTCGAAGCAGACCATCATCACCACAACGCCTCCGGCCGAGAAGCCGAGGATCCCGATGCGGTTCGGGTCCACGTGGAATTCCCCCGCCCGAGAGCGGATCAGCCGCATCGCGCGGTACGCGTCCTGGCGGACGTCGCCCATCGTGTACGGCGAGCCCGCCTCCTTGGGCAGCCGGTACTTGAGCGCGAATGCCGTCACGCCGAGTCCGTTGAGGAACTCCGAGGGCTCTCTCGCCTCCCGGTCGAAAACAAGCTCGCGGAAGCCGCCGCCGGGAACGACCAGGACGGCGCAGCCGTTGGCCTTGCCCTGGGGCGGAGGGAACACGGTGAGCGACGGGTTGTTTATGTTCTTCACCCAGTAGTCCTTCGCCAGTTCCGGCTCATCCTTTCGGGCCTCAAAGCCCGGGGCGCCGTTCGGCCAGAGGCTTATCACGGCGGGTTGCGGTTGCGCGGCCGCCACAAGCGGCACGACGAGCACGAGGAGGCGTAGCGAGGAGGCCATGCGCATGGTGGGGTGATTCCGGGGGGTCCAGGTTCGCCGGGGTTCAGAGCCGGCCCGGGCGACCGCGCTCCCGCTCCGGCCTGCAATCGGTACGCCACAACGCTCGCCCTTTCAACCCGATTGCGCGAAAAAGGGCGGCCGTCCCACCGGCGCCTTGTCACGGTGACCGTCCCGGCCATCATGCCGGGATGCGCAAGCTCCTCTCGCTTCTCGCGCTCGCTGCCGGCGCATGGCTCGTCTATCTGGGCTACCAGCGCCAGCAGTCGCTCGCCGGGAAGGCCGAGAATGAATTCTCGAGGCTGGGCCAACGGATCGACGGCGGCGAGCACACGCCCACGCACACGAAGTACTACCTCGCGGGCGCCGTGCTGGCGCTGGGCGGCGCGGCCGGGCTCGGTCTGGTCAAGAAGTAGCTCCCGGCGCCAGGCGGGCCCGCCATTTCCTCAGCGCGGCTCCCGTCGCCGAGCTCCCGAGCGACTCGATCTCGCCGCGTGCCCCCGCAAACACAAGGTCGCCGCCGCTTCGCCCGCCGCCGGGCCCTAGGTCGATGATCCAGTCCGCGAGGTTGATGACGTCCAGGTTGTGCTCTATGACGAGGATCGTGTTGCCCGCGTCGCGCAGCTTGAAGAGAAGGTCCATCAGCTTCTGGATGTCTATCCAGTGCAGGCCCGTCGTGGGCTCGTCGAGGATGTAGAGCGTCGGGCCCTGCTGGCGCTTGCTGAGCTCAAGCGAAAGCTTGAGCCTCTGGGCCTCGCCCCCCGAGAGGGTGACGGCGGACTGGCCGAGCGCCAGGTAGCCGAGTCCCACGGCATCGAGCGTCTGCAGCTTGTCCAGGACGCGCGGGATGTTGCGAAAGAGCTGGATCGCCTCACGCACCGTCATGTTCAGGACGTCGGCGATCGACTTTCCGTGAAAGAGCACCTCGAGGGTCTCCCGGTTGTAGCGGCGCCCCGCGCAGCTTGTGCACGGCGCATACGCGTCGGCCATGAACTGCATGTCGAGCTTGATGACGCCGTCGCCCTGGCAGCGCTCGCAGCGCCCCCCGCGCACGTTGAAGGAGAAGCGGCTTGCCTTGTAGCCGCGCACCCGCGCGAGCGGAACCTGCGCAAAGAGGTCCCGAAGGAGGTCGAGGAGCCCGACGAACGTCGCCGGATTCGACCGGGGGCTGCGCCCGATCGGCTCCTGATCCACCTGCACGAGCTTGTCGAAGAACTCGAGGTTCTCGATGCTGCGGTGCTTGCCCGGCACGGACTTCGCGCCGTTGAGCCTGCGCGCGGCCGCGGCGGCCAGGATGTCGTTGACGAGCGTGCTCTTTCCCGAGCCCGATACGCCGGTCACGCAGGTGAGGAGCCCCACCGGAAACCGCGCGTCGATTCCCCGCAGGTTGTGCTCCCGGGCCCCCCGCACGGTGAGCCAGGCTCCGTCCGGCACCTTGGTCGCTGCGTCCTTGTGCACCGACATCCTCCTGGCGAGAAAGGGGCCTGTCTGCGAGACGCGCGCCGGCTGCGCGGCGCAGGCCTCGGGTGTCCCCTGAAAAAGGAGCCGGCCCCCCTCCACCCCCGCCTCGGGGCCAAGCTCGATGATCTCGTCGGCGGCGCGCATCGTCTCCTCGTCGTGCTCGACCACGAGCACCGTGTTGCCCCGGTCGCGGAGCCCGCGCAGCTGGGCGAGGAGCCTCTCGTTGTCCACCGGATGCAGGCCGATGCTCGGCTCATCGAGGACGTAGATGACGCCGATAAGACCCATCCCGAGCTGGGTTGCCAGCCGCACGCGCTGCGCCTCGCCCCCGGAGAGCGTGGCATAGTCGCGGTCCAGGTTCAGGTAGCCGAGGCCCGTCTCCAGGAGAAACCGCAGCCGCTGCTCGATCCCGACCACGACCTCCCGCAGCGCATCGTTCGAGCCGAGCTCCCGCACCAGGCCCGAGGAGAACTCGTGGGCGGCCGCGATGTCCATCGCCATGAACCCGGGAAAGCCGAGCGGCGCGCCGGGCGGCCCGATCTGGACGGCGACGCTTCTCCGGTTGAGCCGCGCGCCGGCGCACGCGGGGCACGGGCCCGCCACCATGAACGTCGAGAGCCGTGCCTGGAATCCCTCGCTTTCTGTGTCGCGGAAGCTCTGCTCGATGTCGGAGAGGATTCCCCCGAAGGGCATGGCCTTTGCCTCGCGCATGCGCCGGAGCTTGAAGGCAAACAGGCGCTCGCCGGTCCCGTTGAGCAGGGCCGAGCGCGTCTCCTCCGGCAGGTCCTTCCACGGCCTGTCCGGATCGAAGGGGAGCTGCTCGGCCAGCTGCTTGAGGATCGCATTGTGCTTTATGATGAGGTTCTTCCCCCCGATTCGCCACGGCTTGATGGCGCCGCCCCGGACGGACTTCTCCGGATCCGCGATGACCAGGTCGGCCACGGGCCTCAGCCGCCGGCCGAGACCCCCGCACTCCGGGCACGCGCCCTCGGGGTGGTTGAAGGAAAAGTGCCGCGGCGTCAGCCTGTCGAAGACGTCGCCGCAGACGTCGCAGGCCAGGTGCTGGCTCAGGGCCAGCTCCCTCCAGGGCGACTCGGCGGTCCTCTGCGAGAGCACAAACGCGCGGTCGCCCCCCTCGCGAAACGCGAGTTCGAGGGAATCCGCGATCCGGCTGCGGTGCTCGGCGGCCGCGACCAGGCGGTCGATCACCACGTCCACCGCGACCTCGGTCGCACCGCTCGGCACGAGGCCTGCCTCGTCCAGCTCCCTGATGCGCCCGCCCAGGCGGACCCGCTGGAACCCTCTCTGGCGAAGCCGCGGCAGCTCGTCGCGCAGGACGCTCGGCTTTGCTCTGAGCACCGGCGCGAGTATCATGATCCGCTCGCCGGGGCAGTCGGCGAGGATTCGGCTCACATTGTCGTCGAGGGAGCGCCGGACGACGCGGCCGCCGTCCTTGGGGCAGCGCTGCAGGCCCGCGATGGACCAGAGCAGGCGCGAGTAGTCGGAGACCTCGGTGACGGTCGCTATCGTCGTCCGCGGCGAGACCCCGCCTGTGCGCTGCTCGATGGCGAGGACGGGCGAAAGCCCGTGGATGAAGTCGACGTCGGGGCGCTTCAGCTGGTCAAGAACCTGGCGGGCCTGGGTCGACAGGCTCTCCATGTACTTGCGGTAGCCCTCCGCATAGACGGTGTCGAACGCAAGGGACGACTTGCCGGACCCGCTGGGACCCGTGAGCACGACCAACTTCCCCCGGGGAATGCGAATATCCAGGTTCTTTAGATTGTGCTCACGCGCTCCTTTGACGTGGATGTGTGTAGCCGCCTCCATGATCGCAAACGTCAAACGTATTCAAAAGCGCCCGGGTGCAAACGCAATCGGCCGCTTTCTCAGGCGGGCCGCCCTCGGTCTCGCCGCGGCGGCTCTCCCCGCGCAGGCCGCACGCGCCGCGGCCCAGACGGCGCCGACGATCGGCCTGCGCGACGGCGAGACCCTCACCTACAGCGTGCGCTGGGGCTTCCTTCCCTCGGTGGGCCGGATCAGGATCACCGCTGACGCGCTCGGCACGGGCAGCGAGGCCGTGCTTCGGGTCACGACGACCACCTGGACCTGGGGCCTGGCGCGGGGCTTGTTCCCCTTCGACGGGAGGGGCGAGTCGGTCTACCAGGCAGGAAGCGGCCTCCTCCTCTCCTCCAGCGAATGGAGCACCTACCGCAACAAGACCGTGAAGAATTCGGTGACGTTCAACTATGGGAAAATGACCGCCAGCTTCACCGACGACATCCACCCGGAGAAATCGCGCGAGCTGCCGATGCCCGCCGGAAGCCCCTCCGACCTGATCCTGGCGCTCATCCAGACCCGCTACTGGGACTTGGCGCCGGGCCAGAAGCGCGACGCTCTCGTCATCTTTCAGGACCAGTTCTATCCCCTCACGATACAGGCGGACGAGGATCCCGACTACGTCTTCACCGCGCTCGGACTCTTCAAGACGATCACCCTGGTTCCCCGCATGGAGAAGACGCCCCCGATCGGCATGTTCAAGAGGGGCTCGACCGTGCGTGTTTGGATCGAAACCGACGACGACCGCCGGCTGCCCGTGCGCTTCCAGGTTGATTTCCGGTTCGGCACGGGCACAGCCACGCTGATAGAGTACCAGCCGCCAAAATAGCCTTGCTTTGACTCTAACGAAACCGCTTAGTCAGCGGTTTTATTTCATGAAAGCCACTATCAAAACCCAAGGGCAGCAGTTCACCATTACGGAGGGGGACATCCTCATCGTGAACCGCTTTCCGAACACGGAAGCCGGCGCGACCGTCCAGATAACGGACGTCCTGACGGCCGGAGAGGGCGCCGATTTCAGGATCGGCAAGCCCACGCTTCCGGGCGCCTCGGTTTCCGCCAAGATTCTGGAGAACAAGCGCGGAGATAAGGTCATTGTATTCAAGAAGAAGAAGCGTAAGGGATACGAGCGCAAGCAGGGGCACCGCCAGGAGCTTTCCGTCATCAAGATAGAGACCATCAACATCTGAGGAGTACCACGTCATGGCGCACAAGAAGGGTCAGGGAACATCAGTAAACGGCCGCGAAAGCCACTCGAAGCGTCTTGGCATCAAGATGTTCGGCGGCGAGAAGATCCTGGCTGGCGGCATCATCGTCCGGCAGCGCGGCACCAAGCACCATCCGGGGAAGAACGTCGGTGTCGGGCGCGACTGGACGCTTTTTGCCCTGAAGGATGGGGTCGTGAAGTTCGACAAGGTGCACCGCAAGGTCTCGGTAGTCACCGCGCCCTGAGCAAGACAGCCGGGCGCCCGTGTCCGAACGCTCCGATGAACTGCGGCGCCAGCGCGAGCTCGTAAGGCAGCAACTCGCCTGGCTCGACAGCGAGATAGCGGCGCAGGAGGCCGAGGCGCCGCCCATAAGGGCCGCGGCTCCGCCGCTTCCCGTTCCGGAATCTCCCCCCGAGATGACCGACGCCGAGGCGATCCTGAGTGAGTTCCGGCGCCCGGCGGCGTCCATCCAGACCCAGGCAAAGCGCGGCTGCATCCTCTACTTCTCCGCGGCGATGGCGCTGCTCCTCCTGGGCGTCGCCGTCGTGTATCTCTACGCGCGGTCCCTACGCGGCCATTAGCGCAATGCCGCTCAGGTGGCTGCCGGGTAGCTCCCGAGCCATTTCACGAGCGGGCAGAACTTGGACAGTTCCTTCAAGGCCAGCTTCATCGGCGGGTCCTCGTAGTGGCCGGTCACATCGATGAAGAAGTAGTAGTCCCAGGGACGCTTCTTGCTCGGCCGCGACTCGATCTTCGATAGGTTTATGCCCCGCTTGCCAAACGGCATCAGCATCTTGAGCAGGGAGCCCGAGTGTGAAGAGGCCTCGTCGCCCAGCGAGATCAGAAAGCTGGTCATGTCCTTCCCCCCCCCGACGGGGCCCGCGGGCTTGCGCCCGAGGACGAAGAACCGCGTGGTGTTGTCGGCCTTGTCCTGGATGTTGCGCACAAGCACGGGCACGCCGTGGTGGGCTGCGGCGTTCTCGCTGGCAACGGCCGCCGCCTTGGGGTCCTCCTTGGCAATGAGCACCGCGCGCGTCGTGCTCGGGGCCTCGACAAGCTGGGCGTGGCCCAGGTGCCTCTGCAGCCAGTGGCGGCACTGTGCCAGGGCCTGGTCCTTCGAGTACACCCTCTCGATCTTGTCCAGCGGCGACTGGGCTATGAGCGCATGCGAAATCTCCATGTAGATCTGGCCCACGATCTTCAGGTCGCTCTCGACAAAGCTGTCCAGCGCCTCCCGCACGCTTCCCTCCGTCGAATTCTCGATCGGGATCACCGCGTTGTCGGACTCACCCTTCTCGACCGCAGTGAAAATGTCCTCGACCGTCGCCATCGCGTGGTAGTCGACGCTCGCGCCAAACTTCTTCATCGCCGCGGAATGCGTGTTGCTTGCCTCGGGGCCAAGGTAGGCGACCAGGAGCGGCTTCTCGAGGGCGATCGCCGCCGACATGATCTCCCGGTAGATGGCGCGCAGGGCCTCGTCCTTGATGGGGCCCTTGTTCTGCGCGGAGACCTTCCTCAAGACGGCATCCTCGCGCTCGGGCACGTAGATCTCCCCGCCGGCCTTGCGCTTGATCTTCCCGATCTCCGCGGCGAGCGCCAGGCGCCTGTTGACGAGCTCGACCAGCCTGTCGTCAAGGCTGTCGATCTTCTTGCGGATGGGCCCGAGGTCCATCAGTGCGCGGCGGGTTCGGGCGCGGCCGCGGGCGCCTCCACCGGAGCCCCGAGCGCCAGCTCGTCGAGACCCATGTCGGCGTCGTTCGGGGTGTGCCCGGCCTGCCCCCCCTTGAGCCAGTCGTCGATCTGGCGGGACGAGAGGACGTCGGAGGCCGGGAGCTCGTCTATGGACTTAATGCCCACGAACTCGAGGAAATGCTCGGTGGTGCCGTATTGGATCGGACGCCCGGGAAGATCGGCGCGCCCGACGACGGTGATCAGCTCGCGCTCGAGGAGCTTTGCCAGGCCCGCGTCGGCCGAGACCCCGCGCACCGACTCGATCTCCGCCCGCGTGACGGGTTGGCGGTAGGCGACCACCGCGAGCGTCTCCACCGAGGACTGGCTCAGCTTCACGGGCGGAGGCTCCTCGCGCAGGATGCGAATCCAGCGGGCGAAGCGCGGGTCGGTCGCCAGCCTGTAGCCGCTTGCGCCGTCCACGAGGGCGAGGCCGTCGTCGGCCGCCGCCAGCTCGGCAGCGATCTCATCCATCGCCTCGCGGATCTGCGCAGTTGTCACCAGGGACGGGACATCCTCGTAGAGGTCGGGGGAATCCGGGGGTTCGGACGGGACCTCCGCGGCCTCGCCCGCGGCCTCCGCCGCAGGTGCAGGGGCGGCCCCCGCTGGCACCGCCGGCGCCGGCGGCTGCCTGTGGAACCGCTCGAACGCCGCCTGGATGTCCTTGGTCGAGAGCGGTTGGCTTGTGGAATAAAGCAGTGCCTTGAGCACCTTTTTCAGGTTGAAAGCCATGCGTGGGATCGTTGACGAGTGAATGGCCTGCCCGACGGGCCATGCAACCACGAAAACACCGCTTGCCCGGGTCCCGGCGCTGTGGTGGTCTCGGAGTTCGCCCATGAGCACCCCAAAACCCTCGCTGCGCAGGCACTCCTCAATCGTTGTCGACGGACCCGACAGGTCCCCGAATCGCTCGATGCTGCGGGCCGTCGGCTTCAGCGACGCGGACTTCGGCAAGCCGATCGTGGGAATCGCCTCGACCTGGAGCATGGTGACCCCGTGCAACATGCACATCGACAAGCTGGCGGTGGAGGCTGCGGCGGGCGCCGACGCCGCCGGCGGAAAGGCGATCATCTTCGGGACAATCACCGTCTCCGACGGCATAAGCATGGGGACGCCCGGAATGCGCTACTCCATGGTCTCGCGCGAGGTCATCGCCGACTCGATCGAGACGGTCGCGGGAGCCGAGGGTTTCGACGCCGTGGTGGCGATCGGCGGCTGTGACAAGAACATGCCGGGATGCCTGATGGCGCTCGCCCGGCTCAACCGGCCCTCGGTTTTCGTCTATGGAGGAACGATTCTGCCCGGCATCCTCCCGGGCTCAAAGAAGGAATGCGACATCGTCTCGGTCTTCGAGGCGGTCGGCCAGCACTCGGCCGGGAAACTGGATGACGAGGGCCTTCACGCGGTCGAGACCTGCTCGATACCGGGCCCCGGCTCGTGCGGGGGGATGTACACCGCGAACACGATGGCATCCGCAATCGAGGCCCTCGGGATGAGCCTTCCGAACAGCTCGTCGCAGCTGGCGATCGGAGACGAGAAACGCGACGACTGCAGGCGCGCGGGCCAGGCGGCGCTCGAGCTGCTCAAGGCAGGCGTGCGGCCGAGGGACATCCTGACACGGAAGGCGTTCGAGAACGCGATCACGGTCGTGATCGCGCTCGCCGGCTCCACAAACGCGGTCCTCCACCTTATCGCGATCGCGCATAGCGCGGGCGTCCGGCTCTCGATCGACGACTTTACGCGAATCGGCAGGCGGGTCCCGGTGCTGGCCGACCTGAAGCCCTCCGGCAAGTACGGCG
>CAZNNO010000085.1:0-13561 GCA_964574435.1 uncultured Opitutaceae bacterium
TGCGGATGTAGTTGGCGGCGCCGAGCGCGGCAGCCTCGTCGATGGTCTGGCGGTTGGCGAGCGAGGTGAGCATCACGACGACGCAGTCGGGATTGAGCTGCTTAAGCGCCCGGAGGGTCTCGATGCCGTCCATGACCGGCATGTTGACGTCGAGCATGACAAGGTCGGGGCTCTCCCGCTTGTAGACCTCGATCGCCTCGACCCCGTTGTGCGCCTCGAAGATCCGCGTGATGCCGAGGTGGCGCAGCAGGAGCGAGATGAACTTCCTGATGTGGGCCTCGTCGTCGACGAGCATGATGCTGCCGCTGAAGTTCATCTGTACAGGGGAAGATTGACGAAAAAGACCGCCCCGCCGCCGGGCACGTTGTCCACGCCGATCGTCCCGTTGTGGGCCTCCACGATCTTGCGGCAGATGGCGAGCCCGAGACCGGTGCTCTTCTCGCCGCCGGTCGGCAGCGCCGAGAGGCGCCCGAAGTCCTTGAAGAGCTTGTGGCGCTCGCTGTCCGGCACGCCGGGGCCGCTGTCCCTGACCGAGAAGCCGGCAATGGATTCGTCCGAGTGGATCAGAACGGTCACGATGGAGCCCCGCGGGGAGTACTTGACCGCGTTGCTTATCAGGTTGTCGACAACCTGGCGGATCTTGTTGCGGTCTACCTCGACCATCGGGTCCCCGTTCGGCCTGACGATCTCGATCCGCGTGCTCTTCTTCGCCGCCTCGATGTTGCTCAGGTGGACCGACCGCTCGACGATCTCGGCCACGCTCGTGGGCGTCTTGTCGAGCTTCAGGTGCCCGGCCTCGATTGTCGCGACGTCCAGCAACTCGTTCACCAGCTGGAGCATGGACTGGCTGGCCCCATGGATCGTCTGGACTATCTCCCGCTGCTCGGCGGTCAGCACGCCGATCGCGTCCTCGTCCATGAGCTCGGCAAGTCCTCGTATCGACGAGAGGGGGTTTCGTAGGTCGTGGGCGCACATGCCGAGGAAGCGGTCCTTGTCTGCGTTCGCCTTGCTCAGCTGGTCAACCAGGTGCTTCTGCTGCTCGACCAGCTGCTGGTTGCTCAGATGCGTCCGGATCCGGGCCACCACCTCCTTCGGCCGGAAGGGCTTGGTCAGGTAGTCGACGCCGCCGGCGTCGAAGCCCATGACGACGTCGTCGGCCTCGCTCTTCGCGGTCACGAAGATGACGGGGGCGCACTTGTCGCCGTAGGTTTTCTTGAGGGTCCGGCAGGTCGCAAACCCGTCGATCCCGGGCATCATGACATCGAGCAGGACCAGGTTGGGCTGGAACGTGGCGTAGATCTCAAGCGCCTGCTCCCCGGAGCCGGCCTCGGCGATCTCGTAGCCCTCGTGGCGGAGAATGCCTCCGATGATGCGGAGGTTTATCCGGTCGTCGTCGACAGCCAGTATCCTCCGCCCCTTCAGGTCGATGGACGGGTGTATCAAGGGGTCATCCATTAGTGGCGTAGTGGCAATGAGACAACGGGCTAGGGTTGCAGGCCAGAGAAATACGATGGGGGCAAAGGCCTCCGCCCCTGTCCCTGACTCGCATCACAAAATCGAGATATGTTGATATTTCGCTTGCCTTACCCCCTTTCCCGGCGGTTCGCTTGCATCTTCCCAGCCGATCAAACATGTCAAAATCATTCGTATTCTCATCAGAGTCCGTGGGCGAGGGCCATCCCGACAAGGTCGCCGACCTCATCTCGGACAGCGTCCTTGATGCCTGCCTGGGGCAGGATCCCGCTAGCCGCGTGGCCTGCGAGACCCTCGTCAAGTCCAACCAGGTGGTCATTGCCGGGGAGATCACGACCTCGGCGAGGATCAACTACGAGCTCGTGGTGCGCGATGCGGTTCGCGACATCGGCTACATCAACGACGACGACGTCTTTCACTGCGACAAGGTTTTCATCCACAACCTGCTGACGCGCCAGTCGCCGGACATCGCCCAGGGCGTTGACGCCCGGAAGGCGGACGGCAAGGAGACGGCCGAGCAGGGCGCCGGCGACCAGGGGCTCATGTTCGGCTACGCCTGCAACGAGACACCCGAGATGATGCCGACCGCGATCATGTTCGCGCACCGCCTCGGCCGCGAGCTCACGAAGCTGCGCAAGGCGGGGGTCGTCGGGTGGCTCCGGCCGGACGCAAAGTCCCAGGTTTCGATTCGCTACGAGAACGACCGGCCGATCCGGGTCGAGAACGTGGTCATTTCCACCCAGCACACGCCGAGCGTGAAGCATGCCGACATCCGCGACTTCCTGATCGAGCACGTGATCAGGAAGGTCATACCAGCAGGGATGATGGACGCGTCGACCAAGTTCTTGATCAATCCCACCGGCAGGTTCGTGGTGGGAGGCCCGGAGGGGGACTCGGGCCTCACGGGGCGAAAGATCATCGTCGACACCTACGGCGGCTGGGGCCGCCACGGAGGCGGCGCCTTCTCGGGCAAGGATCCGTCGAAGGTGGACCGGTCCGCGGCGTACATGTGCCGCTGGGTCGCAAAGAACATCGTCGCCTCGGGCCTTGCCGACATCTGCGAGCTGCAGGTTGCGTACGCCATAGGCTACCCCGAGCCCGTCAGCGTCTGGGTGGACGCCATGGGAACCGCGAAGATCCCCGAAGCCAAGATCACCAAGGCGGTCCAGAAGGTATTCAGCTTCAAGCCGGCGAACATCATCAAGCAGCTGGACCTCCTGCGCCCGATCTACCGCTCGACGACCAACTACGGGCACTTCGGCAAGCCGGACCTGCCCTGGGAGCAGACGAACCGGACCAAGGAACTCATCGCAGCCGCGAAATAGGAATTGAACCAAGAACAACCGAAAACTCTCCACCATGCCAACCGCCACAGCCCGACGCTCATCGCAGGATTACCACGTTAAGGACATCTCGCTTGCCGAATGGGGCCGCAAGGAGATCTCGGTCGCCGAGCACGAGATGCCGGGACTCATGTCCGTTCGCAGGAAGTTCGGGGCCACGAGGCCGCTAAAGGGGGTCCGGATCACCGGCTCGCTCCACATGACGATCCAGACAGCGGTCCTCATCGAGACCCTGGTGGAGCTCGGCGCCTCGGTGCGCTGGGCCTCCTGCAACATATTCTCGACCCAGGACCACGCGGCTGCAGCGATCGCGAAGGCCGGCGTGCCCGTGTTCGCCTGGAAGGGCGAGACGCTCGAGGAATACTGGGACCTCACGTGGAGGGCGCTCAGCCACCCGGGCGGCAAGGGCCCGCAGCTGGTGGTCGACGATGGCGGCGACGTGACGCTGCTCCTTCACAAGGGCTACGAGCTCGAGGAGGGCAGCGACTGGGTGAACTCGCCGGAGGGTTCGCACGAGGAGGGCGTCATCAAGGCGCTCCTCAAGCGGATCCACGCGGAGTCGCCCTACGTTTTCCACGAGATGGTCAAGGAATGGCGCGGCGTGTCCGAGGAGACGACGACCGGCGTCCACCGCCTTTACCAGCTTCACGAGAAGGGCAAGCTCCTCGTCCCCGCGATCAACGTCAACGACTCGGTGACGAAGTCCAAGTTCGACAACCTCTACGGCTGCCGCGAGTCGCTTGCGGACGGGCTTAAGCGCGCGACGGACGTGATGATCGCCGGCAAGGTGGCGGTCGTCTGCGGGTACGGCGACGTGGGCAAGGGCTGCGCGCACTCGCTGCGCGGGTTCGGAGCCCGCGTCATCGTCACCGAGGTCGACCCGATAAACGCCCTGCAGGCGGCCATGGAGGGCTTCGAGGTCAATACGATCGAGAGTGCGCTCGCCGAGGGGGACATCTATGTGACGACGACCGGCAACTGCGACGTCATCACGCTTGAGCACCTCGAGGGGATGAGGGACCAGGCGATCGTCTGCAACATCGGGCACTTTGACAACGAGATCCAGGTCGACCGGCTCTACAGGGCCCCGGGCGTCAAGCGGGTGACGATAAAGCCGCAGTACGACATGTTCACGTTCCCGACCGGCCGGAGCATTTACCTCCTGGCGGAGGGCCGGCTGGTCAACCTCGGATGCGCCACGGGGCATCCGTCCTTCGTGATGTCGAACAGCTTCACGAACCAGACGCTGGCCCAGCTGGACCTCTGGAAGAACCGGGACACCTACAAGCCGGGCGTCACGCGCCTGCCGAAGCACCTCGACGAGGAGGTTGCCCGCCTTCACCTGGAAAGGATCGGAGTCAAGTTGACCCGCCTGTCGGAAAAGCAGGCCAAGTACCTCGGTGTCCCCGTCGACGGCCCCTACAAGCCCGAGCATTACCGCTATTGATTCCCGGCTTGGCAGCTGGCCGGACAACGCCTGCGGCACGCGACCAGGCCGGGCGGCTTACAGGCCGAACCGGGCGAAGAAATCCCTCATGCTTTCCCATTGCCCCGGGGAAAGCCGCTGCAACATCCCCCGGTGGTAATCGAAGCTGACCAGGACACCCGCTACGGCGGTCGCGGCGCACGCCAGGACTGTCAGGGGCGTCACGACCTTTGTCCAATGGGCCTCTTTGGCCCATCGCTCGAGGCCGAGCCACCCGCACGCTGCGGCCAGACCAAGAGTTGGGGCGAAGTCGGCCAGGTAGCGCACGGTCGCGCAGTAAAATGATAGGATGGCGAGGCACATGACCGCGCAGAATGCCAAGAGGGATTCGATCGTTGCCCGGAGCCGCCATCCATTGGGGCCGGCGCGCATTGCGAGGGGAAGGGCAAGCACCATCCACACGTACGGGAATGTCACCCCAAGGCCGCAGATCGCCTCCGCCCAGCCACCGAGGTATCCGGAAGGTCCACCGGGAACCGGCAATGACGACACAAACGGAAATTTGAGCGACCAGATGCCGGGGTGGAAAAAATAGGTGTACGCGTTGTGGGGAACGTAGGCCAAGCTGAAATAGCGCATCTTGGACTCGTACTCGCCTGAGAGCTGGTAGTCCTGGCCAAACTCCAGCACATTGCCGAATCGCGCGAAGTTGTGGGCCACGACCGCCGCCACGCAGACGCCCAATCCGCAGGCAGCGGCAATCGCGCATGCCGCCCAGCGGTCCTTCATGGCGGTCTGCCGCGCATGCCACAGGGCCGGAATGAACATCACTGCCCCCAGGACGTACGTCGGCCGGGCCCCTACCGACAGTCCAAGGCAGATTCCCGCAAGGGCGAATGACAGCACGGGCCTCTTGCCGTGCAAGGCCCTGTAGATTCCCAAGAGTGCCAGGATGGAGAACGCAAACCCCATGGATATCGGCAGCTCCCAGACCAGGGGCCTGCGTTCAAGTGCGAGAACATGGGTGCCGAGGCCGAGAACCAAGACCCCAAGGCATCCGACCCAGGGCGAGCTGTCCGGAAAGTAATGCCCCCGAATCATCAGCCAGAGGCCGCATGAGGCCAGATAGCCCACGACGCAGAATATGAATATCGCCGTCGTCGTCCCGATCTGATCGCCGGTGATCAAATCATAGGGCAGCATCAGGATGGCCGCCGGAGCCGCGCCAAAATAGAGGTAGTAATGCCCCTTGTAATAGGAGGCATCCGCAAGGCGGATATTTCGATTTTGATCCGGGTCATACGGGTCCTTGAGGGCGAGCATCGCCGGGCTCGGCTCCTTGCTCATGTACAGGTGGCCTTGGCGCCAGCCTTGGACCAGGAAATTGTAATAATCCTCCTCGTGCGGCCTGTCGAAACCGCCACTCGTCCTGACCGTCCAATGGTAGAACCAAACGACGGAGCCCATCGCCAGAACGATCGCCATCCAGCCGAGGGCGCTCCCGGGGCTTATCTGGCCGGCTCTGCCGGCTCCATCACCGGCAGTTCCGCCGGCAGTCCGGCTAAATAAGTGGCGCACGTTGCAACGGGTCGGAGAGGAGTGGTTTCTGAAGGTCACCGGCCAGCCGAAACTAACACAACGCCGGCTCAAAAAAGCAATAGCACGTCACGGACAAGGGCGCGGCGCGGGCGGCTCCGCGGGTGCGATCGGCTTCGAGCGAGGGCACCGGGATAACCCTTGTCGAGATCCATGAAGTGCCGTGGAGTAGCGGCGCATTCAAGCGATAACAGCTCCATGGCATTTTCGATCCGACCAGGGCGGCGCTTTGAACCGGAGCCGAGCGGGGCGGTCGCAGTCTGCGCCGAGGCAATTGAGCGGAGTCCTGACGCGCCTATGGGGTGAAGACCCACCGGCACCGGTGCTGTTAGCGCTCGATGCGGCAAAGCACCTCTGGTTGAGTGTCAGGCGGCGTCCCTGGTCCCACCCAGGTGAACCCATGGCGAGGCTATCCCGGGATCGCCCGCCCACTACGAAATGAATGCAACGGACAATTCTCAAGGCGTTCTCATGAAAGGTGCATTGGAACCGCCGGGAACCGACGTGACGCTCCCTCTCAAGGGTGGCTTTGCCGCCTGGGCTTCACCTCGGTCCCCGGCCAACCGCATCGGGAGGATTTGCATGGGGGAATCCTCACGCGGCTTCAATAACGTCCGCCGTCCAGCCTTCGAGGCTCCCAGTTTCAAGCCGGACACGGAATGCCCTGCACAGATCCCGCTGGCTCGGATTGATTGGCGCCTCATGGAGCAGCTGGCGTGCGGTTCGGCCTTCCGCCAGTAATGAGCCTATGACCACGAGCGAATCCCGCGGCCCCAGCTGCCCGCATTCAGCATCCGGGCGAGAAGGAACACCCGCTCCGGCCACGCAACTAAGCCGTGGCGCCTTCTTCGCTGATTTTTATGTCTATCCGCTTGCGGCGGCAGTCTTTTTGGCCCTGCCCATTGCCGCCAATCCTCAACGATGGATTGTGACCTGCGCCGCCGCCGTCACCGGCCTCGCCCTCTGGACCCTGCTCGAATACCTGCTCCACCGCTTCGTCCTCCACCATGTCAAATGGGTCAAGAACCAGCACGACATGCACCACCATGACGCAAAGGCCCTTGTCGGCACGCCCACCTGGTTCAGCTTCCTGGTGTTTCTCGTCACTCTGACACTTCCGGTGCTACTTGCCAGCACGGTCGAAATCGCATCCGGACTGACTGCTGGAGTGATGCTTGGGTATCTTTGGTACGTGACGGTCCACTACGGAATTCACCATTGGAAGTTCAGGTCCTCGGGGTACCTGGGAAGGCTCAAGAGCCGGCATGCGCTGCACCACCACTTTGACGATCTTGGAAACTTCGGCGTCACGAGCGGACTCTGGGACTTCGTGTTTTGCACCAACTTGACTCGCCGTGACGTGGCGGACCGGGTCTATGGGGCCGGCTCCCCGGGGCTCACTCCTGGCGACGGATGGTGAGCCTGGGGCCGTTCGCGCCGGGGCTCGGGCGGCGCCCGTAGCGGCCGCCAGCGAGTGCGAGGGCTCGCGATCGCCGCGCCAGCCGGCCCATTCGGTGTGAGGCGCTACAGGAAATGGGCCGATGGCGGGTCAACACCCCATTCCCAAGGCCGCAGTTCGGTAGCATAGTGGCCTCACCCGAACCCAATGAGAACGAGAGCAACCCTGATTTTCGAGGCAGCTGGCGCCGCGCCGGCAACCGGACTCCCTTGCTCGGCCCGGGTCATAGGCCACCGGTCCCCACCGCAGTTCTGCGGACCGGGATCGCCGGGGGGCGCGTTCGGCCGCACGAAGTTCATGGACAATGGGAACCCCTGAGCAGCCGATGAACCGCGCGCGACGACTTCTCCTAGGCTCTCTCCTGACGATCGGCATTCAGATCGCTTGGACCGGCTGCATGGGTCCGGGCGGCGGCGGCGATGGTGGTATCTATTACGGCGGAACGTGGTTCGACGGTGGCGGCTCGGTCGATCGTGGGGGGCGTGGCTGGTTCGGCGGCAATGCCGGCGCAGCCTATGTCCATCCGGGCGGCAGGGGCGGCAGTCGCGGTGGTGGCGCGGTTCACAGCGGCGGAGGCGGTGGCGGCGCGGGCCATGGCTCATCGGGCGGAAGCGAAAGCCATGGCGGCAGTGGTGGCGGGGCTGCCGGTCACAAATAGTGGCTTTCCGCTCACGTGCGAAGTTACGTGGGAGTGTCCCCGCTGTTGCGCCAGCGAGCCGCAGAGGCTTGGGGGTCCTCGCTGATTTCCGAGACACCGCGAAAATGCGTGTAGTCGGAGGGTGAAGGGTTTACCGGGCAGTCGGTGGATGAAGGCCTGCCGCCCGCCGTGTTCGCACGGTCGGCCAGGGAGGTGTCCGTCTCCGGCGTGTCTTGACCCCTGCCTGGACCCCAAGGAACCGGCTGGAAGCGCAGGTATCGCTGGCCTGAAAACCCTCCACGGCCCTTCCTGGCCATTGCGGGCCCTGGCCTCAAGCATTTAGCGTCGGGAAAGAACTTTGGCTTTCAAGTGAATAATATACACTAAAGGAATTCAGGGGACGCGCGCACTTGTGCGCAGCGAAACCTCAATGAACCCCACGGAAGAAACAAACTCGATAGTCGGCCTGTCCGCTCGACTCGGATTTCCGCAAGGCGATTGCTATGTGCGCGGCTACACTTACCTGCCTTTGTGGATTCTCACAAGCCTTGGGATCGGCGTGCTCGCCTTAGGGGCGTGGGCTCTCGTGAGGAACCGTCTTGGCGCGTTTCGGGTTTGGGGCGCCGGCCGCGTCAGCGCATGGCGCGACGTCTTGGGACTGGCCTCATTATGCGTCCTTCTCGTGGCCGCGTTCGACGGATCCGGGTTCATCCATGGCTTTTTTCGCCAGGACGATTTTTCGTTTCTTCAAGTTGCCCAAGAAACCAGCGGATTGGGGCGACAATTGCTCCTTTACCACAATGATCACCTTTATCCGCTCTACCGGCTGGAGGTGTGGGTTCTAGTGAAGGTGGCAGGGTCCAATGCCAGTGCACACGCCCTGGCAGCTTGTTTCAACGCGACCAATTTCATTACTTGCGTCGGCCTGCTATTGTCCAGCTGTTGGGTACTGCACGAGCTAGGCGGTTCGCGGCTGGCCTTATGCTCGTTGGCATACCTGGCTTGGATCTGGCCGGGATGGGGCGAGTTCACTGCCGGATTCTATACGCTTTCAGCCTACCTACAGGTGCAGACCCTGGGCTTCTGTGCTACCGCCGCGATGGTGAGAGGACTCGGCCGCGACTCGATCGGCTGGCTTGTAGGCAGCCTGGTTCTATTGGCTGCTGCGATCGCTGTGGATGTGTCGGGCGCCGCTGCGTTTGGCTGCGTGTTCGTACTGGGTGCCGCATGGCGGCATCGAGAACGTCTTCGCTTCCGTATTCCCTATTTGCTGGCCTTGTCCGCAGTGTTTTTGGCGGTATGCGCTGCCTCTCTGCTCGTTAGGCACCCGTATTCATCACGCGAGCTGGTGCAGAACCCCGGAGGTCAGCCGGCCGGACTATCGTTGGTCGGCAATTTGCTTCACCATCCAGTTGGAATGATGCGTGCGTCCGTTTCGTCCTTGGGCGGCCTGTTGCTAAACCTATTCACTCCAACCTTCCTCCAATACATCGCCCCCAAGGTCAGCGTGATACCTGTGCTGCGCGACGGCCTCATTCTGGTGGAGCTGCTCGTCGTTGCCCTAGCCGCGCGGTTCGCCGACCGGAGATTGAGGCAGCTTTCGGCAACCGACCGTTCGATCATTATGGCATTTATAGGATGCGCAGGAGTCTGCCTTGGCTTGGTCATCGTGGCGCGCACATCGTATGCGCTGCAGGTGCCGGCTACATTTTGGCATGCCAAATATATCGTCATGCCTGCCTGCTGGATTTGGGTGGGTTCCGCCCTGCTTGCCGATCGTTTATGGCTTTCCGCTTGCAGACCATGCCCAAGATCGTCCGGCGGACTGATGGCGGCATTTGCAATCGGGATTTGGTTGAATCTATCGTGCTACCAATGGGAACGCACTCTGATCCCTGGCACATTGGCTTACACCGCACGTGGCCGATGGGGAAATGTGTCCAATGCCGAGGCCCGCTTCGAGCACTACCAATCCGTGATGGCCGACCTAGAGGATATCGCAAGATTCTCCGGGACCAACACGGTAACGCTGCCCGAGCCCTCGGGCTGGAGTGATCAGTTTTATCGGCTCCATAGCGAACTGGAATGGGGGTCGGACTACACGCCGATCGGTGTAACAAACCTCTTCTGGGATATGCTTGCCGCGTCGCCGGGCCTTCATCTACACGGCAAGTGGGCACCCTACACGACGTTCACCCCCGCACTGCAAAGGCATTTTGAGCGTTTCGCTTGGCTTCGGCACCCTCGAGCCTCAAGCCCGAGTCCCGCCGGGGCACCTGAGGCGCCTCCGAGGAGGCCGCGAACATCAAGCCGAGTTCCTTCTGATTAGGCCTCTGAAATGAATTGGCCGAAGCTAGACACCCGAAGTGTCGGGTTTCTCTACCGACATATAACGTAATGCCACGATGTTCGATTTATCCAAAGGGAGAGATTCAGAAGCTAAACCGACGGCGGCTATGTTCCTCCCAAGTGATAGCGTGCTTGTCCTTAGATATCACCGCCGGCCATTAGCGCTTGAGGAGCAATGACCACGGGAGCCGTTCATATCCCGGCAGAAATTATGCAGGCGGCGCAAATAGCGCCCTGCTTCATGGCGGTCGGGGCTGCCAAGGCATCCTGACATGTCCGTGTGCGCATACCCTTGCCGGACCCAGCCAGGTACGCTTTCGCGATCTGAAGGCTTGGGACGGGTTGGCGTTGTGCGGTGTTCTTGACCTCGATGATCTGCGGCGCCTCATCCTCTTTGGTGGTTCCCAAGCTTACGGGTTTACCGGTTTGGGTGTCCACGCTCTAGAACTTATCCCCCCGGCAACCCCGGCGGCTTGATCGATGTCGGATTCTCATGGTTTTGGCGCAACCGCGAGGATGGATAAAATCGACCCCAGGGGGCTAACGGGTAGGCGGCGGGTCAAAGCCGGTTATCCGGAGTGCTCACGAAATAGCTATGGCGGTGTCCGTTTTGGATCCTAAGCCACCAAGATACTTGCTGCAAAGACAGTTAAGATTGGAGGCGCGGGTCGGAATCGGACTAACCTCTACAAGCCTGACAAAGGGAGAAAATCCTTCCCGCTCTGTGGACCAAGGACGATCCGACCAAACTTGGGGCTACCCAGCTTAACTCCGTCACTTCTTTTACTGACAGTTTCACTGACAGTGGGACTTTGTTGGAATCAGGTTCCGCTATAAAACACATGCGATGCTTTGAGCGAAATTGACAACGTAAACCAATAGGGGTTTACCTAGTCGCCATGGAGACGGTCGCAACAAAGATTTCGCGCGAGACCAAGGCCCGTGCCTCTGCGGTGGCAAAACGTCGGCGCTTGAGCCTTTCCGGTCTTTTGCGAAAAGCCCTGGAAAACGAGATTAGAATGGAGAAGCCCCGGACATGGGGCGAACGCTTCGCGATGTTGGAAGGCACGGTCAAACACACCCCGGCCAATCTTTCCGAGATTGAAGGCTTCGATTGATACGGTTCTCGACACGGGCCCCTTGGTCGCCTGGCTTTGCGACTCTGACCAGCACCACGGATGGTGCGCGAAGGTTTTTTCCCGACTACCCCTGCCTGTTGTGACCTGCGAATCGGTAGTGGCCGAGGCGGCGCACCGACTGCGCAAATACGGATCTGGCGTGGAAAGTTTGTGCCAATTGCTCGAATCGGGAGAACTCCGGGTTGATCCTGTTTCTGACCTACCCGCCGTTGCCCAATTCATGCGGAAATATGAAACGGATTTCGCGGATTCCTCAGTTGTTTGGTTGAGCGAGCAATACCCCAATGCAAAAGTGTTCACGGTCGATTTCACGGATTTCAAGGTCTACCGTCGCTTCAAGAACCAAGCCATTCCATTGGTCGCGAAACCCTGAAGATCAAGTCGGCGGGACGCTTCCGATGGTTGTTACGTCGCCTAAGCTGCAGCAGCTTTGGCAGCGGCCGTAGGAATCTTGATCTTCGATAGCGCCGTCGTCGTGGAGGAAAAGAGAATCAATCAGGCCCGTTGGGGACTGGTTTGAGAATGCGGGGCGGCTCCTGACGGCCGCCGGATGCGCCGCGCCAGCGGCACCCCGGCTTTCCTTGTTAAACCTCGGTGAAACTGACAGGGCATGATGAGAGACGACCAGCACAGGTTTCGGGCCATTCTTGGTCGCTGTCCAGCCAGGTTGAATTTGGAGCAAATGGCGTGGCTATTGAATTGCCACGCACACGATGTCCCCGTTTTGGTTGCAGCTCGCCATCTAAAGCCCTATCCTGGCAGTAGAAGTAGAAGACGCCTGCCTTGCGGAACGTTGTGAAACGTTGCTTCATTCGAATGGTCCGGATCGTACAGGATCCCAAGCCATTCGTTTTCACGAGCAGCGGGCGAGTTTCAGCGGAGTACCCGCGAATTGTGGCAGGGTAGTCGGTCCCCGCTCAAATTTACTGACACTTTCGCTGACAGTGGCCCTTCCGTCTCGCGTATCTCTTTGCTGGTCAATCAGCAAAGATTTGAGGCGCGGGTTGTAATCGAACCGACGCCTGCATTCGGGTCTTTGTATCTATAAAAGAGATAAAAGAAAAATATCTTGGATAAGAGATAAAAAGCATTTATCCCCTATAGGTAGTAAATTATGGAATTCCCTATACGAACCCCTAACCAGCTTGGAGCTGTACTACGCGGGCAACGCAAAAAAAAGAAGCTAACTCAAGCAGATGCTGGAACCAACGTCGGGTTGAGGCAGAACGCGGTGTCCATCATCGAGGCTGACCCGGGGCGCTCCTCCGTAGGAAGACTTTTCAAGCTGCTATCTGCCTTGGACCTGGAACTCGTAGTGCGCGACAAGGGCCAGCGCAGAGCAGTGGGCGAAGGTTGGTGATCGAATGGGTCGCCGATCACACACACGTAGTCTGGCCGTATGGATGAACGGCGAGCTAACGGGACGTTGGAGTCTACCGTCGGGCAACGTTCCGATGGAATTCGCCTACGACTCAAGTTGGCTCGAGTCTCCGTCGGCGCGGGCGATCTCGTTGTCGATGCCGCTCAGGCCCTCGAATGAGCCATACCGAGATCCTGTTAATGCGTATTTCGACAACCTTCTTCCAGATAATAGGGCGATTCGCGAGCGCATGCAGCGACGTTTTAATGCCGGCTCGATAGAGGCCTTTGATCTCCTTTCTGAGGTTGGCAGGGATTGTGTCGGAGCCATTCAAATCCTACCCGAGGGCGTAGTGCCTGAGGGTCTTCACGAAATCCAAGGAAGACCCGTTACCGTCGACGAAATCGGGCTGCTTCTATCCGAGATGCTTGGCTCCACGTTTGGGCACCAAGATGCACGGGACGATGACGCCTTTAGGATCTCGCTAGCTGGCGCCCAGGAGAAGACTGCGTTTCTTCGGCACGCCGACAAATGGATGGTGCCCCGTGGCACGACGCCCTCAACCCACATCTTCAAGCTTCCCATGGGTATCAGGATGGACGGGATAGATTTGAGCACCTCTGTCGAGAATGAGTGGTTATGTTCAGAAATTATCCGGGAATTCGGCATTGATGTCGCTCAATGCCGCATGGAATCATTCGGAAGTCATCGGGTTCTCGTCGTTGAACGGTTTGACCGGCGCTTATCATCCGCAGGCACATGGTGGCTGAGACTTCCTC
>CAZNNO010000086.1:0-13488 GCA_964574435.1 uncultured Opitutaceae bacterium
CCAAGTGCGCGGATCCGGTCATCAACATGATGGAGGAGCAGAAGGCCATCACGGACAAGGGCGCCACGATGCGGCTCGGAAGCTATGACTGCGCGATCGCTCCCGGCACGCTCGCGGCGAAGGCCTACGGAAAGGCGAGCGTCCGCGAGCGGCACCGGCACCGCTACGAGGTGAACAACGCCTACCTCGACCGCCTGAACGGGGTGCTCACCGTCAGCGGGATAAACCCGATGCGAAACCTCGTTGAGATCATCGAGCTCAAGGGGCACCCCTGGTTCCTGGCCGTCCAGTTCCATCCGGAATTCCAGTCGAAGCCGAACAGCGCGCATCCCCTCTTCGCGGCTTTCGTTGCGGCCGCGATTCGGAACAGGCGCCCCCGCGGGGCCGGCGCCAGGAAGGGCCGAGCGTGAGGCTTTTCGATCCCGGCCGGCTCCTGCTAATCGCAGGCCCATGCTCGCTCGAGAGCGAGGCCGTGTGCCGCGCCGTGGCGCGCAGCCTTGCGGAGCTCGCAAAGGCGCACCCCGAGCTGAACATCGTGTTCAAGGGGTCGTTTGACAAGGCGAACAGGACCTCGGGCGGCGGACCAAGGGGCACGGGACTCGGGGAGGGCCTTGCGCTGCTCTCGCTGGTCAGGAGGGAGTTCGGATTCCCCGTCCTGACCGACATCCATGAGGTGGCGCAAGCGCGCCCCGTCGCCGAGGTGTGCGACGTCCTGCAGATCCCGGCGTTCCTCTGCCGCCAGACGGACCTCCTTGTTGCGGCGGCCGGGACCGGGCGCACCGTCAACGTGAAGAAGGGGCAGTTCCTCTCGCCGCAGGAGATGGAATACGTGACGGGCAAGCTGAAGCAGGCGGGGGCCGAGGAGATCTGGCAGACGGAGCGGGGGACGACCTTCGGGTACCAGAATCTCGTCGTCGACATGCGCTCGTTTTCGATCATGAAGGCGCTCGGCTTTCCAACGGTTTTTGACGCGACGCACAGCGTGCAGCTCCCGGGCGCGGCCGGCGGCAAGAGCGGCGGGCAGCGGGAGTTCGTGGCTCCCCTTGCGCGGGCGGCGCTTGCCGCCGGCGCGGACGGGCTCTTTGTCGAAACCCATCCGGACCCGGAGCGCGCCCTGAGCGACGGGCCGAACATGATCCCGCTGGACGGGCTCCCCGAACTCCTGTCCGGGTGTCTTGCGGTCTGGAGAACCCTGCGCCGGGGGCCGGGAGCCTGAGGTCGTTTTTTACAAGAGGCTGCGGGGTTGACCACGTTCGCCGCGCCGCCCACGATTTGGCCCCACTTTAACCCTGATGGATACCTTTCTGATCGACGTGCCTATGCCTTCGATGGGCGCGACGGTGAACGAGCTGACCGTCGTCAAATTGACAATCCAGCCCGGGGCCCGCGTCGCCAAGGGCGAGCGCATCGGGGAGCTCGAGAGCGACAAGTCGATCTTCGAATTTGAGTCGCCGTGCGAGGGGATGGTCCAGGCGATCCATGTGCGGCCGGGCGAGGCCGCGCCCTCTGGTGCGATCTTCATGCAGATCGAGACCTCCGACCAGAGCCTGGCGCATCTGAGGAGCAAGTCCGGGCTGCGGGCCGCGGCCCCCGCCCCGGCATCGCAGGCGGCCGCGATATGGACGCCGAGGGCCACCAAGCTTGCAAGGGAGGCGGGCTTTGACCCCTCGACGATGACCGACATCGAGGCGACCGGCCCGGGCGGGCGTGTATCGGGCGACGACGTCGAACGCTACGTCACCAAGCGCCGCAAATGACGTCGCCGAAGACTTCCGCGGCCGAGACCGTGTGCATCGCGGGAGTCGGTTTTGCCGTTCCGAAGAACGTAAGGGCAAACAGCGAGATCCTTAAATCATTCCCGAACCGCACCGAGGACGAGATCGTCAGGCTGACGGGGATAAAGGAGCGGCGGTACGCGGATGATGACGAGAGTGCGACGTCCCTGGCCGCGGTGGCGGTCGAGCACGCCCTCGCGCAGGCATCGATCGCCGTGGGCGAAATCGACACGATCATCATGGCGACGATCATCCCGGACCAGCCCGTTCCGTCGATGGCGAGCGCCCTCGCCGCCCTCCTCGGGATACCGCGCGCCGCGGCGTTCGACCTGAACGCCGCCTGCTCCGGCTGGCTTTACGCGCTCGAGGTCGGGCGGGCCCTCATATTGGGCGGATCCGCGCGCAAGGTGATCGTCGTGACAGCGGAGCTCCTCTCGCGGATCACCAATCCGCAGGACCATGAGACCGCCTTCCTTTTCGGGGACGGCGCGGGTGCCGCGATCCTCACGGGGTCCGCCGGAGGGCACAGGCTCCACCGGATGGCGCTGTCGGGCGACGCCGAGCAGTTCACCGCCATCCAGCGGACGGGCGGCGGGGCCCGCATACCGTGGCCGGAGGCGAAGGGGGACATTAACAAGTTTTACATCCAGATGGACGGGGTCACCGTCTTCAAGCACGCGGTCGTCGGCTTCGCCGAGCAGATCGAGGGGGCGCTCAGGCGCGAGCGGCTCGAGCCCAAGGACATCGCGTGGGTGGTGCCGCACCAGGCCAACGCTCGCATCCTGAAGGCCGTGAGCAAGCGCGTCGGAATCCCCTACGAGAAGTTTGTCATGACGATTGCGAAGTACGGCAACACGAGCGGGGCCAGCGTCTCGATGGCGCTCGGCTGGGCCGCGGAGGAGGGGATATTCGCCGAGGGAGACCGGATCATCTTCTGCAGCGTCGGCGCGGGCCTCACCTTTGCCGGCGGCCTGCTCGTTTGGTAGGCTGGGCCGTTCAGCCGGAGAGCTCGTAGCTGAGGACGCTCAGCGCGTAGACGGCCGCAGTCTCGCACCGGAGAACGAGGGGTCCGAGCGTGATGGGCTCAAACCCGCTTGCCCTCGACCGGGTCATTTCGGCGGGCGTGAAGTCGCCCTCGGGACCTATGAGCCAGAGGACGCTAACGGGGGCGCGCTCGTGCGTGGCGCGAAACTGAGCCAGGACGGACCTGAGGGACTTCGCCCCCGGCTGGAGGCTCGCGATCAGCTTCAGGTCGTAGCCCTTCGCGGACTCCATGAACGCCGCAGCCGCGGTCACGGGCCCGATCTCGGGCAGCCACGGATTGCCGCACTGCTTCGCGGCCTCAAGGGCAGCGGTCTGCCATTTCTCGATCTTCCTTTCCGAGCGGTCGCCGTCCAGGTGTACCTGTGTCCGCTCGCTTTCCAGAGGAACGATCACGGCGACCCCAATCTCGGTCGCCTTGCGCACGATTGAGTCCATCGCCCCGCCGAGCGGCAGGGCCTGCCCCAGGGTGATTCTCCACGGGATCGGCTTCGCCCTCTGTGCAAAACGAACCTTGAGCCGGGCGGCCCGCTTGTCGGCGTCGGCCAACTCGCAGATCCATTCGGAGCCCCTGCCGTCGAACGCCACCACTGTGGCGCCTGGGGCCGCCCGGTTCACGGCGACGAGGTGGTGGGACTCCTCCGGTGAAAGCGTGATCTCCTTTGGATCTGTGACTGAGGGCAGGCAGTGGACTCTGAAGTCGGGCATCGCCCAAGAGCACATTGGAGGGTGGGGGCATGTCAACGGTCGCCTGGCCGGGCACACTCATGACTTGCCACACGGTGCGCGTTCGAATCGGATTTGAACTCCGTTGCCCGGGTGGCGGAATTGGCAGACGCAGCAGACTCAAAATCTGCCGACGAAAGTCGTGTGGGTTCGATCCCCACCCTGGGCACCAACTTGAAGTTCTCGGTCCTCTTCGTTCCGAAGAGGTTACCGAAGTATCGGGAAAAACAGGGAAATTGAGGTCGCGAAGAGGTCGCGGAGGATTGAGTTATTGGTGATTCGCGACTGCTGTTTGAGATAGTTGGGCCACAATCATCCCAGATACCGTAGAGAATGCCGTGGCGTTATGCCCGAACTGCCACCGGCGTTGCCACCATTCAAGTGATCGCGAAGAAACAGTCTCTCACCTCTATCGCAATATCAAGCGGCTCATACGGATCTAGCCAAGGACTTCCGTAGGTCTGGCAGCCTCGGATTAATAGAAATTGCCTCACGAAGTGGATAGATGGATGCTCCTAATTTATGGCTGTCCCAGATTTCCAGTCATTCTTCCGTCCTCTTCTTGAGTTCGCATCCGATGGAAAGGAGCACACGATTCGCGACGCTAGGAACGCGCTAGCTGTCTCGATGAAGATGGATGATGAGGATCTAAAGGAACTTCTACCGAGTGCCGTCCAAACCAAGTTCGATAACCGTGTTGCGTGGGCTAAGAGCTATTTGAAGCAAGCCGGCGCCATCGAGTTCCCTAAGCGCAGTTGGTTCAAGATCACTGACCGAGGAAGAAAGCTTCTGGCCGAGAACGAAGGGAGAATCGGTTTAAAGGTTCTCAATCAATTCCCGGAATTTCTGGCGTTTCATACTCAAACGCGCAGCCCGACGAATTCGGAGACCGTGGAGGAAGCTCAAAAAGAGTCCCATCAAACCCCGGAAGAATCACTTCAAGAGGCCTACAAGACTATTCGCGATAGTTTGGTCGCAGAGATTTCAGAGAAGATTGCCAAGAATTCACCAGCGTTCTTTGAGAATCTTGTCGTCGATCTGATGATCGCGTTAGGGTACGGCGGTTCACGTGCCGAGGCGGGCAAAGCTATTGGTCAGAGTGGGGATGAGGGAATTGATGGCATTATTAACGAGGATAAGCTCGGCCTGGACGTTATTTACCTTCAAGCAAAGCGCTGGCCATCGACTCCAATCGGGCGTCCCGAGTTGCAAAAATTTGTAGGAGCATTGCATGGCAAACGAGCGAAGAAAGGAGTCTTCATCACAGCTAGCCGTTTCACCGATGATGCGAAACGCTATGTCGAAACTATCGACCCCAAGGTAATCCTTATCGATGGGGTCGTGTTGGCTAATTTGATGATCGACCATAACTTAGGGGTATCAACGACTTCGAAGTACGACGTTAAAAAGGTGGATAGTGACTACTTTGATGAAGGCTGATGGCCCCAAGAACGTTGTGCTGAACAGTTACGGACCAGTCATATTTGAGAACTGGCCGGTGTCTGAGTTGAGGTTGGTGAATCTCTTTACGATTGGAGAAGATTTTGATGCGGTTAAGCGGCACCTTGAGGATCAAAAGAAATGTGGCTACAAGAATACCGACTACAGTGCGTTTGAGTCGGATGATTATGAGATTCGCCTGAAGGAGGGTGATAAATGGCGGGTAACTCTGATCAAGATCGCAGACTCTCAGCATCCTAAAGGGTTGTACCCAGAATATGCCGTCGGATGGCAGATTCTTGAGGAGTTAGGATATCAGGTTCGATATTCGGAAACGATTGTTTGGGAGAATGAGCATCCATTTGATGGAGTGAATCGTTTCCATTTTCGAGTTCGAGTGAGTCGGCCTCACGGGTACACAAGAAAGGCAATAGAGGATGCGATTAAAGAGAAGGTTCCGTTTGAGAAAGGAATCGGCGAGATTTCGGAGGCGAAATATTTTGATACTCCACAGTCGAGCGAAATACCCGATTATAGATGGACCCGCGTTGAATTGGGGTTCCCCGATGTTTCGTGTTTGTATCTTCCGCCTCAGGCAATGAGGCCTTGATCCTTTCCGATTCTTCATTGCGTCTATGGATTAGCCCCGTTTCTCCCAACGTCTCCCGGTTTCGATTCGAAATCAATAGGACGACGTAGCTTCGTGAATAGAATGGGGAGAACCCAGGAGAAAGGGGTGGAAACGGTAGCTTACCGACTACGACCACGAAACCGGTCGATTCCTATCCCAAACGTTGCCGCGATTGAGCGTCGATCGATCCAGTCGGCAAGCGCCTGCTCCTCAAACATGATTTTGCGTCGATTGAGGCGAACGTGGGGAACGGCGCAACGATGGATGAATTGCCAAAATGAAGTCCTATTCTTGTAGCCGAAGTATTTCATAACTTCGTTACTTGAGAGCAATGGACGTCCACCGATGCCTGAGCGACTCATGGGTTATGGAATGATCCCAAGCTCCTTGGCCTTTTCCGGGGTTAGCTCATAGAGCTTCAACGCATCGGCCTCGGGAACATTCATGTTGAGGTAGTGGTTTTGAATGATGCCGACCGAATGCGGGTTGAGAATAGCGGGTTCTCGCCCGTCGTTTGTCATAATCTTGAGGCCATTGCCGAGTCTCGCCTCAAAAAACAGATCTAGTAACATGGGAGCAACGGCGGACTCCAGCGCTCATATCCATCTCACCGTGAACCTCAAAAAAGCCCTAGCCGTGCTTGCTATGTTCGTCGCGGCGTGTGCTACGCCCTGCGTCGCCCAAATCTTTTGGAGCAACCAGAGCCCTGCCGGAATCACTGACGACATCTGGTGCGTAACCTATGCCAACGGCACTTTCGCCGCTGTGACGAATCAGGGGAACCTGTTGACCTCGACCAACGGCCTTAACTGGAGCAGCCAAACAATCGAAGCGGGTACCTTGCTTACGTCTATTGCCTACGGCAACGGTACGTGGATTGCGGTTGGAGCTGGCGGTGCGATCCTCGTCTCGTCAGACCTCAAGACGTGGGTGAGCGCAAGGTCCCCTACGACCAATCAGTTGAACGGTGTGCTTTATAGTGGGAGTGAAATAGGCAGGAGTGATTTCCCACCCGACAACGTGCCTCACCATACCTCCACTTGGCTGGCCGTGGGTGACGACACGATCGTCACCTCTCAAGACGCCATCAACTGGTCCGTTCAAACCTCCAGCGTCACAGGCTACCTGCGTGGTATATCAACGATCACCGTAAATAATAACCTCAACGACACCGGCGTCTCGTCGGAAACGGGTATTTCTTTCTTAGTTAGCGGAGACGACGGAAGCGATTCCGGGGTAGTTTTGATAAATTTGCCTTTCTTCAGTCTTGTCCCTAACTTTGTTCTAGCTGGGAGTATCCCATCATCCGCGCAAAATCTTGAGGCGATCTTGAATGCTCAAAATGGCGTCGTCGTCGCCGTTGGTTGGGGTGGAACCATTCTCTACAGTTTGAGCGGTGGACCGCTCAGTACCTCGGGGCCTGGCGGTTCTCAAGTACCCCCGCAGCTGGGCACCTGGAACAGCTCACCCACCGTTACTCCCAATGTCACCTTTCGGGGCCTAACTTACGGCAACGGATACTGGGTCACGGCTGGCGACGGAGGAAACATCTTCACCTCGACCGATGGCATAAACTGGACGCAGCGCTTCGCTGGGGACAGTCCCTCAACGCTCAGCACGTCGACGCTTCTGAGCGCCGCCTACTCGGAATCGCTACAGCGTTTCGTGGTCACCGGGACGGGCGGCACCATCTTGGTTTCAAATTCCCCGCCGACCGTGTTCGGCAACGTGTCCACTCGTGGCTATGTCAGTAACGCCGAAACGTTGATTGGTGGGTTTGTGATAGAGGGCACGGCCCCGAGGACAGTCCTAATTCGCGCCGACGGCCCGATCCTCGATACCTTCAGTGTTCCAAATCCACTACCCGACCCTGTTCTGACGGTCTACAACAACAGCGGGACGGTGATCGCGACGAACGCCGGGTGGACGACCAACACGAACCACGCGTCGATTTCCACGGCGGCGCTCGAAGTAGGCGCATTCGCCCTACCAAATCTCAGCCCGGACTCGGCCCTGTTGCTGACGCTCCAGCCGGGAGCCTACACCGCGCAAATCACGTCTGCTGGCGGCAACTCCGGCATAGCCTTGTTTGAAGCATATACCAATTAATCAGTTACGTGTATTTGCAGACGTGCTACAGGCCGTAGGCCTTGCAACCGGCGCCGGCAGCTTTTCTGCGGCGACTTGACGGCCAAGGGCGCGGTGCAACCGATGCCGAATTCCCTCCAGGCCTTGAAAGGCGGCGCCTAGCCAATTATCTTGCCTTCGAATCCCCTCCCCGCCGAATCGGGTCGGCACGGGAGCTCCAAATGAACCGACGAACCTTTGGAAAGCTGACGCTCTTTGGGACTCTGGGTACCCTTGCCGGAGCGGGGAGCGAGGAAACCCCGGCATCGGCTCCCGGGTCAAAGGAAAGTAGTGAAAGGACCTACGAACCCGCACTGCGCTCGCTCGCCAGGCATGTCACGCCGGAATGGTTCGACGACGTCAAGTTCGGGATGTTCATCGATTACGGGCTCTACTCCGTAGCCGGCTACGCCCCGAAGAAGGAGTCGGGGCCCATGTATCCGGACTGGTACCTGTACCGCATGTACGACTCGCCCGAGGTGGCCGAATACCACAGGGCGACCTGGGGAAAGGATTTCCAACGGGACGATTTCATCCCGCTGTTCACGGCGGAGAATTTTGATCCCGAGCACATCGCCGAGTTGGCGGAGAAAGCGGGGATGCGCTACGTCGTTCCGTTCTGCAAGCACCATGACGGCTTTTGTCTCTGGCCCAGCAGCCTAACCGGGCGGAACGCGATGGCGATGGGCCCGAAACGGGACCTGATCGGCCCGCTTAACGACGCATGCAAGAGGAGGGGGCTAAAGTTTGGCTTTTATTTCTCACTCGAGGAGTGGGAGTATCCCGTCATCCAGGACGGAAAGAAGATGCTTCGCACCTGGACAAAGGTCGACGGTCAGCCGGACCTGATCGTGCCATTCGACGAGGCAGCGATGGCAGGGAAGATTACTGGGAAAATCCCGGTTCACGACTTCGTCAGGGACTACACCATTCCCCAAGCCAACGAGTTCATTGACCGGTACGATCCGGACATTCTCTGGCTGGACGGAGATTGGACCGCCTACGCCGAGGACATTGGATCGCGTGAGATCGTGAGCCACTTCTACAACGGCGCCTTGGGGCGCAAGGAGGTCGCGGCCAACGACAGGTTGGGCCGGTCCCTGAGGTTCAACAGCGGCGATTTTTATACCAGCGAATACGGCGCCAAGAACACGGAGCGCTCGAAGCTGCTGAAGAAATGGGAGGAGTGCCGCGGGGCGAGCCAGTCCTTCGGGTACAACTGGCAGGACACGGAGAGGAACATGAGCAGCACCGGCGACCTCATTGACATGCTGGTGGGTATCGTCAGCGAGAACGGGAACCTTCTCCTGGTTGTGAATCTCGACGGGAAAGGGGCCATGCCCGAGTACATGCAGGACAGGCTCCGCGAAGTCGGCCGCTGGCTGAGGATCAACGGTGAGGCCATCTACGGATCAAGGCCGTGGCTGGCGGCGAACCAGGGTGAGGACATCCGGTTCACCCGGAGCAAGGACGGCAGATTCCTTTACGCCATCCACAAGGGCTGGCCGGCCGGCGAGGTGGCGTTGCATGACCTCTGGCTCGATACTACGTCGAGCATCGTGATGCTGGGGGCCAGTAAACCCCTTGAGTGGAGGAATGTCCCCGAGGGAAGCTACGGGAGGGGCGGTAAGGTCGTGGTCGCGGTACCCCAGTCCCTGAAGGGGACCTTTGATTCCGCGCATGCGGTGACGCTCAGGATCGAGCTTGCCGATTAGGCAAGGGTGCCCGCGGGGATCGGACCCTCGCGGCTCGCGGGGAAGGAAACGGCCATCCCACCGCCGCTTGCCCCTTCCATGCCAGCAAACCCCCTTGAGCCGCGGGTGACTTCGCCCTATACGGAGAGTCCGCCATGGAATCCAAACCCCTCCTCCGGTCCGCCCTGCTGGCCGCCTTGCTCCTGCTCTCAACCGATGCCGGTGTCGCCCGGGCCGCCAGCCTCTCCGATCAGGCGCCCGCGTTTTCCTTTTCCGGGATTTCCGGCATGACTTACCTGACAGCCGACCTCGCCCCGCTTCGGCGATTCTACGGCCAAGGCGCCGGGCTGGCCGAGGTGTCCTTGGGCACGGACCAAATCCGCTTTGCGGTCGGAAAATCCCAGTGGATCGAATTCCGGAGGGTTCCGGAGGCCAACTGGACGCGACGCTTCCAGTATGTGACGCTTGCCGCGACCGACCTTGACGGTGTGGCGAGCGCCCTGCGAGCCCGAGGCGTGCCGTTCACGTGGATCGACTCGGATTTGCAAGGACGCTCGCTTCAGCTGGCCGACCCCGCCGGCAATCTGATCCGGGTCGCCTTGCCATGGTCCGTTCCCGCCGCATCCGCCGTGCGGACCGTTCCTTTCAGCACGCATTTGCAGCACATTGGAATGGCGGTGCCCACGCCTCTTGCAGAGTCCACGATAGCGTTCTACAGGGATACCCTGGGCTGTGCAGAAGTGTTGCGAATGAACGCCCCGGACGGACATCTCGCCATGGCAAAGTTAAGGCTTCCCGGACCGAGCAAGGATCTGCTTGAGCTGATCTTTTGCGACACCCCAATGAACAAGTGGGCGGCTGGCGCGTTTGATCATTTCAATTTCGAAGTCAGCAACATAGACGACGCCTACCGGGCCCTGCACAAAGGAGGCATCGCGACCAGGAGCAACCACCTGCCAACCGTGAATGGCGAGAGGTTCTGGGCCATCGACATAATAGACCCCGAGCTCACCCGAATGGAGATTGAGGTCATCGCACCCACTAAAACTCCGATCGGGACAATTACCACGGAGGGCGGCGAGGACTCGAGACCGCTGTTCGACGGCCGGACGCTTGAAGGCTGGGAGGGAAACCTGAGCAACTGGCGCGTCGAGGATGGAGCCATCGTTGCGGGGGCGCTCGATCGGAGGCAGCCGTACAATGAGTTCCTAGCGACCAAGGCGGATTACGGGGATTTTGAGCTGCGCCTTCAGTACAAGGTCGAGGGTTCGGATGGTTTTGTGAACGGAGGGGTGCAGTTCTGGTCCCAGCGCGTCCCCGGAACCTTCGAGGTCTCGGGCTACCAGGCCGACCTTGGGGCCGGCACCGACGGCAATCTGTACGACGAGAGCCGGCGCAATTCCAACCTGGCGACCCCGCCGGCAGACGTGCAGGCCCGCGCGCTGAGGCCGGGCTCCTGGAATGATTATAGAATACGGGCGGTAGGGCCCCACATCGAGATATGGCTCAACGGCGTGAAGACCGTCGACTACACTGAGGCCGACAAGGCGATCCCGCTGAGCGGGAAGATTGCGCTGCAGATCCACGGCTACGCAAAGACGAAGGTCTCCTACAGAAGCCTTTCAATCGAGACGTTCCACGAACCGGATCGGACCGGGCAATGAGGCGCCGCGGGGGTTCAGGAGCTCAAAGGGACGGGGGCAAAGGCTGACGACCCGCCGCTGTCCCGTTCCGAGGGCTCGGCCGAATAGCGTTGCATCAGGATGTCACACAAATGACGTTTTCATTATCAAATACACAGACCCCATCAGGCCCCAAACAACGGTTACCGGAAATGTCAGGAAATTGCTCGCGGATATGGACAGGCGGATCGCGAAGAATGAGCGATCAATCCATCGGCTCAGTGTAGCCGCGAAGGGAAAATCCGCTCGAGGGAGCAAGTAGATAGACAACGGGCGCATGTCGGTCTCGCAGACCTAAGGTGGCGCCCAGGGCGGGGACCGAACGCACCCAAAGGAAGGTGCGCTTCCTGAAGCCTTGCGCTGGGCTGGCAGCGTCAGGCCAACGGAAAGCATCTTCGAATTGGGGCAAACAGGGCCGAAGGCCAGGCGCCAGGCGGCAGGAGTGTGTCGCCGGTATCCAGGACAGAAGTACCGCCGCCACCGTTACCAAGCACGTCCCCCGGTGGTGCCGAAATGGCACCGGTATCCAAGGTTAGGCCGTTCCCGCCGCGCCACCTCGGCCTCAATGGGTCATGCCTGGGGACATTGGCCCTTCCCACCCTGACCCATCTCTCGTTTCGCCGACACGTTCTGAGCCGCTCAGCAAGCGCCACTCCGCCAACTCTCTTAACCCGCCAACTTCGCCCGCTTCAGACCATTGACCCGGTCAGAATCTCCATCGGCGAGGCAGAGGCCGGAATTATCGGATCCATTTAGCACTTTTGGTTGCCCATCAGGCGGCTTGAGGCCTTCCGTTGAGTGGGTTTCGGTCCCTTTGGACCGCCTCCTATGCCACTGCATCGAAAAAAGATCTTCCGCCTCCCGCCTCCGGCTCCCAGAACGATCTACGTGCGGCCGGGCTATAACCGCGTACTGGCCGAGGAGTTCGAGGCGCTTAAGATCAAGCGGGTCGACCTGGTGAAAGACAAGGTCGAGGCGCATAGCCAAGGCGATCTTCGCGAGAACTTCGGGTTTAAGGCCGCCAAGGACGCCATCCGCGCCGTCGACCGGAAGATGACCGCGCTTGATCGATTTGTCGCCCGCAACGCCTTCATCGAAGTCGATCCAGTCACCTGGCTCACAAAACCAACAGACACGCTGCAGCTCGGGCACGTGGCCACGATCGAAAAGCTGGACCTGCCGACAAAGCAAATTCACCTTTTCACGTTTCTGGTGACGACTTACGGCGAGACAGCGAGCGATCCCGCGTCAGGGATTGAATGCCTGCCGCACAATTCCCCCCTCGCCACCGTGGTGCTGGGCCTCTCGGTCGACACTCCGACGAAGGTATTGCTACCCGCCGGCGAAGCGATCGTCACTATTCGCTCCATTCGCAACCCGACCCAAGCCGAACTCGATAGTCTGCTCACCGCCATCAAGCCGCCCGAAATCGAGGAAGATTAGAGAAAGAGACGGAGGCCTGGGCAAAAAACGTCGTTGTCTCCGTAGGTCTCCTCCAACTCCAAGATGGACGGAGTAACCGGCCGCCCTTCCGTTTCGACGCTGTGCTGAGATATGACCCACGGGAACCGGACCAGACATCCCCATCAGGGAGTCAAGAAGCCAAGGGCCAAACAGAGTGCCAAGCCTGTTCAGTTACCCAGTCCGATCGGACGAGTTACCCCACCTTTCCCCATCCACCCAGCTTCACTCTGAAAATGGTGCGCCAAGCCGTTATTAAATCTGAACTGAAGCGAATCAAATCGATGTCCGCGGGTTAGCCGACGGCTATCAATCCCACCACAGCGTCCGATTTCCAATTACCCCGAGGCTTGACAGCATCAACCCTTTTGTAAGGCTTTTAAATGTGAAAAGTACGTACAGCATCAAGGAGGCTCAAAGCCAATTCGCGGGCTTGGTGCGCGAAGCGGAGCAGGGGGGTATGGCCACGATCACCCGCCATGAGAAGGCTGTCGCCTATGTTATGGGGGCGGACGACCTGGCGGCCCTTATCGAGACCACCGAGCTCCTGGCCAACTCTCAAGCCCGCAGGGCGATTGCAGACGCTGAAGCCGGGAAAGGCCGAGTCTACACGCTCGACGATCTCGGGGAATGAAATATAAGGTTCTGGTTCGGGAGCAGGTGAAAGGATTCATCGAGACTCTGGGACCTCAACCGCGAAGGAAGCTCAGGCTCGCTCTGCGTGGCCTTGAATCCGAGCGCGGGGACTGCCTCCCCTTGAAAGAGGCGCTCTCCGGCTACCATCGCCTGCGCGTGGGCGGCTACCGCGTCGTCTTTCGTTATTTGCCCGGCAGGTTGATCGAATGCGTCTTTGCCGAAGAACGCAGCCTGATCTACCACCTCTTCGAGAGAGACTTCTTGAAACGCCTGCG
>CAZNNO010000087.1:0-13418 GCA_964574435.1 uncultured Opitutaceae bacterium
GCGCTCACGTCTTGAGGTCGGCCTCGACCGTGATCGAGACGGCGACGTCGGTGCCGAGGACCTTGCTGGCGTAGGAGGGCCCGGTCACGCCGAAGTCCTCCCTGTTCAGGGTGACCGATGCGTCCCAGCCGGAAAGCTGCGCGCCCCTCATGCCGGGGCCGAACCCGAGCAGGTCCACCTTGAGCACGACCTCCTTGGTCACGCCGTGGATGGTCAGGTCTCCGGTCACGTCGAACGTCGTGTCGCCGGTCTTCCTCCACGACTTGCTCTTGAACGTCATCGTGCCGAACTTCAGGGCGTCAAGGTAGTTGGGCGACCTGAGGTCCTCGTCCCTTTTGTCGTTGTCGGTGCTGACGCTGCCCACGGTGATCTCGGCGCTTACCGAGCTGTTCTCAAGGTTGTCCCGGTCGACGACGATCGTGCCGGTGAACTTTGTGAACCGGCCCGGCACCTTGGTCAGGAAATGGCGGATCGAGAAGCCGACCGATGAATGGACCGGGTCAATTGTGTAGGTCTCCACGGCGGCGGAGGCCGCCGTGACGATGCCGGCGCCAAGGGCGGCCAGCGCGAGGATCTTGGTCGGGAGTTTCATAGGTTGGATGGGGCGGGTCTTGGGGGGGTGGCTACAAATGGGCCGGGTTTGTTCGGAATTCAACCCAACAGGGCATATTTAGACGACAAGCATCGCGTCCCCGTAGCTGAGGAAACGGTAGCGCCTCGCGACGGCCTCGGCGTAGATCTCCATCAGCCAGCCGACGCCGTCCGATGATCCTGGCGCCAGGAAGGCCGCGACCAGGCAGAGCAGGGTGGAGCGCGGCTGATGGAAGTTCGTGATGAGCGCGTCGACGCCCCTGAACTCGCGGGGCGGATGGATGAACAGGCCCGCCTCGGAAACGTGAGCCTCCTGGCGGGGGGCCCGGTGGCCCGCGAGGAAGTCCTCGACGGAGCGCACGGTCGTCGTCCCAACGGCGATTCGGCGCCCGGCCAGGGGCGGGAAAAGCACGCGCTGGGTCTCTGCCGGGATCTCGTAGATTTCCCTGTGGACCGCGTGCGCCTCGACCGTCTCGGTCTCAATCGGCTTGAAGGTGCCGAGCCCGACGTGAAGCGTGAGGTCGGCCGTCCGGACGCCCCGGGCCTCTATCTCAGACAGGAGCCCGGGAGTGAAATGCAGTCCGGCCGTGGGCGCCGCGACGGCCACTTGGCGCCCCCGGTGCGCGTAGACGGTCTGGTAGCGCTCGCGGTCATGCTCCCGGAGCGAGTTGTCCGCGCGCTCGATGTAGGGCGGCAGGGGGACGTCGCCGGCCCGGTTCGCCGCCTCGACGACCGAGGCCGCCCCGCGGACCCTGAAGCGGACAAGGACGGTGCCGTCGCCCGGGACGCCGTCCACGGTCGCCTCAAGCGCGCCCCCGGCCGCCGTGAACTCCGAGCCCGCCGGAAGCCGGCGGCCCGGCCGGACGAGGCACTGCCAGATCTCCCGGCCGTCGGCGGTGGCCCCTGTGCTCCTGAGGAGAAGGCACTCGACCTTCCCGCCCGTCGGCCGCCGGCCGTGGAGCCTCGCGGGAAGGACCGAGGCATTGTTGCGCAGGAGCGTGTCTCCCGCCCTGAGGAAAAGGGGCAGATCGGCGAACATCCGGTGGGCGACCGCGTGGGCGGCCCGGTCGACGACCAGCAGGCGCGAGCCGTCACGCCGCTCGGCGGGTGTCTGGGCGATCAGTTCGGCGGGAAGCCGGTAATCGAGGCTCGCGGTCGGTGTCATGCGTCAAGCGGCGATTCGCGGTCGCCGTTCGAACCCCGGACTGGGGCAGCGAAGGCGGCCGGGCCGGGCGCCGGACGCGGGCCGCAGGGAGGAAGCAATGGGGATTCGTTGCGTATGGCGGAAAGGCATCGTGGCGTGAGTTTCCCGAAAAACAAGCGGCCGGGCGCTCTTGACAGCCCATGGGGTGGCTGGTGGAGTCGCCCCTCCTGACGCCGGCTTAGCTCAGTGGTAGAGCATCGGTATCGTAAACCGAGGGTCGTCGGTTCAACCCCGACAGCCGGCTCCATCTTTAACTCATTTGGCGAAAGGGGTTACGCCAAATGTTGGCGGTGAATTCAGGATTTTTGAAATCGCCGGGAATCCGGGGCGCGCGTGCCGGCCTCGTGCCGCACCGGGGACATCAGGGAACGGAGGGCGGAGCGGACGAAGGCTCCCCAGTGATCAGGGACTTCGCGGGGACGAGATTCTCCGCCTCGGCGGTCAGCTCGATCGGGCCGCCGGCCGTGCCTCCGCGCACGATCACTTCGGCGAGCCCGTTGAACAGGTGCCGCTGCCACGGCGATGCCGGAGTCACCACCTGGACCGCGCCAAGGCGGGTGAGCTCGGGAATGTGATTCGTTCGGCCAGTGTACGGGGCGACGATGAGCTGGATCCAGTTGGTGCCGGCCCTGAGTCCGGCGGGGTCAAGCGCGAGCGCAACGCCCTTCGCCGAGGTATCCTGGTCCTTGGCGAGGAGGTTGCCATTCAACCAGAGCGACGTCGTCGTCCCCAGGGCGGGAAGGGAAAGCCGCCACCGGTCGCGCGGCGCGACCTCGGCCAGGGTGAACCCGGCCAAAAACTCGTAGACCTCGCCGGGCTTCGGCAGGGGCGCCTTCCAGTTCCCCAGCCTCGCCATGGGCTCGAGCGCCTCCGCCGGCCCCGGCGAGACCGTCCCCGCGGGCGCGATCCTTCCCTTCCATCCCCCGACGGCGACCTGGCGGACGTCCTCGATGAACACGTCGGGCTCGTGGCTTGATGGATCGCCGTTGCCGACCCCGATCGCGCTGCCTCCCGCGACCGTGAATCGAACGAGGTTGCCCGCCGTCGGCACGGTTCTTCCCTGGTCGTCCTGCGCCGAGACGGTGAAGACCGCGACGTCGCGCCCGTCCGCCCTTATCGCGGAGCGGTTTGGCGAGATCCGAAGTCGCACCGGCTTGCCCGTCGTCTCGACCCGGTCCGTCGCGGTCACGGTCGCGCCCCGCGTTCCGCGGGCCTCGAGGACGCCCGGCTCGTAGGGGACGTGCCACTCGATGTGCCCGTTGCGCGGCATGTCCCTAGCGCCCTGCGACCGGCCATTCAGGAAGAGCTCGAGCCTCTCGCAGTTGCTGTAACACCAGACGTCCATGACCTCGCCCTCCCGTCCGGTCCAGTTCCAGTGCGGGAAGATGTGGACGATCGGCCTTCCGGTCCACCAAGCCTTGAGGTAATAGTAGCCGTCCTTCGGGTTGCCGCAGAGGTCGAGTATCCCCGAGTGGTTCGTCACCTGCGGCCAGCCGTAGGGCTCGGGCTCGCCGCGGTAGTCGAATCCCGTCCAGTAGAACAGGCCGGCGAGGTAGGGCCTGTCGGCGTAATATTTCCAGCCAAGCTCCATGTTCCCGCCGGAGGGCGCGTTCCTTGCGGGGGCGATGTATCCCCGTGCCGGGTCGTCAAAGTAGATGCCGCGGGTCTGGCGCGTCGTCGACTCCTCGGTCCCGACACCCGGCTGGCTGGGATAGTCCGCGTGCTGCTTGTCGCTGTTGCTCTGCTTGATGTAGTTGTAGCCGGCCACGTCGATCACGCTCGAGATTCCGCCCCAGCCCCCGCTGATGGCCGCGGTGACGCGGCGGCTCGGGTCGAGCCTTCTCGCAAAGGCCTGGACGGCGGCCGCCACGCGGGCCCCCTTGATGTTGCCCTCGATGGCCCATTCCTCGTTGCCTATCGACCAGAGGACGACGCTCGGGTGGTTGCGGTCGCGCGTGATCATGCTCTCGAGCTGGCCCAGCGCCTCCGGGCTCGTGCCCATCATGCGGTTCTCGTCGATCACGAGCAGGCCAAGTCGGTCGCAGGCCTCGAGGAACTCGGGCGACGGCGGGTTGTGCGAGCACCTGACGGCGTTGCATCCCATCTCCTTCAGCCTGGCGATCCGGTCCTCATGCAGGGCGTCCGGGACCGCGACGCCGACCCCCGCGTAATCCTGATGGTTGTTCGTGCCCAGAAGCTCGACGCGTCTGCCGTTCAGGAGGAACCCGCGGTCGGGATCGAAGGCGGCCGAGCGGATGCCGAAGACAGTCTCGTAGCGGTCGACGACCGCGCCCCCCGCGCGCACGACGGTGACCAGCCTGTGGAGGGCAGGTGAGTCGGGCGACCAGAGCCGGGGGTCGGGCACGGCGAGGACGCAGGTGAGATCCGCCGTCGCACCGGCGGCGACCGCGGCCCCGGCGACCGCGCCCGTGGCGACGATTCTCCCCTCGGGATCCGTGATGGTCTGCTCGAGGTCGAAGGTCGAGTCCGCCGCGCCTTCGTTGGCGACGGAGGTGACGGCCCGGACCTCGGCCGCCTTCTCCTTGAGCTCGGTGGTCACGAATGTCCCCCACTGGGCGACGTGGAGGGGCGCAGTCTTGGTGAGCCAGACGTGCCTGTAGATCCCCGCGCCCTCGTAGAACCAGCCCTCCTCCATGGAGGCGTCGGCCCGGACGGTGACGACGTTGTCGCCGCCGTAGTTGAGGTAGTCGGTCATGTCGTAGCGGAAGCCGGTGTAGCCGCTGGCATGGCGGCCGAGATAGAAGCCGTTGACCCAGACGACGCAGTCGCGGAAGACGCCGTCAAACTCAACGCTTATGCGCCGTCCCAGGTCCGACGCGGGGATGGAGAAGGTCTTCCGGTACCAGCCGATGCTCCGCCAGGGGAAGCCGCGCCCGACGGCCTTGTAGCCGTGGCTCGAGCTCGCGGTTGGCGCGAACGGGGCCTCGACCGCCCAGTCGTGCGGCAGGTCGAGCCGGCGCCAGGCCGAGTCGTCAAACTTCGCGCCCGCGGGCCCGTCGGCGTAGCCCGCCTTCGCGAAATACGAGAAGTAGCCCACGGCGTAGTCGAAATCCTTGGACGGGTCGGCCGGGTCGCCGAAGGCGAAGCGCCAGTCTGCGTCCATGAGCAGGCGCTCCCTCGCCGGGGCGCTGGCTCCGGCCGGGGCGGCGCCGGCGCAGCTCAGGGCGATCGCAAGGGCGGCGCAGATCGCGGCGACGGACGCTCCGGATGCCGGGCGCGAGGGAGGCGTGGGAAAGGGCGGTTGCATGGCGGGTTCTGGATTTGGCGGGCAAGTTGGCCGCGGGGGGAGGGCCCGGCCCCGGCGGGGTCAGCGCTGGAGGTCGCCCGGGGTCTCGGGCACGCCCGGCTCGTCGAGGACCTGCACCGCCGTGGCGGGGCCGAAGCGGTTCCAGTCATACATCGCGGAGACGACCTTCTTGTCGCGGGTCACCTCGACCAGCTGGGTGCCCTCGCCGCCGTTCCCCCGGGAGCACAGGATGGTGTTTCCATTCGCCAGGCGGACGCACGACTGCGACCCGTGGAAGGCCAGCCCGGGGGGAAGCTCCGACAGCCTGAGCTCCCAGACCGTCTCGCCCTGCCGGTTGACCTCGCGCGTGAGTTCGTCCCTCTCGTCCGTGATCAGGGTGTTGCCGTTCTGCAGCCTGACGGCAGCCCACGGCGACTTGATCGCATACGACCAGACCTCGTTGAAATCCTTGTCGTACTCGACCACCCGGCCCATTTCCAGGAAGGGGACGAGGTAGGTGCCGCCCGCCGTCATCCGGACCCGCCTGAACTGCCCGTGGACCGTGCCGCGGTCCGTTGCGCTCGGCGCCGGAAGCGCGTGGTCGACCTCGACCGCCCCGGTCACCGTGTTGATCACCATCAGCCTCGGGGGAAGCCCGTTCTCCACCAGGAGGACCCGCTCGAGCCCGATCGGCTGCACCGTGTGAATCTCCGTCCCCTCGGGCGCCTGGAGCCGCCAGACGACCTGCTTCCGGGGCGTGACCTCGGCGGCGTAGGCCATCCGCGAGAAGACGATGTTCCCGTTGCTCATGAGCCAGGCGTCGTCGTATTCCCAGCCCCTGCCCGTCGAGTACGTCCAGATGATCCTCCCGCCGTCGACGAGAAACAGCGTGTTGCAGCCTTCCCCGAAATAGAGCATCGGGTGCTGGGCGGCTCCCCTGCCAGGCAGCGCATCCTGGGAGAGGGACGACGAGACCTTCCAGCGGGGAGGGTCGACCGGAAGCTCCGAGGGGCCGATGGCGGGCACATCCGGGGCCGTGAACCGCCCGAGGAGATCCGAGGCCGCGCCCGCGGCGGGAAGGGCGGCGGCAAGCCCCGCAGCCAGGGCGCAGGACAGGCCCGTTCGCAGGGCACCCGGGCATTCGCGGAGGCGATTCATTGGCTTTCGCAGGGAGGGGCGGTAAGCCTTGGCCCGGGCTCGTCCTGCCGCAAGGATATCCGCTCGTGGGCCGGTGACGGCGGCCTGTCGGCGTGTTGTCCTGCGGGGGGGAGATTCCACCCGGCATCGGTCTCGGACCGGGACGACTGCGACCCCAGTGAGGCCGGATCGCTACGCGGCCCGCACCAGCGACTCCGCCGGGACGTCGCCCGGCACCCGCCCGTTCAGGCCTCGAGCACGAGCGCCCGCAGTCCCGAAAGCTCGACCGGCTTGTAGAGGATCTTCTCGATCCCAAGCCGGCGGTACTCCTGCTCCACGTCGCTGTTCAGCTCCGAGCTCACGATCGCTATCATCCCCGGGTACTTGAGTTCCCGGAGCCTCATCACGAGCTCGATCCCGTTCATCCCTCCCATGTGGTGGTCGGTGATGACGATGTCGTAGGCGCCCGGGTTTGCCTTCACCAATTCGTAGGCGTCGTGCCCGTCCGGCGCGCAGTCGACCTTGTGCCCGGCCCTCGTCAGCGCGAGACGCGCGACGTCGCGCAGCTCGCGCATGTCGTCGACATAGAGGACCCGCCTGGTCTTCTTGGCCGCCACCTCTTTTTCGCTAGTTGAGGAGATCATGGCTTTCCGAACTGTCACCCTATTGCCTGAACGTATTGACGCCAAAAGCCCATACTAGTTTCTCCATTTATTGCTAAAAATTGGCAAATCGATGCGGGCGAATTCGGTCAGTTGAGCGGTATCTGGTCGTCGTTCAATCCGCCCTGCAGATTCAGGTGTAGCATTGCCGCGTCAATCTCGGACCGAACGACCTCCAGGAGCAGCAGGAGCCGGCGGTTCACGTCCAGCGTCTCGAGCAGCTTCTGCTTCACCGGGGCGTCGTCGCAGAGGTTGAACGCCGCGATGTCGGCGAATATCTCGGGGTCCTCGACGGTCTTCAGCAGGTCCGTCATCCCCTCGGATCCCCCGGGCGAAAGCTTGAGCTTGAGCTTGATCAGCCGGGTGAGCTCCCTGCGCAGCCGCGCATTCTCGCTCGGTGCAGCCCCGGGTTCGCTTGCCAGGGCCCGGATCCTGATGCGGCGGTAGGGCTCGTCGACCACGATCGACTCGATCCTCACGCGGCAGAGGCCCTGAAGGAGCAGGTTCGAGGTCCCGTTGTCGTTCTCCTGGCAGGCCCGCACGAGGCCGATGCAGGCTACGCTGTGCGGGGGCTCAAAATCCGCCTTGGACGCCGCAGCCTTTGAGTCGATGCCGGCGACGGCGAAGATGCGGTTCGAGGCGAGCACATCGCGCAGCATGTGGCGGTAACGCGGCTCGAAGATGTGGAGCGGCAGGAGCGCCTGCGGGAAGAACGCCAGGTTCGGCAGCGTCATCACGGGCACCTCGTCCGGCACTTGGATCTCCACTTCCATGGTGGCTGCAGCTTGGGTCGAACGCGCGGAATATCAAGAATCTGGTCGAAAAAGACGGATTTACCACTAATTCCACTAGCGACCCGGACCGGGGCGCGGCGCGGATCCGACCCCGGCTCCGCCACCCAACCCTTCCTTCGGCGCGGCCCAATCGATTGACCCCCAAACACAAGACATGCCTCCCGCTCCTCCTGGCGGTCGTCATTCCCGCCGCTGCGGAGCCGGTCCATGTGACCTACTGGGAGAAATGGGTCGGGTTCGAGGGACAGGCGGTGCAGGCGGTCGTGGACAGGTTCAACCGCTCCCAGGACGGGATCGTCGTCGACTACTACGCCACGTCGCTCCTCGACCGAAAGGCTCTCGTGGCGACCGCGGGCGGGGACCCCCCGGACATCGCCGGGCTGCACGAGAAGAACATCCCGACATTCGCCGACGCCGAGGCCCTCGAGCCCCTGGACGGCTTCATCCACGGGGAGGGGATGACCAATGAGCAGTGGCTCGCGCGGTTTTATCCGGTCTATGCGCGCATCTGCACGCACGGCGGCCACATCTACGCCGGGATCAGCACGCCCGCCGTCGAGGCCCTCTATTGGAACAAGACCCTCTTTCGCGAGGCGGGCCTGGATCCCGACCGGCCCCCGCGGACCCTGCAGGAATTCAACGACTATGCGCGCAGGCTGACGAGGCGCGATCCGAAGACAGGGAGGCTCACCCAGGTCGGCTTTCTTCCCCAGGACCCCGGGTGGTGGCCGTGGATCTTCTGCAACTGGTTCGGCGGAAAATTCTACGACAGCGGAAGGATCACGTTCGCGACCGACCCCAGGAACATCGCCGCCTACGACTGGATGCAGTCCTTCACGCGCGACTACGGGCTGGACAACGTCAAGATGCTCTCGTCCGAGTTCGGGCCGTGGGCCTCGCCAGCGGCCCCGTTCTTCACGGGCAAGATTGCCATGGTATTCCAGGGGGTGTTCTACGACAACTACATCCAGCAGTACAAGCCGGGCCTGGACTACGGGGTTGGCCCGTGGCCGGAGGCCGTCCCCGGGGTGACGGACTTCGCGATGGCCGAGGCCGACGTCCTTGCCATCCCGCGGGGGGCGAAACACCCGCGCGAGGCCTGGGAATTCATCAAGTACGTCAATTCCTCCAATCCGGATGCCCGGACGCGCGATGAGCTCGAGGGCGCCGAGCTCCTCGACTACCTGCAGGTCAAGAACTCGCCGCTCAGGGCCTGGAGCCCGTTCTTCACCAACCACAACCCGCATCCCCACATAGCGATGATGCGCCGGCTCTCGGCGAGCCCGAACGCTGTCTCAACGCCCGACATAGGGATCTGGCAGGAATACTACCGCGAGGTGATCTCGTCGTTCGACCAGGTGCGGCTCCTCGAAGCGACCCCCGAGCAGGCGCTCGGCTATTCGCAGGCCCGGCTGGAGGAGAGCTGGTCGCGCTACCGGCGCAGCCTCGAGCGCCACGGCCAGTGGGCGGCGCTGGGGGAGGTGGCGCCATGACCCGCAACGAGAGGAAGCGCCTCCGGACGGGAATCGGCTTCACGAGCCTCTGGATCCTAGGGCTGGCGGCGTTCACGGCCTACCCGGTGGTCGCCTCCCTCTACTACAGTTTCTGCGACTACTCGATCCTCAAGTCGCCCGTCTGGTGCGGCCTCGAGAATTACCAGCAGCTCGTGCACGACGACCTGTTCTGGAAGTCGCTTCGCAACACGTTCTTCTATGCCGGGCTATCCGTCCCGCTCGGAACGGTGGTGGCCCTGGGCCTCGCCGTGCTCCTGAACTGCGACGTCAAGGGGAAATCGCTCTTCAGGCTCCTCTTCTTCATGCCCTCGATCGTGCCGGTGGTCGCCTCCGCGATGCTGTGGCTCTGGATCTTCAACGGGAAATACGGGCTCATGAACGGGTTCCTCGACCCGTTCCTCGCCCCCTTCGGGCTCCACGGCCCGGCCTGGCTCGCCGACCCCGCTTGGTCGAAGCCCGCGCTCGTCATCATGAGCCTCTGGGGGACCGGGAACGCCGTCGTCATCTACCTTGCGGGCCTGCAGAACGTCCCCCGGGAGCTCTACGAGGCCGCGGAGATCGACGGAGCGTCGGCGTGGCAGCGGTTCGTCCACGTGACGCTTCCCGCGATCGCGCCCGTGGTCGCGTTCAACGCCATCATGGCGCTGATAGGCGCCATGCAGATCTTCGCGCAGGCCTACATCATGTCGGAAGCGGCCAACGGCAACGGCAACGCCTCGGATGGCAATCCCGCCCGCTCGACCCTGTTCTACACGATCTACCTTTTCTCGACCGCCTTCCAGGACCTGAGGATGGGCTATGCAAGCGCGATGGCCTACATCCTCTTCCTGATAACCGCGGCCCTCACCTGGATGGCGGCGCGCCTCTCGCGCGGGCGCTACGAGGACGCCGTCTGAGATGGCCCGCGACCGAAAGACCTCGAGGAGGGTGGTGACGGCGCTCCTGGTCGCCTTCTCGGCCGCCTTCGTGCTGCCCTTCGTCTGGCTCGTGAGCACCTCGCTAAAGCCGATCGAGCAGACGATCTCGCTCCCGCTCACCTTCGTGCCGCGCGCCTACTTCGCCACCCTCGGCGGGAGGCGGATGGAGGTGACCCTGGACTTCCAGGTGACCCAGCCCGGAGCCGTCGTGAGGTTCCTGACCGGGGACGACGCGGGGAAGCTGGGCTTCCTCGGCGCCGCCCAGCTCGCGGCCGGGAGCGCGCCGGCCACGGTGGTCCATGCCGTGCCGGCTGGCTCCTGGCACGTGACGCAGCGCCTCGAGCGGGCCGTCGGGGAGACGGGCGCCGATCCGCTCTGGGACGTCCTGCCCCGCGGACAGATCGACTCCCGGGTGAGCTTCCGGTGGGGGAACTACCCGCGCGCGCTGGCCGAGATGGGCGGCGACTCCGAGTCGGACCGCCACCGGGTCGGGTTCTGGACCTTCCTCGGCAACTCTCTCGCCGTCGCCCTGCTCGGGGTCCTGGGGACGGTGCTCTCGAACGCGATCGTCGCCTACGGCTTCGCGCGCCTGAGATGGCGCGGGCGCGACGCTTTCTTCGCGCTGACGCTGGCCACCATGATGGTCCCGTTCCCCGTGCTGATGGTGCCCCTCTATGGCGTCTTCAGGGCCCTCGGGCTCATCGGCACGCTGCTGCCCCTCTGGCTGCCGACCTGGTTCGGGAGCGCGTTCAACATTTTCCTGATGCGCCAGTTCTTCCGCACCATCCCCGAGGAGCTGAGCGAGGCGGCCCGTATCGACGGGTGCAGCGAGTGGCGCATCTTCTGGCGGATCATCATTCCGCTCAGCACGCCGGTCCTGGTCGTCGCCGCGCTCTTCCACTTCATCTTCGCCTGGAACGATTTTCTCGGGCCCCTGCTCTACCTGACGCGCAAGGACACGTACACCCTCGCGCTCGCCCTCGAGAGCTACCAGACCCAGAATGGCGGCGTCCAGTGGCACTACCTCATGGCCGCCAGTGCGGTCACCATCCTGCCGGTGATCATCCTCTTCCTGTTCGCCCAGAAGACCTTCATCCGCGGGATCGCGACCACGGGGACCAAGGGCTAGGCCGCGCGCCGGGTGCCCCGGGCGTGTGCCAAGCGCTGTCCCAAAAGCCGGCCGGATGGGACAGAATGGCAGGTTATTGCCTTCGGGCGCGGGCGCCGAATTCGGGGAGGAATTTTTTAAGAACGTTAGCTGCAACGGGTAATGAAAGACGCGAATTGGAGGCACACGCATTGCTGGAATCCCTGCATGAGCCGTATCCTAGGCATCGATTTGGGCACGACGAATTCCTGCATGGCCGTCATGGAAGGCGGAGAACCCGTTGTAGTCCCGAACGCGGAGGGAGGGCGGACGACGCCGTCCGTCGTCGCGTTCACGAAGACGGGCGAGCGCGTCGTGGGCCAGGCCGCGAAGCGCCAGGCCGTGACCAATCCGCGCAACACCATTTTTTCCGCAAAGCGCCTCATCGGGCGCAAGTTCACGGAGATCCGCGAGGAGGCGAAGAACATGCCGTTCAAGGTCGTCGAGGGAAAGAACGGCGACGCCTATGTCGAGGTCCAGCTGGGGGACAAGACGGAGCAGTTCGCCCCGCAGCAGATCTCCGCGTTCGTCCTCGGCAAGATGAAGGCGGACGCCGAGGCGTACCTTGGAGAGAAGATCACACAGGCCGTCATCACGGTCCCGGCCTATTTCAACGACTCGCAGCGTCAGGCGACCAAGGACGCCGGGAAGATCGCCGGCCTTGAGGTGCTGCGCATCATCAACGAGCCGACGGCGGCCTCGCTGGCCTACGGACTCGACAAGAAGAAGGACGAGAAGATCGCCGTGTTCGACCTGGGGGGCGGGACGTTCGACGTGTCCGTGCTCGAGATCGGGGACGGGGTCTTCGAGGTCAAGGCCACCAACGGCGACACGCACCTCGGCGGCGACAACTGGGACGATGCGCTCATCCAGTGGCTCGTGGACAATTTCAAGAAGGACAACGGCATCGACCTGCGCAAGGACCCGATGGCCCTGCAGCGGCTCAAGGAGGAGGCGGAAAAGGCCAAGATAGCCCTATCCTCGACGCAGTCGGTCGACATCAACCTTCCCTTCATCACGGCGGACGCGTCGGGTCCGAAGCACCTCAACGTGCAGCTGACCCGGGCGAAGATGGAGCAGATCTGCGACAGCCTCTTCGAGCGCTGCATCCAGCCCTTCAAGAACTGCCTCAAGGACGCGGCCCTCACGTCCGCGCAGATCGACGAGCTGGTGCTCGTCGGCGGCATGACCCGCATGCCCAAGGTCGTTGAGATCGCGAGGACGCTCGGCGGCAAGGCGCCGCACCAGGGCGTGAATCCGGACGAGGTCGTGGCGGTCGGCGCCGCGATCCAGGGCGGCGTGCTGAAGGGCGACGTCCGCGACGTCCTCCTGCTGGACGTCACCCCGCTCACCCTCGGCATCATGACCGCGGGCGACGTGTCGACGGCGATGATCCCGCGAAACACGACAATCCCCTCCAAGAAGACCCAGGTCTTCTCGACCTACAGCGACAACCAGCCCTCTGTCGAGATCGTCGTCCTGCAGGGCGAGCGCCCGATGGCGCGCGACAACAAGACCTTGGGCACCTTCAGGCTCGACGGAATCCCTCCCGCGCAGCGCGGCACGCCGCAGATCGAGGTCACCTTCGACATCGACGCGAACGGAATCCTGCACGTCTCGGCCAAGGACCTTGGCACCGGCAAGGACCAGAAGATCACGATCCAGGGCTCCTCGGGGCTCTCCAAGGACGAGGTGGAGAAGATGACCAAGGAGGCCGAGCTCAATGCCGCCGAGGACAAAAAGCGCCGCGACGCCGTCGAGACGCGCAACCAGCTCGACACCGCCGTCTACCAGCTCGAAAAGACGCTCAAGGACGCCGGCGCCAAGCTGGCGGCCGAAAGGAAGTCCAAGGTCGAGGGAGTGCTCGCCGACGCGAGGAAGGCCCTCGAGTCCAACGACGGCGAGAGGATGAAGTCCGCGCTCGAGGAGATCTCCAAGGCGGGCGCCGAGTTCTACGCGGAGGCGCAGGCCGCCGCGCAGGCCGCAGGCGCCGCGGGCAAGCCCGGCGGCGCACCCGAACCGGAGCCCGCGCCGAAGGCCGAGAAGAAGGCCGACGTTGTCGACGCCGACTTCGAGGTCGTCGACGAGGACAAGAGCAAGAAATAACCCTTTCCGGAGCCGGGGCGATCTGTCGTCCCGATCCGACCTTCAACCCAAAACATAATCCATATGGCTAAAGTCAAAATCAGACCGATCGGTGATCGC
>CAZNNO010000088.1:0-13309 GCA_964574435.1 uncultured Opitutaceae bacterium
GAAGGCCGACGGCACACAAGGCGTTCGACGAGGCCACCGCGCTGCTTGCCGGGGACGCCCTGCTCACGCTTGCCTTCTCCATCCTAGCCGAGTCCTACGCCGCCGAGCCCGCCCTCGCAGCGGCGCTTGTCGCCGAGCTGGCCGGGGCCGCCGGAAGCCGCCACCTGATAGGCGGCCAGATGGAGGACCTGCTCGCCGAGAGGGGCTGCGGTGCGACCCACGAGGGCCTCAGGTACATCCACCTCAACAAGACGGCGGCGATGATAGCGGCCTCGCTTGCGATGGGCGGGCTCTGCGCGGGCGCCCCAGGCGAATGGGTCGACACCCTGCGCGACGGGGGCCGCGAGCTCGGCCTGGCGTTCCAGATCGTGGACGACATCCTCGACGCGACGTCCGACACCGCGACCCTTGGCAAGACGGCGGGCAAGGATGCGAAGGCGGGCAAGGCCACCTACGTCTCCGTGCACGGGATCGAGGCCGCCCGGCGCATGGCGCGCGAGCGCTCGGAGTCGGCCGTTGCGACGCTTCGACGGCTGCCCGGCGACACCGCCTTCCTGACCCGGCTCGCCGGGGACCTCCTCGGCCGCATGCACTAATCATTGCAAACCGGGCAACATTAGGGTGACTCTTTCGGGGCAATCTACCCCCCATGCCCCGCTCCCTAATCCGCGCATCAGTGCTGGCCCTTGCCCTTGCTGCGCCCGCCTTCGCATCGGAGGCGGTAACGAAGGCGCAGGTCCTCGACGCCATCCGGGTGTTCGACGCCAATGCGGCGGGCAGCCTTACGGCGACGAGTGCGGACGCCAACGACGTCGTCGCAAGGGCCTCGAACACGATTCTCAAGTACTCCCTCGAAAGCGACGACGTTGTCGTGGACCTCGGGAAGGACTCCGTTCCGTGGTGCGACGTGAAGAAGGGGCTGGCGGAGCTCCCCCACTCGGGCGAGCGCGGCCTGCTCCTTGCGGCCTACCTGTCGGGCAGCGTCAAGGCGCAGCTCCAGTCGGGAAAGCAGGACCCGAGCCCCTATCCGGGCTGGGTGGCGATGCTGCGCGTCTACCACGCGCTCAAGGTGCGCGAGGGGGTTGCCATCCCCGAGGTCGACGCCCTCCTCGCCCAGCAGGCGAAGGGCACCCTGGAATCCTGCGCCGCCGAGGCGCTCAGGCGCTCGAACGAGAGCCTCCGGAAGACGTACGGCTCCGGCGCGGGCGCGCCGCCCAAGCAGATTCTGACGGCCTCCTCCCAGCCGTGATCAGCGGGCGCTTGCCGCCGCCCTCACAAGATCCATGAAGCTGCGGGCCTCGAGGCTCGCGCCGCCGATCAGCCCGCCGTCGATGTCCCTCTGGGCCAGGAGCTCGGGCGCGTTCGCCGGCTTCATGGACCCGCCGTAGAGGATGCGCACCTTCTGGGATACGCCCTCGCCGAAGAGCTTCGTCAGGAGCCCCCGGATGAAGCCGTGGACCTCCTGGGCCTGCTCGGTCGTGGCAACCTTGCCCGTGCCGATCGCCCACACGGGCTCGTAGGCCATCACGATGCCCGGGGCGAGATCCTTGCTGACGCCCTCGAGGGCTCGCTCGGCCTGGACCTGGACCACCTTGAGGGTCGTGCCCGCCTCGCGCTCGGCAAGGCTCTCGCCGACGCAGATTATCGGGCGCAGCTGGTTCTTGAGCGCCGCGAGCACCTTCCGGTTCACGAGCTCATCGGTCTCGCCGAAGAGGCTCCTGCGCTCGCTGTGGCCGAGGATGACGTGGGTCGCGAAGAGCGCCCGCAGCATCGGCGCCGAGATCTCGCCGGTGAAGGCCCCCGATGCCTCGAAGTGCATGTTCTGCGCGCCGAGCTTGACCACCGAGCCGTCGATCGCCCCGGCCACGCCCTCGAGCGCGGTGAAGGGCGGGCAGAGCAGGACCTCAACGTCCTGCTGCGTCCCGACCGAGACGACGATCTCGTGGGCGAGGGCCACGGCGTCCGCCGAGGTCTTGTTCATCTTCCAGTTGCCGGCGATAAGCTTTTTGCGGATCATTGGGGTCGTTTGGGGCCGTGGATTCAGGTTTCTAGGAACGCGACTCCGGGGAGGACCTTGCCCTCGAGGTACTCGAGGCTGGCGCCGCCCCCTGTCGAGCAGTGGGTCACCTTGTCGGCGACCTTGAACTTGCGAGCGGCCGTGGCCGTGTCGCCTCCTCCGACGACCGTGGTGGCGCCGTGGGCAGTCGCCTCGGCGATCGCGCCGGCCATTGCCTTGGTCGACCCGGCGAACTTGTCGAACTCGAACACTCCCGACGGTCCGTTCCAGACGATCGTCTTGGCCCTGAGGATCGCGGCGCCGTAGAGGGCGATTGACTTGGGGCCGCAGTCGAGCCCCATCCATCCCTTCGGGATCCCCGTCGAGTCGTCAGCCGGCTTCGTGGCGGCGTTGGCGTCGAACTTGTCCGCGCACACGTAGTCGACGGGCAGGATGATCGCGACGCCGCGCGCCTTCGCCTTGTCGATCAGCTCGCCGACGATCTTCGCACCCTCCGGGTCGAACAGGCTGTCGCCGATCTCCATCCCGCCCAGCACCTTCTTGAAGGTGTAGGCCATCCCGCCGCCGATGATGATCTCGTCGGCCTTGTCGATCAGGTTTCGGATGAGCGGGATCTTGTCCGCGATCTTGGCGCCGCCCAGTATGGCGAGGAGCGGCCTGCGCGGGTTCGCGATCACGGCCGAGAACGCCTTGAGCTCCGCCTCCATCAGGAAGCCCGCCGCCTTCTGCGGGAGGCTGACCCCGACCATGGAGGAGTGGGCGCGATGGGCCGTCCCGAAGGCGTCGTTCACGTAGACGTCGCCGAGCCTGGATAGGCTGGCGCGAAACGCCGCGACCGCTGCGGGGTCGGCCTTGCGGGAGGTTCCGTCCTCAAGCTTCACCTTGCCCTCCTCCTCGATGTGGAATCGCAGGTTCTCGAGGAGGATGACCGAACCCGGGGCCGGAGCCGCGCAGGCGGCCTCGACGGCCGGGCCGACGCAATCGTCGAGGAAGGTGACGGGCCTGCCGAGGAGCTTCTCCAGCTCCGCGGCCACGGGCCTGAGCGAATACTTGGCGATGCGCTGGCCGTCCGGCCGGCCGAGGTGGCTCATCAGCACGACCGACGCGCCCTGGTCGAGCGCGTAGCGGATCGTCGGCAGGGCGGCGACGATCCGCTGGTTGTTGGAGATGGCGCCGGTAGCCTTGTCCTGCGGGACGTTGAAGTCGACGCGGATGAGGACTCGCCTGCCCGAGAGCTGGAGGTCGCGGATGCTCCTGAAGCTCATAGCCCGGCGGCAACCTTCTTGAGCAGGTCCACGCAGCGGTTGCTGTAGCCCCACTCGTTGTCATACCAGCTGACGAGCTTGAAGAAGCGGCTGTTGAGCTCCATGCCCGAGCCCGCGTCGTAGATGGACGAGTGCTTGTCGTGGATGAAGTCGCTCGAGGCGACCTCGTCCTCGGTGTAGGCGAGGATTCCCTTCAGGTACGTCTCGCTCGCCCGCTTGATCGCGGCCGAGATCTCCTTGTAGGAGGTCTCCTTGACGGTCCGCACCGTCAGGTCGACCACCGACACGGTGGGGGTCGGGACGCGGAAGGACATCCCGGTGAGCTTGCCCTTGACCTCGGGGCACACCAGGCCGACCGCGCGCGCGGCCCCGGTGGTCGAGGGGATGATGTTGATCGCCGCGGAGCGCCCGCCCTTCCAGTCCTTCTTCGAAGGGCCGTCCACGGTCTTCTGGGTCGCCGTGTACGAGTGGATCGTGGTCATGAGCCCCTCCTCGATGCCGAAGCCCTCCTTCAGGAGGACGTGGACGATCGGGGCGAGGCAGTTGGTCGTGCACGACGCATTGGAGATGATCGCGTGCTTTGCGGGGTCGTACTTGGCGTCGTTGACGCCGAGGACGAGGGTTATGTCCTCGCCCTTGGCGGGGGCGGAAATGATGACCTTCTTCGCGCCCGCGGCAATGTGGCCCTTGGCCTTCTCCGCCTCGGTGAACAGGCCGGTCGACTCGATGACCACCTGGACGCCCAGGGCGGCCCACGGGAGCTCCGCAGGCGTCTTCGCGCTGACGACCTTGATCTCGTGTCCGTCCACGATCAGGACGTCATCCTCGGCCTTGTCGGCGGCGGACTTCTTCGATCCCACCGTGCCGGAAAAGCGTCCCTGGGTGGAGTCATACTTGAGCAGATACGCCAGGTTGTTGGCCGGCACGATGTCGCCGACCGCGACGACGTCGAAGGTCGAGCCAAGCAGGCCCTGCTCGACGAGAGCCCGGAATACCAGTCGGCCGATGCGGCCGAATCCATTGATAGCTACTTTGAGAGCCATGGGAGTGTGGGAATGAGGTGGTGTTTAGTGTTGTATTGTGCCCTTTGCCGGTCCGCGTCCCGTGGGAGCACGGAGTTTCCAAATAAACAATTCCCGCGCGCCTAGGCAAGGGCCTTAATGCCGGCGGCGCTCAATATGACAAGGAGCGCGGCCGCCGAGAGGCGGAGCTAATAGCTCCTGGCGAGCTCCGCCCGGACCGCCTCCAGCGTCCGTCCCACCCCCCCGCCCGTGTCCCTGCGCCACCCCGAAGCGGCCCCCGACAGGGCGTCGCGCGCCGCCCGGTCCCCGAGGAGCGCCCCCGCCAGCTCGGCGAGCGCCCCGGCGCTCGCGACCGTCCGGGCAGCCCCCCGTGCGATCAGGTCGCGCTCGATCTCCCTGAAGTTCGCCATTCCGGGCCCGAGGATGATCGCCCTGCCGAGCGCGGCCGCCTCGACCGGGGTCTGGCCCTCGGTATGGGGGGGCAGGCTCTTGCCGATGAAGACCAGGTCGGCGAGCTGGGTCATCGAGCGCAGCTCGCCGGTCGTGTCCCCGACCGCAACGTCGACCTCGCCCGGCGCCGGCCCCTGGGAGCGCAGGTGGTACGCGAGGCCGGACGCCCGGAGGATGCGCTCGATCTCCGACCGGCGCTCGGCGTGCCTCGGGACAATGAGGAGCGAGCAGCCCACGCCGCGCGCGCGCGCCGAGACGAGGGCCCCGATCAGCGCCTCCTCCTCCCCCGGCCAGGTCGAGGATCCGAGAAGGACGAGCCGGCCCGGGGCCAGCCCGAGATCGCGCCGCAGGCGGGCGCGGTCTTCGGCGTCCAGCAGCGCGATGCTCACGTCCAGCTTGATGTTTCCCGTCACCCGGATCCGCTCCGGGGGGAAGCCGAGCTCGCGGAAGCGCTCGGCGTCCAGCTCGGATCCGGCGAGAATCCGGGTCAGGCCGCCCAGGACGAACCTGGCCACCGCGCGGAAGGGCCTGAGCCGGCGGAAGCTCCTCTCGGAGATCCTGGCGTTGATGCAGACCACCGGGACGCCCCGCCTCGCGGCCTGGCGAAAATGCTCGGGCCAGCGCTCGCCCTCGGTGACGACCGCAAGGTCGGGATCGATCGCCCCCCAGGCCCGGGCTGAAAACGGCGCCCAGTCGACCGGGAAATAGGCGATTCCCGTCGTGAGCGGGCCGTAGCGCTCCGCGGCAACCCTGAAGCCCGTGCTCGTCGTGGTCGTGAGGACAACCTCCGTGCCCTCCGCGCTCAGGGCGCGCAGGATGGGCTCGACGGCCAGCATCTCCCCGACGCTGACGGCCTGCAGCCAGATGCGGCGCACACCGGGGCGCCGGGGCGGGATCCGCGGGGGCATGCCGAAGCGGTGCCAGAACCCGTCCCCGTAGCCGCCCCGCCGGCGCATCCGCAGCAGGTAGTACGGGGACGCCGCCAGCAGGGCGAACGGGAAGAGCAGCCGGTATATCCAGATCATCGGTTGGTCGTCGCCATGGCGGCGTCAAGGAACGCCGAAACGCGCCCGCGAAGCCACAACAAGGTGGGCGGGGGGCCTCTTTTTGCTGTAACCCGCACCCCGGCGGCGATACAGATTCCTGCCTCAACAAAATCCATGCGCCGCAATTCCCTACTCACCGCGCTCGCGGTGTCACTTGTTCTTTTGCTGCCAGTGCGGGGCGCCATCCCCTTTCCCCAGGACGGCAGCGACCTGAAGGCCGACCCCGCGGCGAGGTTCGGGACGCTGCCGAACGGGCTCAGGTACGTCGTCATGGCGAACCATGAGCCCAAGAACCGGGCCTCGCTGCGCCTCTTGGTGCTCGCCGGCTCCTTCGAAGAGACCGAGGCCCAGCGCGGGCTCGCCCATTACCTCGAGCACATGGCGTTCAACGGGAGCACCCACTACGCCCCGGGCACCCTCGTCGAGGCGCTCCAGCGCCTGGGGATGGGCTTCGGGGCGGACACGAACGCCTCCACCTCCTTCGACCACACGCTCTACCAGCTCGAGCTTCCCGACACCGCCCCGGCGACGCTCACCGAGGGCCTGCAGATCCTCGGCGACTACTGCGGCGGGCTGCTCCTGGAGCAGAAGATGGTCGACAAGGAGCGGGGCATAATTCTGAGCGAGAAGCGAACCCGCGACTCGGTCGCCTACCGCACGATGGTCGCCGGCCTCGAGTTCATGCAGGCGGGCACCCGCGTGCCGGAGCGCCTGCCGATCGGGCTTGCCGAGGTGATCGAGAAGTCGAACCGGGACCCCTTTGTCGACTTCTACAACGCGTGGTACCGCCCCGACCGGATGGTTGTCATCGTGGTCGGCGACATCGACGGCGCGGCCGTCGAGAAGCAGATCGTGGCCGGCTTCTCCGGGATCGCGGCGCGCAGCCCGGAGCCGGCCCAGCCCGACCTCGGCTCGGTCGCCCAGTTCAGCGGCGTGAAGGCCCTCTTCCACAGCGAGCCCGAGGCGCCGGACACCCACATCGTGATCGCCTCCACGGTCCCGTACTCCTACCAACAGGACTCTGCCGCCCACCAGTTGAAGCGCCTGCCGCGCTACCTCGCGGTCGACATGATCAACCGGCGCCTCGACATCCTCTCCAAGAAGGAGAACGCGCCGTTCATCAAGGCAAGCGCCAGCATCGAGGAGCAGTTCGGCCTCTACCGGGACTCGGAGGTCGACGTGACCTGCAGGGCCGACCAGTGGACGGGCGCCCTCGGGGTGGCGGACCAGGAGCTGCGCAGGGCGCTCGCCTTCGGATTCCGCCCCGACGAGCTGAAGGAGGCGGTCGCCAACTTCCGCAACGACCTCGAGCAGGCGGCAAAGACCGCGTCGACCCGGCGCTCCGACGACCTCGCCGGCCAGATCGCGCAGACACTCGTGGACAGGGAGGTCTTCACCTCCCCGGCCGACGACCTCGCGCTCTTCGGGCCCGCCCTGGACAAGGTGAGCGCGGCCGACTGCGTCGCTGCGCTCAAGGAGGCGTGGTCAAGCCCCGGGCGGTACGTGTTCGTCTCGGGGAACGTCAAGCTCGCCGGCGATCCCAACACGATCGTCTCCCTGGCCTACGAGCGGGCCGAGGGCGTGGACGTGAGGCCGACCGACGCGGTCGCGAGCCTGACCTGGGGCTATTCTGACTTCGGCCCCCCGGGGGCCGTCGCCTCGACCACGCACGTCGACGACCTCGACATCACGGAGATCACCTTCGCAAACGGGGTCCGCCTGAACCTCAAGAAGACCGACTTCGAGGCCAACACGATCCACGTCGGGGCGCGCCTTGGAACGGGCCAGCTGACCGAGCCGGCCGCGGCCGAGCCCGGCCTGTCCACCTTCACCAGCCTGACCTACACGGCCGGCGGCCTCGGCAAGCACAGCTTCGACGACCTCCAGCGCATCCTGGCCGGCAAGACCGCCGGTGTCCAATACGCGGCGACCCAGGACGCGTTCACCTTCGGCGGGCAGACCAACAAGGAGAACCTGGCGCTCGAGTTCCAGCTCCTCACCGCCACCATAGCGGACCCCGGCTACCGGCCCGAGGCGGCGCGCCTCGCGCGCAAGCGCATCGAGGCCGCTTACCTGGGCTTCGAGCACACGGAGCGGGGGCCGATCGCGCTCCACGTGCAGAGGCTCCTCGCGGGCGGTGACCCGAGGTTCGGGCTTCCGACGAAGGACGAGATGATGGCGCGCAACCTGGACGAGATGAAGGCGTGGCTCGCCCCGCAGCTCGCCACGGGGGCCATCGAGGTGTCCGTCGTCGGCGACATCAGCCCGGACGCCGTGCTCGAAGCGGCGGCAAGGACCATCGGCACCCTCCCGGCGCGCGAGCCGCGGCCGGCGCTCGACCAGCTGCGCAGGGTGTCCTTCCCGAAGACCCCCTTCGTCAAGGACTACAGCGTGGACACGAAGATCCCCAAGGGCCTGGTGGCCGTGTACTGGCCGACCGCGGACGGATTCGACATCAGCAGGGCGCGCCGGCTCAACATGCTCGGCGAGATCCTCGGGGACCGGCTCCGTGTGAAGGTGCGCGAGCAGCTCGGGAGCACCTACTCGCCCATGGTGGGGAGCTCGGCGAGCGACGTATTCCCGGGCTACGGGTACCTGGCGGCGATGGTGATCGTCGACCCGTCGAAGACCCTGATGATCCAGGATGTCGTCATCGGGGTCGCGGCGGACCTCTGCGCGAATGGGGCCACCCAGGACGAGCTCGACCGCGCGAAGAACCCGGCGCTCACCGCAATCCGCGAGAGCGAGCGGACCAACGACTACTGGATGACCGTGCTCGGCAGGGCCCAGGAGAGGCCCGAGGTCCTCGACTGGGCCCGGAGCCGGAAGGCCGACATCGGCTCGATCTCGAAGGCGGACATCGACGCCCTCGCAAAGGCCTACCTGGGCGCGAACAGGGCGTCGCGGGTGATGGTCCACCCGTACCCGGCGCAGCAGACGTTCGGGCCGGTCCTCGTGACGCCGACCCCTCCCCCCGACGGGCTATAGATGCCGGGGCTGGCGGGCCCCCTACACCCTGCCGAACACAAGCGAGGCGTTGGTCCCTCCGAAGCCGAAGCTGTTGGCGAGCGCCACGTCGACCCTCTTTTCCACGGCCGAGCGCGCCGTGAAATTGAGTCCCAGGGCCGCGCAGGCCGGATCCAGGTTCTCAAGGTTGATGGTAGGCGCCACGACACTCCGGTCTATCGCGAGCACCGCGGCCAGGGCCCCGAGGGCGCCAGCCGCTCCGAGGAGGTGCCCGGTCATCGACTTTATGGCGCTCACGTGCAGCCGCTCCCTCGAGGCCGAGAAGACGGCTGCTATCGCCGCGGCCTCCTCTCCGTCGCCCCCCGGCGTCGACGTGGCGTGGGCGCTCACGTAAGCGATTCTGCCCGCGTCGACCCCGGCGTCGTCGAGCGCCAGCTGCATCGAGCGGCGCGAGCCCTCGGCCTCCGGGGCGAGCGAGGATAGGTGATGGGCGTCGGCCGTGGCGCCGTAGCCCAGGAGCTCGGCGTAGATCCGGGCGCCCCTTCGGCGGGCGCGCTCCATCTCCTCGAGCACGAACACGACGGCACCCTCCCCGATCACGAACCCGTCTCGGTCGCAGTCGTAGGGCCGCGAGGCCCTCTGCGGGGCGTCGTTTCGCGTGGACAGGGCCTTCATCTGCGCGAAGGCGCCCACCGCCACCTGGGTTATCACGGCCTCGGCACCGCCGGCGATGAAGACGTCGGCGTCGCCCCGCCGTATCGCGCGCGCGGATTCGCCGAGGGTGTGCCCGCTCGTTGCGCATGCCGACGCGATGCTCATGTTCGGCCCGCGGCAGTTGAGCAGGATCGCAAGCTGTCCCGAAAGGATGTTGGGGGCCGCCTGCAGGATGAAGAACGGGGAAATCTTTCTGAAGCCGCCCAGCCGCCAGGTCTCGTGGGTGGCCACGATCTCCGGAAGGCCCCCGAGGCCGACGCCCAGGTTGACCCCGATCCTCTCGGCGGGAAGCGAATCCCGGCACGAATCGAGCCCCGAATCCGCATAGGCCTCAAGTCCCGCGCCAAGGCCCAAGTGCGTGAAGCGGCCTAGCTTACGCACGTCCTTCGGCGTCAGCGCCGCCGTCACGGGATCCCCCCCCGGGCCGTGGGGGCGGAGCGTCAGTCCGTTGGGCGCCGTCGGGTCGTAGCCCCGGACCTCGCCGGCAATCCTTGCATTGCATCCCGTTGCATCAAAACGGGTTATCGGACCAATGCCGCCCCTGCCGGCAACCAGGGCGGACCAGGTGGCAGGCGCCGTCAGACCGACGGGCGTGACGGCGCCCAGGCCCGTGATGGCTACTCTGCGTGGGGGATTTGAAACCGACATGGGTCCAAAATCACATGCGGAGTGCGCCGATAGGCAAGTCTTTGACTTTGCCCCCCCCCTGTGATTGGCTGGCCGGCCCTTTACGATGCAGCAGCTTCACGCCTATTGGCGCATGGATTACATTGAGGCGCCGCGCTATCCGGCAACGATGAAGCGGCCGTTCACGGAGCTGCCCAACATGGGCGATGACCGCAAGGCGCTCATCGTCCACAGGGCGCGCCTCACCTATCTGGTCCTCAACCGCTTCCCGTACAATCCGGGCCACCTCCTGGCCGTGCCTTTCCGCGAGGTCGTCGAGCTGGAGGAGCTATCCGCCGAGGAGCGGGCCGACCTCATGGAGGAGGTCGTCCTTGCAAAGAGGCTCCTCACGGACGCGATGAAGCCCGACGGGGTGAACATCGGCTACAACCTGGGCTCGGCGGCCGGCGGGAGCATCGCCCACCTCCACGCCCACATCGTGCCGCGCTGGAACGGAGACAACAATTTCATGCCCGTCATCGGTCAGACCCGGGTCCTTCCCCAGTCCCTCGACGCGTCCTGGGAGAGGCTTTCGGCCGCCGCGCAGCGCGTCGCCCCGGCCTCCTGACCCCCTTTCGTCCCGTGCCCGCGAAGACACTCCATTTCCAGAGCCCGAGGCACCTGAGCCAGCTGTATGCCGGCAAGGCCGAGAACCTGGCCCATGCGGAGCGGGCGCTCGGCGTGAAGCTCGTGACGCGCGAGGACTGGCTCAAGATCGAGGCCCCGCAGGAGCCCCTGGCCCTCGCCGAGGAATTCTTCGCGTTCCTGAACGCCGCCAGGAGCCAGGGGATGACCATCCGCACCCCCGACTTCGCCCGGCTCGTCGACTCCTTCGCCAAGGGCGAGTCGCGCCGGTGGCAGGCGCTCATGGACGAGCCCGTGGTGATCGCGACCAACCGCCGGAGCGTCGTCCCGAAGACCATCGGCCAGAAGGAGTACCTGCGGGCCGTGCTGAAGGAGCCCATCGTGTTCGGGATAGGCCCTGCGGGAACCGGCAAGACGTACCTGGCCATGGCGGCCGCTGTCTCGGCCCTCCTCAACCACGAGGTGGAACGAATCGTGCTCACCAGGCCTGCGGTCGAGGCCGGCGAGGCCCTCGGCTTTCTTCCCGGCGACCTGCGCGAAAAGATCCTTCCCTACCTAAGGCCCCTCTATGACGCGCTTCACGACATGCTGGACCCGGAGGAGGTCGTGCGGCTGACCGAGAAGGGGGTCATCGAGATCGCCCCCCTTGCCTACATGCGCGGCAGGACGCTCTCGCGCGCGTTCGTGGTCCTGGACGAGGCCCAGAACACGACGCCCGAGCAGATGATGATGTTCCTCACGCGCCTCGGCGAGGACTCCCGCATGGTCGTGACGGGCGACGTGACCCAGATCGACCTGCCGCGCTCTAAGGCCTCGGGGCTGCTCGAGGTGCGCCACATCCTGAAGGACGTGCCCGGGATCGTCTTCCACACCTTCACGGGCGAGGACGTCGTCCGCCACCCGCTCGTGCAGCGGATCATCGAGGCCTACGACCGCTACAAGAACCCGATGGCGGGCGCCAACGGCCGGGGGGGAGCCTGACATGTCGGTCCGCAACCAGCTCAGGCTCCTCGTGGGAGGCCTCGGCGCGCACCGCGGCGACGCGAAATCCGCCCCGGGCACGGGAATCCGCGACTTCCTTGACCAGAGCCGCCTCGTCGCGGGCCTGATCTTCATCGTTACCGTCGCGGCGATCGTGCTCGTCAGCTCGGCGGGCATGCGGGTGCTCGACCTGCCCGTGCTGCCGAACCAGGTCGCGCCCGTGAGGATTGTCGCCGGCTTCCCGTTCACCTACGTGAGCACCGCCCGGACGAAGTCCGAGCAGGAGCAGCGCCTGACCGGGCTTCCCCCCATCTACCGCCTGGACACGGCACCGCTCGAGCGCTTCGAGGCGGCGGCCCGCGACCTCCTCGGGAACCTGGCGGCATTCGAGGCGGCGCACTCGGACCTGTCGTCGCTCTTCTTCGACCGCAGGAAGGCGCTCGGCGCCCTTGCCGACGAGTTCAACGCGAAGGGGCCCTACGAGACGAATGCGGACGACCTCGCGGCCCTGCTGACCAGCGGCGACGCCACGGCGCGCGCCGCGCTCTTTGAGAACGGGTTCGCCGCGCTCAGGCAGATCTACAGCGAGGGCGTCCACGACACCGCAGGCTCGGGAGGGGGGCCCGACGCGGTCGTGATGTTCGAGGTCGAGAGGCCCTCCGGGGACGTCGCGGCGCGCTCCGTGCAGTCCATGGAGGACGCCCTGACCTTCCTGAGGGTGAGCCTCGCGGCCGAGGGAGTGCCCAGGCCCGCCGCCCATGCGCTCTTCCGCCTCTTCAAGAACGGCGTCCAGCCGAACCTCGTGTTCGACAAGGCGGCGGCGGCCGCCCGCGAGACGGATGTGCTCAGCCGCGTGAGGCCCGTCACGGTGCGTGTGGATGCGGGCCGCACGATCGTCGACGCGGGAGACCGGGTGACCGACGACCAGTACGAGATGGCTACCGCCTACCGGCGGGCCGCGCTCGAGGGGGGGGCCAGGGAGCTCGACGACGGCCTGGAGCTCTTCGGGCGGGTCCTCCTCGTCCTCGCCATGGTGCTCGCGTCCATCATCTACGTGAGGCTCGAGGACCCCGAGACCCTGGCCAGCAACGTCCGCCTGGGCCTCCTGGCGCTCGTCGTCATCATCAACCTGGCCCTCGTGCGCGTCGTCTACACGGTCGGCGGCGCGGAGCTCTTCCTGAGCGACCCGACCTGGGCCTCGGCCCTGCCCTACGTGGCGCCGACCGCGCTCGCCCCGCTGATCGTCGCCATCCTGATCGACGCCGGCTCGGCCATCTTCATGGCGCTGCTCATCTCGATCTTCACCGGGGTGATCTACGGCAACCGCCTCGACCTGCTGGTCCTCACCTTTCTGGCCTCGATGGTGGCCATCTACGGATGCCGCGAGGCGCGCCGGCGCGGGCGGGTCGTGCGCGCGGCGGGGATGGGCGGGCTTACGGTGGCGGCCTTCGCGGCGCTGATCGGCGTCGCCCAGCAGACCCCGTTTGAGACCCTCGTCTGGCAGATGGCAGCCGGGCTCCTGACGGGCCTGCTCACGGGCATCGCCGTCGTCGGCCTCCTGCCGGTCCTCGAGGCGCTCTTCAAGAGGACGACCGA
>CAZNNO010000089.1:0-13296 GCA_964574435.1 uncultured Opitutaceae bacterium
TGCCGGCGCCTCCACCTGCACCACTTCCCCGCCTACGCGCCAGAACTCAATCCCGACGAGCACGTCTGGACCCAGACCAAGCAGACGCTCGCCAACTCTACGCCGGCAACCATTGACGAGTTGGAGGGGGGCGTCGCGAGGAAGCTCTTCCACCTGCAACACTCGCCAAAGCTTCTTTGGAGCTGCATCGATGCCTCGGAGCTGCCTTGGAAATAGGCTCAAATGCATATCCATTGTTTAGTGAAAGATCAATAGCTCTGACGCCTATGGGGTCGCAGGGCTGACCGTCTGACTTGTGGTTGTAAATGTGCCGTCCTTTTGCCTGACGACATTGATCCGTAGGATCTCGCCTGTCTCTCGGTTCAGCCTGTAAATGTGCTGCTCGCCAAGGTGTTCTTCGAACACCTGAAACGTGAATGGGAGTGGCTTAGCGATTGGAGTAGCAACTACCTGCGGCGCAGCCGGCTGAACGACGATCGGCCGTTGCTGACCGCACCCGGCTAACAACGAAAGAAGCAGAACGCCCGTTATTCGACTCATACAAATGGAGTATTATTGAAAACCCGAAGCGCCAAGAACGACGCGAGCGTAAAGAGCGCGATCGCACAAAGGCCGACCAATGTTTGCCAAATGGATACGTTCAGCAACGTACGACCCGTACCCACAATATTTCCGTCCATAAGGCGTCGTGCCGCTCTTGCCGCAGCCCATCTGCTAAAGCGGGGCTGCGCTTCGATGTAGACAATCAGGTATCGCGCAAGATCGATTGGCCGTCTTTCGTCGTGCAGCTTCTCTGCCCCTTGGAAAACTTGGCTTCCGATAGCCACTATCATCGCGAGGTATCTCTGAATTACAGCAAGGGAACCCCCTGCAACCAGAGTCCAGAAGGCAGGTTTCAATTCGCTGAAAGGCACCTTCTGATGTGCTAAAAAATAAGCGAGCCCTGCCAATACTCCGGCGAAGAACCATTGGATAAATTTCTCCATAGCGCTGCTCACATTCTTCGCGGCGACGATGAGCGATCGGCACGCGAGAACCTGCTCATTGGGATATGCGATCGGGAATTGCTTCATACCTCGACTGTTCGGTCCTGATAGCCCTCACGAGCGATCCAAACCATAAAATCCCGTCCAATTGGAGTTAGCGCGAAAGATTCCACTCCAGTTGAAAGCAGGCCCGCGTTGACCAGAGCGCCAATCCACCCGGTGAAGACATAAGCCCTTATCCGCTCATCCTGCTCACCCAATTGTCTAAGAAAGGTTTCGGAATTCGCTCGAGTGATCGTCCCCCCATTTTGATTCAGTTCCCTCAAAAATCTATGCTGCGAGGCGAGCATCGAGAAATAGACGTTTCGAAAACGCACTTCGACCTGCGACTTGGCGAGACTGTCGACAAGCCATCCGATTTGAACCTCATTTGAAGGAGCCGGTTGGGCTCTAATGGCATTCCATATGACCTGCTTGCGCTCGCTGACAGCGGCGGTGTCGGGGTTCGAGGGCGGTGTCGGCGCTAGTGCTACCTGCGGCGTTGAAGGCGGGGCCAAATATTCCTCTAGTTCCTTTGCAACCTTTGCGGAAAAGTTGGCCGAGCGACGGAGCAAAATCACAGTGACAATGACGACGACAATAGCCGCAACGGGCAACCAACCCCAGTACTGGTAAAGCAAACTCACACCTCAACAGATACAAGAATGGTGCCCCCAGCAAGTCCGACCATTTCGGCTTCAGGTTAGGAGCACCACCCTTTGCTGCGCCGACGACCTCCCAGGGCCTTTGGGTTTCCAGATCCGTCTAGCCTGCGCAGCTCATTCGTCCAAGGCCTTGAGCCGGGGCAGCTGATGTTGATAGGCAGTGCGCACCTTTTCGATTGGGCTGTCTTGGAGATTCGGCATCAACTGGCTGGGTTTGATACCGTTTTGCCTCAGCGTGGCAGCGGTCCGCTTTTCAGACAGCGTTCGAAATGCACGGGAGATAACCGCCGAGAATTCGTCGTGCAATTCGGCAGCCGCGATTGCCTGCTCATGGGCATCCAGCAAGAAGCGTGGGAAGCAGATGGCCACTATTTGAAGGTGCTCGCGGTCTTGTCTAGGCGGATCACTGTCCTGCTTTAGTTCGCGTAGATTCACCGTCTTCGATTTCAACATCGCGATTGGGTCCAACACTTGGAAGCGGACGCCATCCTTCTCGATGACGCGCGTAGCCTCCAAATCTTCCTTATCGAGACCCTTGACCGAAGTCAGAATTTCAACTGCTAAGGGACGTCCGTCATCCGCAGTAGAAAAAAGCGCCCCGGCCCGTATATCGCCAAATTTCCACAATGGTGTCCTCTGGTAGTCCCAATTGGGCAGGTTCTTGATCGCGGCAGCCACGTTTCCGCGCGCAAGCACATCGAGATCGTACGAGCCAAAGCGCGGCAGGTCGTCCTTTTCGGGGTCGCAATAGACGATGGCCCATAGATTGACCGCCTGACCGCCGACAACCGTTAGCCCTGGGATCGATTGGAGCAACGCACGGTAGTCGTGCGGTACGGTCGGTTCCTTCACCATCAATGCCCCGCGGCCGCAAATATCATTTTAGGGCGCTCTTGGTTCACGGAGATACCAAGCAAGCCCACATTGTCCTTGAGACCTTCCCACTGTTCACCCTTTGCCGACCGCCTGGTAACCTCAGCACGGGACAACGAGTGAATGCCATCTAGCCGAGCGGCCAAATGCATCACATGGTTCTGTTGTCCCAGCCTTTTCATAAGGTTAATCTAGCGAACAAAAGATAAGGGGCAACCCTGCTCATGGATTGATGAAGCAGAAGCAAACCAGCCACAACTTACAAAAGTTATGCAGAACAAATCTCACCAGACATTGAACAGAAATACATGTTCAAAACAGCTAGCTGTTTTGAACTTTAATCGTTGACATAAGTCAATCCAATTAAAGCGATTCTGAAATATTTGTAGTTCTATCATTTTTTCTAAAGATCGCTTTCAGCAGCCGTTTGATAATCACGTAAGTCAAATGCCAGATGGGGAATCCATCGATGTTGATCAAATTCAGCAACTTGGTGAATCGTCAGCAACCTGAGCGCAAATTGGCCTACCTTTCGCCGCGCCTCTGCCCACCACATTGGTTTTGCCGGCTTTCCGAGGCACCGTTGCGGTAATACTGGTGCGTCGTTTATGAGAGCTGGCCCGCCGCCCGGCCGGCCTGGGACGCCGGCAGCTTGGTCAGCGACGCAGGATTCTGCCTGTGGTAGGCCAGCGCAAGGCGGGTCGCGACCGTCTCTAGGGAGCGCATCCCCCCGTGCGTCCAGTCGATCGACTCGGGGTCGACCGTAACGCCAAGCTGCTTTGCGAGGTTTGTTATCCCAGACGCGTCGAGCAAACACCGGGTCTCGGCCAGCGAGGGATGCTCCAGGAAGACGGGGTCGTTGTTAAACCGGTTTAACAATTCTGAGCTGATGAGATTCGAGGCCATGATCGCCTCCATGCCAACCTTTTCATCACTCGGGTTCCGCCCGAAGCCGATCGAACTGCCCGCCCTGCTGTTCTGGTAGACACTCTGCCAGGTACCCGACCCTACTATCCAGAGGTTCTTGACCTTGGCCTCCAACTCCTCCCCTGTCGGCGCCGGCTTGTCGCCGAAAGTGACGTCACGCAGGTATTCTGCGACGGGATGAACACCGTCGAGCATCGACCACAGGTTACCCGCGATGGCTGCCGACCAGTCTCCGCTCTGCAAATCCGTGAACTTATCAAGCTCGTCGATGTGCAGGAGAACTCTCGGGTACGTCGCCACGTAGTCCAGCACCTGGTAGGTCGTCGGCCTGCCGGCCCTGCTGCCGACAACGTTCCAATCCCCACGGCAGATTCTCAGATAATAGGCCCCCAACCGGTTGGCCGCAGTCTTAACAATCTGGCTTTTCCCCACGCCAGTTGGTCCGATCAAGAGCGGATACAGCCGCAGCTTGAGGTTAGGCATGATCTGCACGCCTGAGTAGAACGTTCTCCCCATCAAAAGCAGGGTGTTGCGGGCTGCCTGTTGGCTTTGGGTATAGAGCATGGGAAATGGAGATTCAGCGGCGTTGTGTGAAATGGCTTCCCCACAAGATGGGGGCTCGCGGGCCGAGTGCCCGCCCTACCCCATCAAGCGACGACCAGCTCGAGGCGCCCTTCCTCGATAACGCCTGCGAGCTTAAGGTGCGTATCAAGGCACCAATTGATGGAGAGCCATTCAGGACCCGGCTGCGGAAGGGGTTGCCTTGGGAAGCTAGTCGCTGGGCTCACCAGCTCAAAGGCGCGGTGTGCTCCGGCAGCCGTCAGGCACTTGGCACGCGCCACACCATTAGCCACCGTGTGGCCCACGATCTGATTGAAGCCCGAAGTTGGGGCAAATTCGTACCAGTCAGCCCACAGCAAGCCCCCAGCCCTATCCACCCCTCCCCGCTCGGGACCCTTGTCAAACAGCCAGCTCCGGTTGCCCGAGCATGCGCTGGCAAATTCGCGCTCAAGCTGCCCCAGCAAGCCAAGCGGGCCCATTGCGTCCAAGTGTTCGCCATCGATGCCCGCGTGCGAAAGAAGCCAAGGCCCCACCTGACAGGCTATGCGGAAGGAGCCAATGCCAATCCCGGCCATCTCCTCGTCGAAGACCTGCTGTTTCACCGGGGTCCAGCCGGGACACCAGGCCTGCTCGTGTTGAGAAAGAAGGTAGGCCACATCGTGATTACCCAGGAGATGCGTGCGATTTGGATCCTTAAGCGAACGCCGGAGCCATTGGCAGGTTGCGCGCATCTCCCGCGGTCCGTCCCCGAAAGCGTCGAAATAATCCCCGAGGAAAATAGTGCGCGGGCACAGCGATCCGTGCCTGGCTATCGCTCGGACGGTGGCATCAGTCCGATTGTGTATGTCGCCGATGACCAACGTGGTAGGATGAGAGCTTGTGTTCATGTCAACGGGACCTCCTGCCCAAGGAAACCCTCACCCCAATCCAGACCGCTGTCTTCAACCAGGAGTAAAGAATCCCACTGTAGCGCCGGCAACCCACCAGCGCATGCACGATCAAGAAAGCGAGGACCAGAACAAGGGCTATGAGCCCAGCTACGGCGCCCAAGAGCACCTGCACAAACGGAACGAGCAGAATGAAGGCAACCACGTGCTGGGCATATTGGTGAGGCCGCTTGGCGGCATGCAGGCCGCCAATCTTTCTCCTGGCTCCAGGCTCGTGAATGCCAATGAGACGGAGAAACAGGGATAGTATCAAGGGAAAGACGCAAAGCCCATAAAAGTAGCAAGTGTAGGCATTGAGGTGATTCTCCAGTGCTGATATGCACCCGACAATGAACTGCCAGCCCCGTCCCCCAAAGAACGAGGAGTGGGAATAGAAGGCGCGCGCCATCATCGCAACGTGGCTCCCGAAATAGCAGATGACAGCTCCCGCCGCGCCAATCTTGCCGGTCGCCGAGCAAACGGTGTGCATCGCACCAGCTACGACCTTGGCGGAAATGGGCGGAGCGCCGCCCACCGATTCGAACCAGGTGAATGGATTCTTCACGACTTTCTCCTTGCAACATGGTGGCTAGAGGCAGCGTTTCCCGGGACCGTATCGGCCACGGGTTTCCCACCGCTTAGTTCAACGATAATCATGACCCCAAGATGGGGCCGACCGACAGGGATTCTCAGCGCGTGGTACTCCTCGCATAAATACTATGCAGCGGAGCGTGTGCGGTGTGGACCTAAAATATGACCAAGACCCAGTCCGAAGGTGATGTTGATACCGTCGCCCTCGGCGTAGCGGCGCTGCTAGGATCGTGTGTAAGAACGAAGTCGCATTTCCGCTCCACCCAGCCGAACGATGATTGATCAGTTTCATTGGTCGATTGCGGGCATCTCGGGCAGCCCGGTGTTTAGCCATGGCTCCGTTCCGTCTGTCGGGGATGTCCACTCGAGGGCCGTACCATCCTTCTCTTCGTAATGTATCACGATGCCAGCTTTTAGCCGTTCGTAGTATGCCTTCTTCTCCGCCAGGAGGCGGTCGTAGTTTAGAATGGTGCCCACCTTGAATCCCCTGAGCTCCCGTACCTGGAGAGTGGGTTCTCCATTTAAGAGCCAAAACATGAGGAAGTCCGGCCGGTACGCCCACTTCGCCTTGTCAACCAGCTCAACCCCTAACGCAGCCAAGATCCTTTCCATGTCCTCAAGGAGGACCGGCTTAATGAGTGCGGCACCCTTCTTGATCGCCGATACACCGAAGACCCCTTCCGCGCCGCTGTCCGTCGGAAAGATGTAGCCCTCCTCAACCGCCACCTGGTGGATGAAGATCCTTTGGCAGGCGCCCCTGGCGTTTTGGACCCCCAGGACAAAATAAGGGGGAGCCTTCACGTTGTTCATGATTCTCAAGGCGTCTACGGCCGGCGCCATGGCAGGAAGCGGAACTGTCACAAAGCCCGGCGAAAAGAGCCCGTCCTTCCACCAGTAGCAATCGAGGCCCCTGCTCGGCACGCCGGCTGCCTCCACCTTGTCAAACGCGAGGCCAAAGCGGAGTCTGCATCCCATTCGCCCTGCGCCAGCGTAGCCGTCGGGCGCATCGGTAAAGGGGAGCTCCCTTATGGCCCGATCGATTGCGGAAAAAACCTCAAGGGTGCTCGGGTTCGTGTGTTTATGGAGGCCAAGGCATTTGCTGATGTAGGCATCGGAGAGCCCGCGCGAAAACACGCGACGCGAATACGAGGCAAAGGTCTCGTACTGGGCACGGCAGACCTTCGAGATCCAATCCGAATAGCCCGGCGTGGCGGGCAAGTATGTCCTGACGGGGCCAAAGATGCTACTCGCGCGAATGCGACCGGCTTCCGATGCGTCGCTCTCGAGGAAGAGGTAGCACCCGGGCCCGTGCTGAACAACGTCCTCGCGGGAGATCATCAGGTCCTTCCAGCCCTGCGGAAGCACCGGAATGAGGGGTAGGTAGATTCCCTCGTGCTCCCGGCAACGGCACGTGAGCCTCGAACAGTGGTGATTACTCCTAAGCGCCTCCTGGACGTCCTTCCTGGTGATGACATCCTTTCGGCAGGTCAGCGTGAAGAGTTTGCCGGTCGTTCCGTCTCGAATGCCGTTGTCCATGGATCACCTCGATGGCTCGAAGCCCTTGGGACCTCCCCCGGGGGTGGGTAGGGGCGGCCGCGGAGGGGGCACCGCATCAGACTCTAGGGCTTCGTAGTCGCCTTCCCCGATTTCCTCGACCGCGCTTCCAAGTTCGCGACAAGCCGCCTGATAGTCGTCGTCAACTGGGTCTTTTCCGCGATGCTCTGCCGGTGCGACTCCTGGTGCTCCGAGGCCAGCTTCCGACAGGTTTCCTCCAATCCGCGCATATGCTTCGCGCTCTCGGCCTGCCCTTTCAGCAAGGTCTCCAAGAGTTCGTTCTGCCGCTGCTGCACTTTGCTCAGCGCCTGATAGCGCGCGTCCAAGGCGGCGCAGTAGCTCCGCAATGATTTCAATGAGTCCGTAGTCGTCGTTTCCGTGTCCATGTTCTGTGTAGTGAGTTAGGGTTTCGGTTGCCTGAGAGGGATTAGCCAGGCCTGGTGGGCGTCCGCCGGATTCTGGGAGAACATGTCTGTCAGGACGGGCTTCGCCCCCGGTTCCACTTCCGCCCAAATCCCCTGAGGCCCAGGGTAAAGCATGATCCTGTCCTTCAGGACCGGCTGTCGGCGAAGGAGCGCCATCTGCGACCACAGTTGCTGGTTCTGCGTCTCGAGCGTCGTCAGGTATGGTGGTTCCCAGATGCGACGCACCGCGTCCGGCGCGAGGAGCGCAAGGAAACCCGCCGCCACCAGACACGGAAGGGCGAACACCAGCACCCGGAGCGTGCCCGTGAGCCGCTGCTTCAGGAGGCTCCGCCCCTCCGCCGTCCGTGCTTCCGCTTGCGAGCGGATGAATTGTCTCTCCTGATTCGCCAAGCGCTCCTGGGCGATCAGGAACTCCTTCACCCTCGTATCCCACTCCTGCTTCAGGGTCGCCGTCAAAGAGGCGGCTTCCTCCTGCAAAAGTAGCCTTATACTCTGCCTCGCGGCGGGATCCGTAATGAGCGAGCTTTGCACCAAGCTCGTCAATCTCCCGGTCAATATCCTCTCTGCTGCGGTCGCGACGCGTTGTTCGATGGCATCGAGCGGCTTCATAGTCGAAGTCGCGTGTGTATTTTCCTCCGAGGAGGGTGATTTTGCGTCCTTCATAAGTTACCTCTATTCCGGATACGCCGTTCTCCTTCTGAATCTCCTTGAGGGGGAGTCCGTCACTTTGGATGAGAGCGACCAGTTGGTCATAGCTTGAGGCAAAGCCGCTCCTCACCCATTGGACCATCCTGTCGTCAAACTCCTCGTGCGCGCGCCTCTCGGCCGGCTTTGCATAAGGGCTCGGTTGGGTCTTCAGCGAACGGTTCTCGGGGTCCTCGAGGTCCGAGTACCCATTCGTCAAATTGGCGTGCCGGCGAAACGTGCGCTTAAGCGCCTCGTCGTAATCCGTGTCGCGGTAGAAACGGAATTGGAGCCCGGTCTTCAGGTGGACCTTCCCCAGCACAAAATGAATATCAAATCCGACTATTCGGCTGTGGAGGACGATCAAGAAGGCAAATTCCGAGAGGGGAATCCCGGCAGTAAGAAGCCGGATGAAGGCCATGACACAGGCCAGGGCGGCCTTGCGCCCCACCTTATCAATATCCTCGCCCCACGATGCCTCGCCGGAGAGGTAAGGCTGCGCATAGCCGGAGATTCGGGCGCTTTCCTCGAATACCTCCGAATCTCCGTCGAGGACCTCGGGCTTGGAAGGGCGCATTTCGTTCACCCAATTAAACAGCCTTACCAGATAGGCGGTCGCGCCCGTACCCGAGGAACGTCTGTTCAGTTTTAAGATCACGGTTGTTGTCCTCCTTCAGAACTAGCCGCCAACGCGTCGCCGGCGGGAGCGGCAGGCGTTGGTCCGGGCTGCGTCTCGGTGGAAGCGGCAAGCTCTACGGCGCGTCGCATGAGACTCCGCAGTTCGGGCTTGATCCGTGCGAGGGATTCGGTGATCAGCACCGCGTCAAAATGCTTCTCGAGCGGCTCGCCCGCCGGGAGGATCAAGGGGGCCCAGTGGACCGTCTGGAGCAGCCACATGGTCCGGAACGCGATCTGGCGCCACCTCTCCCTGTCGGCGGCAATATCGAGGGCGTCCCTGGTCACGCTCGGCTCCACCCCATCCAGGAGCCCAAGCACAGCGATGCGCACGACATGCGACGCGTCGCATCCCTGACGCTTCCGGTAGCCCTCGAACCGGGCGTGCTCGCCGGGGTTCAGGTAGCTGGAAATCCTGGGGTTGCGAGGCCGCTTGGCGGCCTTCTTCCCGGCAGCGGCGGGAGCCTTGGCGCGCCTCGCCATAAACTCGCTACGTTTCCTGCCCTTCCTCCTCGAACTCACAACCCACCTCCTTTTCCCCTATTTTCCAGCGATTCCTGATGAACAAAACACACACCTCCGAATTGCACCTGTCCCTTCTCCCCCGGAAGCAGCTTGATGAACTCCTTTGCGACGCGCCGCAGCTGTCCGGGTGACTCAAACTGCGGCTCTTCCCAAGCCAATGTCATCGCCAACGTGGGTTGAGAGACAGCCTTCGCGTCCCTCTTCAAACCCGGGTTCACAAGGCCCGGGGCAATCTTGGGGAGAGCGCCAAGAAGGTAGCTCATAACTGATGCGGAAGCCCCGCGGTCTATTTTTGTTATCATGGCTGGTAGTCGGGATACATGGGCAGTCCGTTGTCTGTATCTTCGGTCTTAGGCTTAGATGGTTGCGACGCGTCGACAGGCTTCGGCGCTGCTGCGGCGGAGGGCGGAGCGGCAGGCTCGGCCTTCATCACCTGCGACGCGTCGGATGGCTTTGGTTCTGCGGCGGGACCGGATGGAGGTGTCGCGTCGTCCCCGGGCTTCCTCACCGTGGGTCGCCCATTTTGCCTTGCGACGCGCCGTTCAAGGAGACGAAGGCCGGAGTGGTCAAGTGCTGAGGCGATACCAAGCACATGACTTCCAAGCGGCGCAATCAGCTCGTTGAAAAGAAGCTCTTCGTTCTTTGTGAGCCAAACTCGCCTGTTTCTCAGGCCGGCTTTGGTGGCCTTGTGGCGAAGGAGGACGGCGCGGTCGCCGCTTATCATCTTCTTCTCTTGGTCATCGTTCATAGCGTTTCTTGGAGCTCGGCAGCTTTCATGTCTTTGCGTTCAATTCGCGTGATTCTACTGATCTTGATTATGCTCGCGTCTTCCTACCTGGACCGAGCATGGCCGCGAATGCGTCTGGCAATGCGGTGACCGAAGAGTCGTGCTCACGCTGCCTTCCCCTTCCCCGCTACGTAATCGCGGATGGACTGGACCGTGTAGAGACGCCGACGAATTCCAGGAACGCGTTTAATCAATCGGCGACATTCGAGCCTCCAAATTGTGACGTCGGAAAGTTCTGGGACCCCAACAAGGTAGCGAAAGCCATCGGCATCGACCGCCAGCGGTTCCATTGCGCGCCGCGTTCCTGAGCCATTTGCTATTCCTCCGCTCACGGCCAAGCTGGTGGGTGCTGCGGTGCCTTGCGATGTGGGGAGATTCATTTGGTGGGTGCTGTTTTGCCTTCACCCAACCTAGGCAATTCCTCGACCGAGCGGACCAACGCCTCCCGTGAGAATTACCTAACTATTTAGCCACCTAGGTACTAAAAAACGATGCGCTCAGATTCAGATACATATAACAAGCTGACGAAGCTTGTGACCATTCAACCTGATTTGGCTAGTGAAGAGCCAAACTTGAGGCAGGCCGCGTTTAACGGGTTAGTGAAAACGATTCGAGCGCAGGACGAGTATTGGCTTAAGGCGAAATTTCCCGCGTTGGTTCAGCACATGGTGGAAGAAGCGGTCACCGAAGCTTGCTTAAAGCTATGGGAGGCTCTTGAGCAGCCTGGATGGGAAAAGAAATGGACACGTGGGTTCTTGCGGTACGTCGCCTACAACGAATGCCGCGACCGGCGTCGACAATTCTACAAGGCCACTGAGAGGTTTGGAGACCATATGGGCAAGGTTCACAAGAACCCCGAAGGAGAGGGAGCGGCGTTCGGTTCGGATGGCCCTCAGGTCGAAGAGCATGAGCTTCACGACGAGCATCTGAGAATCTTTGGGGAGGCCGTCAAAACGATGCCACTTCAGCAGCGGCGGGTCGCCCGCTTGATGCTCAAGAATCATGACGTCCGCATAGGTCCCAAGGAATTGATTCAGCTATACCTCAAGGCACACCGGATCAAACTGACCCATGCGGCGGCAAAGAGCGCACTGGCTGTCGTCCGAGAAAAAGTACGCGAAGCCAAAACTATTGCCGACAGAAAGCGCAGGGCTTTGGAAGAAGAAGATCGTTGATCGGGGGCGCTTCGTTAATAGCGGCGCGCGCACTGAGTGCGTAAGTAGGCCAACCGCCTACTTCATTGGCAAAGGCTTCGCTAGAATCTGACCTTCACAGCCTGTTTCTGACTGTGTTCCTGCGCCAAGTGTCCATAAACGCGCATGGCAAGCGCTCCACCGTCCGAATGCCCAAGCCACCGGCTCATGGTCGGGATGTCGACCCCACTCTCGATGCAACGGGTGGCGAACATGTGTCGCAGATCATGGTGCGTGATCCTCTTTGTTCCAACGGCCTTGCAGGCGGTTGCTAGTGCCCCTTTGCATTCGCGAATGGCCAAGACCGGGGCGTCTGATGATTCGCGCCCTCTCCTCTTGCGAATCTCTGCAAGAACAACGGCCAACGGGGGAAATATCGGTATCGCCCTGTCGCTGGCCTCCGATTTCGTGCCGGGCACCCTGATTTGGTTCTTCGCGGTGTCGACGTGATGCCAGCGTAAGGATGTCGCTTCACTTAACCTCATGCCGGAAAAGGCTAGGAGCCGAACCATGTCTACGCAGTCCTTGGATTGTCGGGCACCTGCATCCGAGATGCTCTTGACGATGGCGTTGAATTGTTCCCGCGTCGGCAACTCAAGTTGCTTCTTATTCAGAGTGGCACGGGTCAGCGAGTCTGCGGGATTCAAGTAGGCGACCCCCTGCTCACGTGCGCCCTCGAGAATTGCCTTTAGTACCTCAATGCACTTATTGAAGGCCGACGGAGACATTCCTTTGCGGACTGTCTTTGCATTGGGAGCCACGAATCCCGTGCCATCGCGGAGCGCCTTAACCGCCCATTGCTTGCATTCATTGGGGGTGAGCCTTCGGGCGTCCAGGCTCGGCAATTCTGGCCAGGTCTTGAGGAGGGCCTTAACCGATACCTCTCGACGAGCCTTGGTAGCCGCAGCCAAAGAGGAATCGGCCTTGGTTTGCTCGAGGAACTGGGCGATGAAATGCCCCACATCGGTCTGTTTGGACCCCGTGGCAGGATCTTCACCCGCTGCCACTACCCCACGGGCGCGAACTTCCCTCTCGAAGTCGGATAGCAGCAGCTTGGCGACCGAGAATACGCGCGTCTTCAATGACTTCCATTTTTGTTTGCCGTTCACCCTAACCCGGGCGTAGTACTTTCTACTCTGTCCGTTACGAAGCAGGTTCGAGACGTTTGTTCTTTCCCATCCCTTCTGCTCATTTCCGGTCCCCATTTCGGAAGTGTAGAAGATCAGTGTAGAAAAGAGCAAATAGAATCAAATCTAACTCACGTAACATACAGATTGTAAATTATATAGGCGCGGTAGCCAAGTGGTAAGGCCGAGGTCTGCAAAACCTCTATGCGTCGGTTCGATTCCGACCCGCGCCTCCAATTATAAACGGTTTACAGACAGCATTTTATAGGGATAATCGATCGTAGTGTCACAGAAGTGTCACACTTTGAGAGGCTCCCAATGAGGGTTTCATTTTTCGCCTTAACGAGCGAAGGGTGCGATGGAGGCTTATGGTTGCTTCCCTAATGAGCCCAAGCGTCGCGCAGAGGACTTGACCCCGTTGAGAATCGCTTCGCGCAACTCCTCTGGGAACGCACTTGGAATTCGTTGCGTGACCCGCTCCAAGACGCCCTCGGCGCTCTCACCGATTTCGTTCATCAGGCCCTTGGTCGTCTCTTCTGCGATGCCACATCTGCGACCTGTTTCCACCCAGTGCCGTGGTTCCATGCGACTCCATTCATAATGCCGGTTTGCGCCATAAACGGCCATCGCCATCTTGATCTTCTGCATAGGCATCCGCCCCTGCCCTCTTCCCATCAAGGGGTAGGCCGAAAGAATGTCGTAGAGTGGGGCCAGTCGATAGCTACCCCCCGCCTCCAGAAAAACGCTGAAGTTCTTTG
>CAZNNO010000090.1:0-13032 GCA_964574435.1 uncultured Opitutaceae bacterium
CCACCCTCCAGCGCAACCCGGCCTGCTGGATGGCCCACAACAACCTCGGCCTCTGCCTCGATGATCGCGGCGATTCAAGGGGCGCCATCGCCCAGTTTCGGGAGGCCATCCGGCTCAAGGGCGACTACGCCTCCGCCCACAACAACCTGGGAAGCGTCCTGCGCAGGACGCCGGGCGGGCGGGACGAGGCCTTTGCCGAGTTTCAGGAGGCCCTGCGCATCTACCCCGACTACGCGGAGGCGCACAACAACCTGGGAGTCGGATTCGAGGACCGCGGCGAATTGGACGGGGCGATCGAGCAGTTTGAGGACGCCGTGCGCCTCAAGCCGGACTATGCCTCGGCCTACAACAACCTGGGGGGCGCCCTGCTGAAGGTGCCCGGAAGGCTGGATGACGCGATCGCCAGCGTCCGCGAGGCCCTGCGCCTTGACCCGGAACTCGCCGAGGCGCACGACAACCTCGGAACGGCGCTCCTCGCCACCCCGGGGCGCCTCGCCGACGCGATCGCGCAGTACGAGGAGGCGCTCCGGCTGCGGCCCGGCTTCGCCGAGGCGCACAACAACCTGGGTAACGCCCTGCTCAAGGTGCCCGACCGCCTGAAGGACGCGGTGGCCGAGTTCGAGGAGGCGCTCCGGCTCGAGCCGGATGACGCCGAGGCCCACAACAACCTGGGGATCGCCCTCAATGCGCAGGGCCGCACGGACGAGGCCGTCGCGCAGTACCGGAAGGCGCTCGGGCTGAGGCCCGGCTTCGCCGAGATCCACTTCAACATAGCAATGGCCCTGCTCAACGTTCCCGGGCGAAGGGGCGAGGCGGTGGGGGAGCTCCAGGCGTTCCTGAGGGTCAGGCCCGACAACGAGGCGGCGCGCCGGATCCTCGGGCAGCTAGGGGCCGGCCCCTGAGAACGGCCGCTCGCGGCGGCGCTTCCCCGATAACGGAGGTGGACGCGCGGCCCCGCCCGGGGCACACTTGTTTCCCGTTTTTCCCGCGCAATCCCGCGGACTCGATTGAACCTACTCATACGAAACGCCCGCATCCTGACCCTGGCCGCGGGCGCCCGCCCGCGACGGGGCAAGGAGCTGCGCGAACTGTCCGTTATCGCCCGCGGCGACGTTCTGGTCGCCGACGGCGTCATCGCGGCCCTGGGGCAGAAGCTGGACGCGCCCGCCGGGGCCGAGATTGTCGACGCCAACGGGCGCGTGCTGATGCCCGGGTTCGTGGACTGCCACACGCACGCCTGCTGGGCCGGGAGCCGCCTCGACGAGTGGGAGGAGAGGCTCGGCGGCGCCCGCTACCTCGACATCCTTGGGAAGGGCCGCGCGATCCACACGACGGTGCTCGCCGTTCGCGAGGCCACCAAAAAGCAGCTGGCCGCCGGGCTCAGGGAGCGGCTGACGCGAATGCTGCGCGGGGGAACGACCACCGTGGAGGTGAAGAGCGGCTACGGGCTCACGGCCGAGGCGGAGCTCAAGATGCTGCGGGCGATCGTGCGGGCGGGCCAGGACTGGACGGGGACGGTCGTGCCGACCGCTCTTCTCGGGCACGCGTTCGAAGGCTCGCTCGAGGACTACGCGAGGATGGTCGTCAAGGAGATGCTTCCCGAGGTGGCCCGTGAGTTTCCCGGCATAACCGTGGACGCCTGCGCCGACGAGGGCGCCTGGTCGCGGGAGGCCTGCGTGCGCCTTCTCGAGAAGGCCGCCAAGCACCACCCCCTGAGGGTCCACGCCGACCACTTCAGCTCGCTTGGCATGATTGCGGAGGCGATCCGGCTGCATGCGCGCAGTGTCGACCACCTTGAGGCGTCCACCAAGGCCGACCTCGTGGCCCTTGCCGGGTCGCAGACCTGCGGCGTCATCCTCCCCTGCACCGGGTTCCACCTGGAGGGGCGTTTTGCGCGGGCCGGATTCCTGGTGGACCAGGGAGGGGCCGTGGCGCTGGCGACCAATTACAACCCGGGCTCCGCTCCGTCCCATTCGATGCCGTTCGCCATCGCCCTGGCGGTGCGCCGGTGCGGGCTGACGCCGCACGAGGCGATCGCCGCGTGCACCGTCAATGCCGCCTATGTCCTGGGACTGGCGGACCGCGGGAGCGTCGAGGTCGGCAAGCGGGCCGATCTCGTCCTCCTCCAGCACACCGACGAGCGGATGCTCGCCTGCGAGTTCGGGGGAAACCCCGTGGACCTCGTCGTCTGCGGGGGAAAGGTTTTGAGAGAGACACCCTAGACAACGGGCCCCGTGCGTCTACGCTCCCGCCAGCACATCCGAACAATGAATCGTCGCGAATTCCTGTCCTCCGCGGCCGCATCCCTGGCCGCGGGCACCCTGGCGCCCCGCGCGTTTGCGGCCGAGGCTGCGCAGAGGACCGACGGCATGAACTACGCGCCGCAGGGAAAGCCGAACCCCGTGGTGAAGCCGGGCGAATTCGTGATTGCGGCGGCCCGCCTCGACCACGGCCACATCTACGGCATGTGCAACGGGCTCCTCGAGGCCGGCGCCACGCTGAAATGGGTCTACGATCCGGATCCGAAAAAGACCGAGGACTTCAGGTCCAAGTACCCCCAGGCGAGTACGGCGCGATCTCTTGACGAGATCCTGGCCGACCCCGAGGTCCGCCTGGTCGCGGCCGCGGCCGTTACGTCGGAGCGGGGGCCGCTGGGATGCCGCGTCATGGAGTCGGGCAAGGACTACTTCACCGACAAGGCCCCGTTCACGACCCTGCCCCAGCTCGACGAGGCCAGGGCGGTGGTGGCGCGGACCGGCCGCAAGTACATGGTGTACTATAGCGAGCGCCTGCACAACGAGGCGGGGATGTTCGCCACGGACCTGGTGCAGGGCGGGGCGATAGGCCGGATCATCCATGTCATCTCGATCGCCCCCCACCGCCTGAACAAGGCCACCCGGCCGGACTGGTTTTTCCAGCGGCAGAAGTACGGCGGGATCCTTTGCGACCTGGGCAGCCACCAGTTTGAGCAGTTTTTGGCCTACAGCGGCTCGAGCGACGCCACGATCAGCCACGCGGTCGTCGGCAATTTCGGCAATCCCGACCATCCCGAGCTCGAGGACCTAGGCGAGGCCTGCCTCATGGGAGACACGGGAGCCTTGAACTACGTGAGGGTCGACTGGTTCACGCCCGACGGGCTGAGCGTCTGGGGCGACGGCAGGACGTTCATCCTGGGCACCAAGGGCACGATCGAGCTGCGCAAGTACGTGGACGTCGCCCGCGACCGCGAGGGGAACCAGGTGTACATCGTCGACGCCAAGGGCGAGCAGCACCTGAGCGTCGAGGGAAAGGTCGGGTACCGTTTCTTTGGCGAACTCATTCTTGACTGCCTCAACAGGACGGAGAAGGCGATGACCCAGGCCCATGCCTTCAAGGCCGCCGAGATATGCCTGCGGGCGCAGGCGATGGCCATCCGCGTGACTCCCTGAGCCGAGGCAAGCCCGTCCCCGCGGTCCCGGCCGCCGCACGCTGCCCGGGCCGGGAACGCCAATCGCCCCGATTCCCCCCATGAAAAGCCCAGAACCGAAAAGGGTCCCCAAGGCCGCCTTCAAGACGCTTGTGCGCTGGGCACCCATCGCCTCGATCGACCTGATAATCACGAACCAGGAAAACGAGGTGCTGCTCGGCTACCGGGCGAACAGGCCGGCCCGGAACAAATGGTTTGTCCCGGGGGGCCGGATATTCAAGGGCGAGCGCATCGCGGATGCGATGGTGCGGATCGCGCACCGCGAGACGGGGATCAGGATCAGGGCGTCCTCGGCCGCGTTCGTCGGCGCCTACGAGCATTTCTACAGGAACAGCGTGTTCAGCGACTCCCGGAGTCTTCCCACCCACTACGTGGTGCTCGCCTTCAGGATCAGGCTCAAGGCGGTCCCCGCGACCCAGCTGGACAGCCAGCACAGGAAGTTCGCCTGGTTCAGCGCCGCGGAGGCGCTGCGCCACGGCGCCGTCCACGAGAACACGAAGGCGTATTTCCGCGGGACGGCCGGGCCACGGCGGGATTGATTTCCCAGGGCCGCCGAACGTAAAATCCGCTGCATGCAGGGAACCAGCGGGTCACCCATTCGCCGTGCCGGCCGTTGGTGGACGGCGGCGCTGATCCTCGGGCTCGCGCTCGCCTGCTATTGGCCGGCGCTCCAGGGCCAGATGGTTTGGGACGACGACGCGCATGTGACGCGCCCCGGGCTCAGGTCGCTCGAGGGGCTGTGGCGGATCTGGACGGACCTCCACGCGACCCAGCAGTACTATCCCCTGCTCCACAGCGCGTTCTGGGTTGAGCACGCGCTGTGGGGCGACGCGACGCTCGGCTACCACCTCGCCAACGTCCTGCAGCACGCGGCGGCCGCGTTCCTGCTGGTCGTGGTTCTTCAGCGGCTCAAGGTCCCAGGGGCGCTGCCGGCGGGCCTCGTCTTCTGCGTCCACCCGGTCTGCGTCGAGTCCGTCGCATGGATATCGGAGCAGAAGAACACGCTGTCGCTTGTCTTCTACCTGCTGGCGGCCCTGGCGTACCTCCGGTTCGACGGGGAGCGAGGAATGCCCGGCGCCCGGCGGCACTACCTGGCCGCCTCAGGGCTGTTCGCCCTCGCCCTCCTGACCAAGACGGTGACCGCGTCGCTTCCCGCCGCGCTCCTGGTCGTCCTCTGGTGGCAGCGCGGCCGACTCGCCTGGCGCCGCGACGTGCGTCCGCTCCTGCCGTGGTTCGCGGCCGCGGCGGCAAGCGGGCTCTTCACGTCCTGGGTCGAGCGCACGGTCATCGGCGCGGAGGGGGCCGGCTTCGACCTGTCCCTGGTCCGGCGCGTCCTGCTGGCCGGGCGCGTGGTCTGGTTCTACCTGGGCAAGCTGGCCTGGCCGACCGACCTCGTCTTCGTGTACCCCCGCTGGGACGTCAGTTCGGCGTCCGCGGGCTGGGCCGCATACCCGGGTGCCGCGCTTCTGGTGACGGCGGCCCTGTGGGCCATTCGCCGGCGCACCCGGGGACCCCTCGCCGCATGGCTCCTCTATGTGGGGTCGCTCTTCCCCGCCCTGGGTTTCGTCAATGTCTACCCCTTCATCTTCTCCTATGTGGCCGACCATTTCCAATACCTTGCGAGCCTCGCGATGATAACGGCGGCTTCGGCAGGCGCCACCCGGCTCCTCGAAAGGGCCCCTCCCGCGGCGCGAAGCGGATCCCTGGCGCTCGTCGCGGCGCTGGTCACGGTGCTTGTGATCCTCAGCAATGCGCAGAGCCAGACCTATGCGGACCAGGGGACTCTCTACGAGGCCACCCTGCAAGGGAATCCGCGATGCTGGATGGCCAACAACAACCTTGGGAAGTGGTACGAGGACCGCGGGGATTCCGACAGGGCCGTCGCGCATTACCGTGAGGCCCTCCGCCTCAGGGGGGACTACGCCCAGGCGCACAACAATCTCGGGAGCTGGTATGAGAACCACGGCGACCTGGAGCACGCGGCGTCCGAGTTCCAGGAGGCCATCCGGCTCAAGATCTTCTACCCGGCCGCGCACAACAACCTGGGAACCGTCCTCGGGAGGTCTCCCGACAAGCTGAACGAAGCCGTCGCGCAGTTCAAAGAGGCGCTGCGCCAGCAGCCGGACTTTGCGCAGGCGCACACCAACCTCGGGGTCGCCCTGCTGAAGATGCCCTACCGGCTGAATGAGGCGATCAGCCAGTTCGAGGAGGCCGTTCGCCTGCAGCCCTACCTGGCCAGCGCCCACGCCGACCTGGGGAACGCCCTGTCGAACATTCCCGAGCGGCTGGACGACGCTGTCGCCCAGTACGAGGAAGCGATCCGCATCAAGCCGGATTACGCGGAGGCCCGAAACAACCTGGGGCTGGCGCTGAGCGCCCAGGGCCGCACGGACGAGGCGCTGGCCGAGTTCGAGGAGGCGCTTCGGCTCACGCCGGGGTTTGCCGAGATTCACTTCAACATGGCGCTCGCGCTGCTCAATGCGCCGGGGCGCAAGAGCGAGGCGGCGCAGCAGCTTCAGGCGTTCCTCCTGGCAAGGCCGGGCAACGAGACGGCCATCCAGCTTCTGGCGCAGATCAGGGCGAGCCCTCCGTAGAGGGCCGCGGCCGGCGCTGGACAGGAGCGCCGCGGCCTTTCACCATGGGTTTGCCCCGCACCGTCACGCAGCGATGAGCGATCCGCCCCAGCAATACCAAGAGGGCCCTCTTCCCCAGGGCCGCCGATCCCGATGACCTGGGTCGCGTGGGCAGTCCTCTCGGCTGTATTCGCGGGAATCACCGCCATTCTCGCCAAGGTGGGCGTCGAGAACGTGAATTCCAACCTGGCGACGGCCATCCGCACGACCTTCATACTCTTCATAACCTGGGCCATTGCATTCGCGGTCGTGCCGGCCCCGCAGCTCGCCATTCCCGGCCGCAGGACGCTCCTCTTCCTCGGCCTGTCCGGCGCGGCGGCCGGGTTTTCATGGATCTGCTATTTCAGGGCGCTGCAGCTTGGGGAGGCCTCCAGGGTGGCTACGATCGACAAGCTGAGCGTCGTCTTCACCGTCATCCTGGCGGGCCTCTTTCTCCGGGAGCGTCTCACCTGGCAGCTGGCGGCCGGAGCGACCCTGATCGTCGCCGGCACCCTTGTCGTCGCCTGGAGGTCCGGATGAGCCGCGGCTAATTTGCAAAACGCCACTGGGACCTGAAGTCGCGGGGCGGCTTCTCGCCCTTCAGGCGCACCCTGACCATCTCGATCGGCATCGGCCCGCCCACCAGGATCGAGTCATGGAACTGACAGTTGGTCATTCCCCCCGGCACGACCAGCTCGCGGTGGAGCTCGCGCAGCTGAAGGGCCCCGAGCATGTAGCCCGCCTGGTACATCGGCGGAAACGTTCCATTGAACGACCGCCTCACCTCTCCCGTGGCGCTTGCGCGCTCGTGCCCGACCCGCTCGACGAGGAAGTCGACGCACTGCTCCGGGGTCCACTTCCCGAGGTGGAAATTGATCGAGAAGATGATCCGGGCGCAGCGGTGCGTCCGCCAGAACAGCATTCCCATCCTGTCCTCGGGCGACTTCGGGAAACCCAGGTCCCAGAACTGGAACTCCCACCACACGGCCCATCCCTCGGTCCAGAACGGGGTCGTGAAGAGCTGGCGGTGGGGATTCGAGCGGCTCTCGTAGTAGTACTGCAGATGGTGCCCCGGGACCAGCTCGTGGAAGACGGTAGCGCGCGCAAAATGGACGTTGTTGGCCTTGAGGCTCTGGATCTTCTCGTCGTAGTCCATCGCGTCCGTCGGGTAGGCGACCAGGATGTCCGGGCCCCCGAGGAAGAAAGGGGCGACCTTCTGGCGCTCCGGGCTCATCATCTCGATCCGCCAGAAATCCGCGGCCAGCGGCGGGACGGTGACCAGGTCGCGATCCTTGACGAAGCGGATGGCCTCGAGCGCGAGGTCCCTGACAAGGCCGGGCTGGCCGCCGGGCGGCAGGTGGTCCTGCTTCACCTTTTCCATGGCGGCCTTCCAGTCCTCGCCAAATCCCATCTCCCTCGAGGCCCTCCTCAGCTCCCGGTCGCACCACTCAAGCTCCCCGTTTGCCAGCGCGAGGAGCTCCTCCGGGGAATAGGCGATCATCTCGTGGGCAAGCTCCACCTCGAGGCCCTCGCGCCCAATCGGGTCGCCCACAATCGGCTCATCCTTTCCCTGCTCGATGCCCACGATCTTCTCCCTCAGAAACCTGACATAGCCGTCGAGCGCCGCGTTGAGCTTCTCGTGCGACGCACGCACCCACCACCCGAACGCCGGGTCGTAACCGTCATAGAACTTGTACCAGTCATCCAGGGTTTCCCTGAGCTCGCCGAGAGCCGCCACCGACCGGTAGGCGATGACCCTGGTCGTCGTCAGCGGCTCAACCGACTTTGGATCCCTCGGGGTGTCGGCCTTGAGGCCCGCCCGCAGTCCCTCCTGTATCCTGCCGACCTGCTTCTGGATCCGGTCGAGGGTCCCTGCCGAGGCCTCGGGATCGACCGGTTCCATGAGCCGGCGCGACTCCTGCAGCCTCGCGATGTCGCCGGAAAAGGGGATGAGGGGCGACATCTCGCGCTCCCTGGACTCCGTGCGGTCGAGGAGCTTCTGCTCGTAGTCGACCTGCCGCGTGAGGAGAAGCCAGTCCACCCTGCCCTCGGTTCCCAGACTGTCGTAGTCCATCGCGCCCAGGCGCCCGCGCCACGCGGCATAGAATTCCCGCAAGCGCCGGGTCTGGAGCTCCGATCCCTGGACGCTGTAGAATCGCAGGAGCTCGTCCCGATCGGCCACAAACCGCTCGACCAGCTCGCGCAGCCCGCTCGACTGCGCCCGGGTCATCAGCGAGATCTCCTGCGGCACGTAGTCGTCAGTCGACCGCACGGCCGCCGGGGACGGCGGGAGCCCGGCCAGCCGGGGGGAGAGCGGGGCAGCGGCTAGGATTGCCAGGGCCAGGCGGCGCGCATCGGGCATCCCCGGAGCCAAGACCCGGTCCGTCGCTTGGTCAAACCCTCGGATTCAGAGCTTCCACTCGACGCCGCCAAAGAGCCCGAAGCCGAGCGCCGGGTAGCCGTTCACCGGCTGGTAATGCCTGTCGAGCAGGTTCTCCGCCCTGGCCTTGAGGGCCAGCCTCTTGGTCGCGCGCCATTCCGTGTAGGCCCTCGCGACCGCGTATCCGGAATCGACCACGTCGAGGTACGACTCCGCGTCGACATCCTCGCGCCCTCCCACCACCTGGACGCCGGCGCCCGCGCTCCAGCCGCCCCCGAGATCCCGCCACAGGTCTGCGCTCCCGCTGTTGCGCGGGCGCCGCAGGAGCCGGGTCCCGTCGGTGAGGTCGCTCGCGTTGAGATAGGTGTAGCTGGCGTGCAGTTCGACCCCGCCGGCGAGCTTCAGCTTGGCCTCGAGCTCAACGCCGTCGGTGCGCGCCCGCTCGACGTTCTCCGTCGTGCCGGGATACACGTTGAAGTCATAGACTATCAGGTTGCTGTAGCCGTTCGCAAACCAGGTCGCGCTCAGGGTGCCCGCGCCCCTTGGAAGGTAGAAGTCCATCCCCGCGTCGCCGCCTCGCGAGCGCTCGGGCTGGAGGTCCGGATTCCCGACGTAACCCGTCGCCACCCCGTAAAGCTCGAGGAAGCTCGGCGCGTTGAAGCCCGTCCCGTAGCTTGCCCGCAGCTTGAGCGAGCGGTCCGGCGCGAGCCAGGCGACCGTGGCGCGACCCGTGAGGGAGGAGCCGAACGTGTCGAAGTCGTCGTAGCGCAGGCCGCCCGTCAGGAAGACCGATTTCAGCGGATTCCACTCGTCCTCCGCAAACGCCGCGAAAAGCGTCTGCCTCTGGTCGATGTCGCCGTAGCCGTTGTCGAAGGTGGATTCGGCCTCCGCATCGACGCCGGCGGTGATGCGCTGGCCCGCCAGGCCCGAATAGGTGGACTGGGCGTCGAAGACACCCCTGCGGTTGCGCTCGATCGTCGTCTCGGTGAACACGCCCGGCAGCTCGTCGAACGACACGTAGCGCCGATCCTGGCCCCCGACCGTGACGCGCGCGGTCCAGTCCTGGCTGGGCCGAAGGTCCGCAAAGACCGTGCCGAGCCAGTTGCTCTCCGTCTCGTAAGCGTAGGGGTCATTCGTGTAGATGTCGCCCGGATCGCCGTACTTGTCCTCGAAGCCCCTCAGCGTGGCCCCTAGGTCGACCGACGAGGAGGCGTCCCGGTCGATTCGAAGGACGACGTCGCCGCTGTCGAACACGTTATTCTGCCGTTCGTTGTCCGTATGCGACCCGGAGGCCGAGAGCGACCAGGCCCAGGCGTCGCGCGCCCCCTGGGTGTCCAGCGCCCCGGAGACCGTCCCGTGGCTCCCGGTCTCGACGTCCACGTCGGCCGACGGGGCGCCCGAGCCCTTCTGGGCCTCGATGGACACGACGCCGCCCACGGCCTCGCTCCCGTAAAGCGTGCTCTGCGGGCCGCGGGCGATCTCGATCGTGTCCGTGGCGCCGAGGCGTGCGCCGCCCAGGAACACCGCGTAGTCCGTGTTGGCGTCGTTGAGCCTAATGCCGTCGACCAGGAACAGCGTCTGGTCCGAGTCCGAACCCCGCATGAATATCGAGATGTCGGAGCCCGGCGCGCCGTTCGCGAAAAGGGGGGCACCGGGAACGGCGCCGAGGGCGTCCGCCGCGGTCGTCAGCTGCTGGCGCTCAAGGTCGGCCGGCGTTATCAGGTCCGCCGCGGTGCCGAGCGTCCGGACGTCGGCGGGCGTGCGGGTCGCGACCACGATGACCGGGTCGAGCTGGACGTCCTGGTCGGACTGGGAATAGACGGACCCGCCCGAAGCGACGGCGGCCGAGACGAGGATTGACCGGACGGCAAGGCCGAGCGGCAGATTGGAGTTCATACGGATGCTTTCTTCACTATTGCGATGAAGTTATCGCAGCCGGCGCGCGCAATCGCGCCGGGCGAATGTTGAATCCGGGACAAGTATTCGGACTCCGCATATGGCCCCGCCCGGCCGATATCCGGCCGGACAGGCTTTTCCTCGCCCCTCGCCTTCACCGGGATTCTATCCCGATTGGCTTTGCCCGCGCCGTCCGACGGCGCGGTGATGGGTCTGTGATGCGATACCGCAGCGCAACTGTGGCCGGTTCTCACGGCCTTCCAATGGCTCCCGGAAGGTGCGATAAAGAACGGCGGGCACTGAAGCCGTCCAGCAAGCCGCGGAAATGGGCAAGAGCAATCATATCAATAAATATAGATTTATTGATATGATACTTGCAAAGCTTCGCCACATGGGATCAACTTGCCGCGCACCCGGAAATCTCAATACGACGCACCCATGGTTTCTCCACGTGAATCCGGTTCCTTTGCCGAGCTCCGGCGCCTTTTCGAATCGAGGATCGCCGTCCTCGACGGCGCTATGGGAACAATGATCCAGACTTATGGGCTGGATGAGCCCGATTTTCGCGGCAGCCGCTTCGCCGGCCATCCGCGCGACCTGAAGGGAAACAACGACCTCCTCTCCATCACCCGGCCCGACGTCATCGAGCGCATCCACTCCGAGTATTTCGCCGCGGGCGCCGACATCGTCGAGACGAACACGTTCAACTCCACGGCCATCTCACAGTCCGACTACGGCACCGAGACGCTCGTGCCGGAGCTGAACGCGGCCGCGGCGGCCGCTGCCCGCCGGGCCGCGGCGAGGGCCGTTGCGGCAGATCCCTCCCGGCCGCGCTTCGTCGCCGGGGCGATCGGCCCCCTCAACAGGACCCTCTCCATGTCGCCCGACGTCAACCGCCCCGACTTCCGGGCCGTCACCTGGGACCAGGTCGTCGCGGCCTACCTCGAGCAGGCGCGCGCGCTGGCCGCAGGTGGCGTCGACGCCCTGCTGATAGAGACGATCTTCGACACGCTCAATGCAAAGGCGGCCCTGTTTGCGACCGAGCTCCTCTTTGACGAGACTGGCGTGCGCCTTCCCGTCATGCTGTCCGTGACGGTCACGGACGCCTCGGGGCGGACCCTCTCCGGCCAGACGATCGGCGCCTTCTACGCGAGCATCGCGCACTCCAACCCCTTCTCGGTCGGCATAAACTGCGCCCTCGGCGGCAGGCAGATGAGGCCGTATGTCGAGGAGCTCTCGTCGATCGCCAGTTGCTATGTGACCTGCTACCCGAACGCGGGCCTGCCCAACGCGTTCGGCGGCTACGACGAGACGCCGGCGGACATGGCCGCGGTCCTCGGGGACTTCGCGAGGAACGGCTGGGTCAACATGGTCGGCGGATGCTGCGGATCGACACCCGCGCACATAGCCGCCATAGCTGGGGCCGTGCTCTCCCTGCGCCCGAGGAGCCTGCCGGACCTGCCGGCGGCAATGCGCCTGAGCGGCCTCGAGACCCTCGTCATCCCCTGACACCGGCGGCCAACCGATGTCCAACGCCCCCCGCCCCTCCGCCTCGCAGTTCATCGTAATCGGCGAGCGCACGAACATCACCGGTTCGCCCAGGTTCGCCAAGGCCCTGAAGGCCGGCGAATGGGACGCCTGCGTCGCCATCGCGCGCCAGCAGGTCGAGAGCGGCGCCAACGTCATCGACATCAACGTCGACGAGGCGCTCATCGAGGGCGAGCCGACCATGGTCAAGTTCCTGAGCCTGATCGCGGCCGAGCCCGAGATCTCGCGGGTGCCGGTGATGATCGACTCGTCGAAATGGAGCGTCCTTGAGGCGGGGCTGCGGTGCGTCCAGGGCAAGGCCATCGTGAACTCGATCTCGCTCAAGGACGGCGAGGCCGAATTCCTGCGCCGCGCCAAGCTCGTCCTGCGCTACGGCGCCGCCGCGGTCGTCATGGCGTTCGACGAGAAGGGCCAGGCGTCCACCCGCGACGAGAAGGTGCGGATCTGCGCGCGCGCCTACCGGCTCCTGACCGAGTCCGCGGGTTTCCCCGCAGAGGACATCATCTTCGACCCGAACATACTGACCGTCGCAACGGGCATCGAGGAGCACAACAACTACGCCGTCGATTTCTTCGAGGCCACGCGGATAATAAAGGAGACGCTGCCCAACGCGAAGGTCTCCGGGGGCGTGTCGAACGTGTCGTTCGCCTTCCGCGGCAACAACCCCGTCCGCGAGGCGATCCACGCGGTCTTCCTCTACCACGCGATAAGGGCCGGACTGGACATGGCCATCGTTAACGCCGGCATGCTTGGCGTGTACGAGGAGATACCGAAGGACCTGCTCGAGCGCGTCGAGGACGTCATCCTCAACCGGAGGCCGGACGCGACCGAGCGCCTGGTGACGTTCGCGGACCAGCTCAAGGCGGCCCAGGGCGGGGGCTCGAGGATCGAGGCGAGGGAGGACCTGGCCTGGCGCAGCGCGCCCGTCGAGGAACGCCTCTCCCATGCGCTCGTCAAGGGGATCGACGCCTTCGTCGAGCAGGACACGGAGGAGGCGCGCGCCAACCGCGCCAGGTACCCGCGGCCGCTCAACATCATCGAGGGGCCGCTCATGGACGGGATGCGCGTCGTCGGGGACCTTTTCGGCGCCGGCAAGATGTTCCTACCCCAGGTCGTCAAGTCCGCGCGGG
>CAZNNO010000091.1:0-13019 GCA_964574435.1 uncultured Opitutaceae bacterium
TCAGGAAGCCCTCGGGAAAGAGCGGCCGGCACGGGCGGTCGCACAGGCGCGACGTGAGAATCTCCTTCTCCGTTGGGCGCCCTTCGCGCTTGAAGTAGCCGCCCGGGAAGCGCCCCGCGGCGTGGTATTTCTCCCGGTAGTCGACCGTGAGCGGGAACCAGTCCTGGCCCGGTTTGGTCGTGGCTGCCACGGTTGCGGCGACGAAGACGTTGGTTTCGCCGACGGTGACGTTGACGGCGCCGTTGGCCAGTTTGGCGAGCGTGCCTGTGGAGAACTTGATCCCGTATTCCGGGACGGTGACGATATGTTTCTGATTCATGTCTTGGGTTTCTATTTTTCGATAGTCGCGTCCCGGTGCACGGTGGTCATGCGAGGCGGGGCGTTTTGGGATTGGCTGCGCGCGCGGCGCGCGGGCCGTGCGTGCTTGCGTCGGTCTCGTTACAAGACCCGAGAGATTTCCGCTTGGCGCCCCCGGAGGGGCCGTGGCGCCAAGCGGAAATGTCCCGGTATTGTGTCGAGTGCCCTAAGGGCAACAGGCGACCCGCGGATCGGGTCGCCTGCGTGGCGAAAGCGTTATTTGCGCAGATTTAGCTTCTGCAGCAGCTCGTTATATTTGGGCAGGTTGTGCTGTTTTAGGTAATCGAGCAATTTGCGGCGGCGGCTCGCCATCTGCAGCAGCCCGCGGCGGGAGTGGAAGTCCTTCCTGTGGGTGCGCAGGTGCTCGGTTAGGTGGTTGATGCGCGCGGTGAGGAGAGCGATTTGCACCTCGCTCGAGCCGGTGTCTTTCTCGTGGATCTTGTACTCTGCTATGATCTCTGGCTTGGCAACTGTAGGCATTGGTATGTAGTTGAGTTGCATGACTGTAGGGAGCCCTTTCAGGCCCCGTGCCGCCCGCACCGCCGAGGGTAAGCCCGGCTTAGCCGGCGTCACCGTTCCAACCCGACGGAATGCCGGATCAGTCATGGCAGGCCCCCCAACTGTCGGGAACCCACTGACGCAAGGGAATAACTTCAAAAACCGCGGTCCAAGGCGCAAGGCCAAAATTGGGGGGTGTTCCGGCCTTAGCCCTGAGAGAGGTGGAGCAGCTTGATCGAGGCGCAGCCTGGAATCCTGCGGATCCGCTCCATTATCTCGGCGCGGTTTAGGAACAGCTCGTTCCTGACCACGGCGTGCGTCGCATGGATGACAAGGCGCCCCCTCTCGTCGATGCGCACGGCGTTCGAATAGGCGGCGTTTGCCGGGCCGACGATCTCGGGCCACTTCTCTCGGATCGCCTGCTCGGTTGTCGGCCTGCCGATGCCGTGCTTTGCGCGCAGCGAGTCGACGAGCTCGACAAACTCGTGAGAGGGCCTCCGGCGCAGCCCCCTCGGGTCCTCGGACGGGATCCTGCGCAGCGATGCGATAAGGTCCTCGGCCGCCTTGCTGAATCTGTGGGGTTCGCCCGGCATCTGGTGCAAGCTCGGGATGGAGCCGATTGAATCCGGATGCAACCTTTCGCGCCCTGCGGATCGGTCCCGCGGCCGGACGGGCGAGGGGCGCCCTGACCGATCACCCGCCAGGCTTGCCGGACCCTTGCCCCCGGATCCGGCTGAAAGCACGCCTGAGCTTCCTCGCGAAACGGTCCCGCCACCGCCCCTTGCCGCCCGTCACCGCGAGAGTGAATTCGGCCTCCAGTCTGAGGAAATCCTTCCAGTCCCTCCTGGTTATCTCGACGCCGAGCTCGCGCCCGATCCTCGTGATCAGCGGCCTCGCCGCCTTGCCGCGGAGCCGGGCGTTCAGGTCGCGCACGCCGCCAATCTCGTTCAGCAGGTAATAGGTGCTCCTCACGACCAGCGCGTTCATGCTGATCTTGCCCTTCCACTGCCATTCGTTATCGATGAACACGCATTCGCCGTCCTGCACGAAGGAGTTTGCCCAGAGGCAGTCGACGTACTTGCCGTCGAGGACCGCCCCGCCCGCCCGGGTCACGGCTAGCGACCGGATCTTCCGCATCCAGGCTGTGCAGGGCTCAAGCAGTTCGCCGAGCGTCAGGTCGCCGCGCTTCACGCGCCGCAGCACCTGCATCTGGATCGAATCCGAGCCGAGCCACCGCTCGTCGTAGCCGTTCAGCTCAAACGCGCCGCCACTGCCGGCACCGGAATCCAGGCGGCGCTTTTCGGCCCAGAGACTCCCGTCCTTCCTCTCCGTGATCCTCGTGACCGTCTGAAACTCCCGCTTCCGGCGGTCGCTAAACAGGATGCCCAGACCCTCGAACGCAATCCGTTGCGCGGCCGTCTTGCTCGCGACCGCGAGAAACGAATTTGCGAAGAGGTGCAGCATGCCGTTCCTCTCGAGCTCCATCAGGACAAGCCTCTGGTCGAAAAGGAGCGCGCGCGCCTTCGAGTAGTCGCGGGGCGCGAATTTCCCGACCAGCTCCCCGAGCCTCATCTTGCCGAAGGCCTCCTCCGACAGGACGCAGGACGTCAGCTTGTAGTCGGGGTAGGGGTAGTAGAATCGGACCTCCCTGAAGTGCCTGGACAGACGCGCTTTTAGCTCCCCGTGGCCGAAGGTGCGGTGGGTGTCGTGCCTCGGGTAGCCTTCCAGGCCGTCGAACATGATGTTGTTGTGGTCCTCGGCGCTCGACGCGAAGTACTTGAGCCCGAACTGGTTTTCAATGGCGATGACCACGGTGCCGTCCGGCTCGAGCATGTCAGCAAAATGGCGCAGCACCGTTTCGTGGGGATCTGGTCCGCTGACGAACAGCTTCGAGTACTCAAACACGCCGATGCAGAAGATGATGTCGAAGCGCGTCTTGAAGGTGAGGTCGTGAAACGGGGCGTTGAGCACGGCCACATTCGGCATGTCCCTCGTGCGCATCCGGGCGAGCGTCGCGCGAGCCAGGCTGCCCTCGACCGCGACGACGTCGTCAAAGGTCTCACCGAGGTAGCGGGTGATCGCGCCGCACCCGCAGCCCACCTCGAGGACCCTGTTTGCCCTGTCAAAGGCGAACCCGCGCAGCAACTGCGCCCGCTTTCGCGACAGGTGATACTCGCTGACCCAGTCCCTGATGTGGCGCTCCAGCTCGAACGAGTCTGACCCCAGGTCGGATGCGGCTTGCAGCACATCCCGAACATGGCGTTCACGGGATTCCCCGTCCGAGTAGTCAAACTTCCCATGGCCCGGAAACCGCCAGACGCAATTCGCGTCCAATTCAATGGGGGACGCCATCCTGTCGGGGAGTGACATCCCTAGGACGTTGTTATCCAACATCAAACAAGATTTCCGGGCAGACGGTTCGACCTGCGATGACGGGGATGCGCGCGTGGCTGGATAGGGTAATTCAGGCACCGGGTGGAATTGACGCACCGGAGTGAAAAAGGATTTGCCGCTCGGCTTTCTTGCCCCCCGCCGGGAGAGGGCTTACCGCGTTTCGGGGCTCCAGGACTGGCCGGAATAGAGTCCGGTGACTGTCCTGAAAATCGGCACCAAGGACTGAAACCTTTCTGGGAGTAGGGCGTCTTTCTGGCAGCTTGATGATGCCTGATGCCACCGAGGCGACCGGGGTCCCTGATCTCGCAGATCGGGACAGTACCTGCGCCGCCCCCCTGATAACGATAGCTGTGCCGGCCTACAATCGGCCCTCCTTGCTCGCGGAGACGCTGGCGAGCATCGCCTCGCAGACCGTGCGCGTTCCGCTTGAGGTGATCGTGAGCGACGACATGAGGCTGCCGGCGACCCGGGCTGTCGCGAGGCGATTCGCCGGCGAGTCGTTCCGCTACAGCGCGAACCCCGTGACGCTGGGCGCTGTCGGCAATTGGAACCGCTGCCTCAGCCTGGCCCGGGGCAAATGGGTCATGGTGCTTCACGAGGACGACACGCTTTATCCCTGGTACCTTAAGAGCGTGCTGCCCCACCTGCGGGCCGAGACCGTGGCGATCTGCACGATGACTTCGCGGGGAAAGGCCGCCCCCAGGGTCCGTCGCCCGCTCGTGGGTCCGGCTGTCGTGGCCTATCCGCCGCGCCACTTCCTGAAGAGCTCGATGACCCCGTTTCCGGGCGTCCTCGTCCGGCGGGATGTCGCGCTGCGCCTCGGGGGGTTTGACGAAAGGTGGGGGCCGATCGCGGACTATGAGTTCTGGTACAGGCTCGGCTGCGCCGGGCGGATCCAGCTCGTCCGCACCATTGGTGCGTTCTACCGGGTAGCACCCGGCCAGTGGACTGAGACGGTCTGGGGCAGGATGCTCGGGCTAACCCACCTGCTGCGCCTGAGGATAGCCTCCGAGCAATTTCCCGGGTACCCGCGGACCGGCCGCTGGCTGGCCCGGTTCTTCACCTACCGGAACGCCTGCTGCTACGCGCAGCGGTTCCGGGATCGCCCGCAGGTCCTCCGGCGCTGCCTTGCGCTCGGCCGCATGCCTTTCTCAGGGATGCCGAGCGGGTGGGTCTGGAGGGCGTTCAGGCTTGCGTCGCGCGCGGTGGCGCGGCCCGGCGAATCTGAGCTGGTCGCCCGCGGATCCGCCCCGATGGACGGATCGGTCTCCAGATCGGCGGCCTGAGCAGAAAGGGGGCCCCGGACCCCGGCCCCATCAGGGCGCTCTCCCAAGGACATCCCGGACCGCCGAAAACACCGCTTCGGGCGTGTGCCTGCGGACGCACAGGGTGCGGTAGGAGTCATCCTTGACGCATGTTTCCGGCGCGACGCACGGTGCGCAGGGCATGGCCGGCACGAGGCACCTGTGGCCAGGGCCCGTCGGGCGGAAGAGCAGGGGATTCTGCGAGCCGTAGAGCGCGACGACGGGGGTTCCCACGGCGGCGGCCACGTGCATGGGTCCGCTGTCGTGGCAGAGGAGGGCCGTGCTGGCGCGCGCTAGCGCCGCGAGCTCCGGCAGGTCGGGGGAGTCGACGGGCGGAAGGACATGCGTCCTCAGGGCCGTCCGGATCTCCGCGAGAAGGCCCCGTTCGGCCGGCCCCCCGACCAGGACCACCTGCGCCCCAAGCTCGTCCTGCACCCGGTCGCACACGGCCGCGAAGCGCTCGGCGGGCCAGATGCGGGCGGGGCTCCTGCTGCCCGGATGGATGAGAAGCGTCCTGCCCTGCGCGCCGATGAAGCGCCTCCACCGCGACACCTCCTCCTCGCGCGGGATGAGCCGGATCTCGCGAGTAACCACGGGGACGCCCGCAGGGCCGAGCGCCTTCAGGTAGTAGTCGCTCATCGGGTGGGACTCGTGCTCCTGCATGGGGTCGTGCACGCGGTGCGTGTAGAGCCCCGGCAGCTTGAGCCGGTGGCTGCCGTGGTGGAGCGCGACCCGAAGCCCCGCGCCGCTCAGGCGCGAGATGAGCGCCGTCCCCTCCGTGTTGTCGATGTCGAGGACCCATGTGAATCCCTCGGACCGCAGCCGGCGGACAAACCGAGCCCAAGCGAGCGCGCCGGATGGCGGCGCCAGGACGAGGTCGACATCCGGGTTCAGGGCCAGGATCCCGGCGTAGGCCGGCTCGACAAGGGCGGCTATCCGCGCCGATGGGGCGTGCAGCCTCAGGTTCCTGAAGAGCGAACCGAGCAGGACGATGTCGCCGAGGTAGCGGCGTCGGATGACGAGAATCTTTTGGGGTTGGGCCATTGTTCGTTCCCGGCGGGCCCGCCATGGAAGTGCACGGCCGCCTGGCCGCGCAACGCAATACCTGCGCCAGTCTTGCCAGGAGGCCGAGCCCGGGCGGCGGTCCTAGACCGCCTCAGTTCTCTGGCGGTCGTAGAGGGACCGGTAGAGCGGATTGCCGGAATAGAGCTCGGAGTGGTTGCCCCGCGCGACTATGGAGCCCCGGTCAAAGACAAGGATGAGCGACGCATCGCGTATGGTGCTGAACCTGTGCGCGATGATGAGGACCGTCTTGCCGACGACCAGCTTCCGGAGCGCGTCCTGGATCATCTGCTCGCTCTGCGAGTCGAGCGCCGACGTGGCCTCGTCCAGGATAAGGATCGGCGCGTTTCGCAGGAACGCGCGCGCGACGGCCAGGCGCTGCTTCTGGCCCCCGGAGAGCCGGGCGCCGCGCTCGCCCACGACCGTGTCGTAGCCGTTCGGGAACGAGAGGATGAACTCTTCCGCGTGCGCGTTCCTGGCCGCCTCCCGCACCTCCTCGGGCGTCGCGTCCAGCCTGCCCAGGAGCAGGTTGTTGTGCACCGTGTCGTTGAAGAGCACCGGGTCCTGGGAGACAAGGGCCACGTTGCGGCGCAGGTCGCCGAGGCTCATCCGCCGGATGTCCACGCCGTCGATCGCCACCCGTCCGCCGTCCACCTCATAGAAGCGGGGCACAAGGTTGGCGAAGGTGGTCTTGCCGGCCCCGCTCGGGCCCACGAGGGCGCAGACGGTCCCCGACGGGACGGCGACGGACACCCCGGTCAGCACGGGCTCCTCGGCCTTGTACGCAAACGACACGTCCTCGAACGTGATGTCCCCGCGTACCCGCCCTACCGGGACGGGGTTTTCGGGGTCCCGGATGGACACGGGCTCCTTGAGCACCACCTCGATTCGGTTGAGCGCGGCCTCGCCCCGCTTGATCTCGTTGTTGATGGCGCCGAGCTTCTTTATCGGGTCGTAGCTGATGTAGACTGCGGTGATGATCGTCAGGAAGTCCTCGAACTTCACGTGGCCCCGGTAGGCGTACACAAAGACGACCGCCATCCCGAACGCCGAGAGGATCTCGATCGCTGGCGTCAGCGACTGGGCGTATTTCGCGACCTTGATCTGGACCCGGATCAGGGCCGAGGTCTCGCTCGCGAAGGCCTCGGCCTGGCGGGCCTCGAGGCCGAAGGCGCGCACCTCCTTGGCCGCGCTCAGGTTCTCGCTGAGGGTGTTGGTGACCGAACCCATCTGCGTCTGAAGCTGGAAGGCCCGCTTGACCAGCTTCTTGCCGACATAGCGGATCGGGAACACGCACACGGGGACGATCGCCAGGCTCGCGAGCATCAGGGCGACGCCCTTCTGGTGCGACGTGATCCAGACGATCGAGGCCAGGGCGAAGAGGAGCGTCGCCGGCTGCTTCATGCCGTCGTTCGCTATCGTGGTCAGCGTCGTCTGCAGCTGGTTCGTGTCCGCAAGGCCGCGCGAGATGATGTCGCCCGTCGTCTGGCGCTGCAGGAAAGAGAGCGGCAGGACCTGCAGTTTCTTGAAATAGTCGAGCCGGATCGCCTCCAGTATGCGCACGCCGGCGACCTGGATCAGGTAGCTGTTCAGGTAGCCTGCGATCCCGCGGAGCGTGAACACGATCGGCAGCCACATGGCGACCGCCAGGATCTGCCAGCCGGGCAGCGGCGGATAGCTCGGGTCGAACACCCGAGGGAAGATATAGTGCTGCATCAGCGGCAGGCCGAGGCCCGTGGCCGCCCCGTACACGATCCCGCACACGATCGCGCCGGCAAGGACCCGGCTCACCGGTTTCAGGTAGTGGAAATAGGGGGTGAAGCGCTTCAGCATGTTCTGGGGCGGACGCTCGGTCTAGTCCTTCGCCGACCGGACGTCGAGGGCGTCGCGAAGGCCGTCCCCGAGAAGGTTGAGCGAGAGCAGGGTGAGGAAGAAGAGCGCGCCCGGGAAGACGAGCAGCCACCAGAACTCCTCCATGTTCTCGGCGCCGTCCTTGATGAGGACGCCCCACGAGCTCATCGGGGCCTGAACGCCCAGGCCGAGGAAGCTCAGGAACGACTCGAGCATCATGACCGCCGGGATCGTGAGGCTCGTGTAGACGATTACCGGGCCGAGCACGTTCGGGATCACGTGCCTGAAGATGATGCGCCCGCGGCCGAGCCCGAGCACGCGCGCCGCCTCAATGAATTCCATGCGCCTTATGGACAGCACCTGGCCGCGAACGATACGCGCCATCGTGAGCCATTCCACGGCCCCGATGGCGAAGAAGATAAGGAAGATGTTCCTGCCGAGGAAAACCATGAGCAGGATGACGAAGATGGCGAAGGGAAGGGCGTAGAGGGTGTCGACCAGCCGCATCATGTAGGCGTCCAGCTTCCCGCCCACGTAGCCCGCCACGGCGCCGTACGTGACGCCGATCGCGAGGGCGACGAAGGTCGCGACAAGCCCGACCATGATCGATATGCGCCCGCCGTAGAGGGTGCGGGCCAGCAGGTCCCTGCCGAGCGTGTCCGTCCCGAGCCAGTGCTGGCTCGACGGGGGCGCGGCCCCGAGGTCGAGGTTCTGCTCCTCGTAGGACTGGGAGAAGAGCGGACCGGCGGCGCACGCCAGCGCCAGGAGGAGCAGCAGGACGCCTCCGGCCAGGGCGGCGCGGTTGGCGCGCAGCCGGCGCCAGGCGTCGCTCCAGGGGGAATTGCCGCGCTCGATTTCCTCGGCCTTCACTCGAATTTAAGCCTCGGATTGAGCCACACCTGGACCACGTCGACGACCAGGTTCATCGCGATGAGGAACCCGGCGTAGAGGACGACCGTCCCGAGGACGAGGGTGTAGTCGCGGTTGAAGGCCGAGTTCACGAACTCGCGCCCGATCCCGGGGATCTGGAACAGGGTCTCAATGACGAAGGAGCCCGTCAGGATCCCGGCGATCGCGGGACCGAGGAAGGACACGACCGGGGCCAGGCCCCCGCGCAGGGCGTGGCGCAGCACCACCCGCGTCTCGCTCGCGCCCTTGGCGCGGGCCGTCCGGATGAAGTCCTGGCTCAGCACCTCGATCATGCCAGCGCGCGTCAGGCGCGCGACGTAGGCCGCGTAGACCGAGCCCAGCGTGAGGCTGGGCAGCACGCGGTCCGCGGGCCCGTACCAGCCGGAGGCGTTGAACCAGCCGAAATGGATGGCGAAGACGAGGATCAGGAGCGGGCCCAGGACAAAGGTCGGGATGCAGATCCCTATCATGGACGCCGACGAGCAGAGGTAGTCCAACCAGGTGTTCCGCCTCACGGCGGCCAGGAGCCCGAGGGGGAGGCCCGCGCCGAGGGCAACGCCGAGCGACCACAGGCCGAGTTCGACCGAGACCGGGAGCTTCTCGGCGATGATCTCGTTGACGGTGCGGTTGGGGTACTTGAACGAGGGCCCGAGGTCCCCGCGCGCGATGCTCGAGCAGTAGTCGAGGTACTGGCGGTAGAGGGGCTTGTTGAGGCCGTAGTGGGCCTCGAGGTTCTTCAGGATCTCCGGGGAAACGGCGCGCTCCGCCGTGAACGGGCCGCCCGGCACGAAGCGGATCATGAAGAAGGTCGCCGTGATGATCACCCAGACCACGGGTATCGTCTGAAGGAGGCGCTGGGCGACGAATCGGAGCATCGGTCAGTCCCTTACGCGCGTCGTCCTGGAGGCAGGCTCCTGCGCCGGGTTGGGCCTGCCGGCCCTGGCCGTGTTGCCCATGGGATGGGGGGTGCGTTCCCCGTAGAATCGGGATTGCCGGGTCTCTTCGACCCTGTTCGCGCCCAGTCGCCCGGGGATCCGGCGCCCTGCGCGGTCGGCCCCGGCCGGGCCGCCGAGCTCCACAGTCTTGGCATCATGGCACCAGAAAATGGAGGCGCGCTCCCGGCGTCAATGCGACGCGCCGGCCATCATAGCGTCTCGGCGGGCCTTGAACTCGCTGCCGGGCTTCCACTGGGGCCAGCTGTCGCCCCGGGCGAGCTCGAGGCCTATCCGGAACAGGACGCCGGCATCCTGGGCGGCGCCCCGGATGTCCCACCACGGCTTTATCTCGTCGGTCACCTTGTGATAGTCGTTCCTGATGTACTCGTCGCGGCGCTGCTGGCCGTAGCCGGCCGGCTTCCCGATGATGTCGATGCCCTTGCCCGTGTAGAACGCCGGCACTCCCACCTTCGCGAATTCGAAGTGGTCGGAGCGGTAGAAATAACCCTTCTCGGGCTCGGCGTCCGGGACGAGCACCCGTCCTTCCCTCGCCAGGACCGACGCGGCCAGGTCATCGAGCGTCGAGTTGCCGTAGCCGATGACCTGCAGGTCGCGCGAAGGACCGGCGAGCTGCATGCCGTCGATGTTGATGTCGGCCGGCGTCTTCGTGAGCGGATAGAGGGGGTGCGTCGCGTAGAACTCGGAGCCGAGGAGCCCCTGCTCCTCCCCCGTGACGGCGAGGAAGAGGATGCTCCGGCGCGGGCGCTCGGCCTCTGGCAGCTGCGCGAATTCACGGGCAATCTCGAGGATCCCGGCGCAGCCGGAGGCATTGTCGGCGGCACCGTTGAAGATCTGGTCCCCCTTCAGCTTTGGGTTTCGCCCCAGGTGGTCCCAATGGGCGGAGTAGATAATGTACTCGTCGCGCAGCGCGGGGTCGGACCCCTCGAGCCTCGCTACAACATTTATCGAGTCGAGGGGCCTCGTCGTGTTGACGACCGAGAAGCTGGCCTTCCCATGGAAGTCGACGGGACGGAAGTCCCTGCTGACCGCGGCGGCCTTCAGGGCGTCGAAATCGAGGCCGGCCGCTGCAAACAGGCTCCTGGCGAAGGGAAGGGAGAGCCATCCCTGCACCGGCACCGTGCTCGCGCCCCCGTCGGGTGTCGCCAGCGAGAAGTTCTCACGGCCCCAGCTCCCCTGGACCACCGCGAACGGGTACCCTGCGGGCCCCGTCTCGTGGACGATCAGGCACGCCGCTGCGCCCTTTGCGAAGGCCTCCTCGTACTTGTAGGTCCAGCGCCCGTAGTAGGTCATGGCCTTCCCCTTGAACATGGCGTCGTCGAGCTTCGAGGGGTCCCTGGGGTCCGGGACCGGGGGGTCGTTGATGAGGACGATGATCGTCTTGCCCCGGACATCGACGTCCTTGAAGTCATCCCAGCGGTACTCCGGCGCCACGCACCCGTAGCCGACGAAAACGATCTCGCTGTCCCTGATGTCGACCGTGGGGGCGACGCGGCGCGAGGCGGCGACGTAGTCGTTCAGAACCGCGGGTTCCAGCACCTTGCCCGCAATGTCGAACGAGGCCGTCGTCGCCGAGCGGATGCCGACCATCGGGACATTCTGGATGTAGGTCCCGTCGGGATTTCCCGGGAGCAGCCCCAGCGCGACGAACTGCCCTTGCAAGTAGGCGACCGACTTGTCCTCGCCGGGGGTCCCCGGGGCGCGCCCCTCGAACTCGTCGGAGGAGAGCACCCTGATGTGCTCGAGCATCCGGCCCGCCGCGGCGGCAAGCGGATCCCCGGGCGGGGTTTGGGCCGCCGCAGTCGCCCCTGCGGCCATTGCCAGTGCCGTTAGGTGGGGGAAACGCATGGGAGACCCTTTCCGGGGGCCGCAAAAATGGCAATCCCGCCTTCAGGGGGACGGTCCGAACGAGGGGCCCTGGCGCTTGCGGGCGACGAGCCTCAGCATCGGCCACCACCAGACGACCTTCCCGTCCTCGGAGGCGAGGCGCAGGGCCCTGCGGATGCCCTGCGGCGCCGCCGCCACGGCGTCGAGCGCCCGTAGCGGTCGCTCTGGCGGTCGAACTGCGCCGCCGAGGCCGCCTGCGCGGCGTCGAAGTTTGACTGGTCGCTGAGTGCCATGGCATCCTGTCGCCTAGCAGGATATACGCGGATGCCGATATACGAATTCTACTGTCCGGACAACAACCGGATCTACCAGTTCTACGCGAGGACGCTCGCTCAGGGGTCGGTCGTGCCCAAGTGTCCCGACAACCCCGGGTTCCGGATGCGCAAGGTGCTCTCCGCGTTCGCCGTCGTGGGGAAGGGAGCCCGCAGGGAAAGCCCCCCGGCCGGCGCGCCCGGGGAAGGGGATGGGCCCGGCGACGCGCGGCTGGAGGCCGCCATGGGCGAGATGGAAAGGGAATTCTCGAGGGTCGACGAGAACGACCCGAGGGCGATGGGGCGCATGATGCGCCGTATGGCGGAGCTTACCGGAGAGAAGATCGGCGGCGACATGGAGGAGGTCGTGCGCAAGCTGGAGGAGGGGGCCGATCCCGACTCGCTCGAGGAGCAGCTGGGGGCGGCCCCGGATGGTGAGGGCCCGGGCGAGGCGCAGTCCGGCGCGCCGGGGGCGCCCCGCCGCAGGCGGCCCCGCGGGGAGGCGCCGGTGCGCGACCCGAGGCTCTATGACTTTCCATGAGCGACTACGTTGCCGAACTCACGCGTCGAATCGAGGCGGCCAAGTCCGCCGTGCTGGCCGAGACCGCGCTCCTGCACCGCGAGTTCGGGCGGGCGGAGAGCCGCTGGAAGAGCGACGGCACCCGAGTGACGGCCGTCGACATCGCGATCTCCGAAAACATCATCAGGAGCCTCCTGGCGCAGTTCCCCGAAGACCAGATGTTCAGCGAGGAGCTTCCCGAGTCCGGCGGGGCCGTAGCGGTCACCTCCCGTTTTGGCTGGGTCCTTGACCCGATCGACGGCACCAACAACTTCGCCCTTGGCATCCCCTACTGCGCCATCTCGCTCGGCCTGGTCGTGCACGGGGAGCCTGTGTACGGGGTCGTCTACGACCTGAGCCGGCGCGTGCTGATGCACGGCGGGCCCGGATTCGGGATGTTTGACGGCGGCGAGCGGCGCCGGGTCTCCGATGAGGAGCCGAACCCGAACAGCCTGGTCGGATTCCACAGCCCGAACGACAAGGCGATGGTGCCGGCCGCGGATGCGGTCCTGAAGAATTTCAAGATACGGGGACTCGGAAGCGCCACGCTCCACCTGGCCTACGTCGCCGCTGGGCTCTTCGGCGGGGCGGTCGACTTCAACGTCAAGATCTGGGATCTGGCGGCCGCGATCCCCCTCTGCAGGGCCGGGGGCGGCGAGGTGATCTTCCTGAACGGCGAGCAGCTGCCCATGAGGGTCTTCGACGTGAGGATGAAGCGCATCATCTATGTGGCCGGCTCGCCTGCGATGGCGCAGCGGCTCGCCGGCCTCATGGCCGCCAGGTAGGGCTCCTCAGACCAGGTACTGCTTGAGGGGCACCGGGTCGATGACCTTGGCCGAGGGCAGCTTGGCGGCGAGCTGCTGGGCAAACCAGTCTCGGGCGGCCGGGTCGCCGTGCGTGAGGACGATGCTCCTCGCCTCTGTCTGGACCGCGAACTGCAGGAGCTCCTCGCGGTCGGCGTGCCCGCTCAGCTCAAAGCGCTCGACCCGCGCCT
>CAZNNO010000092.1:0-12915 GCA_964574435.1 uncultured Opitutaceae bacterium
AGCCAGTGGTAACGGCCAACTCGAAGGATTTTCAAAAAATCCGCGGCCTTCGTGTTTTATCACATTCGTCAATTGGCTAGATCGAGTCCGGGTGTTGCCGCTCCAAAGATCGTGCCATGATGTGCCACTATAACCAGTCTTGCCAGGAGGAGTCTCAATAATCGAATAGAGCTAAGTTATTGGCCCACCAATACCCCCACCAGATGCAGAAGGTCATGCGCATGATGAAGGGCGGGAACCAGAAGAAGCTCATGCGCCAGTTGGAGGCAATGAAGGGCCGTGGCGGGTTTCCAGGGATGTGAGTCGCCCCTACGGCGCCTTGGCCGAAACCCGTTCTGCGGGGTTACTTCAGAACGTAGCGCCCATTCTTCTGCGTCCCAACGCGCCGCACCAATCCAGATTTTATTAACGGCCGAAGCAAATCCATCGCCCCTTGCTTGGAAATACTAAGCCCATCCCACAATTCTCTTGGGCTTAGGTTGCCGCGAACCCGCAACAACCGCAGGAGCTGCTCCTGGCGCGGGCGCAAAACCACCTTTTTGCTTCCGGAGGCAGCAGCCAGATGCTGGATTCGCAGCCAGACCCTATCCAAGGTTTGTTGCAGGCCCTCAGCAGAGTATTCCAACCATGATGTGAGGTCGCCACCATTCCGCCGGACCGCATCAAGCGCGGCATAATAGCGTGGCCTATCTTCCCAATAAAATTCGTCCACAGAAAAGATATGATGCGAGTCGAAGCCTCGCCGATAGAGATCCCACAGTGCCAAAGCCCGACCGGTGCGGCCATTGCCGTCGGCAAACGGGTGAATCGTCTCGAATCGATGATGCACAATGGCCGAACTGAGCACTGGCGAAAGAAGTAGAGATCCGGTGTTCCACCATTCCAATAGTTCGAACATCAGACCCGATACATCCTCAGGAACCGGCGGGACAAACTCGCCAACTCGAACGCGAATAGTCCGATATCGCCCCGCCTCGCCTTGATCCATCACCTCCCCAGCCACAATCTTGTGGAGGCGAAAGACATCATCGTGGGTTAGACGCTTCGTGGACGCCTGTTTCTCAATGTGCCTTAGCGCAGCAAAATAGTTCACCACTTCTCGGCGAACGCGACTCGGCACAGGTAAGGTTTCACCCTGTTCTACAGCCCGCACCTGCTCCAAAGTAAGTGGATTGCCTTCAATCGCGGTAGATGAATGGGCATTACGAACCCGTGAATCCTTCTGCAAAGCTGGAATCCACGAAACCTGTACGGCAGCGCTTTGGATGCGCTCTCGGAGGACAGCAATTGCTTCTACGCGATTGAGCAGAACCGGATTTATCTGGAATCGTGGCAGAAAACTCACAGCGCGAATCGTGCTGTTGGGTCAAGTATGAGTCAAGTTATGAGTCAAGTTCTCTGGGCCGCCATTTTAGCCGAAAAAAGTCTTCCCGGCGCCTTTGCCACACGTTGCCATTATTATTCCCAATGCCCGGAGAGAGTCTCAATAGCCGAATTTCGTAACTCGTTATCCTGTAGAATCCCTAGCAGATGCAGAAGATGATTAGGATGATGCGTGGCGGGAACCCGAAGAAGCTCATTCGCCCGACGGAGGCCATGAAGGACCGGGGCGGGTTTCCCGGGAAATGGGGAGGTCGAGAAGGCTCCGAAATATTGACCAAGAAAATCCCGCATTGATTGCGGGTTTTTCTCGGTAACCATCAGGGTTTGATCCTCAGGCATCCCGATTTCCCATCGCGGCGCCCATGGCCCCTCGAGCGGAAACGCTACAGCGCGGCGCCAGCGCTCCGCTCTTGGATTTGCGATTGAAACACCGCCGCCTCAAGCCAGCGAAGCCCGCGGGTTGCAATCAGCTGGGCATTTGAGCTCGTCCGCATTGCTGGTCTGTGACAATCGGTAGGGAGCCACCGGAGATGAGATGCGAGCTGTCATAGCAATTCTCGTCGCTTTGCCCCTGTTTGGCGCCGGGACAAACGCATTCGCCGAAAAGGGCGAGCACCTGCCGGAGAGTGGCGCGGGCATCGCGGCGAATTACCCCGGCGATAAAGGCATCGGCGAGGCCCCGGGGGTACTGTTTGCCGAGGATTTTGAAAGCTGCGCGTCCATCGCGGACCTGCGCCCCAAATGGAACGTGCTGACGAACCAAGCGCATCTCAGCATTGGCGACGCGTCAGCCAACAGGCCCGGCAGGGGAAAATCCCTGCTGATGACCATACCCCAGCAGGAGGCCCCGCTCGCGACCGGCGTCGCCAAGCTCCTTGTGCCTACGCAGAACCTCCTCTTCCTTCGGTGGTACCAGAAATTTGATGTCGGTTGGCTCGTGCCGGATGGGTCGGTCCACAACGGCGGGTCGATTTCATCGAGGTATTTCGACCAGGGGCGCGCGACGCCCGGGATGCGGGCCGACGGGCAGAACAAGTTTCTGGTAAATTTCGAAAACGAAAACTCCATCGGAGACGCGCCCGGCAATATGAATGCATATGTCTACTGGCCGGAGCAGGGAAGCAAGTGGGGCGATCACTTTTTCCCATCTGGTACGGTGTTGCCTTTTTCCGTCGCGCGGTCGGGCGCGGCTACCTTCGGAAAGGACTTCGTTGCCCGAGCGGATTTTTCACCGCAAACCGACCGCTGGTACTGCTACGAATACATGGTCAAGGCGAACACGCCGGGCAAACGCGACGGACGCGTCGCCATGTGGGTGGATGGCAAGCTCATCGCGGATTTCGGCAATTTGCGATTCCGGGATGCTGCAACCCTCGAGATAGACCGCTTCGATCTCGGTATCTATATAGCCCATAACACGAAACGACCGAACCGGAAATGGGTCGACGATGTGGTCGCCGCCACCTCCTACGTGGGACCGATGCGCGCACCCGAATAGGCGATCCCGGCTGATGCCGAGGGAGACGAGGGGCGGGATATGAAAAGGGCCATTCGCTCGAATGAGGCGATGAGTGGCCGGCGAGTTTCCACGGGGATTGGGGCCCGCCAGCGCTAGCCACCCGCTCCGGCGCCCATTACGAGGCCGGCCCAGTCTCGCGTCGATCCTTCGGTGGCCCGGGCGACCTCCTCCGCGGTGAGCCTGAACACCATGATCGAGTTGCCGATTCGTGCTACGGGCCGCCGCATCTGCAGGTAGGCGTTGAGTCGCGCCAGACGCAGCTCGGCGAACCTCTCCTGGTCGACCCCGGATCCTCCCGCATCCTCGCCCGCGCGAAGCATCAGGAATTCCCGCTCGCGCTCCAAAGTCCATGGGCCCTGGATCGCCGTGCCTGCGTTGTCGAGTATAGTCGCGCTCACGCAATAGAGTCCCGCCCCGAGCTTGAAGTACGGCGGCGCCGATTGTCTTATCCCATTCGCATACACGAGGCGCCGGGACTCGATCCCATAGTAGAGAGGCTCGCCAGTTCCAAAATAGGCAAGGTAAACGGGTTCGCCAGGTCGGGTGCCTGCCAGCAGCCACGCCTTGAGCCCGGGGAGATCCTGCCCCCAGTCGACCGAGCTGTCCGCCAGGTGCCTGTACCCGTTGGCCGGCCCGCCGCCCAGCTCGTTGAAATAGGCGATGTAGTACGGCGCCGCTAGCACGCTTTCGGCGACGTGCCACGCGAGAAGGCCTCCCACCGCCGCCGCCCGCAGGCGGTGGTTGGCCAGGCCTGTGCCGAGACAGCCCGCCAGGATGAACAGAGGAGGGTAAATCGGGAGAAGATGGCGTACGCCGATGTTGATGTGACCGGAAATCGCAAAGGCCCCGTACACCACGACAAGCACGAGAAGCGGCGTAGCTGAATAGATTCGAACGCCCAAAGCCGATGCGCCGGAAGTCAATCGGTTCTCCGTCCTGAGGCCCGCTTCAGGCGGGCCCGAACTCGGCTTCAGGGCACCCCCGCCGGGCCCCCCTGGCCTCAGCACCGAGCGGACTCCCAGGGCGAGCGAAAGCAACAGGGCGGCTATAAACGGAAGGGGTGTCTTCAAGGCGAATGTCCACGGAAAGTAGCTCGGCCAGCCGGTCACGCTGAAGGCGCCGTTCAGGAATCCAGCGCGAACGCGGGTCGTCTCGTCCACGTAGGCGAAACCGTAGAGATAGGCCTCGGGCAGCGCGTGCCATGCGGCGAGGCGGCCCACAACCGCGCCTTTCCAGCCGATCGCATCAACCAGGCCATCGAACGAAAGGAAAAAATGGTCCGCAGGAGAGGCCGACGGGCCGAACGCCGAATAACGAAAACCGAAGAACAGCCAGATGACCGCAACGGCAGCAGCCCCGTGGAGCAACAAGGCGCCGGCGGCGGCCAGCAGCTTGCGGGGCGCCGTTGAGGATACGCTTCCGAGCATCGCCAGCGGCGCGGGTGCGAGGGCGCGGACGACGGCAGCCGCCAGCATCATCGGAAGCAGCAGCAACGCCGAGTATTTGGAGACGCATGCCAGCCCAAAGAGCACCGAGCTTGCGAGAACCCACCGAGGGCTTCCTTCGTGGAGGCAGCGCCACCAGGCGCCGATGCTGGCCAGCATGAACAGGCACAGGCATGTGTCCGAGGTCGCAAGCGCGCCGTGCGCGAGGAAATTTGGGCAGGCGGCAAAAAAGATGAGCGAGATGAATGCGCCCGCCTTGCCAAAGAGGCTCCGGGACCAGGCGAATACGAGGACGCCGATACCCAGGCTGAGCAGAGCGATCATGGCCCTGGCTTCCATGAGCATCGGAAAGTGGTCCTGCCCGGGCATCTCGTAGAAGAACCTGTGGCCCAGGGCCCAGGCGTCGGCGTTGCGCCAGCTTCGGTCGTCCCGCGTGGGTGGGAAACTGTTCCCAGTGATCACGGCGGGGATGGCCATCCAACGCTGGGGAAGCACCCCGTTCTCGGGCTGAAGGCGGTAGTCCCCGAATTTCCAGTAGCTGACCCCGCTCGTCAGGTGGATGATTTCATCCACCGCGGTCGACTGGCCGAACTTGCTGCCCACAGCCAACAGGAAATGCGCCAGCAGAATCGCCCCGGCCAGGGGCCAGGCCAGCCAGTGCATCGACCGATCTCTCAGTTTGTTCATCGGGCAATATTTCGGATGCGCGGGCCGGGCTGTGGGGCTGAAATTGCGGGACTTGTCGCGGGATTGCGATGTTTTGGGCGCCTGTCCAGGGCTGGGAATCCGCCGGCTGCATCGTGCCAGCCGAACCCCAGCCAGGTCATGCGCCTCAACAGAGGTCCTCCTGGTGCGCCGGCACTATCGACGCGGTGGGGATTTGGCTGCGGTGACACGCCAGATGGGAGCCATGAGGGGGGGCGGCGCCATGCTTTACGGCGCACGCGGCCTTTGCCACCCTGAAGTCACGCGGACCCGGTGGCGGGTCTGGCCGGCGACGGGCTACTTCCGCAGGGCCTCGATGCGCTCCAGGATCTGGCGCGCCCGGGCGTTGCCGGGCTGGATTCTCAGGACCTCCCTCAGGTGGGCGACCGCGTCGTCAACCCGTCCATTCACTTTGAGCAGGGACACCGCCAGGCCGAAATGGATAAGGGCGTCCTCCGGTTTCGCCCGTAGCGCCGCCTCGAACTGGCCGATCGCGAGGTCGTCCCTGCCGAGGGAGCTCAGGGCGTTGCCCAGGTTGCAGCGCGCCTCGGTGTAGTCGGGCCTCAGGCGGACCGCCTCCTCATAGCGTGCGGCCGCCTCCGGGGCGCGCCCCAGCGCGATGAGCGCGTTGCCCAGGTCATATTGGGCCTCGGCAAAGTCCGGACGCAGGAGGATAGCCCTGTCGAAGTGGGCGACGGCCTCGCTGTTGCGGCCGACGGAGCTCAGGGCGTTGCCCAGGTTGCACTCGGCCTCCGCGTAGCGCGGCCTTGCGCGGATCGCCTCCTCGTACTGCGGAATCGCCTCCGAAAAAAGCCCAAGGGATCCCAGCGTGTCGGCCAGCCTGAAATGGGCCTCCGCAAGGCCGGGCCTCAGGCGGATCGCCTCCCCGTACTGGACGATCGCCTCCCTCGCCCTTCCAAGGGAGTTGAGGGCAATCCCCAGGCCATAGTGGGCCTCGGCGAAGTCGGGCTTCAGGCGGAACGCCTCCTCGTAGTGGGGGATCGCATCCTGGGCGCGCCCCGTGGAACTCAGGGCGTTGGCGAGGCTGTAGTGCGCCTTGGTGAAGCCGGGGTCGAGGCGCAGGGCCGCCTCAAACTCGGCGACGGCCCTCGGGGCCTCGCCCGATTCGACAAGGGCATCTCCCAGGTTGTAGTGGGCCTCCGCAAAGTCTGGATTCAAGCGGAGCACGTCCCGGTACTCGGCAATCGCCTCCCCAAAGTGGCCCTGGGAGGCCAGGGCATTGCCGAGATTGCAGCGGGCCTCGGCGTAATTCGGCGTGACGCCTAGGGCCGCGCGGTACTGGACGATGGCCTCCCCGGTCCGATGGGTGAAAATCAGCGCATTTCCCAGGCTGTAGTGGGCCTCCGCAAGGCCGGGCATGAGACGAATTGCCTCGTCGTACCGCGCGATCGCCTCGTCCATGCGTCCGGGTTCGCTTGCGAGGACGTTGCCGAGGTTGGTCAGGGCACGCGCATTGCCTGGAACGCTCGCGACCGTGTCGCGCCACAGCGCCTCCTCGCTCAGGTAGACCTGGTTGCGCTGCCAGGTGGCCCACGTGAGCGCCCCGGCGAGGCCGAGGCAGCAGGGCAACGCCCAGCGTCCCAACAACCGGTGGATCCCAATGACAGCCAGGAGAATGACGGGGATCAGCGGCAGGTACATCCGGTGCTCGGCCACGGGCTCAGTTGCCACGGGCACGAAGCTCGAGGTCGGGGCAAGGATCGCAAAAAAGCTCGCCCCCAGCAGGCCGAGCGCGGGCCGCCTCACCAGGGCCCAGACTGTCGCCGCCAGCAGGCCGAGGACCGCCAGCGCGGGCGCAAGCAGGCGCAGCGATGGGCTCGCGAGGGTCCTGCCGTAGTCGAATGTCAGCCCGCTGGGCCAGAAACAGAGGCGCAGGTAGTGGGGAATCGCCTGGGCCTGCGTCAGGGCGTAGCTCCATGGGGAGACCCAGGCGACGAGGCCCGCCGAACCGCCTCGGCCGTTCGTGGAGAGCACAAGCATCGTCAGAATCAGCCAGGTGGACGCAAGGCCCACATAGACGCGCCGCCGGCACCTCCAGGCCTCCCTGAAGCTGCCCGCTATCACGGCGCGGTCCAGGAGGAGCACGATGAGCGGAGCCGAGACCATCACCTCCTTGGTGGCCATGCCCAGCAGGCAGGAGGCGATGGAGCCGGCGAACCAAGCCCGCCCCCGAGATTGGCCCGACTCGGCACCGCGCATGAAGCAGTAGACGGTCAGCAGGTACCACAGCCCCATCAGGGACTCCGCCCGCTGGATGATGTAGGTCACCGATCCGGTGAGCAGGGGATGAACGGTCCAGAGCAGGGTCGCGCAGAAGGCGACCTGGAGCGCCGAGCGGGAACCCAGCCGCTCGAGGGCTCGCCTGAGGATCCCGAAGAGGGTCAGGCCTGCCAGAACATGAATGCCCAGGTTCACGGCATGGTAACCCCACACGGAGACGCCGCCTAGGGCATAGTTTGCCGCCAGCGAGAGGTTCAGGATCGGCCTGCCGCTCACGGTCACGCCGCGCGGCGGCGTTAGTGCCGTCGCAAGGTGCTTGATCGTCGGGTTCTCGCTGATGGAGCCCTGGTCGTCGAAAAGCAGGGGGACCGAGTACGTCCGGCAGTAGGCCAATGCTGCGGCGGCCGCGAGGACTGCGGCGCAGGCGAATACCCGCGCGTTTGTGCAAGGCGCGGCTGCGGGGACGTCCCCGCAACCGGATGCCATGGTATCGCCGTTTGTCACCCGGCTTGGGGGGCTCCGGACCCAACGGGCCTCGCCTCGGCAGATTCCTGTCCTTTTTCGGGGAAACTCATATGCTGGGGATCAGGGATACACATGAGCAGCCGTGAGGCACCCCAAAATCTCCCGCCGAGGGTCTGCGCCCGTCGGCTCCGAAATGCCGCATGCCCTCCTGCCGAGTCGGGGCCGCCCCGGGGCGCCCGATGCCGCCGGATCGGGTGTCCCGGAACACGAGGACGCACGTGTCGGCGAGGGACGGAATGCTTCGGTGGGCCGTGTCCGCGCCGGGGCGCTCCCCCCATATTAGGCGCCCGCTGCGGAAAGGCAAAGGGCCGCGGGCTCCCAGAGCCCTGCGGCGCCGAATCGGGGGGCCAGGGCGCCATGGGCATCGCGCAGGCAGCGCTCGGTGGCCATCCAGTCTAGGCAGGCGTCCGTTATTGAAACCCCGTAGCGCAGCTTGCGCGCGGGACGCACCAGCGCTTGGCTGCCGCTCAGGAGGTTGCTCTCGACCATGACTCCGACGATCGAGCGATTGCCCGCAAGTATCCGCGCCACGACCTCGTCCATTATATCGGGCTGGCGCTCGGGTCGGCGGCCGGAGTTGTCGTGGTTGCAGTCGACCATAATCGCCCTGCGCAAGCCCGCTTCATCCAGCATGGATTCGACCGCGGCAAGCTGCTCCGCTGAGTAGTTGGGACCGCTCGCGCCGCCGCGTAGCACGATATGGCAGTCCGCATTGCCCCGGGTCCGGACCGCTGCCGCGCGGCCGTCCGCGGAAATCCCCAGGAAGGACTGGACCTGGCCGGCCGCCTTTATTGCGTTGATCGCGCTTTGAATCGAGCCGTCGGTCCCATTCTTGAAGCCAAGCGGCATCGAGAGGCCGGATGCCAGCTGGCGATGCATCTGCGACTCCGTCGTACGGGCGCCGATCGCCGCCCAGCTGACCAGGTCGGACAGGTATTGCGGGCTTATCGGGTCCAGGAACTCGGTCGCAGTCGGCAGGCCGAGGTCGAGCGCCTCGCGCAGGAAGCAACGGGCCATTCGGAGGCCTTTCGCGATGTCGCCGCTTCCGTCGAGGTTTGGATCGAGGATGAGGCCCTGCCAGCCCAAGCTCGTGCGCGGCTTCTCAAAATATGTCCGCATCACTATTAAGAGCCGGTCGCCCAACTCCCGGGCGAGCGCGGCCAGGCGCCGGCAGTACTCCATCCCGGCACCGACGTCGTGGATCGAGCAGGGCCCGACCACCACCAGCAGGCGCGGGTCGGCGCCGGCCAGGATGCCCCGGACGACCCGCCTGCTCCGGGCCACCAGGGCCGCCTGGCGGCTGGTTCGCGGGAGGCTCCCCAGAATCTCGGCCGGCGCTGGGAGCGGCCGGCATTCAAGCACGTTGCGTCCCGCGTCCCTGCTCATGCTCGTGGGGCCTCGCTCCCGCGCACAGCCGCCGGCGCCCGCCGCTCCCGGCTGGGTCGCATCGCAATAATCGCACCGGCGGGCCCAGGTGCGGCACCGATTCTGCGCCCGGAAGTACTTGGTGTCGATGGCATTAGCTACTGAATAGGATTAGGTTAGCTTATTCAGCCTTTAATTGAGAATAAGGTTTCGTTTTCACCAATGGGCAGGCTTTTGGGACGAGTTGCGGCTTTTCAGTGGCAAGCCGCGGTCAAATTGCCGCGACGCGACGCCAGACGGCCCCATCCGCCGGATCCGACCCCCCGGGGCCCGACACGAGGCGGGGCCCAGCCTGTGTAGTTAATTACCAACTACATTTTACGCCCTGGCGCGCCGCGCCATCCAAGGTTGCCCCGGGGAACCCGCGGTCCCGCCCCGCGAACTTTTGGGATCGGCTTTGCGCAAAGTTTCCCAAAAATCACGGCCGTGCTCCTACCCCGCCTACCGCACTGCGTCCCAGCTCTGGCGCTCGCCGCCATTTCCGCCACGGCCCGCCTCCCCGGCGCGGACACCCCCCCTGCCCTCTTCCGGGACCCGTCGGCTCCCGTCGCCGCCAGGGTACAGGACCTCCTCGGCAAGATGACTCTCGACGAGAAGCTCGGCCAGATCACGGGCGCATGGATCCACAAGGGCACCCTCGAGCAGAGCGGCCTGGCGCCCGAGGAATACTTCCGGAAGCTGATCCCCTACGGCGTGGGTTCGGTCGCACCGGAGCAGAACGTGACGGTCGAGCAGGACGTGACCTTCCGCAACAGGCTCCAGAAGTACCTTGTCGAGGAGACGCGCCTTGGGGTGCCCGCCATGTTCCATGACGAGGGCTGCCACGGGCTGGTCGAGCCCGAGGCTACGAGCTTTCCCGGACCCATCGGGCTGGCCTGCTCCTGGGATCCCGAGCTAGTGCAGCGGATCTACACCGTCGTCGCCTCCGAGATGCGCAGCCGCGGCGCCCAGCAGGCGCTGGCGCCGGTGGTGGACGTCGCGCGCGATCCCCGCTGGGGACGGATCGACGAGACGATGGGCGAGGATCCCTTCCTCAATGCGCACATGGGAGCCGCCATCGTGCGCGGGCTCCAAGGGTCCGCCGACGGCACGGTCGACGGGCAGCACGTGATCTCAACCCTAAAGCACTTCACTGGGCACGGGACACCCGAGGGGGGATTGAACCGGAGCCCGAGCGCCAGCACGCCAAGGACGCTGCGCGAGGTGGACCTCGTCCCGTTCGCCTACATAGTCAGGACTGCGCATCCCGGGGCGGTGATGCCCTCGTACAACGAGGTCGACGGTGTGCCTTCCCACGCGAATAGCTGGCTCATCAGGGACGTCCTGCGTTCCGAATTCGGATTCACGGGCCTTGTGGTCTCGGATTACGAGGGGATCAAGCTCCTGAAGGAAGGCCATCACGTCGCCGGCACGGACGCGGAGGCTGCGGTCCTCGCCCTCGAGGCGGGCGTGCAGATAGAGCTGCCCCAGGCAGCGTGTTTTCCTGCCCTCAAGGAGGCTCTCGCGAGGGGCCAGGTGACGCTGGGCCAGATCAACGAGGCGGCGGCAGCCGTGCTGACATGGAAATTCCGACTGGGCCTGTTTGAGAGGCCCTACGCCGACCTCGCGGCGGCAAGGGCCGCCGCGGAGCGCCCCGAGAGTCGAGCGCTTGCGCTCCGGGCCGCGCGTGAGTCGATAGTCCTCCTGAAGAACGACGGCATCCTTCCCCTTTCGGCAGGACGGCCGGCGACGATCGCGGTGATCGGCCCGAACGCGGCGTTCGCGAGGCTTGGGAGCTATTCGGGCACCCCGACCCATTCCGTCTCCCTCCTGGATGGAATCCGCGGCAAGGTGGGGTCCGCCGGAAGGGTCCTTTATGCGCAGGGCTGCGTCCTCGTGAAGGATGACTCGGGCAACGCGTTTGATAACTGGCATCGCTCGACCGTGGTGTTGGCGTCCGACGATGAGAACAGGACCCTGATCGAGGAGGCGAAGCGGACGGCGGCCCAGGCGGACGTGGTCATCCTCGCGATCGGGGAGACCGAGGCACTCAGCCGTGAGGCCTGGTCCGACGACCACCTCGGCGACGCGGACACCCTGGAATTGCGCGGCTCGCAGAGGGCGCTTGTCGACGCCGTCCTTGCGGCGGGAAAGCCCGTCATTGTCTACCTGAGCAACGCGCGCCCGCTCGCGATCGGCAGGCTCAAGAGGGAAGCCTCGGCGATCGTGGAAGGCTGGTACATGGGCGAAGAGACGGGCACCGCCGCGGCGGACATCCTCTTTGGCGACGTCTGCCCCTCGGGGAAACTGACAGTTTCGTTCCCCGCGACCGTCGGGGACATCCCGGCCTACTACAGCAAGAAGCCCTATGCAGGACCCTTTGCGTATGAGTTCGGGGCCGGCGGCCCGCTTTGGAGCTTCGGCGACGGGCTGAGCTACACGAGCTTCGCATATGCGAACCCCGCGGTTCGCGACCCGGTCATTGCCGCTGACGGCGCAACGGTCGCCTCGGTCGATGTCTCCAACACTGGCGCACGCGAGGCGGACGAGATCGTGCAGCTCTACGTCCACCAAGACGTGAGCTCGGTGACGCGCGCGGTCAAGGAGCTGAAGGGTTTCCAGCGCATTCACCTTAAGCCGGGCGAGCGCAAGACCGTGTCGTTCCCGATCGGACCGGACGCTCTTGCACTCTGGGGAAGGGACATGAAGTTCCGCGTGGAGCCCGGCACGTTCAGGCTCACCCTCGGCCCCTCGTCGTCGGAGGGACCGGCCGTGACGCTCACCGTCTCTCGGTGACCCAGCGTGACGGCTGAGGAGTTCCAGAAGTCTGCAGGCGGCTCCTCCGCAGCCCCGCAGGGGCTCAGCGCCGCCTTGCAGGCCCTGTGGCACGACGCCCGTGGAAACTGGGAAAAGGCCCATGAGCTCGCCCAGGGTGACGGGACCCGCGAGGGATCGTGGGTCCATGCCTACCTCCATCGCAAGGAAGGGGACGACGGGAATGCGGCCTACTGGTATTCGAGAGCGAGGCGGCCTGTGGCAGAGGGATCGCTGCCTGAAGAATGGGCGGCAATTGTCACGAAGCTTCTAGGCTAGCGGGATGCGTTCCCGCGGCCCCCAGTTTGGCCGGCGCCAAGCACCCTGAGCACTCGTCACATCGAATGGAGCGCGACTCGATTGCCTTCGGTGTCGAGAATGATCGCCCTGAATCCAAACGGACCAATGGACTCCTTCGGCTGGAGAATCCTGCCTCCACTCGGCTCGACCGCCTCGACGGCCTCGTCGATCCGGCCGTGGACATTGAGGTAGACAAGGACGCCCTCGGCCGACGGTTTCACCTTCTCGCTCAGGTAAAGGCATCCGCCAACCTCGCCGTCCCTATGGGGAAGAACGCCGATGGCCATGCCCGGATATTCCTGCTTGGCGACCTGCATTCCCAGGACGGCGGAATAGAACCTTATCGCCCGTTCCAGCTTGAGCACCGGAATATCAACCCAGACTATTTGGTTAGACATGGCTTTCGATAGATTCCCCCCAGAGAACGTGGCAAAGGAGCCTCGGAGAAGGCTTCCCAACTAGGAAAATAACCCGCCCCGGGCGAGCAAAACCTTGGCGCTCCCGGGAGCGCATGGGAGATTGGCACACAAACTGTCATTTTCGTTAAAAACATCGTCGATTGTGCCATTTTTTATCCGA
>CAZNNO010000093.1:0-12875 GCA_964574435.1 uncultured Opitutaceae bacterium
TCGTCTTCTTCGGCTTCGCCACGCTCGCCGGCATCTTCCCCCTGCACACCTGGGCGCCCACGGGCCACGTGGCTGCCCCGACCGCAGCGTCGATGCTCCTCGCGGGCGTGGTGATGAAGCTCGGCGCCTACGGGTGCCTGCGCGTGGCGCTCCCCCTCTCGCCCGTCGGCTTCGCCTACTGGCAGGCCCCCATCGCCTGGCTGGCCGTGATCGGCATCGTCTACGCGGGCCTTGTCGCCCTCATGCAGGACGACCTCAAGTTCGTCATCGGCTACTCGAGCGTGAGCCACATGGGCTTCGTGATCCTGGGCCTCGCGGCCGCCGACTTTCAGTCCGTTCGGGGAGCGGTGCTGCAGATGTTCTCGCACGGGGTCATCGCCGGCCTGCTCTTCGCCGTCGTCGGGCGGATGCTCTACGACCGGACCCACACGCGGATGCTGGCCGACCTGAGGACCCTGCCGCTCTACCGGCTGCTGCCCTTCGCGGCCGGCACCTTCGTCGTCGCCGGAATGGCGTCGATGGGGCTGCCCGGCTTCAGCGGCTTCCCCGCCGAGCTGACCATCCTGATCGGCTCGTGGAACGCAAACCCGGCCTGGGCCGCGGTCGCGGTGGTGGGGGTCCTGGTCGCCGCGGCCTTCACCCTGCGGGCGATTCACCTGAGCTTCTTCGGGTCCACGGGGATGGCGACCGAGCAGACCGCCGGCCACGGGACGCCTGCCGCCGCGCTGGAGCCCATAACGCTTCCCGAGAGGCTGGGCGCGCTCCTGCTCGTGGGAGCCACCGTCCTGGTCGGCATCAGGCCGGACATCCTGCTCGACTGGATTGGCCCGGCGCTCCAGTCGCCCCTCCTGCAGTCGGTCGTCAAGGGGGGCGCGCCGTGAGCCCCGACTACACCGGGCTCTTCGCGGCCCTGCGTCCCGAGACCGCCCTGGTCGTCGGCGCCCTGGCCGTCCTCGGGCTCGACCTGACGCTGTTCCGGCGCCGCACGCCGGGCGAGCGCCTGCATCTCGCGCTCTGGGTGGCGGGCCTCGCCGTGCTCGCGTCCGGTTTCCAGGCCTGGATGAGCGCCCCCGGGCCGGTCTTCGGCGGTGTCCTGGTGCTCGACCACCTCGCCATCGCGACGCGGCTCGGCGTCCTCGCCCTCACCCTCCTCACGCTCGGCGTGACGTGGGGTTCGGCGCCCCCCCGCCACCCCGCGGAATACGTCGCCGTCATGCTTTTCGCGGCGACGGGGCTCCTGCTGATGGCCGACGCCCAGCAGCTGCTCCTCGCCTTCCTGGCGCTCGAGCTCGCGGGCCTGTCGCTCTACGTGATCGCGGGGTTCGATCGCGGGCGGCCGGATTCCGCTGAGGCGGCCCTCAAGTACTTCCTGTTCGGGGGCATGGCCGCGGCGTTCCTCCTCTTCGGCTTCAGCCTTGTCTACGGGGTGACGGGATCAATCGAGCTGCCGCAGATCGCGGCCCAGGTCTCCGTGCAGGGCGCGAGCCCGATGCTTCTCGTCGCCCTCGTCATGATCCTGGTCGCCTTTGGCTACAAGGTCGCGGCGGCACCGTTCCACCTGTGGGCCCCGGACGTCTACCAGGGCGCGCCGGCGCCGTCGGCCGCGCTCATCGCCTCCGCCTCCAAGCTTGCCGGCTTCACGCTCTTCTACCGGCTCCTGTGGCCCGCAATGGGCTCGGCCTGCGGGGACGTCGCGTCCCTGGCCCGGAGTCCCGGCTGGCTGCCTGCCGTCGCCGCCGTCTCCGCCGCCTCCCTGCTGATCGGCAACATAGGCGCCCTGGCGCAGTCGAGCGTGCGGCGCCTGCTGGCCTACTCGGCGATCGCCCACGCGGGCGCCCTGATGCTCGGCGTCATGGCCGCCGGCCGCTCCGGCCCGGGCCCGCTGTTCTACTACGCGTCGACCTACGGGCTCGCCACGGTCGGCGCCTTCGGCGTCGTCAGCGTGGCGGAGCGCGGCGGCCGCTGCGAGTCCCTGTCGGACCTCGCCGGCCTTTACCGGCGCTCCCCGCTTCTGGCGGCCTGCCTGGCCGTCTTCATCCTCTCTCTGGCGGGCATACCGCCGCTCGCCGGTTTCTTCGGCAAATTCGCGGTTTTCGCGGCAGCCATCCGCCTGGGCGGGATCGCCGGCCCGGCCGGCGAGCTCGCGGTGCTGGCGATCGGCCTGAGCGCCGTGGCGCTCTACTACTACCTGATTGTCCTCAAGCAGGCGCTCGTCGCTGCTCCCGCTGCGGATGCCCTCCCCATACGGGTGGCGCCGGTGGCCGCCCTGGCGCTCTTCGCGGCGGCGGCCCTCATCATCGCCTTCGGGGTGGATCCGGACCTCATCCTCGGCGGCTTTTAGGCCGCGGGTCCGGGGCTAGTTATCCTGGTTCTTGCCGTTGTGGCAGTCGCTGCAGAGGAGGCCAAGCCCCTCTATGTCCGTCGACGGATGCTTGAAGGGGACGCCGTTCGGGGCCAGATTCGCGAGTTCCGCCCCGGCGCCTTGGGCCAGGATGACGTGGCAGCTGTTGCAGGCCGTCGCGGGCATCGCCTTGCCGTTGTCGGCGACATGCTTGCCGTCGTGGCAGCGGAAGCAGCCCGGAGCGTCCAGGTGCCCGATGTTCTCCGGGTACTTGCTCCAGTCCGCCTTCATCTCCGGGAAAAAATTGGCCCGATAGATTGCCGCGAGCTCCGCCACGGAGTCGTCGATCTGCCTTCCCGGGTATTTGGCGCGCAGCCCGCTCGAGATCTTCGACACGGCCTCGTCCTTGGTCGCGTACGTCTGCGAGAGGAGGTCCACGGCGACCCTTTTGACGGCCGGCAGCGACCTGTCGATGCGCCTCAGGTCGAGAGCCTCGTCGACGGCGTCGTTCGGCGAGCTGTAGCGGTGGGCGGGGCGGTTGTGGCAGTCGATGCAGTCCATAAGGCGGACCGCCCGCGGGTCCGGCTCACCCTTGAAATCCGACTTGCGGTAGACGGTCACGATCCCGGTCGGGTCGGTGACCCTGACCCACGGGATCGTCTGCCTCTGGGGATCCGTCGCGAAATACTCGACCTTCGTGTCCTTGCCCGTGTGCCAGTGGATGCCGCTCGGCTTCCCGTGCTCGGTGCCGCTGCCCCCGACCATCAGGAGCAGGCGAACGGTGAAGGGGCTGTTGGCGTCGTCCGAGAGGAAGCGCGGGAGCGTGCGCTCGAGGTTCCCCGAGTGCCTCTCGGGCCAGTGGCAGCGCTCGCAGGTCTCACGGGCGGGCCGCAGGTTGTGAACCGGGGTCGGTATCGGGCGCGGAAACGAGTTGAACGTGATGGCAAAGAGCTGGTGGACGCCGTTTATCTTGGCGTCGATGTAGTTCGCCGCGCCCGCCCCGACGTGGCAGTCGACGCACGCGACCCGCGCGTGGGCGTGGCTCCGGTACTCGGTCAGCTCCGGGCCCATCGCCGAGTGGCAGACCATGCCGCAGAAGCTGTCGGACTCCGTGTAGACGTAGGTCTGGTAGCTCCCGATTGCCGTCAGCAGGAGATAGACCAGGGAGCCCGAGACGAAGACGCCGAGGATCCGGCGGTCGCGCCTGCGCGACAGGTCGATCGCGAGCGGCGCGGGCTCGCCCAGGCCCCGGAGCCTGGCCAGCTCGCTGCGCTGGCGCCACCAGCCCCAGAAGACGAGCGCAAGGCCGAGCGCAAGGAAGACGGGGGCGACGACGTACGTCAGGATGCCGAGGTAGGGATTGCCCCTCCCCGAACCCGTCATGTCCAGCGTGAACAGGAAGAGGAACGCGAACAGGCTGCCGCTGGCGACTATCGCGCCCGCGATGCTGCACCAATTGCGCCAGCTGGACTGCCGGCCGGGATCGGCCGACGCGGGACCTGGCGTCGGCTCGGTCACTTGGCCATCGCGCGGATGTACGCGACGAGGCCCTTGATCTCGTCGTCCGAGAGCTTGTCCGCAAACGGCTTCATCTTGTCCGAGCCGTCCGCGCCCTTGAAGCCCTCCTTCAGCGTCTTGAAGGCGTCGTCGTCGGTGAAGGTCTTCTGGTACTCGGCTGACGTGAGGTCCTTCACGTCAAGTTTCTTGCCGGCCCTGGTGTGGCCTGCGCCGTCCTTGCCATGGCAGGAGGCGCAGAGCTTGGACCAGTTGTCGGAGGGTTCGGCTGCCAGCGCCGCGCCGGCGGAAAAGGCGACCGCCGCGGCGATCGAGAAGAGTGTCTTCATGGTGGAGGGGGTTATCGGGGGTTCACCCGTAAGCTGGCCCAAACGTCCCGGGTTGTCGATAGCAGGCGGCGCAAAATTGAAGAATAAGGCAGGCTGGAAGCCGGCATCAGCGGACGTGGGGGCCCGGCTCCCCGCCGCCCTGGACGCCTAACGCATGCGCCGGAAGGTCGACTGGAGAACCTCGAGGTCCGGCGCCCCTTTGGTCCTCTCGCGGGCCTTTGCGATCAGCCCGGCCTCCAGGCGGTTCTTGGTGGGCCGGTGCGACTCATAAAAGACGCCGAAGACTCCGGGCCAGGGCTGCGACGCGAGGCCGAACGCCGCCACCTCGTCGGAGGGGTCGTGGCGCAGGGCGTCCTCGGGCGTGCCGTCGTTCTTCCTCTCCTCGATCACCTTGAACTGCCCACCCTTGCGCGGGACCGCGGCGTCAAAGGCGCCCTCGTAGAACTCCACGCACTCGGAGAGGATCTCGACCACCGAGAAGCCCTCGTGGAGCGCGGCGCGGTGCATCATCTCGATCATGTGGTTCACCTGGGTCGCGTGGCTGCGCGCGACGAAGGTTGCGCCGCTGTTGACGAGCGTGCGCATGGGGTTGATGGGCTGGTCGATCGAGCCCGTGGGATCGGTCTTCGACTTGAAGCCGAGCGGCGAGGTGGGCGAGGTCTGCTTCTTCGTCAGCCCGTAAACGAAATTGTCCATGATGACGTACGTCAGGCTCACGTTCTTGCGCCCCGTGTGCACAAGATGATTGCCACCGATCGAGAATCCGTCCCCGTCGCCGCCGAACACGAACACGTGGAGGTCGTCGCGGCCCAGGCTCACGCCCGCGGCGAACGGCAGGGACCTGCCGTGGATGTAGTGGACGCCGTGCGTGTTCACGAAATACGGGAAGCGGGACGAGCAGCCGATGCCCGCCATCGTGACGATGTTCTGGTGGGGGTACTGGAGCTTTTCGAGGACGCGGTAGTAGGCCGCGAGAACGGCGAAGTCCCCGCACCCGGGGCACCACGTCGGGTGGTCCGCCGTGAGGATCTTCTTGGTGAGCGGGACGCGCGGCGCGGGGGCTGCGGGTTGCGCCGGGGTCTGGACGGCTGCGGGGGAGGTGGACATTGAGGTCGGGTTTTGAGGGTTCAGGAGTGGCCGCCGTTCGAGCCGTTGCGGCCGAGGCTGCGGGCCACGCCGCTCACGATCTCGCCAATCCTGAAGGTGAGGCCGTCGGTCTTCGTGATGCTGCCGATTGAGGGAAGCGCGTAGCGGGCCCTCATCAGCATGGCCAGCTGGCCGAAGCCGTAGAGACCCTCGTCGTTCATCTCGACGACAAGGACCTTCTTGTATCGGGCAAAGAGCGCGTCGAGGCCGGACGGTAGCGGGTGCAGGTGGCGGATGTGGACCTGCCCGACCTTCTGGCCGCCCGACCTCAGCTTGTTGACCGCCTCGCGGATGGGGCCCCAGGTCGAGCCCCAGCCCACGAGGAGGACGTCGCCCTCGGGATCGCCGAACACCTCGGGCGCCGGGATCGACGCGGCGAGCGCCTTGATCTTGTCGCGCCGCTTGGCCGTCATCTTCATGTGGAGGGCGGGGCTGCCGGTGGGGTGACCCAGCGCGTCGTGCTCGAGGCCGCTCACGGACGGATACTTTCCCGTCGCGATCGAGGCCCCGGGGGGGGCATGCCGGGTGATCTGGTCAAGCGGATAGGGCTGGAAGTCCTCGCCCCGGGGCGAAAGGTCGGGCTTCGGGTCGACCATCAGCTTCGGCAGGTCGGGCTCCTCGAACGCCTCGATCCTCGTCGCCAGCGCCTGGTCGGTGAGGATGATGACCGGCGTGCTGTATTCGCGGGCGATGCGCCCCGCCTCGAGGGCGATGTAGAAGCAGTCCTCCACGCTCCTCGGGGCGAGCACGACGCGCGGCGCGTCGCCATGGCTCCCGTAGATCGCCTGCATCAGGTCGCTCTGCTCGACGTTGGTCGGCATGCCGGTGCTTGGTCCCCCGCGCTGGACGTTGATAACAATCAGGGGCATCTCGGCCATGACGGCCCAGCCGAGGGCCTCCATCTTGAGCGAGAGGCCCGGCCCCGAGCTCCCGGTCACGGAAAGGTGGCCCGAATAGGCGAAGCCGAGCGCGTAGCCCACGGCCGCCAGCTCGTCCTCGGCCTGGACAAAGATGCCGCCGTACTTGGACAGCTCCGTGCGCAGCGTCTCCATGACGGTGGACCAGGGGGTGATGGGATAGCCCGCGCCGTGCCGGACGCCCGCGGCGATCAGCCCGTAGGTGAGAGCCAAGTTCCCGTCGGTCGTTATCTGGGGACGGCCCGTGGCGCGCGCAGGCGCGGCCTCGAAGCTGAAAAGGCAGTCACGCAGGTTGTCCGCCGGCGTGGCGTAGCCCGCGTCAAACGCGAGCATCGCGTTGCGCACGACATCCTCGGATTTTCCCCCGAAGCGCTCGGTGATGAGTCCCGAGATCTTGGAGACGTCCAGGTTGAAGATCCGCGCGATCAGGCCGAGGACGAACAGGTTCTTGCCCTTGTCCTTCGACGAGCCGCCCACGGCCTCGACCGTCGCCCCGGTGATCGGTATCCCCACCGCCCGGAAGCGGCGGTCGTCGGGGGAGACCGTGACGTGGTCGGAATCATAGATGAGCACACCGCCGGGGCGCAGCGATTCGATGTGGCTCTCGTAGCTATGCTGGTAAAAGGCCACCAAGATGTCCGCCTGGTCCCCCGACGAGAGGATCTCGCCGGAGCCCATCCGCACCTGGAAGATGGAAGGACCTCCGGAAATCGTTGACGGGATGGTCATATACGTCATCACGTCCTGGTCGGAGCGCCCGGCGAGCCGGGCCAGGAATCCGCCTATCGTCTGGATTCCGTCCTGGGAATTGCCGGCGAGGCGTATGACAACGTCGTTGACGGCGCGTCGATCTCTGGGGGTTTCTGGGCCGGCCCCAGGGGTTGGGGTGGTTATGGGCAAGACCATCTTTTTGGGAAGGTTAACCCTGCCGTTATGGCTGGCTTTGTCAATGCGATCGATCCGGCATTAGGAGGGCAAAAAATGCGCTGTGGGCCGTGTAACTCGTTCTAATAGCGGAAGTGCCGTCAGGCGCCTGCGGGACAGACGCTTGTGCACGCCACGACAAAAAGGGCCGAGATCCGCACCTGGCCGCCAACCCGGTCCGCCGCGATCCGGCTCCCTCCCCGATCGCCTGCCTTCTGGCCGGCAAAAGCTCAATGCGGCGGATCGGCAAGCACCTTCGCAATCGCCTGAAGGAGCACCTCCGCGCGAATCGGCTTTCCGATCGTGCACTGAACCCCGAGCTGGCGGGCCGTCGGCAGGTAGACCGACTCGCTGAACTGCGAGTCGCCCGAGATGGCGATGATGCGCGGCTTCGGCGAGGTTCGCGACAGGTCCGTTATAAGCTCGAGCCCGTCCATGTCGGGCATCGCGATGTCGGTTATGATCACCTCGTGGTATCCCGGGCGGTACAGCGCAAGCCCGCTTCTCCCGTCCGGCGCATCGTCGACGGTGTAGCCGGCCTCGATCAGGATCTCGGCCGTCACGTTGCGCAGCGCCTCGTCGTCGTCAATGAGCAGGATGGCAGCCATGGGGTGGGTCGTTGGGTGCGCCGGGGGGTCAAGCCAATCCTGTCGCCTATCTTCGCCAGCTCAAGCGCCAAGCGAGGCTGCCCTGTCCCCGGCACGCCTTGTTGCCCTCTGTCGTTCCAGTTGCCGCCCGCTGGACGGTTCGCGAACGCGGACGGCTCGGCGGCCGGGCTCGAGTTTCGCCGCCTCGAATCAGATCAGGATCGATGCAGCACCGGATTGCCCTCCCTTTCCGAGGCGGGTTTGCCGATCAGAATTGGTGACTTATCTGGCGAACCGCCGGCGAATCATCGCAAGTCCGGCAAGCGCACCGCCGAGCATGGCAACGGTTTCGCCACCGTCGGGAACCGCGGAGCCCGTGCGGACGAGCGCGCTGGCAAGAAACGATTCCGAAAAGTCGCCGTCCCCTAGCGCAATCGCCCTGTCGGGGCCGGAGGTAGCCTCGGCGGTGCCCGTGTCACCGTAATCGCCTTGGGGTATCCAGATCAGCCCCGTGCCCACTCCCGAGGTGAAGAAGTAGCCAAAGGGTCCGCTCGACGCCTGGTAGCTACCCGCCAGATCCGCATTCCACAGGGTCAGCAGGGAGGTTACGCCGGGAAGGTTGGCGGCCGTTCCCTCGAAGCCTGCATTCACATCGGGGATGCCGGCATCGGCAAAAAGCGTGTCGACCTGGCTCTCGGTCGCAAAGCTGAACCCTGCGAAAGTCCCGCCGGCGCCGAGCTGGGCAGCCACCTGGTTGTACGACAATCCGGCGGTTTCATCAAGGCCGAGCCATTGAAGGCCTGTCGAGGAATCGTCCAGAATTTGGCCGTCTCCGGGAGATTGCCAATCCGAGTTCGAGAGCTGCGCATGCGCAACCGAGGCCAAGTTGCCGATAACCGCCAGCGCTGCGCCGGCGAGAATGCGCGAGATCATTGGATGGGAAAATTTCATGTGTTGCGCGGAAACAGAGCTTATTCCCTGCCACCTGATATTGAAAATATTGAAATCATTATGCTTAAATAGCTTATGAATCAATCTTGGCACAATTCGACAGGCAAGATTCGGGCAAATTCGTCAGATTTACCGACGTGTGTTGGCTTTCCTTACAGTTTTCGGACTTCGGCGGCTGAAGGAGTCGCTCAAAAACAATGCAGTGGCCCCTGGAGGCAACTGGGGCTTCCTTACCTCATGAAGGCGTATCCGGAGCCGCGCCCGCACGCGCGCCCCTTGGTGCGCAAACCACCGGTTGCGATCCACCGGCGGGTAGCGGTTTTTTCGGCGACAAGTGTCATAGCAAGCGTGAATGCCGCGGTTGCCAGCCTCCGGCCCGTCGGTGCGAATCGCACAATCAGAAATCCCCAACTCCAGGAGATCCGTCCCGCAGGATAGGGCTCCGGGAAACCCGGGAAAGCGAGACATGAAAATCCCCGTCACCCGCGCATTCATTCGCCCCTTCGCGGCGGCCGCAATCGCGTTCGCGCTCCCAATCTCAACGGCCCACGCCCAGACGCTGACTCTCACGACACTGGCCGGGTCGCACGGAAATTTCGGGAGCGTGGACGGCACGGGTGCCTTCGCGCAGTTCTCCTATCCGGTAGGCGTCGCCGTGGACGCCTCCGGAAACCTCTATGTTGGCGACGAGATAAATGACACCATCCGGATGATAACGCCCGCAGGCGTCGTGACGACCTATTCGGGTTCGCCGAGGAATCCCGGGGGTATAGACGGGACCGGCAGCGTGGTGCGCTTTGACGAGCCGAATGGGGTGGCCGTCGACAGATCGGGCAACGTCTACGTGGCGGACACCGTAAACTCCGCCGTCAGAATGATCGCGCCCGGCGGCTTGGTCACGACCTTTGCCGGCTATATAGGGATTCCCGGCAATCTGGATGGCACCGGCACCAATGCCCGGTTCATGAGCCCCTTTGCCCTGGCCATCGACGCCTACGGCAACGTCTATGTGGCCGACTCGGCCGCCTGCACCATACGCAAGGTTTCGCCGAGCCGGGTCGTGACCACGCTCGCCGGCGAGGCGGGGGTCCCGGGAAGCGCGGACGGCGTGGGCACCGCGGCCCAATTCCGCACTCCCACAGGCCTCGCCGTCGACGGCTATGGGAACGTCTACGTGGCGGACTCGGGCAACGACACAATCCGAAAGATCACCGCTTCGGGCGTCGTGACGACCTTGGCGGGCTCCGCCGGGTTGGCCGGGAGCTCCGACGGAAACGCGAGCGAGGCCCTTTTCTGGCACCCGGGCGCCGTTGCAATCGATGGCAGCGGAAACCTCTTCGTCGCGGACACGAACAACAACAAGATCCGCGAGATATCGCCCGGGGGCGCCGTCACGACCGTCGCCGGCGGCAGCGGGAACAATGCCGGCGACTCCGACGGCACGGGCCCCTCGGCCCTCCTGAACACCCCGGAGGGCATCGCGATGGGCCCCGATGGAACCGTCTACATCGCGGACACGGACAACGATACGATCCGAAGCGGAGTCCCGAGCGCACCCTCGATAGGCACGCCGCCGTTCTCCCAGTCGGCCACCGTGGGGAGCATGGTGACATTCAGCGTGAACGCCAGAAGCGTGACCGCGGTCAGCTACCAGTGGAGCTTCAACGGGGCCCCCATTCCCGGGGCGACGTCCTCCTCCTACACGACACACCCGCTGCAGCTCTCGGACCAGGGCCTGTACTCGGTGGCGGTCTCCAACGGCTCGGCGGAATCCTTCGCCTCCGCGAGCCTCTCCGAGACCTTTGCGCACGACCCCTTGTTCCAGTTTGACAGCTGGACGGCCTCAACCCCGCTGCCGCTTGGGACATCGGAGGTCGCCGCGGCGTTTGACGGCACCAATTTCGTCGCCGTCTCGCTCGACGGCACGGCCTACCACTCGCCCGACGGCGTGAACTGGACCGCTTCCCCAAGCAATGGGCCGCCGGGCCAGGTGTGGGGTGAGCTTAACGCGATTGCCAACGTCCCCGGGCAAAACATTCTTGTCGCCGTCGGCAACGGCGGTGCCGTCGTCACTTACGCGAGCGGAACCTACGACGGCACGCTCCAGGCATCGGGGTCCACCAGCGTCCTCACCGGGATCGCCGTAGGCAACCAGACGCTGGTCGCCGTGGGCTACGGGGGCGCCTGCGTCACGTCGGACCTCAGCGCCTCGGCCTGGAGGCAGGCATCCACGGGCGTCGCCAAGAATCTCAACGCCATTGCCTATGGGAATGGACGCTTCGTCGCCGTGGGGATTGGAGGCACCGTGGTCACTTCGCCCGACGGCTCGGCCTGGAGCATCCAGCAGCTCGGTTCGACCGAGAACCTCTACGGGGTCGCCTACGGGACGGGCGGATTCGTCGCCGTCGGCAGCGACGGCAGCATTTTCACCTCCCCGGACGGGGCACAATGGATCCCAAGGGCCTCGCCCACCCCGAACCTGCTCGTCCATGTCGGCTACGGGTACGGGAACTTCGTCGCGGTCGGTTTTCAGGGGACGGTACTCACCTCGAGCGACGTCGGGGCCACCTGGACGGAGCAGAATTCGGGCACGACGGCGCGCCTCGATTCGATCGCGCCCGGCAATGGTTTCTTTGTCCTCACCGGAACGGCAGGTGTCGTGGTGAGCTCGGGCGCGGCCCAGCCAAGCCGGCTCGCAAACCTTTCCTCGCGCTCGACGGTCGGGACAGGCGATGACCTCCTGATTGCCGGCTTCGTCGTCGGGGGCACCGGATCGAAGCACGTTGTGCTCCGCGGGATCGGGCCGACGCTCGGCCAATTCGGCGTCACTGGCGCGCTTGAAGAGCCCCAGCTCAGCCTCGTTGACTCGGCGGGTGCGACGCTGGAAACGAACAGCTCCTGGGGAGGGGGTGCGGCGCTCACGCAGGCCTTCACCCAGGTGGGCGCCTTCGCGCTCCCCGACGGATCCTCCGACGCCGCCATGTTGGCGTCGCTCGGCTCCGGCGGCTATACCGCCCAGTTGAGCGGCCTCTCGGCAACCACGGGCGTCGGCCTTGCCGAGATCTATGACACCGACGGCGCTACCTCGCCATCGCGCCTGGTCAACCTCTCGTCCCGCGCCTCAGTCGGAACCGGGGGCAACATCCTTATAGCGGGCTTTGTCATCACCGGAAGCACGCCCGTAACCGTGCTTATCCGGGGGATAGGCCCGTCCCTAAGCCAGTTCGGGGTGGCGGGGGCGCTGGCGACCCCTCAGCTGGTCCTTTATGATTCAAACAACGACGCTCTCCAGTCGAACGGAGGCTGGGGCGGTAGCGCGAACCTCTCCCAGACGTTTTCCGAGGTCGGGGCCTTCGCGCTCGACGCCACCTCCTCCGATGCGGCGATCCTCGTAACGCTGCCACCCGGAGCCTACACCGCTGAGATGACGGGCGCGAATGGCGCCACCGGCGTTGGGCTGGCAGAGATCTACGAGGTTCCATGATCGGGACAGCCTTTCCCCGGCTCCGCCACAGGTGCTGCATGGGTGTCCCATCGGGGACGAGCTGAAATGAGGCGTTGCTCTGGCCTGATCCGTTCATTTTGGCGGGTCAGGGCCCCCCAGGCCTTATCCTGTCGGACAGTCTCCGATGACGCTCGGAGGCACGCGCCGAGTTGCTTTCATGTGATACTCCCGGTGGCGGAGAGACTTAAACCCGGATTTCCCAGATTGGCATGAAGAATGCTCCCCATGGAACCGCTTAAGACCTTACCCATGAACGGCATAAGCGACTTCGAGGCTGAAAAGTCCTACAATCCTAAGGGTGCGACCAAAAACGAACATATAGGACTGAGTTTCGACCGGCGTCTGGCGCTGGAATTCCATGGCGCCAAAATCTCTTCTGATGCCGGTCTGCTTGCCTATAGAGAGATGGACGAGGTGCTCGGACTGACGTCGATGGGCGGCCGTGTGCTAAACGACTGGCGGACCGGCAAGAACACCCAGCACTCGATGCTGGCCCTGATTCGCCAGTCTATATACAGCCGGCTTGCTGGCTATGAAGATACAAACGACGCTGAACGGCTCGCGGTTGATCCGATCATGCGGCACGTGGTTGGCGGGCGTGCGACCGAGCACGCGGCCGCGTCCACCAGCCAAATGGCGAGATTCGAGACCGAAGTGCTG
>CAZNNO010000094.1:0-12846 GCA_964574435.1 uncultured Opitutaceae bacterium
TATAAGCACGCCATAATGCGCGTCAAGTGTCCTGGAGTGCTAAGGCATTTGGTTTTTTAGGAGGCTCTTGGGCACAGGAATTTCACAGGTAAAATCCCACGATTTCACAGTGACAGTTGTAAGACGTTTATGGTTAACAACCATTGTCTACGTCCCGAACGTAGCGCTCTACCAGGCTAAGCTACGCCCCGACTTGCTCGCGTGAGATTTGAGTAGGCGAGGGGAGGGGTGCGGTCGCAAGCAGAAAAGGACCGGTTTATCAGTTCCGGTGAATGGACAAAATATCGGTGCCCTTGGCAAGGCGAAGAATCGTTGCGGCAAATCTTGGCCCTTAAGCTGATGCATCGATCTCATCCTTTAGGGTGCCCAGTCTTTCCAAGATCTCTGCCCATTCCAACGACGGCCCATAGCACATTTCCATGCGAATGCGTTGGTAGTCGCCCTCAAGGGCGATAAGGTGGTCCGGAGCGGGAAGCAGATTGAAAGTGCCAGGGATCGCCGTCGCGAAGTTAGTCCAGGAGTTGCGATAAAACGCCTCCTTGAATGCCACGACACGTGTTCGGAGACACGAGTCTGCGAGGGCCCTCTTACCTCCTTCGTGATCGGCGAGGGCGGCTGTGTCCGCGTAATGTCTCGAGTAATTCTTGGTGAAAAGCTTCTCCTTGGGACGGTGGGCCTCGGCGTGAAGGATGGTCGCCTTTTCCCAAAATGTCCGTTCGATGGCCAACGCTCGGACCGGCACAGAGGTGTCGGTGATGCGGGGATAGGCTTCGGCAACATAAGGTGTAATGGTCGCCTTGGTTACCGGCCAGAGGTCTGCCTTCGCACCGCATTCTATTCGAACCACACGTGAGACGTACGAGCCACCGAGCGGCGTCGGCAATGCGCTCGGTTACTGAAAAAGCAGGGTCAGCTGATCTGTAATGACATGGGAGGGCGGCCTGATCGGGGGCGAGTCCCACGATGAGTCGACTGCAATGGTCCTCTATGCCAGCGAGCCCGCGCTTTACACCTCGAACGGCGACAGCCTCGGCTCGGTTGTCTGGCAGGAGGTCACCGCGACGATTCCGGATGGCGGATTGAGCCTGACTGGGAGCGATGACTTCCTGATAGGGCTCAGCACCCTCGGCGTTCATCTGTTGATTCCAGTCGGTCCCGGGATCCCCGCTCCGGACGCGACCAGCACGCTGGTGCTCCTGGGTCTGGCATTCGGCGGCCTCGCAGTTCTCCAGCGCCGGCTTCGGCTGGTCTGATCCGCGACACCGAAGGATCTGCCTTCCTCTTAAAAAACCCGCCGGCCAGCCGGCGGGTTTTTTGTCGACCGGCCTCAGGGGCCGCATCACAGCGCCGGTAGTTCCCTAGGCGGGAGAAGGAGTGGCCTTCCCCTCAGGCTGCTTTTTCACCTCGCACGCTATGAGGCCCCCGAGGATGCGACCCAGGCACCGGGCATCGTCGCCCATCAGGGAGCCCGGTATCTTTGCAAGGCTCGCGTCCACGGCCTTCATGTCGGCGTCGATCCAAACGAGCCTCCGGTAGGCATTCCAGAGCACATTCTCGATTTCCAAGTCCTTGGACTGGATCTGGGAGCTTTCCGCAAATCGCGAAAGCGAGGTTGCAAAGGGAAACGTCAGGAAGGCGTTCAGCCTGCCCTCGCGGACAAACTTCGCTATCAGGAGGTCTATCGGCATTGAGAACAGGACCTCGTCGGTCAGCAGCGCCAGGTACTTTGATTTATGCTTCCGGTTGACGATTATGGAAGTCGAGCCAGCGAAGACGATCTTCCGGAGGTCGAGGAGCGTGATCACGCCTGGCTTGGCCTTTCCGAGGCAGAAGAGCTCGATCATCTGGCCGGCGCCTGGGATGCAGGCGTCGGTGAAGAGCAGGTCCCAGGAGTCCGGCGAAAGCAGCTTCAGCGCGACCTCGATGGCTGGGTGGCTTCGGGGGCCAAACTGAACGTCATCCTCAAGAAGCAGCAGATGGTCGTCGGTCTCCAGGGATCGGCGCACGGCGCTGCGATGGCTTAGCGACAGGCCGATCGCCCCGGTTGGCAGAGCGGTGCCGTAGACCTTCGGATCGACGTCCGCCTTGTTGACGGCAGCCAGGCGCTCGCATTCCCAGTCCTTCGGGAGGAATCGCCCCACCTGGTCCTCGACATAAGCCCGGCGGTCGGACTGGCGGTCGAGATTGATGTAGATGACGTGCACCGCCCGTCAGTGAAGCTTCGGCCCATGGGGCTGGCGATGCCATTCAGGAACCCCCGTGCGGCGCACGCGGGGGACTAGGCACATTTTTCTTCACCCGCATGCGGGGAAAGCCGCGCGGTGACGGCCAGATAAACTAGGTTACTTAAGCAGCTTACCATTAACAGCTAGCATGATGGTATTGGGAGTTGGTACGTCCTTTGCTTAAAACGGACATTCAACAGGCCCATGCACCGCGCCTAAACCCCACACCGGACTCCAACCCACCAATGTCCAAGAAACTGGGCCTCATCCAATCGCGAGGGATAGGCGACATCATCATAGCCTTGCCCATCGCGAAGTGGTACCACGACCGCGGCGTCGACGTCTATTGGCCGATAGACGAGCGCTTTCTCAACTCGTTCGGGTCCGCGGTTGACTACGTCCATTTTCTTCCGTTCCCGTTCAAGCCCACCGTCGACGGGTTCTTCAACGACCCCCTGAGGCTCCTCAAGGCGGCCGGCTGCGAGCACGCCGTCAGGCTCTACAGCTTCCTCTCGAACATGCCGTCCGCATGCCCTGCGTTCTCGGCGACGCTCAAGTTCGACGAGTTCAAGTACGCGGCCGCCGGCGTGCCCTTCTCGGAGAAATGGAACCTTTCGATCCGGCGCGACCGGGACCGCGAGCGGGCTCTGTTCGACGGGGTCGTCCGGCAGGGGGACTACGTCGTCGTTCACCGACAGGGCTCGGACGCGCGGCGACAGATTACGGTCCCTCCGCGGTTCACGGGTCACCAGGTCGTCGAGATCGACGAGCGGACCGACTGCGTCTTCGACTGGCTCCAGGTGCTCGAGCGGGCGAAGTTCCTGCTCCTTCTCGACAGCTGCTTCGCCAACCTCGTGGAGCAGCTGGGACTGCCGAACGAGAAGATGTTCATCCTCCGGTCGGAGGTCCGCTTCACGCCGGTCCTTCGGTCGGACTGGCAATACTACGGACAGGCGAATCCGCTCAGGGACTGGGCGGGCGCCGCGCCGGAGCGGGAGGCACGGGTCCCCGCCTTTTCGTGATGCCCCCGTCGTCAACAGCGGAGTGTCCGGCGCGCCCGGCCGGGCCGGCCCCCTTGGGAGGCGTGGCCGTGGCCGGAAAGAGCCGCAGCTTTGACATCTTTGACACGCTGATCGCCCGCAGGTGCGTCGAGGCGCAGAACATCTTCCTCGAGGTCGCCTCTCAGGCGGAGGACCCGCGATTCCCTCGAGCGAGGGCCTCGGCGGAGGCGCGGCTCGCCGGAGGCGATTACGGCCTGGACGACATCTACCGGGCGCTGAGGTCCGATCTCGGGCTCACCGAGGAGCGGTCCGAGGAGTTGAAGCGCCTCGAGATCGCCGCGGAACTGGAGAATTCCATCCCGATCGCGGAAAACCTTTCACGCGTGAGGGACGGCGACTACCTGGTCTCGGACATGTACCTGCCCGAGCCCGTCATCCGGCGGATGCTGGACGGGGCCGGCCTGCGCCGGTCGGTGACGATTCTCCTGTCGGCCAACGGCAAGTCGTCCGGCAGGGTCTTCCGCGAGCCCGTTTTCCGGGACGCGATAGAGTCGCATGAGGGCGACAACCTGGAGTCCGACGTCAACATCCCGCTTTCGCTGGGAATAAGGGCGGTGCACAACCGCACCCACGCGCTCCACCCGGTCGAGAAGCTGCTGAGGAAGTACGGCCTGGAGCGCTTGTGCCGGGTCGTCCGGGAGATCAGGCTCGGGCAGCTCCCCGCGGGCCCCGAGATGCGCCCGATCTTCGAGGCGCAGATGCTCTTCAACCTCCCGCTGCTCGTGCTCGCGTCGGCCGCCATCCGCAGGCACTGTGCGCAGAGGGGCCTCTCGTACGTCAACTTCTGCAGCCGCGACTGCGTCCATTTGAAACGGGTCTTCGACCTGCTTTTCCCGCACGGCGCGGGGATCCGGACGAACTATTTCTACACGAGCCGGCTCTGCAGGATCCGGGCGTCCGAGTCCTACCTGGACTACTGCCGGGCGCACTTCCTGCCCGGCAGCGTCCTCGTGGATCTGTGCGGCACCGGCTGGTCGCTTTCCTACCTGCTTGGGCGCCTCGGCGTCGGCTCGGAGATCTTCCTGCTGCACAGGATACCGAAGGACAGCTCCATGGCCGCCACGTACCGGGCCATCTGCCCGGTGGACACGCCCGCGGGCATCACCGCGGTCATGGAGGGCACCTGCTTCAGGAACGACATGTGGGAGCAGCTCAATTACGCGTCGCACGGGATGGTCACAGGCGTCAGGGCCGACGGATCCGCAACGGGGTTTGTCCCGGAGTTCGGGGAGCCGGGGTACCCTCCGCGGGTCGCCGAGTCGGTTGCCTTCGCCGGGGCGCTCGTCGGCCGGCTGGCGTCGGTGCTGGAGCGCAACGACACCGGCGCCCTCCTCGATGAGATCTCGAGGAACTTCGAGACGGTGCCGATCGTGATGCGCCTCCTCTACCAGTCGTTCCCCGTGACGTGCGCGCCCGCGATGACAGGGGTGTTCACGGCCTATCACCAGGAAGAGGACCTTGGCGTCATGGCGGACCTGGCGAGGGCGGCGGTCAGGTGACCCTGGGAACCCCGCGGCGCGGCACCCGATGACCTGCCTCCTTGCAAACGGCCCCGCCGAGATCGACGCCGGTCTCGAGGCCCACACGGCGGGCCGATTCGCCGAGGCCATGCGCCACTACGAAAGGGCCCTTGAGCACGAGCCGGACAACTGCAGGGCCCTCTACCTGCTCGGCCTGGCGCACGCCAGCGAGAATCGCACGGCGCAGGCTCGGGTCCTCTTCGAGAAATGCGTGGTCTTGCAGCCCGGGTTCTCGCTTGCGCACAATGCCCTGGGGAACGCCTGGCTCGCCGCCGGCGACGTCCGGATGGCGGACGACGCGTACCGGCGCGCCATCGCCTGCGAGGAACCCTGCGTGGAGGCGCTCTGCAACCTGGGAAGCATCTGCCGGGCGCGGGGGCTGGTCGAGGAGGCCATCGCGCTCTACCGGCGCGCGCTGGTGATCAAGCCCTGCTTTGCCGAGGCCTGGTGCAACCTCGGTGTCGCCCTGAAGGAGCTCAATAGGCTGGATGACGCGGCCAGCGCCTTCCGCCAGGCGCTGGCCATCAGGCCGGACATGGCGCAGGCGCACTTCAACGAGGGGCTCCTGCACCTCCTGCGCGGGGACTTCGGGGGCGGGTGGCGCAAGCACGAATACCGCTGGGGCTGCGAGCAGCGCGCCTTGCGGCGGCGCTTCGAGCGCCCCCTGTGGCTGGGCGACGACCCCGTTGACGGAAGGACGATCCTCATCCATGCCGAGCAGGGCCTCGGCGACACGATTCAATTCCTGCGCTACCTCCCGCTCCTCGAGGGGCGGGGCGCCACGGTGATCCTTGAGGTGCAGCCGGCGCTCAAGGGACTCGTCGCCGAAGGCCTCGGGGCCCGCCGAGTCCTTGCGCGGGGCGAGCCGCTGCCGGATTTTGACTTTCACTGCCCCCTGCTCAGCCTGCCGCTAGCGTTCAAGACGACCCTGGAGTCAATCCCGGGCGGGGTCCCTTACCTCCGCTATCCCAGTTCCCACGGCCTCAGGTGGCAGGAGATCCTGAACGGGTTTCCGAGGCCGCGCGTCGGCTTCGCCTGGTTTGGCAACCGCAGGCACAGGAATGACCTCAACCGGTCCATCCCCGCGCGGGCGGCGGCGCAGTTTCTGGCGGGTGCCCCGGCCCCCCTGCACTGCCTACAGGTCGGCATCAGCGACCCCGCGGATGCCGCGCTGGCCGCGTCCCCGAGGATGATCTGCCTCACCGACCGGATCGGGGATTTCTCGGACACCGCGGCCCTCATCGGACAGCTTGACCTGGTGATCTCCGTTGACACGTCGGTGGCGCACCTTGCGGGCGCGCTCGGCAAGCCCGCGTGGATCCTGCTCCCCTTCGCGCCGGACTGGCGCTGGCTCCTCGGGCGCGACGACAGCCCCTGGTATCCGAGCGCGCGCCTGTTTCGACAAGGCGCCCCGCAGGACTGGGATTCGCTGCTGCGCTCAGTGCGCGACGCACTCGAGTGCTTCCGCCGCGACTGGACGGGCGGCCCCGGGACCGCCTGAATCGGGCGGGGCAGCCGGCTGGCCCACGGCCGCCGGGGCGCCGAGCGAGACATGGGCGGGTGCGGCCGGGACAACCGCCAGGGGGCTAGACCAGAGGGACGGGTCGCCCGCCGAGCGCGCGAAGCCGTTTCTGCTGTAGACCTGGCGGCACGCGAAGTTGGCTTCCGTAGCCCGCAGGCGGCCGGACATCGCCTTCTCCCCGCACGCGGCCAGGCGCCCGGCCGTATGGGCGAGGAAGGCGTCCTCGATGCCGAGGCCCAGCGCGCGGCAGCTCATGACAAAGTGGTCGATGCAGTTGCCGCGCACCCACGCGGCGCCCACGAGGCCGTACTGCGTGAAGCGGTCCTCGGCCTCGATGACGTGGAGCCGGCAGCCGGCCTGGAAGAGCCTGTGGCAGCCCTCAAGGGTGTAGCGCGCGCCGGTGGTGTTGAACTGGTTCGTCTTGTTGAACAGCTCGAGCGCGCGGCCCATGTGCAGGCTCGTCGTGGAATCGAGGACGGAGAGGGACACCCGCAGGCCAAGCGTCCCGAGGAACTCCGCATGGGAGAGGGTCCTGCGGGCGGACTCGCGCTGGAGCTGCGCCTGCACCATCTCGGTCCTGCGGCCCGACTCCCGTGTGTTCGCGCCCGGCTGGGTCTCGGGCGACCAGAGCAGGACCCGCTTCAGGTAGTAGAGCTCGCTGCCGAGCACCCGCACCCCGGGCAGACCTGCGCTGACCGCCTCGCGCTCGACCGGATTGTCGTCGATCATCACCGCGTTTCGGGGCAGGATGTTCACCTCGCTCAGGATCTCGGCGAGATTCTCGGCCTTGCTGCGGTAGTTGATCCTTCGGGCGGCGAAGTCCGTGAGGGCGATCTGGCCCTGCACCATCCGGCTCCAGTTGGAGAGGATGAACTGCTCGTCGTTCCTGCTGACTATCGCCAGCAGGACCCCGCGCCTCTTCAGGAAGAGAAGCGTCTCCATGAGACCCATGGGCCAGCCCTCGAGGACCCCTAGGGTTCCCTCCGAGGCGACGCCCCGCCAGAGGGTGTCATCGAGGTCGACCGCGACCAGCTTGACGGCGTCCTGCTGGCGGATCGAGCGGTGCATGGCGAAGACCTCGCGCATGAGCGCCTCGATGAACTCGAGCCAGCGCGCGCTGTAATGGTGCTGCATCGACGTCGGCGGCTGGATCCTGCCGAGATCGTGGTCATGGTCCCCGTCGCTCAGCGTGGTGCCGTGCGTGAACGACCAGACCATGTCGTCCTGGCAGTATTTCTTCCCGAAGGCCCCGGACACCTGGTCGACGTCGACAAAGTGGGCGTTCTCGTGCCTCGCGACCTCCGCGGCGAGTGCCATGTTAAGCCGCTCGATGAAGTGCATCACGTTCCTGATGTCGTAGCGGGGCTGGAGGCGCCCGAGCGGGTTCTGCTGGGGCACCATGAATCCCATCACGAAGGTCAGCAGCTTGTGGTCCGTGTTCAGCCTGAGCGCATTCGAAAGGTAGCGGGAGAGGTAGTCCTCCGTCCGGCGCAGGAACTCCTCGTGGCTCGCCGCGTCGTCGGGAAGGTGGAAGTACGCGTTGCCGAGGATCGACCTCAGGGGGATTTGGATGATCTGGAAGTCGTACTGGGCCGCCTGCTCCCTCGGCATCGGGGGAAGCGGGTCAAAGTTGTTCATGAGGACGAAGTCGCCCCTGAAACCGCCGTTGATGGTCGACGCAAAATAGGGGAAGGCCTCGGCCAGGCAGGCTCCCACGACCAGGAAGCGCAGGCCGGGGTCCGGCGTCGCCGCGAGGTCGGAGGGCGTCCGGTAGGCGGGACCATTGTGCCTGTCGAAGAGGGCGGGGCTAACGCCCGTCAGCCGGGGCTCCTGATTCCGGGCCCGCGCGTCCGGCGCCTTGGGGTCGGCGCTCATCGCAGATGCCGGTGGGATCGGATCCCAAGGCCTCGGCCGCCGTCCGGTCCGGGCGCTGCGCCGCCGGCGCCGGCCGGTAGGGGCCGGATATGGGTGTGTGGGCGTTTCACTTCTCAGGAAGCAAATCGGATGGAATCCGCGGGAGTTTAGGGCAAAAGGGGCGCTTCCTCGCGCGGAGGGCGGGCGCCTCAGATGGCGAGAAGCAGCTTGTGGAAGGACTCGAATGCGTGATCGATGATCCCGTTCGCCTCCTTGGGATCGAGCCCCGCGTTGTGGTAGATTGCCTTTGAATCGAGCCAGTAGCGCGCTTCGCCCTCAAGGCCGTAGCCGAGGATGTCCGCCATGCTGGCGGCGAGGCTCAGCATGTGGGTGAGCGGCATGTCCTGGGACTGCGGCCTGTAGTGGTCGCCGATCGCCGCGGTGAAGTCGCTCGGAAAACGCCAGGCGCTGAGGATCTCGGCCGCGGCGGCGTTGCTCGACACCCCGAAGACGATGTCCTCCCATTCGGCGAGTCCGAGGCCGTCGTTCAGCCTCGGGATGTTCTCCTCCGGGCAGTCCCGCGCCAGCCGGTCGAGGCAGACCTTCCCGATCGAGCGCAGGAGGCCGATCGTGTAGCAGGACCGGGGGTCCATCTGCGCGCCGCCCGCCAGCTCCTCCATGAGCAGCGCGGAAAAGAGGGAGTTTTCCCTGAACTGCTGCGAGGTAATCCCGTAGACCGTCAGGTTCCCGTCGGCGAACTGCTCGAGCATGGAAAGCCCGACGATCCGGTGGACCTCCCTGAACCCGATGAGTGCCACGGCGCCCTCCGCCGAGGCGACGGGCTCGGCCGCGGCGAAAGCGGCGCTGTTCGCAATGCGGATCAGCCTGGCGGTGAGCGCCGGGTCGCGCTTGACCCTGCTGGTCACCTCATCGAGGTCGATCGAAGCATTCTGCAACAGGCTCCCGAGCTGGACAAGCAGTTGTGGTCCAGGGAGTAGCGTGTTGGCAACGCGCAACACGTCGTCGGTCGTGATGGGGACGACGCTCATCAGAAGCCATTATCGGTCCCGGGACTGGCACCTTGAGGATATACCCAGGGCAATCGCGGGAGAATTGCGCGGCCGGAAGGCCGGCTGCACCCCAAAGAGCCCGCTCAGGCGCTCAGGCTCAACCCTGGCGCTCCGCCGACCGGTTGTAGATGCGCTGCAGGACGCTCGGCTCCGGAAGAGGCGCCGCGGGCGGCGCCCCGCGGTTGAGGCTGTAGCGCGTGAGCAGCTGCTCGTTCTCGCGGTCGACCTGGAGGATCTGCATGATGCGCGCCTGGGTCCTCTCCAGCGCCGCGCGCCTGCCCGGGTCCCGGGAGTCGCCCTGCGGGGCCGAACGCAGGGCCGTTATCGCCTCCTCCAACCGTGCCAGGGCCGCGCGCTTGCGCTCGAGGAGGGCGGGCTCCGGCGGCCGGCGCTGCTCCTGCAGGAATCGGTTCTCCTCGAGGGCAAGTTCGTAAAGTTCGTCGCAGATGAGCCGGTGTTGCTGGATCGCCTCTAGGATGTTCATGGGGCGTGGGCGCTAGGGGAAGGCTCTGCCGGCCCCTCGGAATGCGGGGCGGCGGGGCGGCCGGGATCGCTGACAAACCCGGCCAGCTTCGCATCGGTGCTTTGGAGCCACTCGATGTGACTAAGACGCCATGTGGACATCTGCGCAAGTTCGGCGATTTCAGGAGACGGGTTGGTCTGCGAGGCGGCGGCGGCAATCTTGCCATAGGCCTCCGCGGCCCCCTGGAAGTCAAACAGGCGCTCCCGGCACAGGGCCACCTGGTAGAGGACGGGCAGCTGCCACTCGGGCCCGGTGCCGAGGTTGAGCATGCCCCTATAGATCGTCAGGGCGCTCATCGTGTCGCCGCTCTGAAAGAAATCGTTCGCCAGCAGGTTTCCCGTCCTGCGCTGCCAATAGGTCCAGGCCTGGGGGTCGGCGCCGTCCCGGCGCTTTTCGCCCCGCAGCAGCTCGAGGACCGTGGCCAGGGCCTCCTGGGGCCGCTTCAGCCTTTGCAGGGTCGAGGCCAGCAGGTAGCGGGCCTCGGGCACGTCATCGCTGTCCGGCCAGTTCTCCAGGAATGCGTGGAGGGATTTGGAGCCGTTCTCGAGGTCGCCCGCGAGAATCTGCGAGTGGGCTGCCATGAAGCTCGCCCGGGCGCGGTCGCCCGCGGAAAGGTCGAGGAGCTGGAGCCGGGCGAAGTATTTTCCCGAGAGCTCATAGTCGCCGTTCTCATAGTAGGTTTCCGCGATCTCGTATTCGGCGGTCCGCGCGAGGCTCTGGTAGTGCTCGAAGCCCTTCTGCGGCAGTTTCAGGGTCGTGTTGATGACGGAGTAGAATCGGTTGAGCGCCAGCTTGTTCGCCCCCATGGTGCGGTAGGTCCTGCCGAGGTCGAGCATCGCGTCCGGCAGCCGTTCGTCCTCCGGAAACTCCTTGATGAACTTCTCGTAGATGGCCGCTGCCTTGGTCGTCGCCCCCGCCTTGCGGTAGTTCCGGGCCAGCCCGAGGAGGGCCGACTGCTGCTCGGCCAGCGAGAAGCCCGGGCGGTCGAGGACCTGGCGGAACGCCGACTCGGCCGACGGGAAGTCGCCCCTGTCGGTGAAGCCGGTGCCGAGGCTGAGCAGGCCGCGGCCCTCGGCGACCGGCGAGTCCCGGACCGCCTGCGGCGGGGCCGCACCCTCGGGGATCGTCCCGGAGCGAGCGGCCGGCGCGAGCAAGAGCGCGAGTGCGCTGATCGTCCGGGAAGGTCTTTTCATTCTTGTCGGTAGGTGGCGGTGCTCGGCGGCAGCGGGGGCGGCCTTTCAGGATCCCTTGCGTCGGGCGCCCCCGATCCCGGAAGCTGGAAGAAAGGCAGGAATTCCTCCGGCCGGACCCGCGGCCTCATCTCGTCGGGAATGATGCTCGGCTGGGCCTGGTCCTGGCCGGGCTGCTGGCCGGCCGAGAACTCCGCGCCGCCCGTAGGCTGCGCCGATTTCGGCGAGGCGGCGTCCGGCTTGCCGGGCGGGGGCGGGGGAGGGGATCCGGCCGATTTCGAGGCGGCCGGCTTGGGCACGGAAGCTGGGCTGGGCGGCTTGGCAACCGGCGTCTGCTCCGTTGGACTGGCGGGTAGGGGCGGCGCCTGGAAGCGCAGCGGCGGCGGCCCTATGACCGTCAGGTACGGGTGCGAGGGCCCCAGCTGCTCGAGCTCGAAGGGGGCCGCGCCCTTGCCTGCGTTGGCGTAGTACTGTTCTGCCACCTTGCCTGTGAGGGCCGGCGTCACGCCGAAGCAGCAGAAGTACCACGCCTTGCGCAGACGCGCCAGAAATGGCTTGTTCGCGCGGAAATTCATAAGTGGTTCCGGTAGTCATGGTCGTTCGTCCCAGCTTGCCCGATTGAACTATCGGTCGGGCATGCCGATACTGAAGGTCATTTCCATGGCCCCTGCGGGCGGCCTCGCGCGCAAATCAGGCACCGACCTTTGCTACGGGGCTCTCCCCGAGCATGTTGCGCAGGCGCCGGCCCAGCTCGTCCAGCCGGTACGGCTTCGAGACGACATCGGTTTGTCCCAGATGCTCAAGCAGGTTGCGTGTATCTGTGCTGATGTGGCCGCTGATTATGAGCACCGGCAGCTCGGGCCGGTTCGCCTTGATCGCCTTGAGGACCTCGACGCCTGAAGCGCCGGGCATGTTGATGTCCAGGAGGACGGCGTCGACCTTGTGGGCCGGGTCGTCGAGTATCTCGATCGCCTCGAGGCCGTTGCCCGCGCTGGTGACGCTGTAGCCCTTGCGCGTGAAGGCGGTCCTCAGGATGTGCCGGAGCGCGTCCTCGTCGTCCACGATCAGGAGAGACTCGGTCCCGTCGGGGAAGGTGCTCAGTTCGGACGGGGCGGTGGCGACCGCGCCCGCCCCCCCGGCCGGGAGCAGTATCCGGAACGTGCAGCCGTTTCCCGGGGAGCTCTCCACCTCGATGAAGCCGTGGTGGCTCGCAATGATCCCGTAGACGACGGCAAGCCCGAGTCCCGTTCCCCCGCTGCCAAGCTTGGTCGTGAAGAACGGCTCGAAGATCCGCGCCTTCACATCGGGCGCCATGCCGATCCCGGTGTCGCTCACCAGGAGGCTCACGTAGCTCTTCTCGCGGTCCGCGCTGCTGTAGGCGAGCGTCTGGCCGCTCACCAGGCTCGTCGTCACCGAGATCGTGCCGCCGTCCGGCATCGCGTCCCTTGCGTTCACGAAGAGGTTGAGGACCACCTGCTGGAGCTGGTTCTGGTCGGCCAGCAGCATCGGCAGGCCGTCATGCAGCGAGATGCTGAACGCCACCTTCCTCGGGAAAGTCTCCGAAAGGAGGGCGGTCAGGTCCCTGATGAGCTGGTTCGTGTCGACCGGCGCGAAGTGGACCTGCGCCTTGCGGCTGAAGGTGAGGATCTGGCGCACGAGTCCGGTGGCCCGCTGCGACGCGCGCTTGATCTCCCTCAGGCTCTTCTGGAACAGCGCGGGGTCGTTGGGATGCAGCGTCGTCAGCTCGGCGTAGCCGTTGATGACGGCGAGGAGGTTGTTGAAGTCGTGCGCGATGCCCCCGGCGATCTCGCCGAGGCTCTCCATCTTCTGCGACTGGCGAAGCTCCTCCTCGAGGCGCTTGCGCTCGGTGATGTCCTCGCG
>CAZNNO010000095.1:0-12815 GCA_964574435.1 uncultured Opitutaceae bacterium
GTCGATGCGGTTGCCCTCGAAGAACATGTGCTCGGTGCGGGTGAGGCCGATGCCGACGGCGCCGAACGCGATCGCGTTCTGCGTCTGCTCGGGGGTGTCGGCGTTCGTGCGCACCGACATCCGCGTGGCCTGGGAGCACCACTTCATCAGCTGGCTGTAGTTCTTGAACTTCTCCGTGGCGCGGGCGGCCGCGTCGTTGTGGATCAGGCCTGCGACGATCTCGGAGGGGGCCGTCTTGATCTGGCCCGCGTAGACCGCGCCGATCGTGCCGTCGATCGATAGGAAGTCGCCCTCGTTGAAGGTCTGTCCCGCGACGGTGACCGTCTTCTTGTCGTAGTCGACCTGGAGCGCGGAAGCGCCGCAGACGCAGACCTTGCCCATCTGCCGGGCGACAAGGGCCGCGTGCGAGGAGACGCCGCCGCGCGCCGTGAGGATTCCCTCGGCGGCTATCATGCCGCGCAGGTCCTCCGGCGAGGTTTCGACCCTCAGGAGCAGGGCCTTTTCGCCCTTCTCGGCGGCCGCGACGGCGCGGTCGGCGTTCAGGTAGATCCTGCCGGTGGCGGCGCCGGGACCGGCGGGCAGCCCGGTGGCTATCACCTTCGCCTTCTTCACCTCGGCGAGGTCGAACACGGGGGCCAGGAGCTGCTCCAGCTGGTCGGCCGGGTTGCGCAGGATGGCCGTCCTCCAGTCGATCAGCCTCTCCTTCACCATATCGATCGAAAACTTGAGCGCGGCCATGGCGGTGCGCTTTCCATTGCGGGTCTGGAGCATGAAGAGCTTCCCGTCCTGGATCGTGAACTCGATGTCCTGGACGTCCTTGAAGTGGCGCTCGAGGGTGGCGCGGACCTTGAGGAGCTCCGCGTACGAGCCGGGCATCTGCTCCTTCAGCTTGAGGACCGGCTCCGGCGTCCGCACGCCGGCGACCACGTCCTCGCCCTGGGCGTTGATGAGGAACTCCCCGTAGAACTCATTCGTGCCGTTGGCCGGGTTGCGCGTGAACGCGACCCCGGAGCCCGACTGGTCGCCCGTGTTGCCGTAGACCATGGCCTGTACGTTGACGGCGGTGCCCCATTCCGTGGGGATGTTGTACTTGCGGCGGTAGACGATCGCGCGGTCGTTCATCCACGAGCCGAACACGGCGCCCGCGGCGCCGCGCAGCTGGTCCCACGGATCGTTTGGGAAGCCCCTGCCCGTGCGCTCGAGGACGAGGGCCTTGAAGCGCTTGACGAGCTCGCGCTGATCCTCCGCCGTGAGCTTTGAGTCCTCGATGTTCGTGCTGTACTTCTCGTGCTTGTAGCCCTCGATCACGACCTCGAACGGCTCGTGGTCCTCGCCCTCCTTCTTCTGGAGGCCGAGGACGACATCCCCGTACATCTGGATGAACCGGCGGTAGCAGTCCCACGCAAAGCGCTCGTTCTTGGTCGCCGTGGCAAGGGAGAGGACCGTCTGGTCGTTGAGCCCGAGGTTCAGGATCGTGTCCATCATTCCGGGCATCGAGTCGCGCGCGCCGGAGCGCACGCTGACAAGGAGGGGCAGGCCGACCGCGTCGCCGAACTTCGTCCCCATGATCGTCTCCATGTTGGCGAGGCTCGCCTCCATCTGCGCCTGCAGGGCGGCCGGGTAGTCCGCTTGTTGGCGTAGTAGTAGGTGCAGACCTCGGTGGTGATCGTGAAGCCTGGGGGCACGGGCAGCCCGATTCGGGTCATCTCGTGAAGGTTGGCGCCCTTGCCGCCGAGGAGGTTCCTCATGCCGCCGTCGCCGTCCGCCTTCTTGGCGCCCCACTGGTAGACGTACTTGGGAGCCCTTGCCGGAGCTGATTTCTTCGAGGAAACCGCGGGTTTTGCGCGATTCGTCTTGGTCTTGGATTTTGAGGCCATGGTGATGGGTATGGGATTGAAATTGGGCCGAGATGCGGCGTGCGCAAAACGGATATTCCATCTCCTGTGCGGGGGGCCTGTCAACCGTCCAACGGGGAACGAAAAAAATGTCGCCTCCTCGGGCAACGCCTACCAACACTGCCCCCCGTGCTTCTTGACGCCGACCACCGAATCAAGCTGCAGGTCTTCGAGGGGCCGCTTGACCTGCTTCTCTTCCTGATACGCAAGAACGAGATAGACATCTACGACATTCCGATCGAGTCCGTGACGAAGCAGTACGTGGCGGTCCTTCGCTCGATGCGGCAGCTCGATCTTGAGGTAGCAGGCGAATTTTTCGTGATGGCAGCTACGCTAATGGAAATCAAGAGCCGGATGCTCCTGCCGAAGGGGCTGCATGCCGTCGATCCCGACGCCGAGGGCGAGGATGACATGGATCCGCGCTGGGAGCTCGTGCACCAGCTCCTGCAGTACAAGAAGTTCAAGGACGCGTCGCAGAGGCTTGCCGAGATGGCGCGCCTGCAGCGCGACCTCATGGACAGGCGGCTGTCGAGCCGGCCGTCGGACTCGCTCGACCGCCCGCTCAAGGGCGTCGGCCGGATCGAGCTCTGGAACACGTTCAACCAGGTCCTCAGGCGGCTTGCCGAGAAGCTGGTGGTGGGCGAGATCCACGACGAGACCGTGACCGTCGCGGACCAGATGGAGTGGCTCCTTGAGAGGATGCGCGGCGAAAGGACCTTCGTCTTCTCGAGCCTGTTTGAGAGGGGCGTGTCCCTGAGGAAGCTCGTTGCGACGTTTCTGGCGGTCCTCGAGCTTACACGGCTGCGCAAGATGCGCCTGCGCCAGGACGAGGCGTTCACGGATATCGTCTGCGAGGGCGCGGACGAGAACCCGCTTGAATCTCCGGCGGGCGCGGCCACGTTTTCCCCGTGAGCAAGAAGAAATCGAAACGCGGGCCAAGCGCCCTCCTCGGACTGGGCCTCGACAACGACGACGGGCACCGGCGGATCACCACGGGCGAGCAGTTCGCGATCCTCGGTGGCTCCGCCGAGACCCACGAGCGGATGACCGAGACGGTCGTCAAGACCTTCGAGGAGCTCAAGCAGCGCGGAAAGCACCTCGACGAGGTGCGCCCCGTTGAGCTTGCCGACATCATAAAGAAGGCGGCCCCGCGCTAGGCGCGCGATTTGCTTTTTGGCAGCAGGCGCTATTCACTCCCAACACAAGCAACATGTCCGACAAGATCACCCACCTGACCACTGACACCTTCAAGGCCGCCGTCTCCTCCTCGGCCGTCCCGCTCCTCGTCGATTTCTGGGCGCCCTGGTGCGGGCCCTGCAAGGCCATCGCTCCCGTCCTCGACGAGCTCGCCGCGGAGTTCGACGGGAAGATCTCCATTGCGAAGGTGAACATAGACGACAACGAGGCGATCGCCGCCGAGTACGGGATCCGCGCAATCCCCACCATGCTGCTCTTCAAGGGGGGCCGCGTCATCGAGCAGATCGTGGGCCTCCTGCCCAAGGCTGCGCTCAAGACGAAGCTGGCGGCCCAGGTCTGATCGGGCCCGGGCGCTCGGAGTTCAGAGAAGGACTCCGGCCGCGAAGAGCGCGGCGTAGAGGGCGATGAATCGGCCGCTGGCGCCGAGGAGCGCCACGTGCTCGGCGGGCGAGGTTCCGGACGCCAGGCGGCGGATGTGCAGCAGCCCGAGCGGGGCGAGAGCCAGGGGAAGGAGGCACCAGGGCCCATAGCCCGTCGCCCGGAAAAGCAGGGGTGTCGCGAGGGCGGCGAGGAGCGACGCCGCGAACTGCGCCCGCGCGAATCCGCGGCCGAGGCGCACCACCAGCGTCCTCTTTCCGGCGACGGCGTCCGTCTCCATGTCGCGGTAGTTGTTCACGAGGAGAATGTTCGCGGCCAGGAGGCCCATGGGCACGCCGGCCAGGGCCGCGTGGCCCGAGATTCTCCCTGCCTGGACGTAGTACGTGATCGTGACAGCCACCAGGCCGAAGAACACGAAGACAAACACGTCCCCGAATCCGTGGTAGCCGAGGGGCCAGGGTCCGCCCGTGTACGCGACCCCGCAGAGGATGCAGGCGAAGCCAACCGCGAGCATCCAGGGGCCGCCCCAGTGGATGAGCCCGAGGCCGGCGGCGAAAGCCGCCGCGAAGACACCCCCCATGGCTGCGCGCATGACGGCGGGCCGGACGAGCCCGGAGGCGACGGCGCGCCGCGGCCCGACGCGCGCGGCGGTGTCCGCCCCGTGGACGAAGTCGTAGTAGTCGTTCGCAAAGTTTGTCCCGACCTGGACCAGGAGCGCGAACGCTAGGCAGAGGCCGGCCGCGCCAGGATCAAAACGGTGGTCGTGGCCCGCGAGGGCGGATCCCACGGCGACGGGTGCCACCGCCGCCGGAAGCGTCCGGGGGCGCGCCGCCGATATCCAAATCCGCCACGGCGCGGGTCGTCTGGGGTCGGCCGGGCCGGTCACTTGATTTGGAATCCCGAGAACTGGGGCGTGCGCACGCTCGACAGGCGGTCCAGCTTCCTCACGTAGCCCTGCATGCGCTCCTCCACGGCGGCGATGTAGGCGTCGACCTCCTCGCGCGTGCCCTCGGCCTCGACCACAACCCGCCCGTCTGGCAGGTTGCTCACGAATCCCGCCACCTCGAATTCCCGTGCAACCTGAAGCGCGGCGTACCTGAATCCGACGCCCTGGACGCGGCCGGTGAAGTAGGCTGTTCCGTGGTGGGTCTCGGGCATCAGGCCTCGGATATAGGGTCCGCCGCGGGGCCCTTCAACCCACAAACTCCGGCCGGGTCTTATGACGCCTTCCGGGGCAGGAATTTATTTGCCTAAACGGGCATTCTAGGGAACGGTCGCCGTCAACCGATGAGCGATTTCGATTCTGACAGCCTCTCGGAGAACGAGTGGGAAGAGAACGGCGATTTGGCCTGGAACGAGTTTGACTGGGAGGTCTACCTTCGCGAGCAGGAGGGCGCGATCCACCGCTACATCGGGTACTATGAGGCGCTGGCCCCGGGTCCGGAGCGTATCGACGAGGTGGCCGACCGGATGGGCTGGGACCGCGCCGACGCCGATGAGCCCGAGGATCGGGAAAGCCAGGAGAAGGTGCTCTTCTCCGACGAGATCTACACGCTCCAGAAGAACCCGGTGTTCATTGCGACCAAGGCGCTCTTCCTGAGCCTGCGCCTGTCGTGGGAGCGGTCCGCGAGCGACCCGACAAAGATCCCCCAGCCCCTGGCGATCGGCTACCTGACGGCGCTCCACACCTGCGAGGAGCATGCGATCATGGCGATCCATGCGCTCGACTTTGGCGACTACGCGATGGCGATCTGTCTCTTCAAGAGGGCGCTTGCTGCCCTGAATGAATGCTTCGCGCACGTCGGGGGCGAGGCTGCCGAGTCGGCGCCGGTCGTCCTCGCCAGCCGCGACGACATACGCCGCAGGCTGTTCGACCTGCGCGAGATCTGGCTTCGGGTGATAAGCGACTGCCGGGAGGATACGGACGGTCAGACCGACGACGAGAACTGAGGCCCCGTTCCGGGTGCCGGCGGAGGCCCGGGCGGCGTCAGGGGATGACCTGGCGCAGGTCGATTATGGCGCAGCCGAGGTCCCGTCCGGTTCCAGGTTCGCCCGCCGCATTGCGGCCGACAGAAACGCTCTCGGATGCCGAATCGTAGAAGGCCACGTCGCTGTCCCACCGGACCGCTCCGTCCATCACGATGCGCAGGCGCCCGTGGCCCCCCATGGAGTGCCTGTGCGAGTCGAGTGAGCCGAAGGACGGCATCTCCACCCGGAGGCGGTGAACGCCATCGCTTGTCCAGGCAAAGGGCTCGCTCGCCTGCTCGGGATCGCCGGCGTGCCTGTAGACGATTCGGGCCGACTCCCCGGGAAACCACTCAACGTCGAGCGCGTCCGAGCGCTCGCCGCCTCCGGTAGCGACCAGCGGCTCGGTGCCCGCGCCCCTGCCTCCCAGGGTCATTTCCAGGGCCGTGAACGGGCCGCTGCGCCAAGGCGGCGGGGTGTTGTCGGCAACCACCGACTCGAGGCGGCCGAGGAAGATGGGGACCATCTCGGACGATCCGACGTCGTTGGACAGGAGGCTCAGCGGGGGCCCCGGTTTCAGGCTGTAGCGGGTTCTGATCCACCAGACCGGCGAACCGTCCATCCAGACGACCAGAGAGCGGCGCATGACGGCTATGGGCGAGCTGTCGTCCAGCTTGAGAAGGGGCCCGAAGCGGAGCCGCATCGCAACCACGCGGTTCGCAGGGAGCGCAAGCAGGGGGCCCTCCCAGATGCCCGCGCCCCAGCTCTCGTAGAGCATGACGAAGTGCCTCAGATCAGGCATGCGCAGTCCGACGATGTCTGCGCTTCCGGGAACGCCGGCGCTGACGATCGGCTGGTTGCCCTTTAACCCGTCGTCGGGCAGGGCCAGTTCCATCCTCATGTCGGCCGCCGACTCAAGGCTGCCCTCCGAGGGGGGGAAGTCTCCCCGGCGGACCGCGGAAATAGTCCCGGCAAATCGGCGGCCGTAGGCACGACCGCTGCGGTCCTCGCCGACCTGCACGGAACTCGGCGTGGCCTCGTTCCAGCGCTTCCTTGTCGTCAGCACGGGCTTCCCGTCGACGACGACCCGGATCCAGCTCTTCAGCGAATTGGCGTCGCGAACCTTCCATCCCTGAAAATAGAGGACTCCCTCCGGCGGATAGAGCGACCCGCATTCGATGCGAAACCTGTACTTGCGCCCGGGCACTATCTTGAGGTCCGGGCCGGTGGCCTCGGTGTCGCCGTCCGACATGTAGCCGATGCGAACGACTGTCGCGGATTGGTAGAACACGAAGACATAGTCCTTCTGGTATTCGACGCCGGTGACGACGAGCGGCTCGTAGGACTCGAGGGGCTGAGGGGCGAATGTGACGTCCATCTCGATGGGGCCCGCCCTGGTGCCAAGCAGGCGGTCGGCGAGGGCGACGGGGGCGTCGAAGACGCGCGCAACCTTGCGGTAGCCCGCGGGGTTCCAGTGCTGGAGCAGCCCGTGAAGCTCCACGCTGGCGAGGAACGCAAGGACGCACGACGCGCAGGCCGTCGCGGCAAACCCGATGCGCAGGGTGCCGCGAACCAGGCGCCCGCGAAACTCGAGCCGCCTTTCGAGGCTGGCCCACCCGATGGCGCCAAGCCACACCCACCACGGCATGAAGTCGACCGTGTAGCGGGCGGCTGCGGTGTTGAAGCAGAGCAGGAGTCCTGTCGTCGCCAGGGCCAGCGCGGCGAGCAGGCAGGTGAAGGGCGCGAGTCCGGCCCTCGGGCCCCTGGGCCGCGCGGCGCCGGGAAGGCAGGCGATCCACCAGAGGACCGGGCACACGACCAGGGCGCCGTATACAAACTCGATGCCGTAGTAGCCGCTGGCGCGCGCCGGCGCGGCAATGGGGTGCAGGAACGGGAAATAGCGGCCCCACTGGGGCGGGCACAGAAAGTAGACCGAGAAGTTGAAGGGGATGAACGCGATTCGGAAGTGGTGCGCCGCGCGCTCGTAGTTTCCCGTCAGCTGGTAGTTGAGGCCGAACTCGAGAGGGTTCCCGAACCGGGCCTGGTTGTAGGCGAGGAGGCCCGCGAAAATGGCCGCGAAGGGTATTCCCGCGGCCAGGGCCGCCGCAGCAGCGCGCCGCGGCGCGCCCGGCCGCCGTTGCGCGAAATCCCTCCAACCGACCGTCGCGACGAGCACGGCGAGCCCGGCCCCGCCGGCCAGGAGCGTGGGGCGCGATCCCACGGCGAGGCCGAGCGCTGTCCCGCAGGCCGCGAGCCAGGCCCAGGGGCGGCGCGAGTGCAGCGCGAGGTAGGCCGACGCCACCATGCAGACGAGGAAGCAGTGACCGGCCGCGATGGGCATCTCCCAGATGGAGCAGCGCCTCGCCAGGACCAGCTGGCCCCCTGCGAGTCCGACCGCGGCGATTCCGCACGCGCGGGTGGCGAGGCTGGCCCCGGGGAAATGGTCCCGAACCACGCGCAGCCACAGCCACGCCGCGGCAAGGAACGCCCCGAACGCGAACACGATGCAGCTGTAGACAAAGGGGAGGTCGTGCCCGGTGATCGCCCGAAAGGGCCAGAATAGCCCGACAGCGGGGACGACGCCGAAATAGAGGTAGTAGTGGCCCCGGTTGTAGCTGACGTCGTGCATCCCGACGTCGGAGGGCCGCCTTCTCGGGTCCCAGGGGTTCTCCGCCTTTTTCAGCGCCTCGGGGACTTCGGCATCGAGGGCAAGGCTGCCCTTACGAAAGCCGGAGACCAGGAGGTTGTAGTAGTCGGCCTGACGCGGGCCAATGGGCTCGAGCTTCCAGTCGCCTAGGCAGGTCCAGGCAAACAAGCCGAGGACGGCGGTGACGACGGCAAGGATGACGGCGCCGTGCCACGCGGGCCGGTGCGCTGTCACCTTCAGGACTCCGTTTGCCGGGGACGCAAACGGGATAGTTCGCTGCGATTGCACTTTCTGGCTTGGGGGAAAGGCGCCTGCCGCTGGAGCGACAGCCGGCGCCGGGAAAGCCATACGCCTCTGGCGGCGGTGCGCAAGCCGATCGGCGGTGCGCAGCAGCGCAGTTTGCGCCGGGGACTTCGGACCCGACCAGCCCCTTTGGGCGTCCTTGGCGGGGCCGGGCCCCCCGGCGCTTGGGATGAAGACCCGGGCCGATGGGCGACGGCGAAGCACGCAGCCGAGCCTCCGACCGACAGGAACGCCAGCGTGTGCGCTAAACCCTTGCCCCGCCAAGGGCCGCCGAACCTCGCTCGGAGATCCTTGGCTGAGAGGGCGGTTTTTCCGCCTGCCACCGCCAGCTCGCACTCGAGCCGGTCTATATTGTTAGATATTTGTCCATAGCCATTTGCATCACTTCGTGGCGCCGTCAACTCAATGAGCACCGCAGGCGGCGGAACGGCGGCCAGAACAAGGGATACGATGGTTCGATAACGCGCAGGGAGCGGCCTGTCCCGGGAGAAGGTCGGCTCCATTTGCCCAAGACTCATTGGTTTGCGCAGGCGCCGCCAGGCTAGGGCCAACCCACCCTCACACGGGGCCCATGGGGACCGGAAATTCGCTGTTCCGCCGCGAACGCCCCGCCCAAGGCCGGGACAGGCCGGGCCCCGATGCTGAAGGCAATGGAAATCAGTGGCATCGGACGCTCAAGAGGTTCATCGTCAGAATTGGCTGACCCAGTCATGCAGCCCCTTTGCTCAAAATCGCTCCATTAAGTCACGCGTCCTACAAAGGAGACCAAGAGCAATGTCCCGCCCGGTAAATGCGCTGATCGTCGACGACGAACCTCACGTCATCGTGCTGCTTCGCAATCTGCTCAAGCAGCTGGGAATCGAGACCGTGTGGGAAGCCGCCGATGGAGCCGCGGCGATTGAAAAGGCGGCGGCAAACAATCCGGATGTTGTGCTGCTCGATCTCAACCTTCCTCTGATGAGCGGACTCGAGGTGCTCGCAAAGCTGAAGGCCGCCAATCCCAAGCTTCCCGTCATCATCGTGTCGGCCCAGGGCACCCTGAGGACCTTTGACCGGGCCCGCGAGCTAGGCGCCGAGGGTTACGTGCTGAAATTCGCCCCGAAATCAGAGATTCTCCAGATGCTTTCCGACACGTTCGACGCCATTGCCGGCAAATCCGATGGACAGGCCAGTGGCGGGGACGAGAAACCTGCGAGCGTCAGCTGACGGGCGAGCGGAGGCCCGCGCGTCATTTCTTCCATCCTGCAGGCAGGGACCGTGAGCCTCGGGGAAATCCGCGCGCTCTGAATGGTCCTCCTCCCGGCAGGGGCGAGCCCGGCAATGAGCGGTGCCTTCCCTCTGGAACCCGGCGGCTCGCGCTCAGTCCTTGCCAATGTCCATCCGGCACCCTATCCCGGTGCCCCGACTCGCGGAGTGTCTTCCGGCCGAGGTCGATTAAAACGAGGTTTCCTGTATGCCGATCAACTCAACGCCCAACGGTTATTCCTTCCCTTCAGTTTTCGCGGCGGCCGGTGGTGCCGGTGCGACGCCAGAGGGTCTCTTGGGGAGCCGAGGACGCCTCCGCACGTGGGCCTCCTGCCTCTGCCTGGTCATTGTTTCAGGCGCCTGCTGCGCGTCAGCGGCCGGTTCGGATGCAGCCGCGAGCCAGGCCGCCGAGAAGGAGGGCGCGGCGCCGGCGGGAAAAGCCGGGGGGGCCGATGAGAAGAGCGCGGACCTGCCCGTCCCGAAGGAGTCGTCCTCGGTCACCCACCACCAGGCGACGATTGGAGCCCAGGATGTCAGCTACACCGCGACTGCAGGAACCCTCCTGATCCGGACCGGGGACGACCCGGTCGCGTCGGTATTTTATGTGGCGTATACCCGGGACGGGATCAAGGATCCCGAGCGCAGGCCCGTGACCTTTTTCTACAACGGCGGCCCGGGCTCCTCGACGATGTGGCTGCACATGGGCTCATTCGGCCCGCGCATCGTGGAGACTGCCAACGCCCAGCCGACCGGTCCCGCGCCGTACCACCTTGTGAACAATGCCAACAGTCTCCTTGACCGCAGCGACCTCGTGTTCATAGACGCGGTCGGCACGGGATTCTCAAGGCTGGCGGGCAAGGGCAAGAGCACGGATTTCTGGAGCGTCGACGGGGACGTGGAAGCCTTCGGCAAGTTCATCACCCGCTACGTGACGCTCAACCACCGCTGGAACTCGCCCAAGTTCCTCTTCGGCGAATCATACGGGACGACTCGCTCCGCCGCCCTGGTGCACCACCTGCAGGGGCAGGGGATGAATTTCAACGGCGTCGTGCTGCTCTCCTCGGCCTTGGACCTGGGCGAGTTGTTCTCACCGATAGCGGATGAGCCCCTCGAGAACGTTCTCCCGACCTACGCGGCGATCGCTTGGTTCCATGACAAGATACCGAACAAGCCCGCGGATCTCGGGGCCTTCCTGCAGCAGGTGCGCGACTTTTCCGTCGGAGAGTACGCCCAGGCCCTGGCAAAGGGCCAGTCGCTGCCCGTCGCCCAGCTCGACGCGGTGGCCGAGAAGCTCCATGAATTCACGGGCCTCAGCTTGCGGTACCTTAAGGAGGCCAACATCCGAGTGGAGCCCGGCCGGTTCCGCAAGGAGCTCCTGCGCGACGAGCGCCGCTCGGTCGGACGCTATGACGGGCGGTTTGAGGGCATCGATGTTGACGCGGCAGGGGAGGCTCCCGACTCGGATCCGTCGCAGTCCGCAATCGAGGGGGCCTTCGTAGCCTCGTTCAACAGCTATGTGGGTGATGAGCTCAACTACAGCCAGGACGCACCGTTCCAGCCTCTTAGCGACGAGGTTTTCGAGAAATGGGACTTTAAGCACAAGCTGCCCGGCTTCGTGAACTTCCCGATCCCGTACCCGATGGCGTACGTTATAGACGACCTGGGGCAGGCCATGCGCGAAAATCCGCGCCTCAAGGTTCTCTCTGCAAACGGCTACTTCGACCTCGCGACGCCCTTTTTCGGCACGGAGCGCGACCTTAATCACATGGGGCTCGATCCAAGCCTTCGCAGCAACCTGTTGGTCCGGTATTATCCCTCTGGGCACATGGTGTACCTGAATCCCGATGCGCTGAAGGCGTTTCGGGCCGACCTCGCGACGTTCTACGACAGCGCGTCGCAGCCCTAGGATCTGAACTGCCTCTTCAAGAGGCAAGTGGATCGGGCCGCGGAAATACTGCCTTGCCCTGTGGAGATTGTGGCCATTGGCTCCAGCCTCTTGAAACGGAGAGGTGCCTGAGTGGCCGAAAGGGACGGTTTGCTAAACCGTTGTACGGGTAAAACCGTACCGGGGGTTCGAATCCCCCTCTCTCCGCCATTTTACATGGAAGGAACCAGGAGCTTCAGCCCCACGGCCTTCACAAGGTTCTGCTGGCGAACATCAAAACTGATGAACACGGAAAATCCGAGTTCAAGAGCGCTTGCGACGTGGAGCACATCGAGAGACCGCGTACCTAGAAGCCGGCTATGCTCGCGACTCAATGCGGCAGCTCGGTTTAGTGCTGCACGCCAGAGTAAGTCAGCCTGAACGTATCGACCCTGCGCAAAATCATCGTCCAGCGCGGCTAGGGCCCCATCGAATGCAGGTTCGCTGATCAGTTTGCGGTGCGCCGCTAGGGCGATTCCGTTGACCAACTCGACGCGCCCATGATGGGTTACCGAAAGTGGGCCTCGAGCCTTTGTGCGCCAGGCGGCCATGCTTTGGGACTCGGGCTCGTGAATGTAGAGCTTCAGGAGCGCGCTGGGATCAGCGTAAACCGCTTTAGCGGTCGCCACGGTTTTCATCGTCGAGGGCCTTGGACGCCTCGGCTGAGATCTGACTAGGCTGATACGACTTAAGTCTGCTCCAGAAGTCGATTGCGGGAGGTGTCTTTTTCGGAGGGGTCGAGTAGCGAACGAGCCTATATTTGGCTGTCCCGCTTTCGGTGAGCAGAACCTCGCCCTCTTCCTCGAGGATTTTCCGAACCTTGGGAAAATGGTTCCGGAGGTCCCGCACCGATGCTGTGACTTTCATGGTGATACAAATGTGTATCACGGTTTTAGCGTGGTCAAGTCTTTCGCAGCGCAAATTCATGGAAATGCCGTCGTTGACTGTCCCTTGGACATCAGCAATCCAGGTCTGGCTGTCTTCTCGGTGCGTTCGAACCCTCCCTTGTAAATGACTAATCAGACGAGTTCATCCCGACGGCGGTTTTTCGCGGCATTTGCGGGCCTACTTCTGTTTTGCAGAAAAGCTCTTGCACAAAATGTTGGCACCCTTGATGGAAGTTCCGTCGCCCCGGAAAAAAATGTGGATGGAATTCGGCTCATTCACATTAATGGGGATAAGCACGGCTACGACAACCTGTCGCTCAACACGAACACAGCATCCACGACATTGATCGACTTACAAAACAGGTAGATGGCAC
>CAZNNO010000096.1:0-12805 GCA_964574435.1 uncultured Opitutaceae bacterium
TGGTGCTGATCAGGCCGCCTATGCCCATCGTGTAGCCGTCCTTGAGCGACACCTGCGTCGTCACCTTGCGGGTTCCGATGATCGGGATCGATGCCCCGCTTGCGCCGCCGAACGTGGTGGTTCCCTGGTTCTGGCTGACCTCGGGCGAGAGCGTTAGCTTGATGAAGCCGCGGGCGTTCACCTGGGGTGTCACCTTCAGGATGATGCCGATGTCCTTGTAGATGAAGCCCGACACCTCGAACGTCCCGGTCTGCTGGTTGAACGTGTAGCTCGGAATCGGATACTGCTGGCCGACGTTTATCTGGGCCTCGGTGTTGTTGAGCGTCACGACAGTTGGGTTCGAGACGATCTTGGCGTTGTTGAGCTGCTGGAGCGCCGAGAGGACCATGCTGAACTGGGCGCCCGAGAGCACAGCCTCGATCGCGTTTTGCGACGTGCCCGTCCCGCCGATGGACTGCGTGAGCGTCGAGACGTTGTTGATCGCGTTCGAGAGCGCCGTGCTGCCGTTGGTCCCGGTCGTGGTCGTCTGGCCATTTGTCGTCGTGATGCCGCCATTCGTCCCCGTGGACGAGTTGGTGGAGGCGACGCCGTTTGTCGTCGTGTTGTTCGTCGTGTTGGTCGAGCCGTTGGTGAGCGTGGTCGAGAGGTTGCCCGCCGTGGAGTTGTTCGTGCCGCTGGACGTGGTGTTGCCGATCGTGGTCCCGTTGTTCGCGTTGAGGCCGTTCGTGAAGGTCGAGCCGTAGTTGTTGGCATACTGGTAGATGCCTCCTGGGCCCGGGTTGAGGTTCACATTGTAGCCGCTCAGCGAGCTCCAGTTGATGCCGATGTTCTTGATGTCGTTGTTCGAGATCTCGACGAACTTGGACTCAATCATCACCTGATCGGTCGGGCGGTCCAGCTCCTCGATGACCGGGCGGATGCGCTTCATCCTCGAGGGGCGCTCGGTGATCACAAGGCTGTTGGTGCGCGCGTCGATGACTATCTTGCCCCCCGCCGCCGTGTCCACGAGCGAGGAAAGCGTCGGCTGGATGTCGGAGGCCTTGGCGTAGTTGATGACGAAGATCTCGGTCGAGACCGGCTCCTGGGTGAGGCTCTCGTTGCTCACGATCTTGATGATGTTGCCATCCTCGACGAACGTGTAGCCGACAGGCGTCAGAACGACCTGGAAGATCTGGTGCCAGGTGACGTCGTGGAGCTTGACCGAGGTCTTTCCCTGGAGCGTCTCGGGAATGACGATGTTCAGGTCGAATAGCTCGGCGACATTGCGCAGGATGTTTCGGATCTCCTCGTCTGGGAAGTCGACCGAGAGCGTGTCGTGGCCGGAGCTCTTCGTCGCTCCGCTGGCCGTCGAGGTGTCCTTCACCGAGACGTCGTCGGGGGCCGCGGCCACCTGGACGTCCGTGGCTGCCGCGGCCGGGGCGGCGGGGGCCGCCGGGGCGTCGGGCGCGGACTTGGCCGGCGCCTTTGCCTGTGCGTTAACGTGCGATGGCGTGGCCAGCACGGCCACTATGGCTATCAGGAGGAAAAGGCGGGTTCTCATGGTGACTTTCCGGGTTGTATGGGCCTAGTGATTTCTTCGCTTTTATAACGCAGTGTGAAGTTTGTGCCGTCTATCTGTGTTAACTCAAGATCGTAGTCGGTTCCCTTATACGTAACAGTGAAGTGGGCGCCCGTTTTAACCATTCTTTTGCCAAACATTAGCAGCGGGCTTCCCCTGAAGTAGGTCGTTCCGGAAGGCGTCACCTTGGATACGATCGCCTCGAGGAGCTCGTGATCGGACGGGGGCGCTGGTATCGACGGGTTTCCCTGGTTTGCCTGCCTCGCCGCAGCGGCCGCAGCCGCTGCCTCCTCGGCATCGGTAAGGTCGAATCCCGCGGGCGCAAAGGGCTCGGCGATCGTCTCCGGCAGGGCGGCCGGCACCTTCTGCTTGGCGACGACGTTGGCCTTCTCAACCGAAACCTTCCTCTTCTCGGACGGAACGATCTCGGAGTCCACGCGCGCGCGCGCAAGCGGAGCCAAGACGCCGAGCGCGGCTACGAGCGCCCCAAGGGCCAGGGGGAATCTGTTTGAATTCCGTCTCATTGGTTGGCCAGGAGTTCCAGGGAAAGGGACATCGTGAGCGGTCCGCCCCGCACCTCGCTCAGGGGGCGCATGCTGCAGGTGTCGATGCGGCAGTAGTGCTCCCCGTTCTCAAGCTTCCGCAGCAGGTCGACGAGCTGCCGGTATTCGCCCTGAGCCGTCAGCGTGAACGAGACCGTGGTGAAATTAGTCTTCGCGGCAGCCTTCGGCGGGGGGTTCCACGGCACCTGCACCGGTGTGAGCTTGGTGCCGGTGTCGCTTTCAAGCTGGTAGAAGTACTGGAGGTTCTCGGCAAGCTGCCCGACGCGTATCATCCGGTTCTCTATATCGTCGTTTGACGCAAGAATGGCCTTCTGCTGCTCGGGCAGGTGCTCGGCGTCCTCGATGTTGGCCGCAAAAAGCTCCCCTTCCTGCGTCTTCTGCGCCAGAACCTTCTCGGCCTCGGGGAGCGCGTCGCTCCGGAAATACAGAACCAGGCCGATCGCAATGCTCGCGAGAACGCAAGCCACCGGGATGACGTTCTTCTTGATGAAGGCTATGAACTCCTCGTTGCTCATGTCTTCTTAGCCCCCTTCTTGTACTCGCAGAATATCTCGAGCACGAGGCGGCCGGTCGTCGGGTTGCGCCTCATGGTGAGCAGGTTGACGTCGTTGAATAGGGGTCCGAGCTCCTTGTCGGTCCGAAGCTGCTTCTCATAGGCCGAGGCGTCCGTGGCGGCCCGGTCCGGCGCGCCCTTCACCGTCGCGCGGATCGCGAAGCCCGAGTCCCTGAAGTCGAGGCCGTCGAGCGCGATCTTCTTCGGCGTGATCTGGCCAAGCCTGAGGATGATCTCCGAGAGGAGGGGCCTGGAGGCCACGAAGGCGGCGACTTCGTTCGTCTTCGCCTCCTGCTGCTTGAACGCAAGGTAAAGCGCCACGTCGTCCGCGCTCTCCTTCCTCTTTGTGTCAATCTGCTGCTGCCAGTAGGCTATCTGCTTGTTGACCTCGTGGAGCTTCCACTCCTGGAAGCCGAGGTAGAGCGCCAGAGCAATCGCAACCGACATGGCCGCGCCGTTGACGAAGAAGGCGGTGCGCACGACCTTGGTGTCGGGCAGGCTCTCGACGATCCGCAGGTTGGGGTGCCAGGCCGGCACCACAACCACGGCCGCGTCACTTTTTTTGGTCAGCTGGAGCGCCATTTTGCGAGTTGTAGTGGACCATCAGGCTCAAGAGCCCGAACCAGCGGAATTCGCCCGCCGCCTTTGAAAGGGAGTCGGGCACGACGACCCGCCGCGACCGCATCCAGGGAACCGGGTCGAACTTCAAGGTCGATATGCCGAGGGAGGTCGCGATCGCACCCTCGAGCCAGGAAAGCTTTGGCGACAGCTGGATGCAGAGCACCTGGCCCACCGACTGTCCGGTCTGCACCTCGTAGAAGCCGATGGACGACTGGAGCTCCTTCAGCAGTCGCTTGATCAGCAAGGGCCCCATTCCGGTGAAGTCGAAGGTGTTCGAGCGAAAGAGCTTTCTTGCGGACTCCTCGTCCTTGAGCCCGAGTTCCTTCTGGACGACAGGGACCATGGCCTCCAGGCCCTGGGGGATGGGCCGGGACGCCTCCACGCCATTGCCAGAGATGATGAAGCTGTGGGTCGTCTCATTGCCGACATCGAGGACAAGCGTCGGGGTCTTGGACTTCTCAAACGAAAGGCAGTCGACGAGGGCCCCCAGGGTTGCGACGCTCCCGAGCTCGAGGCGCTCGGGGAAGATTCCCGCGGCGAGCAGGGCCTCCTGGGTTGCGATGATCTCCTCGTTCGGAGCCCCGCAGAAGAGCACTTCCTTCTGGCTGGCCTTCGCGAGGTCGTAATCTGCGCCATCTCCGGCGTTGAGCATCGCAATCGTGAACTTGTCCTGCTCGATCCGCAGCTGCTGGGCGAAAACGTCGGCCATGTAGCTCGGTTCCTTCATCTTCTTGAGCTCCAGGGTGTGCCTGCGGACAATGCGCCTCGCCGGATAGATGCCGACAACCGCATGGAAATAGCCGCTCGGCGGCTTCCTTGGCTGCAGGTGCTTCAAGGCCTCGGCAAGCCCCGCCTCGTCGCCGAGTGCAACCTCCTTAAGCTCCTCGACCTCCATAGGCGCGGACACCGAGGTCGTCCGGGCAAAAAGCACCGAATTCTCGTTCCATTCGACGAAGAGTCCCTTCGTCTTTTTTGAAAAGAGCATGGGGGCGTGGAAGTTGAGTTGGATCGAGATCGACCGTTACCGGCGGCAATTAAGTCCGGTTTGCGGCGAAAGGACGCTCACAACAGTATAAATGAGCCTTATTTACAAGACGAAAAAGGTATTAATGCCCACCCCGTAAGTATTTACCCTTATTTAAAAGAAAAACCCGCCGCGGGGAGCGGCGGGTTGGCCCTATTTTTGCCACGTGCGCTTCTTGTGGCGGTTGGATTTCAAGCGCTTGCGGCGCTTGTGCTTATTCATCTTGAGGCGGCGCTTCTTCTTGAGATTTCCCATATGTTATTGGTGCAACGAACGTGCGATTCCCCCGAGGGGCTGTCGAGTGCAAACTTCCCGGCCTGAGGCACTGGAGCCTCAACCCGCCGGACCTACCCGGGTCCATCGTCCGGCGACCGTGGAGTATATCCACAAGCTCACCTTGCAATCCGGGAAGAACCGTGCCGCGGATGATCCATAGGCCCCCAGCTGCATCTCGTATTCGGAGGACAGCCTCGAAAGGAGGGGCGAATCGCCCTCCCCGGCTCCGCGTCGGTTGGTCTTCCAGTCTACGATCCACAGCTCCTTGGACAGCGGGTCGTGAAGGACGAGGTCGATGACCCCGTCTATCCAGCTTTCGGGAGTCAACGGGGCAAAGATCCCAACCTCGGAAAGCCGGGTCCACCTGGGCTCGCGCATGAGGCGCCAGGGTTCGGACGAAAGCAGGCGCCCCCATTCCTCAAGGGCCCGGGGGCCGAAACCCCTCTCTGACGCCTTGGCAACCGATTCCTCACCGTGCGCGGCCACCTCCTCCGCGCCACCCTCCCACGGCAGGAATTCAAGCGTCTCATGCCACCAGACGCCGTATTCAAGGGGATCCGTGGCGTCTTTGACCAGGGCCGGCGCGTCCACCGATGACTCGTGGCGGGCAGCCCTGGCCGCGTCGGGAAGCACGGCCAGCTCATGCGGCAGGATCCGCTTGGGAAGTCCAGGGGCCGGGGCGCCCGGGACCGGTGCGGCGGCCGGGGGCGGCGGCGGTCGCACAGGGAGCCCGGCGCCCGGCACGGGCGGCTCGCTCTGGCCTGGAACCGGGTCCAGCTCCAGCGGATCGAGGCCCCAGAGCTCGGCGAAGCTGTTTTTTTCAGGGGCGCAGTCCGACCAGGGGATGACGAGGGCCGCTTTGGATCGTGTCAGGGTCACATAGAGAAGGCGCACCTGCTCGCGCAGCCGCTCGCGTTCAAGGGACTGGCTCGCCTCTTGGCTTACGCCCTCGCTGTCATAAACGACCCGCTGGCCGTCTCGGTCCCGCAGCAGCCTCATGCCGACAGGCTCCCTGAACCCGGGAGAACGCCAGAGACCGACCGGGACGACCACCGGCCACTCCAGGCCCTTGGCGGAATGCGACGTCATCAGGTTAATGGAATCGCGCTCGGGGCGCCCGGAGGAACGGGTCTCGTCAATCGATCCCAGGAGGTCCCTGAGCCAGGCCCGCGGGCCGGCGCCGCCAGCGCCAAGCTCCGCAGCACGGGCAAGAAGCCGCGCAAGCTCGTCCTCGAGGACGCCTTCCGGGTCCACCTTCCTGGCCCGTTCCTCAAGCCCGCAGGCCCGCGCCAGGTCGGCGGCAAACCTCTCGAGGGACTCTCCTTCCTGGTCTGCGCGGCTGATGAATGGCCCAAGCACACCGAGCGCATGCCCGATGGGCGGCGCATGGTCCCCGGGCTCATCCCATCGGAAGCCCCCTCGGTCGCGGAGATCGCGCGCGATCAGCGCGTCGCTCACCGCGAAGATCTCCCTCAGGACGCCGACCCATTCGAAGGCGTTCTCGGGGTCGCACACCACGGCGAGAAGGCCGCACAACCAGGCGTAGACCGGATTGTCCCCGTTGCGGTTGCGCCGCATCTGCAGGGATGTCTTCAGCCCGGCGGCCTCGAGTTGGCTGCTGATGATCGGCAGCCAGGCGTTTCGCGGCGCGAGCATGCAGACATCGCCCCAGGATCCTGCACCGACCGATCCCGGGCCGCCCGACGCGAGGAACGCTGCGACCTGCCGTGCCTCGTGCAAGAGCTTCACGTCGGCGACGTGGCTCCTTCCCTCGACCGGTGTCTCCTCGATTGGGAGCCGCCATGCGCCCCCCTCGACATTTTCCGGGCCCGGCGCGAGCGGCTCATAGGGCACCTGCAGGCACCGTGCCGGGGCGCCGTCTGCGGACGGCAGTCCAAGGTTGAAATAGCGCCCCTCCCCGAATGAGGCGGGGAGCGTTGCGTTGAGGAGGCGAACGACCCTGCGCGGCGCCCGGAAGGTGACCCCGAATATCAGCCGCTCGCCTCCGTAGCCACCCGCAAATGCGTCCACATGCCGCTGGAAGTTCTGAATGTCAGCCCGCTTCGAGTAGATTCCCTGCTGAGCGTCGCCCACCATGCAGAAATGCCCAGGCCTCGGGCCGGCGCCGCCCGCGTGCGGCCAAGACCCCAGGGGCACCCCCTGCGGGCGGGTGATCTCGACGAGCACGGCAAACTGCTTCGGGTCGGTGTCCTGGGCCTCATCCAGGAGCACCCTCCATCCCTCAGCCCTGATCCCGTCGAGCATCGTCTGGTCCTCGACGACGGCGAGCGCCGTCTCGACCTGGTCGGCATAGGTTTGGATGCCGCGATCCAGGCGCCAAGAGCGGTAGCGCATGGACAGCTCCGCGGCCAGCACGCCGCCCGCATCCGCAAGCCAGACCTTGAGGGGCGCAAAGAACCTGCGGTAGAGATCCTCGATCCCGGCTGCCGAACCCTCAGGCTTTGCAATTGGGAGCCGTTCGGTCTCCTCCAAGAACCGCTTGAGCCACCGACTGGCGGTTTCCTTGTTTCGCACAAGCGCCTCTGCCCCGGATCCCTTCCTCTTCGGAGTGGCTGCGAGAATCTCCTCAAGCACGGCCCGTGAAGGCGCCGGCGGCGTGGATGCCGGCCTGCGCTGGACCAGGCTCTGCGCGGTCGCCGGGTCGAGTTCCTGCGCCAGGTCGAATATCTCGTCGAGGGATGCGTGGCGCAGGAACGAATCGACCTGGTCGGCGCCAAGGGAAGCAAAGGTCATCGCATCCTGCTCGAGGAATTCATGCCAGTAGGCGTCGTCGCCTTCGTCGACAAGCGTCGGGTTCAGGTGGATGCCAAGCGTATTGCCGTGCCTGCGCGCCAACAGGAGGCAGAAGCTGTGGATCGTCCCGAAGATCGCCCTTTCGAGGCGGGCCAGCGGCTCCACGTCCGCCCTGCCCGCCTCCGCCATGCGTCGAAGCAGCACCGAGCGGGCGCGCTGTCCGATCTGCGTCGCGGCCTTTTTCGTGTAGGTGACGACGGCCGTGCGCCGGAGCATCTCAGAGCCGCCTTCCGAGAGCGCCATCGCTGCGAGCCGCTCGGAAATCGCCGTGGTCTTCCCGGAACCTGCATTCGCGACGACAGCCAGGTTGACCGACCAGTCGTTGGTGAAGCGATCGCGGGCGGCCTGGTCTGCCGGTGGCCTACTCATCGTCGCCCCCCAAGGCCTCCGCCTGCGGCACCGCTCCGAATGTCAGGGAAAATTTGCTCTCCAGGATTGCCGCCGCGATCGGCGCGCACGCAAGCGGCCACTCGAATCCGTGGGAGTATTCGCTCCTGTCCGCGGTCCTTGCGCCGTAGATACCGCGTTGCAGGTGGGCTCCCAGGACAACCAGCTTCGAGCACGACCGCTCCAGCTCATCGGTCCCGAGCAACGCGGGGCGCTCCTCGGGCTTCAGCATCCACACGCTGCCTGTGGCACCCACGGAGCGCACGGCCTCCAGGTAGACGCCCAGTTGGAGCGAGGCGCCGGTTGAGGCCATGCGGACGGCCGACAGCTTCGAGGCGCCGCCGGTCTTGAAATCAACGACCTCAATCCTTGCCCCGCCCCATCCGGGGCGGTCCGAGAGCACCAGGTCCATCCTGCCGTGGACGGCGATCCGATCCACGCCCCCAAGGGGGACGCTCGAGCCCATGGGCAGGCGAACCTCGACCGCGCAATAGCCCGCCGCGGGAAGCTCAAACACCCGTTCGAGCAGCTCGCGGGCCGCGCGGGATACATCCCCGTGGAAGGAATCCCAGTAGCGGTCCGCCGGCCAGAGCGCGCGAATTCGCCGAAGCTCGCCTTCCAGCCTCGCAGCGGCCGCGTCCCTGTCGGGCATCGCGAGGAAGCTGCCCTCGACCGGGGCGCCCCGGAATGCGGCCGCTAGCGCTCGGTGGACCGCGTTGCCGATCGACTTCTTTCGGGCCCGGGTGAACGGGCGCCAGTCGACACGCGAGACCCTTAGGAGGGCGTCAAACCAGAGCGTGGCGGGGTCCTCCACCCCGCGCTCGATCTGGCTGGCTGAAAGGCTGTCGGGCCTGTGCCCGCACCCGGGCTCGCCGAGGAAGTACTCGTCAAAGGGCGCGGCGCGGTCGCGGCGCCGGCTCCAGATCCCCAGCCACGCGTCCAGCGGGTCCTTATCGCCAGCGGGTTGGCCCGCAGGGCGCGAGCGGGCCAGCCGCTCGAAGGCCTCGGATCCGGCCTTGGCAGCCGACATGAGGCCCTTGCTCCACATCACGCGCTCGAGCCACGGGTTCGGCCCAAGCGCCAGCTCGGGCTCCTCGTCGCTGAAAAGGGCCGCGCTGAAGGCGACCCTTCGGCGCGTGTCGCGCGCTATTGAACAGTAGAGCCTGCGCTCAAACGCAGCCCGGTCGTCGCTCGTCGGCAGGCCGAGCGAGAATCTTCCCTGAGCGCGCTCCAGCTCCCTTCTCGAGTCGTCGCCAAGCCAGCAGCTCGGCTCGCGTTTCTCGGGCCAGACTCCTCGGTTTGCCCCCGTAAAGATGACATCCGACCAGGCCACACCCGCAGCGCGCCTGCAGGTCGTGAGCGTCACGCGGCAGAAGCCCTCCCTTGCGCGGGCGGCTGCCGGCCCTTTCTCGGGCAGAAAGGAGCGTATCGCCTCGAGGATCGCGCGGGCGGGCATCGGCTCGGTGGCTCTCCTGGCAAACTCGCGCAGCGCAGACCAGCCGGCCGGCTCCCCCACTGACAACCGGTCCCTCGCCGCCTCGAACCTGTCAAGCGCCTCCGACGGCGCAAGCTGCTGGGGCCAGCCCGGCATGAGGAGGCGGGCGACGCGCCCTACCTCACGCCAGTGCGGGTCTTCAGACTCCTCGAGGCGCCCGACATGGGGCTCGAGCGAGTGCGACAGCACCTCGTCAAAGAGTTTCTGGCAGGCCCTTCGGGCATCCGCGGGCGGGAGATGCGCAAGGTTGAGCGAGCGCAGGAGCGGCCAGAGCGCCAGAAGTTCCTCGAGCCGGCATCCCCGCTCGTAAAAGTCCGCGAGCGCGCGCTGGACAAGGGTGTCTACGGGCGCCGTTCCCACCATCCCTATGAGGTCCGCGAACGGCACGTCCCGCTCCTCGAGCAGCCGGGCCATACGGGCGTGCGCGGCACCCGCGCCCGGGAAGATGACGGCGATATTGTCCGAGCCTTCCGCCAGGAGGCGGACCACGGAGCGCGCGACTAGGTCCATTTCATCGGACTTCGAGCGGCCTACGATCACGTCCGCCCGCTCCGCAGAGCCCCCGTCGCCGTTCCAGAGGTCCGCGACTCCTGCGCAGGAATCGGCGGGGTTGGCGTCGATCACGCGTGCCTCGACTCCCAAGACGGTTTGCCAGACGTTGATCCACTCCTCCCCCGAACCGCCCCCGCCCCTGAAATCCGGCTCGGCAAGGACCACGCTTACCGAGCCGCAGCGGCGGGCCAGCGCAACGAGCCCGAAGAATTCACCCCACCCCTCCGCGCCGCCCGCGAGTACGAGGAGCCTGTCGGCCAAGGGGCTCTCGCCGGACCCCGGCTTGCTCAGGCCGGCGATCTCGTCCTGCAGCGGTCCTAGTGCGTAGCCGTGCTCCTCCATCCACGAGGCCATCTCGGCAAACACCCGGCGCAGCTCGGGCCTCGGAAAATGCTCCGCCCGGAAACCGCCGCGGATCAGGTCTTCAAAGTCGGCGAGCGCCGATTCGAGGTCGCTCTCGAGGCTCTTCCAAAGGCCCCTTTCGCGATCGTCGGGGCCCAGCGGTGCGACGCAGGCCTCGATCCGCGACCTGAGGACGAGCAACTGGAGGGTCCTGCCGATCCCAGAGGCGGCCAGCCTCTTCTTCCTCGCGAGACCGGGGGTCAGGAACTCCACCCCAAGAAGGGCAACGCCCTCGCAGAGGCATCGTTGCTTTAGCGCCTGCGTTTGGCCGCGCGTCGGCGCAACGACGACCGAGCGGGCAAGGCCGCCCGGTCGAGCCTCCAGCCAGGGGCGCACAACCTCCTGCCACTCGCCGTCGGCGTAGCGCGAAAGGAAAAGTTCAACCCCGGGATCTGTCTTCAAATTGGAATGGCCTGCAGCCATCCCAAATTCACCGTCACTTCGCGAGCACGTACTTCGCCGCGTGCGACTTTGCCCGTGAGGCGGCGTTCCGGTGGACGACCCCAGACTTGACCGCCTTGCCGATTGCCGAGAGGTAGTTCCTGCCGGCTGTCTTGGCTGCTGCGGCATCCCCGGATTTCACCGCTGCGTCAAAGGCCTTGTGGAAGGTCTTCAAACGGGTCTTGGCTGCCTGGTTGCGGAGCGCAAGGCGCACGGCTTTGCGGGCGGCCTTGATAGCGGATTGGGTGTTTGCCATGGTCGTTGTGAAGTTCGGAGCCGGTCAAGGACTCAAAGGGGCGGAGTCGAGTCAAGGGTATTGTGGGGCGGGTAGTGTCCTAATTTGGATTTCTGGGCTCAAAACAGGCCATTCGGGTATCCGATAGGGGTATTATGAAACGCCCCGACGATATACCTATAGGAAACCGCCAATTGCAGGTCTTTTGCTGGCCTTGGCAGGGCGGCCCTCGCCTGTTAGCCATGACCGACATGAAGCAATACTTCGTGAGGCAATTTGTGGACCTATGGGACAGCATTACCCATCTGCGAATTATAGACGTTGACACCGTTTCAAGCGAAACCGGCTCTATTTCGGCCCAACGTCAGAAGGAAGCCGAGGTATGCCTCAATACTGTGATTCGCCACGCCGACTTCCTCGGCCTCCCTATGACGGCGCGGGGTGCCGGGAAATTCCTTCAGGAGTTATCGGAAATAATAGCCGAGAAGAAACTCGAGGACAGGATTAACGAATTGGTTAGGCGTTTTGAGGACGAGACGGACCCGCTTTTCTTTCTGTATATCCCAAGCGACAAGCTCCCATATTTTAAGGGCGAGAAGATTGCTGCTTCTGTACTGATGGAATTTCCCAGGGCCGCCGGAGAATTGCACGAAGCGTGTGAATGTTACGCGCTCTCCGCCAATACAGCATGTGTGTTCCATTTAATGAGGGCGCTAGAGATGGCTTTAAAGGTGATAGCAAAAAGCCTGAGCATTCCTGACCCAACAAAGGACTATGAAAGAAATTGGGGAAAGATTCTTGGCGCCATTAAGGACGAGTTGGAGGCACGGAAATCCGCTACATCTGTGGACTGGAGTGCAAAGAGAAATTTCTACGAAGGATTATGCGCACAACTTGAAGCCGTCAGAAATCCATGGAGAAATGGCACGATGCATGTCGAAATAAATTACGACGAAGAGATGGCATTAGATATCTTTAATGCCACCGATGCGCTTTTCAGAAATATGTCCACTCGGTTATCCGAAAGCATCCTTGCTGCTCCATAACCGTCATTCCTTCCCATGCCCAACATTCTCCAATTCGATAAGCAGGTAAACGTGGTTTCCATGTTGGCCGAAGGCATGTCGATTCGCGGAGTTGAGCGCATCACTGGGATCCATCGCGATACAATCATGCGTCTTGGGATCAGGGTTGGAAACGCTTGCGCTGGATTCATGGATGGTCGCTTACGCGAACTTAATTGCCGCCGGATCGAGGTGGACGAGCTGTGGGGATTCATCGCTAAGAAACAGGCTCAATGCATGCCCGAAGATTACTCTAAGGGATTGGGCGATGTTTACACTTTTGTCGCCTTAGACGCGGATACCAAGCTAGTCCCCTCTTTCTTGGCTGGTAGGCGTGACGAGGTTAGCACGCATCTCTTCTTGGAGGATTTGCAGACGAGGTTGAGTGGCCGAGTCGAGCTTTCCTCTGACGGATGGCGCGCCTATACCAATGCGGTGCATGAAGCTTTCGGGACGGAGGTTGATTACGGGCAGATCGTAAAAGTTTACGCTTCGCCGGAAAAGACCGAAGAGAGAAAGTACAGCCCACCGCAAGTCACCAAAATAGAGCGTTCGACCATCGTCGGGGAGCCCGACCAAATCTCGACCTCATACGTCGAGAAGCAGAACCATACCATGCGTATGCACTGCCGCCGTCTGTCTCGTCTCACCAACGCTTTTTCAAAAAAACTCGACAACTTTAAGTCTGCCGTGGCGCTCCACTTTGCGTATTACAATTTCGTCCGATTCCACAAGACCATCCGTTGTACCCCCGCAATGGCCGCCGGCGTTGAAAGCTCGCCTTTGGAAGTGGCAAACCTGGTGGAATTGGCGCGATGAT